>JAWRKM010000067.1:0-2738 GCA_040306945.1 Anaerohalosphaeraceae bacterium
TCGGGGATTGAAGACAATTGGAGTAAAATCCATCGACCCTATCGCATTTCGGGTGAACGGCAGCACGGTACAATGTTGAGCCTGAAGGTCGGCATTCCGCTGGTCGAAGGTACAATACTCCATCCCTTTGACCGCCTCCATGGAGACCAGGTTGGGATACGTCCTTTGCCAGCCGCGAGGAATCGTCGCTCCGTGACAGTTGACCATAATCCCGAAATCGGCGGCATCCTTGAACAGATCCAAATAAAGCTGCATGGTGGCCTGTTTGTCGCCGCCGAAGAAATCCACCTTCACTCCTTTTACGCCCATTTTTTGCAGCCGGGCAAATTCCTCCCGACGGACCGATTTTTC
This sequence comes from Anaerohalosphaeraceae bacterium, assembly GCA_040306945.1. Lineage (GTDB taxonomy): Bacteria > Planctomycetota > Phycisphaerae > Sedimentisphaerales > Anaerohalosphaeraceae > Anaeroglomus. The sequence goes on from JAWRKM010000067.1 coordinate 352, forward strand.
GTGCATCCTGTTTTTGGGCGACATTGGGGCATCATTCCATTGCCCATTGGAGTTATACCACAGGATCACATCCACATTGTTCGCTTTGGCCTTTTGGACAAACTCAGTCATCTTTTCATAACCGATGTTGGTATCCCAGTTTGCATCGATAAGAATATACTCCCATTTCATTTGGGCAGCAAAATCGAGGAACTGTTCGGCCACCGGCAGCGTGGAACTTTCATCGCTGTATCGCAGCCAATGCCAGGCAGCCTTGCCGGGCTTGACAAAATTGGCTTCGCTTAGTTTTGACGGCGAGGCAACATCGGTCATCAGGGTGGACTCGACAACCGGACCCAGCGTTTGCCCCATAATCAACACCCGCCAGGGAGAGACAAACGGCAGTTGAATTTCAGGACTGACGGAGTCCTGTTCGCCGCGATGTTCTTTAGGGTGCGGAAAGGCGATATGATATATCCCGCCGGTGGCATCATGGGCCAGCCGCGTGGCGCAATATTGCCCATCGACATCGGTATCACACAGAAGAATCCAGACATTGTCCGGTGTTTTAAACAGAGCAGGGAAAGACCAGCCTTCTCCCAAGGGAGACGGTTTTCCGACCGGCTGCTCAATGACATAGTGTTCTTCATAGGATGGCTGGGTGCGTGACCAGCCAGACTGGCCGGGCTGCATCGGGTGAAGCCAGGATACGGTTTCCGGGGCGAAGGCAAAGCCCGTCAGTTCCCGTGTTACACTACAGGTCTTGTCGGATTTATCCGGAAATGCATAGCGGAATGCAACACCATCGTTGGAAACCTGAAAGATAACCTGCATCATTCCGCCCTGGGGATTTTTCAGGGTAAAAACCTTGCGATTGGCCTGATAGAGGCAATGTTTCTTTTTGCCCACAAGCATATCATACTGATCCCTGACGGTCTCGATTCTTGAGACATCGGCAAGAGTCAGTTTTTCAGCAAACGATTGGTCATTGCGAACCAGACCCAGCGGCGAAGGTTTGAGCACCTCTTTGTTGTCCATTCGGACCGCATAAAGCGGCTTTCCATCATCGGTCAGACTGAACGCCACCTGAATTTTGCCATCCGGGCTGGATATGGAATCCGACATCGCCGCACACCCGGTACACGATAACCCCGCTAAAGAACTCATCGCTATCATATAGACTAACGCAAACCTGTTTTGAACCATGCCTTCATCTCCCGCAGAATTCCTGTTGGATTACACAATATCTTCATGCATTTTACCATCCATCGCTCCATCTTCCGAATCAATAAGATCAACCATCTTCCGGAGCTGCTCAACGGTCAGAATATTTCTGGCCGTCAGCAGACGAATCATGGCCGCCAGATAGAGCTTGAGTTGATCGCTTTCACGGCGAAGTTTCGAAAGCTCTTCATCCTGGGATTGCGAATCGCTTTGCATTTCCATCAGGGATGTCTTGAGAACTTTGATGTCTTCTTCACAATCCTGAATATCGAGTCGATTGCCGACATCGCCTAAAAATAAGGTGCGCGCCCAGCCCATAATCCACTTCCTTTCGTATTTATGGTTTATGACAACAACAATGATATCACCGGCGTCATTGCACACCGGTACGATGCTTGAGTCTGAGTCTTATTCGCTTTTTTTGCGGACCATCGGCACTACCAGCACCGAACAGGACGCCTTGCGGACGACCTTCTCGACCACATTGCCGAAAAACGTTTTTTGCAAGGTGCTTTTCCCGTGACGTCCCAGCACAATCAGATCGATATTGTGTTTTTGGGCATACTCGAGAATTTCCAGTGAATCCTTGCCGACCCGATATTCGGCCTTGAACTCCATATCCCTGGGAATCCGGCTGCGATACCATTGGTTGACACGCTCATCGATATCCTGTCTGGCCTTCTGGTCCACATTCTCAGCCTCATAGATATAGGTCTTCCAGAACTGGGCATCGGATTCGGGAACCACATGCAGCAGCGTCAGCTGGCATCCCGGATTCCGCATCGTCAGCCAGAGGGCATATTCAAACGCAAAATCCGAATTTTCGGAAAAATCCGTACAGAACAGAATGCGTTTAAACGGCGTTTTCAGGTCCAGTAATTCGCTCATCGTGATGGCTCCAGGAACACTCATACAGAGGATATCTGGTTGAACCACTCCGGCAGCCAGATAATAATCTGGGGAAACAGCATCATTAAGGCCGTAGCAATCACCAGCGTCAGTAAAAACGGCAAGGCCCCTCTGAAAATCGTCTGCAGCGGAATATCCCGCTCCATCCCGCTGACGACATAGACACACACCCCTACCGGCGGGGTAATTGCCCCCATCTGCGTGACCAGCACAATCACCACGCCAAACCAGATGGGATGATAACCGAGATTCTGAACAACCGGATAGAAAATCGG
>JAWRKM010000068.1:0-106990 GCA_040306945.1 Anaerohalosphaeraceae bacterium
CTGCCCCCCACCCCCCGGGATTTATCGCTTGGTGCATCAAAACAGAGGGAAAATGAAAAACGCCGGACGGCTCTAACGAGCCCCCCGGCGTCTGTTCCGATGACGGTCAGCGCTCCGGTTGCGTCCCCGCAGAGCCGATCCTCTGACCGATAGATTGATTGCAGAGGAAATTGGAACTTGACACAAGAACTGAATACAGATATGAATATTGTCGGGAATCCTAACGTTCAAAATGGCCCAAAGACAGGGGGACAGCCAATTTTTACCCGTATCTGCTCAAAGACGTTCTGATTACCCGGCCCGATCAGGTCTGGTCGGCGGATATCACCTATATTCGAATGTACCGGTGCTGGCTGTATCTGGTGGCGGTGATGGACAGGTTCAGCCGGTATGTGCTAAGTTGGGAGATTTCCATTACGCTCGAATCGGAGTTCTGTGTGGAGGCATTGAAACAGGCCCTGGATTCAGGCAGACCGGAGATTTTCAATATGGATCAGGGCAGCCAGTTTACATCGACAGACTTTACGGATTCCCTGCTGAAGGCAGGTTTTATCGCTTATGCGTAAAAGGTATTTGTCCATTTCAGGCTGAACTAATACACTTCCTCCGTTCCAACGGCATTAATCAGTGGCGATAAATCTACCTTAAAATCTCCGGTTTTCTGTCTTGACAATGGGTAGGTGTATATTATTCAAAAGTCAATAGGATTGAATGGTTATGTTATTTAATAGTGTTGCTTTTTTCTTATTTTTTGTTATCATATATTCTATATACATTTTATTATATAAAAAATATCATTGGCAGAATATCTTATTGTTTGTTGCCAGTTACATCTTTTATGGTTGGTGGGATGTTCGATTTCTTTATTTGATTATTTTGGCAACAGTGATTGATTATCTGACCTCCTTATTGGTGGATAGAGGGCGACTAACCCCCAGGCAGTATATTAAGGCTTTTGCTTTTCTTCTTGCTGCGGCTTTTTTTTGTGTCACGGTTCAATGGGATGCGGTTTCATGGTATCTGAATGGCTTGAAGCCTGTTATTGACATTGACTGGAATGCTCTATTGCCGCTATCGATTAAAAGTTGGTGGGTATTTAATCTGACGTTAATAGTCTCGATTGTTCTTTCAATTGTTGGTCCACCAATCCTTCGATCCAAGTGGGCAACGCGTCGATTCCATATGTTTGTCTGCGTCTTTCTGAATCTTGCAATTTTGGGAGTATTTAAGTATTTTAATTTTTTTGCTGATAACCTTATAACTGTTTTTAATCATTTTGGATTTGAAATAGGACAGTGGACGTATCGGATTGTTCTGCCGGTTGGTATTTCGTTCTTTACTTTCCAGGCTCTGAGTCATACAGTTGATGTATATCGTGGACAGATAAAAGCCTCTGATTCTTTACTGGAACTTGCGGTCTATATCTCTTATTTTCCTCAACTCGTTGCTGGTCCAATTGAGCGGGGAGCTCATTTGTTGCCCCAGTTTCAAAGGCCGAGAATCATCCAGTGGGATGAATGCCGCGAGGGGCTGTGGCTCATTTTTTGGGGCCTATATAAAAAGGTTGTTGTTGCAGATAATATTGCACCTGTGGTGAATAGCGTTTTTGGTCCCTATGATAGTATGCAGTTGACGACTGTTCCGGAAGACGGCGTGCGATGTCTGCTTGCGATCTATGCTTTTGCGATTCAAATATATTGTGATTTTTCAGGTTATACCGATATTGCACGTGGTGTTGCCAAGTTAATGGGTATTGATATTATGCTCAACTTTAATTTGCCGTATGTCGCTGTAAATCCTTCCGATTTCTGGCGGAGGTGGCATATTAGCTTATCCAGTTGGTTGAGGGATTATTTATATATTCCACTGGGGGGGAGCCGACGTGGGACATGGTGTACGTACAGAAATCTGATTTTAACCATGGTACTTGGCGGTTTATGGCATGGTGCCGCCTGGACGTTTGTTTTATGGGGTGCCTTTCATGGCCTTATACTGGTGTTATATCGTGTATTCGGTCTAAATGAAATAACGGAAAAGGCTCGGTTCCCAATGAATATTATTTACATGGTTATCATGTTCCATTTAGTATGTTTTGGGTGGCTTTTATTCCGCGCACAGAATATGACAACAGTAAGCCTGTTTTTGAAGTCTATTTGGACATCTTTTTCATGGTCGACTGAAGCTGCAGAATGTCTTAGAATAATCGTGTTCTATGGATGGTTCTTGATGCTGTTCCAATTAGCTCAAGCAAAATACAAGTCATTAAATCCTTTGACGAATTCTCCATGGTTTTTACGGTTGAATATTTGGTTATTCGTGGTCATGTCTATTCTGGTCTTATCACCAAGAAAAGCACAGGAATTTATCTATTTTGCATTCTAAATTATTGTGGGCAAAAAGATGTATACTAAATTCATAGTGGGTGTTGTATATTGTTTGATTGGCGCTGAAGTATTTTTACGTCTCTTTGCTCCACAGCCGATGATCCCGCGTCATGTCTGTGCCACTTACTATGGAATCAGAGGCAATGCCCCGAATAAGACCTATTGGCACATTGGCGAAGAATATAAGATAAAACTGTATACAAATTCTAAAGGTATTCGATCAGATCGAGAAATACCCTATGAAAAATCTCAAGAGATCAAACGGATAGTACTCTTGGGAGATTCGTTTGGGATGGGCTATGAAGTTGATTATAAGGATATGTTCAGCACACGTTTGGAGTACTACCTCAAGGACCAATATGGAATAAATGCTGAAGTAGTCAATCTTTCAACGTCAGGACATGGAAATGCCGAAGAGTTGCTTGTATTGCAGAATGAAGGCCTGAAATATCATCCTGATTTAGTGTTGCTGGCATGGCATACTACAGACTATGATGACAACGTGCGCTCGGGTCTATATGGCTTGAATGATAATCTTTTGTATCGAAAAAATAAAACCTATCTGCCAGCTGTAGAAATCAGAGAAAAGCTTAATAAAATACCTGGATATGCATTTCTTGAACAATATAGCAATTTATATTCTTTCTTTCGTGAAATAGCAGGAAGCAAGACAAAGGAGTGGCTTACAAACATTAAGAGAAAGCAGCAGATTAATATCAAACTAAATGATACTGAGAAACAAGCAGATATTTATGCTAAAGAATTGACCCTATCGCTTTTAAAGGAAATTAAAAAAACAAGTGAAGAAAACCTTGCACAATTTTTATTACTGGATATTCCTGTCAGAAAGGATAGAGATGTATTTTATTCAAATTTTCCTTTGCCTCTTGATCAGGCTAAATTGATATTCAATATATACAGTCCCATAGACGGTTTTTTGCAATATAAAGGAGAAAAGATATATTGGGAGAAAGGCCATGGTCACTTTACGCCATTAGGCTGCGATATTGTTGGCAAAGGTCTGGCAAAATATATTATTGAAAATCAATTATTGAAATGAATATACTCATGGATGTGTCTATAATAGTTGTTAGTTGGAATACACGAGATATTCTTAGAGACTGCCTGAAGTCTGTTTATGAACAGACAAGTGATATTTCATTTGAAGTGATAGTAATCGATAATGCCTCATCCGATGACTCTGTTTTTATGGTCAAATCGGAATTTCCACATGTTGTTCTCATAGAAAATAAAGACAATCGCGGCTTTGCTGCAGCTAATAACCAGGGGATGCAGATTGCCAATGGGCGATATGTCTTATTGCTCAATAGTGATACGATTGTTTTGGATGGGGCGATTCAGAAAACGCTTGCTTTTGCAGACCAGCATCCAGATGCAGCTGTGGTAGGGTGCAAGGTGCTTAATCCAGATGGGTTCTTACAACCAACATGTTTTATGTATCCATCGCTGTTGAATCTGTTTTTATCGAGTACATATCTTTACAAAATATTTCCACGCAGTCGTTTCTTCGGCAGGGAACGGATGACCTGGTGGGATCGTGATGATGTTCGCGAGGTAGAGGTCGTAACCGGCTGTTTCATGCTGGTTAGAACAGAGGCGATTGAGCAAGTCGGGATAATGGATGAATCGTTTTTTATGTATGCCGAAGAAACCGATTGGTGCTATCGATTTAACAAAGCAGGGTGGAGGTTGCTGTTTACTCCAAATGCCCAGATTATCCATCTGGGTGGTCAGAGTTCCAAAATTGTCAAAGTACAAATGAATATTGAACTTCGAAAATCAATATTGTATTTTATCCGAAAAAATCAAGGTTATTTGAGTTATCTCTTAGGCTGCATGTTGACATTATTGTTTTATATGGTTCGAATCCCCTTTTGGCTGGCGATGTTGCCGATTCCATCGCAGCGGCAAAAAGCTATTGGCATGACTAATGCCTATTTAGGTGGTAGCTGGACGATAATTAGTGGGAATATTAATGCAAAATAGATATCTCATTATTACGCCAGCTTTTAATGAGGGGAAGTATATCGAGAATACCATTAAAAGCGTTCTGTCTCAAACATGCAAGCCGATTGTCTGGATTATCGTAGATGATGGATCAGTGGATAATACAGCCAATATTGTTCAGTTCTATGCCAAAGAATATGATTGGATAAAATATGTATTCCGCTCCAAAATATCTGGCCAGAGTTACTATGCCAGTAATGTCTATGCCATTCAGGAAGGTTTAAAACACTCCTCTCATATCGATTATGACTTTATTGCCATTCTGGATGCTGACATTACCTTGGTTCCCGAATATTATGAAGTAATATTAGCAAAGTTCCTAAAATATCGAGAATTAGGGATAGCAACTGGCACCTATCTGGAAAAAGAAGGCGATAGCTGGATTGAAGCCCGTATTGATCGTCGCTCAACCCCAAAAGCTATTCAGGTGTTCCGACGCAAATGTTATGAGCAATGTGGTGGATACATTCCCTTTAAAAATGGAGGAGAGGACTCTGGTATGGAAATTATTGCCAGGATGAATGGCTGGCAGACATGGTCTTTTCCGGAAGTTAAAGTATTTCACAATCGTCCTGTTGGCACAGGCGATGGCCGCTCATTATTAAAAGCACGATTTCGTCTTGGTTTGACAGATTATTGCCTTGGAACTCACCCTTTATTCATGCTGGTCAAAGCATGTAAAAGATGTATATGGGAAAAACCATATATTATTTCAGGATTGATGCGTCTATCGGGATATGTGTATGGCTATTTAAAACAGGAACACAGGCAGCTCCCTGTAGAGGCCCAGCAGTATTTAAGAAAAGAGCAACTTAGTCGATTGATTAGCTTTTGCATGAACAAGACATTTTGGAAGCCTTATTAATTTATGGATTATATATGTGCGGAATTGCAGGCTATATAAACTTTATCTCGAAAAAAACGGATTCCCGGGTTGTTGGAAGAATGATCGATTGTCTTCAACATCGTGGGCCAGACGGAGACGGTATTTATGAATCGGATTATGTTTGTCTCGGCCATAAGCGGCTGAGTATCATTGATGTTGAGGGAAGTAAGCAGCCTTTGTCGAATGAGGACGGTTCCATCTGGGTTACATTTAATGGTGAGATATATAACTATCAGGATTTACGTAGTGAACTTCTGTCCAAAGGCCATGTTTTAAAGACACATGGAGACACGGAAACATTGGTTCATCTCTATGAGGAATATGGATATAATCTGGTGAATCGCCTTATCGGAATGTTTGCTTTTGCCATTTGGGATTCCAGGAAACAGGAATTATTTCTGGCCCGAGACAGGCTGGGAATCAAACCATTGTATTATGTGCCGAGGAAGGATTCCTTTTATTTTGCTTCTGAGCCTAAAGCGTTTTTCCAAGTTCCGGGTATTCAACCGTTAGTCAATCAAAAAGTATTATCTCAGTATTTGACATATCGGTCAGTGGGAGCCCCTAATACACTGTTCGAAGGCATATATAAACTTCGTCCTGGATATAGTCTAGTTGTTAATCATTCTGGCTGGAAAGTTGAACAGTACTGGGACATACCCTTGATTTCTAAAGAAAAGAAAAGATCAATATGTATTACAAGTTTAACTGATATTTTCCAACAGGTAGAGCAGAGACTGATCACATCAATAAAGCGGAGACTGATTAGTGATGTGCCGTTGGGCGCATTTTTAAGTGGGGGGATAGATTCTAGTCTTATCGTGGCGATAATGAGTAAGATTACTAATATTCCAGTAAAGACGTATTCTGTTGGTTTTAAAAACTTCGTATCCTCTGAGTTGCCTTATGCAAAAATAGTTGCCCAAAAATATCAAACCGATCATCATGAATTAGTATTGCAGGAAACGGTATTCAGTGACTACCTCCGGCATCTGACATGGATTCGTGATGCACCTCTAAGTGAACCGGCTGATATTCCGTTATATCTATTGTCTAAGATGGCTTGTCAGGATGTTAAAGTATTACTTTCGGGAGAAGGCAGTGATGAAATATTTGGAGGTTATCCCAAATATGCTTATGATCATTTCGCGAATTGGCTGAAGTACATTCCAGGCTCTTGCATTGACGCAGTTGGGGCGGCTTTTCCCGAAAAGTTCCGTAGGGCTGAAACGGCACTCCGAAGTCTTCGTATTCATACCAGAGAAGACCGTTGGGCACAGTGGTTTTCCCCATTTACCTCCGAACAGAAAAAGCAACTTCTAAAGGTAGATGGTACTCTTGACAATCCAACTCGGGAATATGTCGACAAATCAAATGAATGTGAAAACTTAGATGCCATGTTATATACGGACTGCAAGCTATGGTTGCCAGAAAATCTCTTGGATCGCGGTGACAGAATGACCATGGGGGCATCGGTGGAGGGCCGTGTTCCATTTCTGGACCATGAGTTAGTTGAGTATGTCTTTAGCATTCCCGGTAGATACAAAGTCAATGGTATGAAACGAAAATGGTTAATTAAAAAAATAGCCGAAAAATACCTTCCTCCTGAAATTATATATCGAAAAAAAGTTGGATTTGCAGTACCGTTAGATCAGTGGTTCAGAGGTCGCTTAAAAGAGTTGTGTTATGATACAATATGTAATAATCACTCTCTTCCTGAAGCCATCTTTTCAAAGACTTTCGTGAGACAACTATTGGATGATCATTGCCGCATGAAAAAAAATTATTTCCTGCCGATTTGGACTTTATTGGGATTGGCCTTATGGTGGGATATTTTTATACAAAAAGATAAAAATGTCATCGATTAAAATAAAACAATATAAAATTGGTCTTGTAGCTTCAGCCGGTGGTCATTTGAGCCAGTTAATATCCCTTTGTGCTCTTTGGCAAGAACATGAGACATTTTACGTCTCGACTGGCCAAATGGTTAAACAAAAGCTTGAGCTGTTTGGCAAAACTTATATCGTGGGCGAATGCAATCGCGAACATCCCATTCAGACTTTGGCGGTTCTGTTTAAGTGCCTGATCATTATTTTAAAAGAGAGGCCTAATGTCATCTTGAGTACCGGTGCTGCCCCTGGTTTTTTAATGTGCTTTTGGGGCAAGCTGTTTGGGGCTAAAGTGATCTGGTTGGATAGCATCGCAAATGCCAACAAGCTTTCCATGAGTGGTCGAATGATTCGCCCCTTTGCGGATTTAATTCTCAGTCAATGGCCGAATGTTGCCGCTAAATACCCCAATGTAGAGTATGCAGGCGAGGTACTATGAGCCTTCTCTGTTACTTATTATTGATTACCAGTGTTATCCTAATTCTATATATCCAATTACCTTGGATAATTGGGCGGATATTGCTATTTCAACAACGGGCAAAGGCTGTACACAGTAAATGTATCTATTTAACTTTTGATGATGGACCGGGAAGTCGACTGACGCCTAAGATTTTAAAAATGTTAGAAGAGAATAGTATAAAAGCCACCTTTTTCCTTTTAGGCAGAAATATTGTTGAAAGAGAGAGTCTCGTTAAGACTATTGTTAATCATGGACATTTGATTGCCTCCCATAGTAATTCTCATTACCATGCATGGAAGGATCTGCCTTGGAAAGCAGTGAGTGATATTAAACAAGGTTGGAAAATTATCAATAGTGTGATATCAACAGAAAATAAGATATTTCCTTATCGTCCGCCTTATGGCAAAATGAATTTATTATCTCTTTTATATTTATTATGGCATCGAACCCCAATAATATTTTGGACGGTTGATTCTTTGGATACTAGGCTAAATGAAAAACGAAATGTTGATTATGCCGCACAGAAAATCAAGCAGGAAGGGGGGGGTATTGTCTTGTTTCATGATTTTGACAGGGTAACTAATCAGACCGATGATTATGTTCTTGAATCCCTCAATCGCGTGATCGAAGAAGCCAAAGGTATGGGGCTCAAATTTTCCGTTATAGATAACTTATGAGGTCACAAGGAGCATGATATTTCTCCCTGTAGGTACACAATTTGGTTTTGATCGTCTTGTTAAGGCGGTAGATGAGGCAATTTTAAAGAAGATTATCGAGGATGAAGTCTTTGCGCAGATTGGTCCGGGCGATTATAAACCTGTGGCGATGAAGTATGTCGTCAATCTGGGTAAAGAAGAATTTGACCGCGTCTTTCAATCTTGCAATGCGATCATTAGTCATGCTGGAATGGGTAATATTGCCCTTGCGATCAAGGCTCAGAAGCCTCTGTTAGTGCTTCCTCGTCTTAGAAAATACGGTGAAGTGGTCAATAATCACCAAGTTGACACGGCAAGGAAATTTGAAGAAATGGGACATATTCTTGCTGCGTACGATGAGAATGAACTGATAGAGAAAATCAAACTCCTGAAGACCTTTGTCCCCAAACCTCGTATCCCCAATCGGCAGGGTGTCATAGATCGAATTGCTGCATTCCTGAATTCGCTTGAAAATAAACAATAGGCCGAGCTTTGCTTGCCGGTGTTTCAGCGATACTGGTGTAATGGTAGGGTATTTTTTTATTAATTAATTGAGAAAAGTGTTGTGTTCAAAGGAAGAGCCAAACACAAAGATGAAACCCAAAACATCCAGATACACCATCTTTTTTTGTTTACATAAAAGACAAAATAGATTGAGAAATGCCACATTCTGTGCCAATTATCAAAAAAGTAGTATCAATAAATCGCATGGTTGAAATGGGTAATTTGTTCATTTGCGACATATTAAATCGAAATCAACAAGTATGAAATGCCTGATACAAGCTTTTATTTGCTTGATAGACGAGTTGAATTCTCTATTTCCGTGCAAAATGGTGCTAATCTGTCATTAAGTTATAGAGGATATGGCCGTGAATGCTCTTGACCTGCTCCCCAAAATTTGTGTCTATGTGCCTGATATTCAGATATAGTGGGTATAATTTGTAGATTGTTTGGGGCAATCTCAAGTAACGAAATGACAGTAAATGAGTGCAGAAAGACCCTTTTGCCTGCATCTGAGGAATCATGATGAAAAGACTGATGTTCTGCGTGGTTTGGGTGTTGTTTTTCGGCATAATAATTTCCCATGCCGACATTCTTGGCATCGAAGAATTTAATTACAGTGATGATAATATTGCCGGCCAGGCGGGGGGCCAGTATTGGGATTGGAACAATACCTCCGGCCTCCATACCGGGACGGTTTCCAACTGGAATGCGGTCTTTGGCACTCCCATGGTTCAGAATAAAGCCTTGTTTATCGATTCCAGTGGGGCACGCCGTGAATACAATGGTCCGACAGAAGGGTCGGGGGAGGGCACCGATGAGCGGCTGGGGGCATTTCGTGGGTCGGGTACGGTGTATTACGGGGTCACGGTGACTGAGCTGACGGAAAATCCCTGGTGCGGTTTCAGCAGTTATGATTTCGGTACTGAGCGTATCTTTTTTGGCCGGCCCAGCGGTGCGCAATTTTTTGGTATCGAAATCTCCGGCTCGGGCCGGGCGTTAAGTACCATCCCGGTGATTGTGGGGCAGACTTATCGGCTGGTATCGGCGGTGGATTTTGATGGCGATCAGCTTCGTTTGTGGGTTAATCCGGATAGCAGTGATTATGACCATGGCTCCGCCGATAATTCTGCCGATGTAACCCTTGCTTATACCGGCAGCAACTGGAGCACGTCGGTCCGTTTGGCAGGGGGAGCGCAAAGTTTGTGGGATGATCTGGTGGTTTCCAATGCCTTTACGGACATTGCAGGCCCTGCGATTTCTAATGAATTTCCTGCCAACGGGGCCGTCGAGGTGGCCATTGATACGGAATTAACATGGCACTTGAGCGGGTTGCTGTCAGAGGTGACTTATACTATTTATTTTGGTCAACTGCAATCTGCTGTGGCTGCTGGCGACAGCTCCGTCTTGGCTGCAAGTCAGTCTGCTCAGACCTTTTCTCCCGGCCTTTTGAAAAAAGGGGCTGTTTATTACTGGCGTGTGGATGTGGTTGCCGATGGGCAGACATACCCCGGTCGTGTGATGCATTTTACAACGGCACTGTCTTCATTTGACTGTCTGATGTTAGATTCCGATTTCAACGCCGACTGTACTACAGATATTGCCGATTTGCTGATTGTTGCACAGCAATGGTTAGGGACCTGTACGACACCATTCTGTGCGGATGTGGACCAGACCGGAGGGATTGACTTGTCCGATTTCGCACGGCTTGCCCAGGAATGGCAAAAGGATGGTCCTGTGGTCGTCATCAACGAGTTTCTGGCAAGCAATAGCAAAGGCCTGACCGATGAAGACGGAGCCGCATCGGACTGGATCGAGATCAAAAATCTTTCGAATGCGGCGGTGAATCTGAAAGGCTGGTCGCTGACCGATGATCCGGCCAGCCTCGGCAAATGGAAATTCCCCGAAATCATTTTGGACGCCCATGGTTTTCAGTTGGTGTTTGCCTCGGACAAAAACCTCGCAGATCCGTCTGGTCCACTGCATGCCAACTTCCAGCTTAGCAAGGGTGGCGAATACCTGGCTTTGGTTCGGCCCGACGGCAGTATTTCCCATGCGTTTACGCCGCATTTTCCGCCGCAGTATCAGGATGTTTCGTATGGATTGACGGTGTTTGGGGATTTCCATCGATTTGAATACGGTTATTTCAGTAGCCCGACACCTCTGCAGAATAACGGCAGCGGTTTCGTTGGTGTTGTTGAGGATGAGGTGAAATTTTCGATTGGCGGCGGGGTATTCACTGAAGCACGGATATTGACGCTTTCTGTCGATAATCCAAATGCTGTAATTTACTATACCACCAATAATTCCGAGCCTACTGAGCAGTCGATCCGCTATACGAGTCCTATTCCCATTACGACTACAACCGTCGTACGGGCCAGAGCTGTCGAGCCGGGCAAAGTTGCCGGGCCTGTCACCGGCCAGTATTATGTCTTTCTGGCACCCTCCGTACAGGGATTCAATTCAAATTTGCCGCTGCTGGTGATTGATAACTTCGGCGGGGGGCCTTTAGGCGATGACAATCCCTCGACCTCGCATGTATTCAAGCCGTCGGTGGTTGGCGTCTTTACAGTTCAAGCCGATGGCCGCAGCCGCCTGACGAATCCCCCCCAGCTTTTGAGCCGGGCCGGGGCTAAGGTGCGGGGAATCAGCTCGTCTTCATTTCCCAAAAAAGGATATGCAGTTGAATTCTGGGATGAAACGGATGAGGACAAATCGCTGTCTGTTCTGAGTATGCCTGCCGATTCCGACTGGGTTTTGTATGCCCCGTATTATTATGACCGGGCGATGATTCGGAATTCGCTGATTTACGAGCTGAGCAATCAGGTCGGCCGGTATGCCCCGCGGACACGATTTGTCGAAGTTTTCCTGAATACCAACGGCGGGGCGCTGGAGGCTGGCGATTATGTCGGTGTCTATGCACTGACCGAAAAAATCAAGCGAGGCAAAGACCGTGTGGCAGTCGAAAAACTCGATGCCTCGGATAACATTCTGCCGGATGTGGCCGGCGGCTATATCTTCAAAAACGACTGGCTCGAATCCGGAGAGATGGGCTGGTACACGACGCGGGGCAGACCCTCTTCGCAGGGTGGGATGGGCAGCGCTCTGTCGCTGGTTTATCCGGAACAGGAACATATTACCGATGCGCAGTTGACTTATCTCAAGGATGCTTTCCAGGTCTTTGAAGATGCTCTTTATTCTCCCTCGGGCCAGCATTACAGCAATTATATCGATGTGGATAGCTGGGTCGACCATAACCTGCTGAATATGTTTGCCAAGAATGTGGATGCCCTGCGTCTGAGCGCCTACTTCCATAAATCCCGCCAGGGGAAAATTCAGGCCGGCCCGATATGGGACTTTGACCGGTCGATGGATTCTTATGATAGCCGGGATGATAGTTTTAACACGTGGAAAGGAACCGGGGATGGCACAGATTACTTCCATTATGAGTGGTGGGATAAGCTGTTTGACGACCCCGACTTCCGCCAGCGGTATGCCCAGCGATGGTATGCCATGCGGGCAGGGGCACTGAGTACCAGCAATATCAATGCGGTGATTGATGCGATGGCTGCACAGCTTAGCGAAGCTCAGGTTCGCAATTATGCTCGCTGGCCCGAGGCGGCGCCTGCATCCAGTTGGGCTGATGAAATCCAGCATCTTAAGAATTGGCTGGCTCAGCGGGCCGCATGGATTGATACCCAGATGGCGATTGAATTTGCCCCGCCCTCGCCGACTGCTGAGCAATAGCGTAGCTGAAATCAATACAAATAAAGCTATGCTGGATGCATAATTGCTATTAATAATCAAGATGGCTATTGGCGATTTTCGGGGTCTTGTAAGAAGGGAGATTTTTCTGAAATCCAGGAGCGAAAAAGCCGAAAAATTTACTTGCATCCGGACTTAAAAAAAATAAAATTATATGCTCTCAGTCACATTAAAGATAAGTTTAGTATTGTTTACGCGATAGCAAAGGGAAGGTCGAACGATATTATGATTAAAGTGAAGTCCCGTACTGGTGAATCCGTTCAGCAGATGATCAAGCGGTTCAAGAAGATGTGCGAAAAAGAAGGTCTGATTCGTGACATCAAGCGGAATGGCTATTATGAAAAGCCCTCCGAAAAAGGCCGTCGGAAACGGAAGAAATCAGAGCGGATGGCACGGATTTTCAGTTCGAATCCCGCGTAAACAGTATCAATCTCAAGACTCCGGCCGGACAGAAGGCGTGGAAGCCCACCCTCCTGTCCGGATTTTTTATGCGCACAGCAAAAGAAACTCAGGCCGATGCGGGATACCAGGGCAAAATGTCTGTTTGTGAATCCGCCGATTTATGACTTTGCGGCGTATGATTTCTGGCTGCGTCCGCTGGGGCTGCTGACGGTGGCGGGAATGCTGCGGGGCCGGGCTAAGCTGTCATTATACGACTTTTTGGATCGACGGCATCCGCTGGCGCGAGGCAAAGGGCTGCAGGATGATGCCTGGGGCCGGGGAAAGTATCTGGAGCAGCGCGTGACCAAGCCGGATGTCTTTAAGCCGATCCGGCGGTATTACCGGCGGTTTGGATTGCCGCAGGAGGATTTTGAGCAGTATTTGCAGGCTCAGGGGCCGTTTGATTTTATCTTTGTGCAAACGGTAATGACCTACTGGTATCTGGGTGTTAAGGAAGTCATCCAGACGGTCCGGCGGTGCTGTCCAGGCGGGCGAATTGTGTTGGGTGGCTTCTATGCGACAGCCTGCCGGAAGCATGCACTGGGGTTAGGAGCCGACTGGGTGGTGTCGGGCCAGGATTTAGGGCCGATGTGGGACTGGCTGGGCCTTGGCCGGCCGGAGGGGGATACGTCGGCGGCGTGGGAATTATATCCTGAGCTGGTTACGGCGGCGATTACACTGACCCGAGGATGCCCGTATCGCTGTTCGTATTGTTATGTGCCCGTGGCCGGCGGCGGATTTCGGGCCCGGGGACTGAACGAGACAATCGCGGATTTTGAGTCGGCCAGAAGCGCAGGAGTGCGGCATCTGGCGTTTTATGATGACGCACTGCTGTATCGACCAGAGGATGTGTTATATCCGTTTCTGGACTATGTCCAGCGGGCCGGCCGGGGTGTGATGCTGCATTCCCCTAATGCGATGCATGCCCGGCTGATGACTCCGGAAACCGCTCGACGGCTGGTTGCAGCGGGGATGAAGTCATTTTACCTGGGCTACGAGAGCGTCAATGTCGAGTTTCAGCGCCAAACTGGTGCAAAGGTGGCGGGTGAAGATTTGGCGGGTGCCGTCGAGGCGCTCCGGTCGGCGGATGTGCCTCTGGATGCAATTACGGCCTACGAAATCCTGGGCCATCCGCTGGCGGATGTGCAGGGGATTGAGGAGTCGATGCGGTTTGCCAGTTCACTGGGAATCCGGGTGATGCTGAGCGATTTTTCTCCGATCCCAGATACCCCCGATGGCCAGTTGTGCGGGGGGGTTGTGGATTTGGACGAACCATTGTATCATAACAAGACGGCTTTTCCGATCCTGCTATTGGGGGCGGAAAAAGTCGATTATTATAAGAATCTGTGTGCGGCCTTGAACCGTCACAATAAACATTCAGCTTAAAACTGAAAGGACCAAGATGAGTAATCCGAAAGTAAAAATGCAGACAACGCTGGGGGATATTGCCCTGGAACTGGACGCCCAGGCAGCCCCGATCAGTGTGAAAAATTTTCTGGAATATGTCAACGACGGCTATTACGACGGAACGATTTTTCACCGTGTCATCAAAGGCTTTATGATTCAGGGCGGCGGCCTGACGCCCAAGATGCACCCCAAGCCGGCCAATGACCCGATTATTAACGAAGCCTCCAATGGCCTTAAGAATAAGCGAGGCACCATTGCCATGGCACGGACTGCCAATCCGGACAGCGCCACCAGTCAGTTTTTTATCAATCATGCGGATAATGATTTTCTGGATTATACCGGCCCGACTCCGGACCGGATTGGCTATGCGGTCTTTGGCAAGGTTACCGAGGGGATGGATGTAGTCGATAAGATTGCCGCAGTCAGGACCTGCTCGAAGGGCTATTATGATGATGTGCCGACGACGACTATTGAGATTATCTCGGTTAAGCAGATTGCTTAGCAAACAAAATACTGTCCGGCAGCGTAGCTGGGCATAAAGATAGAAAATTCTGTAAAATGGACGATTTGATTTGTGGAGTGTGTTAGAATGCTTGATCTTGTGCCGATTTCAAAGACAGGATACAATAAACTCAAGGAAGAACTTGCACAGCTTGAAAAAGAGGCTGCTGAAGTTCGCATTCGTGTCAGCGAGGCCCGTGAACAGGGCGACCTGAAAGAAAACGGAGAGTATATTTACGGCCGTCAGCAGCTGGGGTTTCTGGAAGGACGCATGGGACAAATCCGGGCACAGTTAAACCGATCCGAAATTGTGGATTGCACGAAGGTCCCGTGCGACCGGGCGGTGTTTGGGACGGTTGTGACTCTGCTGAATCTCAGTACGCAGCAGAAAATGACTTTTCAATTGTTAGGCCCCCACGATGCGGATATCGATAACGGCAGTATTTCGATTCTTTCTCCTGTAGGCGATGCGATTCATGGGCTTGCGGTCAATGAAAGAGCGGTGGTCAAGAATCCCAGCGGCGAACATCATTATGAGGTGATTGCGATTGAACCTTCGCCGGTGGAATAAAACACATTGCAAGGGCAGCAGGATTGTGAAGCAGTGCTGCTGTCCTGTTTCTTTGGAGATAATAACTCCAAAATAAAATAGAGGATTTGCCTGCCGCGAGGCTCGATTGTAGAGCAAGCCTCTGTGCTTGCTGATTTTATTACACCAAAAGCATATCGTAATGTGATAAAAGCATTAGGCAATTAAGATTGGGGGACGGCAGCAAAATAAAACGGCCTGGGCGAGGCTGGCTCGCGACAGGCCGTATGTTTTTTGGTAGGGAGGCAAGCGCTTTTACGCATCAATAGGTTGTGGGCCGCACTCCCTGTTGCCCGCTGTGCCGTTTGTGAACGGTCCTAGGTATCGTTCGGTTAGGCATTAATCGCCATCTATTGCACCGGCAACAATTAAAATATAGTGTATAATTGGGTGTTTGTCAAAAAAGGCCGTAAAAGAATCCTGTCGGCATGCCGTAAGTCCTTTTATAATAATTAGATATAATTTAATCAAAGGGAAATATTATTTAGGCCTTGTTGTGACATTCTGCCCGAACTGTCAAAACAGGCGGGACGGTGAAAACGAGTTTGACAGACCCGAAGGAGGCCGTTACAATGCGGTCGAAAAATGGACATAAACTTTAGCGAACGAAAGGATGCTCTATGGCGGGCAATGTAATTGAGCTGACTGATGATACCTTTGATGCGACGATCAATGGGGATATGCCGGTGCTGGTGGACTTCTGGGCGCCGTGGTGCGGGCCGTGCAAGATGCTGGGGCCGGTGATTGAGCAGATTGCCAATGAATATGCGGGCAAGGCGGTGATATGCAAGATGAACACTGATGACCAGCGGCAGGCGGCGATTCAGTTCGGCATCAGCGCCATCCCGACGATTATCCTGTTCAAGGACGGCCAGATGGTCAAGAAATGGGTCGGGCTGACGCAGAAGTCGGTATTGACTGCAGCGATTGACGAAGTTTTGTAATCCCTCGAAACAGAAAGGGCCGGACAATCATGCCCGGCCCTGGAGTGTTGTATTCTGTGCAAAGTGATGCTAAGGCAGGCTTTAGTCCTGCTTTTTTCTTGCCTCGCGTTTACGGTCTGCTTCTTTGAGCAGACGTTTTCTCATGCGAATGGTTTTGGGGGTGATTTCCACCAGCTCATCTTCCTGGATATATTCAAGAGCCTGCTCCAGACTCAGACGACGAGGCGGTTTGACGCGGGCATTATCATCTTTGCCGGCAGCACGCATGTTGGTCAACTGTTTGGTTTTGACGGCATTGACCGGGATATCATTATCTTTGCAGTGTTCGCCGACAATCTGGCCTTCATAGACCTGGTCCCCCGGCTCAACAAAAAACGTTCCTCGGTCAAACAGTGCATCCAGGGCGTAGGCAGTTACGATGCCGGTTTCGGTTGCAATCATGACGCCGGCCTGCCGCTGGGGAATAGAACCTCGCATCGGCTCGTATCTTTCGAAGTTGTGATGCAAAATGGCACGCCCCTGGGTTGCCGTCAGCAGTCGGGCATGCAGTCCGAACAATCCCCGCGAAGGAATATTGAATTCCATATGGATGTAATTGTCAGCACCGCTCTTGGAATCAATGCTGATCAGCTCGCTGCGCCGGTCTCCCAGCAGGCACATCACAGCACTCTGGCAATCCATGGGGCAATCGATGACCAGCCGTTCAATGGGCTCATGACGCAGACCGTCGATATTGCGGATAATCACTTGCGGTTTGCCGACAGTTAACTCGTAGCCTTCGCGGCGCATGGTTTCCAAAAGAATTCCCAGGTGCAGCAGTCCGCGGCCTGAAACCAGGAATTCGTCGGCGCTGGTTCCGGGTTCGACACGCAGAGCAACATTGGTTTTCAGTTCCTTATCGAGACGTTCTTTGACCTGACGACTGGTGACATATTTGCCATCCCGTCCGGCAAAAGGTCCGTCATTGACGCGAAAGGTCATATTCATTGTCGGCTCATCCACGGCGATAATCGGCAGGGCCATGGGTTTATCGGGGCAGGCAATCGTGTTGCCGATGTCGATGGGATCCAGGCCTGCAATCGCACAGATATCTCCGGCTTCACAGTGGTCAGTCTGTTTTTTACCCAGCCCGTCAAATTCATAAAGCTGGAGGATCTTCTGCTGGGTATGGGCCCCTGTATTGTCGATAACGGTAATCGTGTCAGCTTGATGAACCGTACCAGCAAAAATACGTCCGATTGCTATACGACCGACGTAATCGGAATAATCCAGGGTGGTTACCAGCATTTGAAGCGGGGCATCCGGGTCGGCCTTCGGGGCAGGGATTTTAGTGATGATGGCATCAAAAATCGGCTGCATATTGGTGTTGGGTTTTGCCAGATCCAGAGTGGCCCATCCCTGCTTTCCAGACGAGTAGATCACGGGGAAATCCAGTGCGTCGTCGTTGGCATTGAGTGAGACAAACAGGTCGAATACCTCATTAACCGCATCGTTGGGACGTGCATCAGGGCGGTCGGCCTTATTAATGACCACAATGGGTTTCAATCCATGCGCCAAAGCCTTGGATAAAACGAATCGGGTCTGGGGCATCGGACCATCGAAGGCATCGACCAGCAGCAGGACGCCATCGGCCATCTTGAGAACGCGTTCGACCTCACCGCCGAAATCAGCGTGGCCGGGAGTGTCGATAAGGTTGATTTTATATTCTTCCCCATCCGGATCGGTATAATTGATGGCGCAATTCTTGGAAAGAATGGTAATACCCCGCTCTCTTTCAAGAGGGTTGGAGTCCATAATAAGGCCGTGTTGCCCGCCGGCCAGCTTATCCAGCTCGGCGTCACGGAACATGCCGGACTGATATAAGAGCTGATCCACCAGCGTGGTTTTGCCATGGTCAACGTGTGCGATAATCGCTACATTACGAATGTGCTGCTGTACTGACATAAACTTTCCCAAAATCATATAACTTCTTTATCTGCAAAAAATAAAGGCCGAAAAGCATAATCACTTTGCGGCCTTATTGTCAATTGAAATCCGGCGATTTTAATTCATTGAGCGCGGGGATTTACTGTTGTATGTAAAGATCGGGCCAGATTATATCTGAAATCTGATCCAAACGCAACAGTATTTTCATCTGAATTTTAGCAAGTACAAGCTGAAGCAAGACTTACAGAAATTGTTTTGCCTTTCTCCTGGAAGACAAGCTTGTTTTCACGAGCAAGCCATCCAACAGCCATGGAGGCTATCTGTGAATTCAGGTTTACTTTCTTTGCCAACGTGGATAAACTGACCGGTTCCTGGCTTTGGGCCAAGTATTGCCATATAACACCCGCAGCCTGTCCAATTTTTTCCTGCATGATTCGTTCTCCCTAAAAAACAACAACAGATTCCATTCATTACTCATTATAATCATTATATCCGGAATAATCGGCTGTGACAAGGTTAGAATTTACTTAATTTTGGAGGGTGAAAACGCCTTCGTTTCGATGGCTTTTTGCTGGATTGTTGGCGTATTCGGACGTATGATGGTACTGTCAATATATTCTCCGATTCAGGGAAGGAATGACCTATGGAAAACGAACGCAAAGTGGCTTATTTCTCGATGGAAATCGGAATTGAAGAAGGCATGCCGACGTATAGCGGGGGGCTTGGGATTTTGGCGGGGGATACAATTCTGTCCGCCGCGGATATGAAAGTGCCGATGGTGGCGGTGACGCTGCTGCATCGTAAGGGGTATTTTTTCCAAAAGCTTGGGCCAGATGGCTGGCAGACTGAAGAGCCGTGCGAATGGGTGGTGGAGTATTACGCCAAAGAACAGCCCAGCCGGGTGGAGGTAACCATTGCAGGACGGACGGTGCATATCCGGGCGTGGAAGTATCAGGTTCACGGTATTTCCGGATACACAGTTCCCATTTATTTTCTGGACACAGACCTGCCGGAAAATACGCCGGAAGACCGTGCCCTGACGGATTATTTGTATGGACGTGGTGGAGATCCAGGATACCGTCTGAGTCAGGAGATAGTGCTGGGGATTGGTGGGGTTCGCATGCTGCGTGCTTTAGGCTATACCGAGATAGAGCGGTTTCATATGAATGAAGGACACGCCAGCCTTTTAACGCTTGAACTGCTGGATGAACAGCTTCGTGCGGCCAAGCGGTCGGAACTGACCCAAGAAGATATAAATGCGGTGCGTGAAAAATGCGTCTTTACCACCCATACGCCAGTGGCGGCAGGGCATGATAAATTCCCGTTGGACCTGGTCCATAAAATTCTGGGCCGCCATCAGGTGATGCAGAATCCGGATATCTTTTGTTGTGATGACAAGCTCAATATGACCTATCTGGCACTGAATTTGAGTCATTACGTCAATGGTGTTGCTAAAAAGCACGGCGAGGTCTCACAGCATATGTTTGCGTCTTATGTGATCGATTCGATTACCAACGGGGTTCATGCTGCCAGATGGGTTTGTCCGCAATTGGCGGATTTGTATGATCGGCATATTCCGGGTTGGCGTGAGGATAATTTCAGCTTGCGCTATGCGGTCAGCATTCCCCAGGAACAATTTGCCGAAGCCAAGGCCCTGGCCAAGCGAGAACTGATTGAATATGTGAATCGACAGACCAATGCCGGAATGGATGGGGATGTGCTGACGCTGGGATTTGCCCGGCGGGCGACCAGTTATAAACGGGCGGATTTGGTTTTTACCGATCCCAAACAACTGGTTCGGATCTCCAGAGATGTGGGCAAGATTCAGATTATCTATGGCGGCAAAGCCCATCCTAATGATATAGAGGGCAAAGAACTGATTAAACGCATTGTTGCAGTGGCTGGCCAATTAAAAAATGATCTGAAAATTGTCTATTTGCCTAATTATGACATGGCTTTGGCGAAATTGCTGGTTGCAGGGGTCGATGTCTGGCTGAATACGCCCCAGCCGCCGATGGAAGCATCTGGAACCAGCGGAATGAAGGCCGCTCTGAATGGTGTCCCTTCATTGAGCATTCTGGATGGATGGTGGATTGAAGGGTGTATTGAGGGGATGACGGGCTGGGCGATTGGAGAAAATTACCGGCGCCGCAACGACCAGGGGGGCAACTGGAGCTCAGATGCGGCCTCCTTGTATGACAAACTGGCGAAGGTGGCGGACTTATATTACCATAATAAACATCATTTTTATCGTATTATGACGATATCCGTCGCAATGAACGGCTCATTTTTTAATACCCAGCGAATGATGCAACAGTATGTCTTAAAGGCTTATTTCAGATAACAGATAAATTGATATATGATATATCTGTGTATATTATCTTGATCCGCGTATTGTCTCTTGACATTTAGGACAAAACTCCTATATTGTTATAATTTATGTAGATATGCTCACTTAAGGTGCGCCTTGGAATTGACGCAAACTGAGCAATTTCAGATATTTATTGGAAAGGTCCATGGCAAAAGTTAAACTCCCGAACGGAGCTGTGTTGGAGGCTCCAGACGGCACGAACGCGTATCAATTCGCCGAGATGATTGGCTCGGGTTTAGCCCGTGCAGCTCTGGCGGCTCGTATTAATGATAAAATGGTAGATTTGTCTACCCCGATTTATGGCGAAGTGAGCTTGCAAATCATAACTAATAAGGATGCCGAAGGAATAGAGATTCTGCGCCACAGCTGTGCGCATATCATGGCCGAGGCGATATGCAGTCTGTGGCCGAAGACTCGGTTGGTATATGGACCCACGGTGGCTGATGGTTTTTATTATGATGTGGATTTAGATACGCCTATCCGGCCAGAAGATTTTCCGAAAATCGAATCCAAAATGGCTGAGATCATCAAGGCCGATCGGCCATTTGAACGGATTGAGATGAGTCGCGATGAAGCCCGCCAGAAAATGGCAGGAGATGTGTATAAACTGGATAATATCGACCGTGCCAGCGGGGATGTCATCAGCTTTTACCGGCAGGGCGACGGATTTATGGATTTGTGCCGGGGGCCCCACATTCCGCGGACAGGAGTCATTGATCCCAGGGCGATTAAAATTATGTCCGTTGCCGGGGCATATTGGCATGGGGATGCAAGCCAGAAAATGCTACAGCGGGTTTATGGGACGGTCTGGCGCAACAAAAAGGAACTGGATGAACATATTACCCGCATCGAAGAGGCTAAAAAGCGGGATCATCGTGTGATTGGTCGTCAGATGGATTTATTCAGTTTTCAGGAAGAAGGGCCGGGCTTTGCGTTTTTGCACCCCAAGGGGATGGTAATCTGGAATGAGATCATTGATTTCTGGCGAAAGATTCATCGCAAGTATGGATACTGTGAGATCAAGACCCCGATTATGCTGAATGAGTCCTTGTGGCATCGCAGCGGGCATTGGGATCATTATAAACAGAATATGTACTTTACGACCGTCGATGAGATGACTTATGCCATCAAGCCGATGAACTGTCCGGGGGGCCTGCTGGTGTACAAATCCAACAAGCATTCCTATCGCGAGTTTCCGATGCGTGTGGCGGAACTGGGGCTGGTGCATCGCTACGAGGCCAGCGGTCAGATGCACGGGCTGGTGCGTGTGCGGCAGTTTACGCAGGACGATGCTCATATTTTCTGTACCCCGGATCAGATTGAAAGCGAAGTTATTGGCGTTATTTCTCTGGTCCAGGAACTCTATTCGGCGTTTGGCTTCAAGGAATATCATATCGAGTTATCGACCAAGCCGGAAGATCATATCGGCTCGGATGAAATCTGGGAGATTGCAACCCATGCTCTGGCGGGGGCCTTGAAGCACAAAGGTCTGGCGTACCAGATTAATGAAGGAGATGGGGCGTTCTACGGGCCCAAGATTGATTTCCATATCAATGACTGTATCGGACGGTCGTGGCAACTGGGTACGATTCAACTTGACTTCTCGATGCCGATGCGGTTTGAGGTGACGTACACCGACAAGGATAATACCGAAAAAACGCCGGTGATGTTGCATCGGGCCATTCTCGGATCGCTGGAGCGGTTTCTGGGAATCCTGATTGAGCATTACGCGGGGAATTTCCCGCTGTGGCTGGCGCCGGAGCAGGTGCGGATTATGCCCATCAGCGAAAAGACCAATGACTATGCGATCCAGCTGGCCGAAAGGCTCAAGCAGTCTGATTTGCGTGTTTGGACCGATTTGTCAGACGACAAGATTGGGGCCAAGATTGTCAAGGCTCATAGCGACCGCGTACCTTATATGCTGGTGGTTGGCCCCAAAGAAGCCCAGCAGGATGCTGTCAATGTGCGTATGCGTCAGAGTCAGCAGACTGTGACGGTCCCGGTGGACCAGTTTATCGCCAAGGCCAAAGAGCAAATTGCCCAAAGAAGCGATCAATTAGGCATGTGATTTTTCATTCGGCGGTGAATGAAAAATTGAGACTATACAAACACTCTAAAATGGAAAGGTAGCAGCTATCAGTACAGAAGGTTTCCGTATCAATGAAAAGATTCGCACCAGCCCGGTCCGGCTGATTGACGAATCGAATAGTCAGGTAGGTGTTGTGACGATTCAAATTGCACTGGATAAAGCCCGTGAAGCGGGTCTTGACCTGGTGGAGGTGTCTCCGAACACCCAGCCGCCTGTTTGTCGGATAATGGATTATGGCAAGTTTCTCTATCAGCAGAAGCGCAAAGCCAAGCTGAGCCAGAAGAAACAACATGTCATGGAATTAAAGGAACTTCGGATCCGTCCCAAAATTGATGATCATGACCGGGATATCAAGATTAAACATGCCGAGGAATTCCTGCAGCGAGGTGACAAAGTCCAGTTTACCATGATGTTTCGTGGTCGCGAGATGATGTATGTGGATCATGGTAAAGAGGTGATGAACTATATCATTGAGCGTTTACAGGGCTGTTCCAAGGTCGAGCGTCCGGCAGAGTTGCTGGGCAAGCGAATGACGCTGATTCTGGTTCCCTCCAAAGGGACTGGGGCGACGACAGCGGGGCAACCTGTTCAAAAAGGCCCCAATCCATCTGGGTTGAACATTGAACTCAAGACAAAGGCCTGAGCAATCGGCCTTTGCTAATTCCGGATAGTTTTTTGTTGACCTTAAGGTACAAAGCGGGTATAGTATTCCGCTTTCCAGTGTGGATTTGACTGTGATTTTCCGTAAATGCTTAAAGAGGAAGAAGTTATATGCCGAAAATGAAGACCCACAAGGGGTTAAAAAAACGCGTCAAGATTACCGGCACCGGCAAGGTAAAACGCCAGCGGTGTAATGGCGGTCACCTGTTGAGCAATAAGAGCAGTCGCAAGCTGCGTTCGATTAAATCCACAGCCATTGTCAAAGGTGCCAAGGCTCGTGCGATTCGGACGCTGCTGGGTGCCTAAGCGTTTTGCAGCCTATGTAAATCTAAGTCAAGCACCTGCTTCCCGGCTTCATCAGCTGCCGTAGTGGGTGTGTATTGATGAAATCAAGTATAGAAAGGAAAAGCTGGTATGCCAAGAGTACGTCGAGGACATGCGCGTCATCAGTCCAAAAAGCGCATTTTAAAGGCCGCAAAGGGGTTTTATGGTCCAAGGAAAAATCAGATTCGTCTGGCCAAAGAGGCCGTGGTTCGCGCCAATGTTTACAGTCGCGTGGGGCGTCGCCAGAAAAAGCGGTTGTTCCGAGAGATGTGGATTGTTCGTCTGAATGCGGCCTGTCGTGAACGCGGGATTCGCTATAGCCTGCTGATCAATGGCTGCAAGAAAGCGGCGATTGAATTGAACCGCAAGATGCTCAGCGAGATTGCGATTGCTGATCCGGCCGGTTTTGACAAGATTGTCGAAAAGGCGCTGGCTGCAGCAAAGTAGCATTTTATTAAACGAAATAATTACGACAAAGAACTGCCTTCGGCGCTAAAATTATCGCTGAAGGCTGTTCTTTTTTATGCCCATGGGGTATAATTCGCCCGGCGTGATCCCGGCAAACACAACCGCGACGACCGGCGATCATTCAGGTGAAATCAGGATAAGGACAGGCACGACTATGCTGGAACAGTTTGAACAAATTGCCGCTTCCGCGATGGCGGAATTGGATGCCATCAAGACGGCTGAGGAGCTTGAACAATACCGAGTAAAATACCTGGGACGCAAGGGGCTTGTGACGAATATGCTTAGCCAGATCGGCAACCTGCCGCCGGAGCAGAAAAAGCTGGGAGGGCAGACGGCCAATCGTATCAAACAACAGGTGACCGAGGCATTTGAAAACAAAAAACAGATTCTGGGGGCCGGCTCTGTCAGGCAGGGGCCGATGATTGATGTGACCCTGCCAGGGGCTTCGATTCAGCGTGGGCGCAGTCATGTCCTGATGCAGACCATTAGTGAGCTGCTGGATATTTTTGGCCGGATGGGTTTTCAGATTGCATATGGGCCGGAGATTGAGGATGAATGGCATAATTTTATTGCTCTGAACATTCCGGCGGAACATCCGGCGCGAGACCCGATGGATAATTACTATATCAGTGATTCGATGCTGCTTCGAAGTCAGACTTCAACAATTCAGATTCGGGCGATGGAAAAACAGACCCCGCCGATTCGGGTTGTGGCTCCGGGGCGAGTCTATCGGCCGGATACGGTCGATGCGACGCACATGTTTATGTTCCACCAGCTTGAGGCTCTGGTTGTGGATGAAGGGGTGACGATGGTCGATTTAAAAACAACCATCAGCCAGTTCATTCATGTCTTTTTCGGGCCGGACACCCAGTTCCGTTTTCGACCGAGCTTTTTCCCGTTTACCGAACCCAGCTGTGAGGTGGATATTCTGTGGGTGGATAAGAGCGGACGGGAATCGTGGATGGAAATCGGGGGCTGCGGGATGGTGGACCCAAATGTCTTTGCGGCTGTAAATATCGACAGCGAGAAATATACCGGCTGGGCGTTTGGATTCGGGATTGAGCGACTGACGATGAAAAAGTACGGAATCACCGATATTCGTCTGCTGTTTGAGAATGATTTACGGTTCTTGCGGCAGTTTTCATAACGTTGCCCAGGTAAGATGGATTCCGCAGCAGCATAACCACGTGGGTGATGTCTGTATGCTTGGCCGCAGCAAAACGGGAAATTTCAAACAAGAAGAACCATTGTGGATACGGGAGAAAATATGGCACGAAAAGGAATAATTCTTGCCGGAGGCAGCGGGACGCGGCTTTATCCTGCAACCCAGGCGGTCAGCAAACAGCTTTTGCCAGTCTATGACAAGCCGATGGTCTATTATCCGCTGGCCACCCTGATGTTGTCAGGAATTCGTGAGATTCTGGTGATTTCGACGCCGCAGGATACGCCGCTGTTTCGGACGCTGCTGGGCGACGGGAGCCAGTGGGGGATATCGATCGAGTATGCTGTTCAGCCCAGGCCGGAGGGGCTGGCCCAGGCGTTTATTATCGGCAAGTCCTTTTTGGCGGGAGGGCCGGCCTGTTTGATTCTGGGTGATAATATTTTTTATGGGCATGGTCTGACGCCTTCTCTGCGGAATGCTGCGATGAATCCGGACGGAGCGACGATTTTTGGCTATTGGGTGCGGGATCCGGAACGATATGGCGTGATTGAATTTGATGCCTCGGGCAAGGCCCTGAGCGTGGAGGAAAAGCCCGCCAAGCCCAAATCCAATTATGCTGCGGTGGGGTTATATTATTATGATCAGCAGATCACGGAAATCGCCGCGTCGATCAAGCCTTCGGCGCGGGGTGAGCTGGAGATCACCGATGTCAACCGGGAATATCTCAAACGCGGGCAGCTTCGGGTGGAACTGCTCAGCCGCGGGATTGCCTGGCTGGATACAGGGACACATGAGTCGATGCTTCAGGCGGGGAATTTCGTGCAGACGGTGCAGCAGCGGCAGGGGCTGATGATTTCCTGTCCGGAAGAGATTGCTTATCGGATGGGCTGGATATCAGCGGAACAACTGATGCGTCTGGCTGAACCGCTCAAGAAGAATGAATATGGTCAGTATCTGATTCAATTGATTAAAGGTGGAAGCCGATGAATCGAATTGAAACGGCAATCCCCGGTGCATTGATTCTGGAGCCGAAGGTATTTGGCGATGCGCGGGGTTTTTTTATCGAGACGTACAGCGCAAAACGATACGCTGACGCGGGCATTCCGGAGACGTTTGTGCAGGATAATATTTCCTTCTCTCAGCGGGGTGTACTGCGGGGGCTTCATTTTCAAAATCCCAATGGACAGGGCAAGCTGGTCCAGGTCCTGCAGGGCGAGGTTTATGATGTCGCGGTTGATATCCGACTGGGGTCGCCGACCTTTGGCAAGTGGGTGGGCATAATCCTGTCAGCGGAAAACAAGCGGCAGTTTTTTATTCCGGCCGGCTTTGCCCATGGATTCTGTGTGCTCAGTGAGACGGCGCTGTTTCATTATAAATGCACGGACTATTACGCCCCGGCCCATGAAGGCGGGATTGCCTGGAATGATCCGGATATCGGGATCGAGTGGCCAGTATCGCAGCCGACACTCTCGGCCAAAGACTCGGCATACGGACCGTTAAAAAATTATCCGAGGGAGCGATTGCCGCATTATCAGCAGGGAGTACGATGATGAACCGTCCAGTGGTGGTGTTAGGGGCCCGTGGAATGCTCGGGACCGATTTGATGGCCTGCCTGAGTCGACAGGGAATTATGGCCCGGGGTTATGACCTGCCTGATTTTTCAATTGTGGATAAGGAGCAGGTTGAGAAGGCCATTGACGGCGCAAGGGTGGTCATAAACTGTGCTGCCTATACAAATGTGGAAAAGGCCGAGAGCGAACAGGCCCTTGCATTTCAGGTCAACGGCGAGGCGGTGGGCATGCTGGGGCAGCTTGCCGGAAGTAAAGACATTCCAGTGCTGCATATCAGTACGGATTTTGTTTTTGATGGGACCCTGGACAGGCCTTATGTTGAAACCGATGCAGCCCATCCGATCAGTGCTTATGGAGCGAGCAAATATGAAGGGGAAAAGGCGCTGATTTCATCGGGTTGCCGCGGCTGCATCGTGCGGGTGCAGTGGACGTATGGCCGACAGGGTGTTAATTTCATCAAGAAGCTGCTGGATGCTGCGCGTGCGGGCAAGCCGCTGAAGGTGGTAGATGATCAGGTAGGGTCCCCGACAGCAACCGAGGAAGTTGCGAAGATCCTGTGTTCGCTGATTCAATTGCCGGCATTTCCAAAAGGGATCTATCACCTGGCGGCTGGTGGGTATGTGAGCCGGTTTGAAATGGCGAAATTTCTGTTCATGACACTGGGAATGGCTGTGGAGATAAGCCCATGTAAGACCGCAGATTTTCCATCTGCAGCCAAACGGCCCTTGAACAGCCGATTTAATTGCAATAAGCTGGAAACACTGCTGGGAATAAAAATGCGTCCCTGGCAGGATGCTTTACGGGATTATTTGGCAGCGATGTAATTTAATCTTTTTCAGACGATAAGGATTTGACTATGCGAACGATTCTGGTCACTGGCGGGGCGGGTTTCATTGGCAGCAATTTTGTACGGATGGTGCTCAGTGAGCATCCGGAGGTGCGGGTGGTGAACCTGGATTTGCTGACCTATGCCGGTAATCTGGAAAGCCTGGGGGAGTACTTGAACCATAATAATCATATCTTTGTCAAAGGCGACATTTGTGATGGGAAACTGGTGAATGATCTTGTAGTCCGTCATAAAATTGATGCGATCATCAATTTTGCGGCTGAAAGCCATGTGGACCGTTCTCTGGTCGAGCCGGGGGTATTTATTCAAACCAACGTGACTGGAACGCTGACGCTGCTGAAAGTGGCATTAGACCATAAACTGGAGCGGTTTTTGCAGGTTTCTACGGATGAAGTGTATGGCTCGCTGGGTCCAGACGGTTTTTTCACTGAAACCACTCCACTGAGTCCGAATTCGCCGTACTCGGCCAGCAAGGCCTCGGCGGACATGCTGGTACGGGCGTTTTCACATAGCTGGGGACTGCGGTGCAATATCACCCGGTGCTCGAATAATTACGGGCCGTATCAGTTTCCGGAAAAAATGATTCCGTTGATGATTCATAATGCCTTAAATGATAAGGAGTTGCCCGTTTATGGGGACGGCTTATACATTCGGGACTGGCTGTATGTGTATGACCATTGTACGGCCATCTGGAAGGTTCTGACACAGGCGGAGCCGGGGACGATTTATAATGTGGGGGGCAACAATGAAAAGACTAATTTGGAAGTGGTGGGGATTATTTTGGAGCGGTTGGGCAAACCCAAAACGCTGATTCGCCATGTCAAAGATCGTCCCGGCCACGATCGGCGGTATGCCATCGATTCGGGCAAGATAATGAAGGAATTAAACTGGAAACCGACAGTCACTTTTGAAGAGGGAATCATCAAGACCATCGACTGGTACCTTGCCAATACGGCCTGGCTTAATCATATTGTGTCCGGGCAATATCAGCAATATTATCAGAGTATGTACAGCAATCGATGACCGAAGATTTGGCGGCAGCAAGGCCGGACAAGGAATGTCTTGACCGAGGGGTCTTTCTGAAGTAAACTTTGCCGTTTTCTTGAGAAAGGCTGAAATTAAGGAATGAGTGAAAAAACAACAAATTTGTCTGCTTTTAAGCGGGTTTTGGGTTATGTCTGGCCGCAGTGGCCGAGTCTGGTTGCCTTGTTTTTTTGGGCAGCGATGATTGCGGTGATGTTTTCGGCCAGCTTTCTGACGATTATTCCGCTGTTAAAGGTAATGATGGAGGAAGAAGGTCTCCATGCCTGGATTGACCGAAAAGTCTGTAACGCACGATATGGAATTGATTTTTATGTTCCCGGTCGTAATGAATTATACGATACCACATCGGATGTGGCCAAATATTTGTTAATCAATCGTGTCGATGGAGGAAAATGGGGGGCTGAAAATGGACTGCAGCGGGGCGATCGGATCGTGAATATCGCGATTGGGGACTCTCTCGGACAAGAGAATTCGATTGCGGTGATGCTGGAGCTGCTGGCTACATCCAAATCCGAACAGCCTATGGTATTGTCTATTTTACGCACCGATGCCCAGGGAAACTCGGAATCGCTGACACTCCATAAGATCGTGCCGAATAAGCCGTTTTATGCCGACTGGATGCAATGGCCCGTCAGTTTTATTCCTCGCTCCGAAAAAAATGAAGATATGCTCAAGGCGATGATTGTTGTGATCCTTGCCTTAACGGCAGTGACGTTTATTCGCTGCTGGGCACGGTTTTACCAGAGCTATCTGGCGGAAAAAGTGGTTTCTGTTGCCAATGCAAAATTGCGAGAGGACATCTTTCATCATGCCTTGTATATGCCGGTAGGTTTTTTTGCGACCCGAGGAACCAGTGATACCACCAGCCGAATCATCGGCGATGTGGCTCAGAGCGGCAAGGGAATCAAGATTCTGTTTGGCAAGACGATTCGTGAGCCGCTGGTGGCGATCGGGGCGATGACGGCCGCATTTACGATTAGCTGGGAATTGTCGTTAATCTTCCTGACTTCGGCGCCGGCGGTTATTGGTGTGATTGCCATTTTCGGCAAAAAGATGAAGAGAGCCATGAAGAAATCGCTGGTTTCAACGGCTCAACTGCTGGGACGCATCCAGGAAGTGATGAATGCCCTCCGGGTGGTTAAAGTGTATAATCGTCAGCCCTGGGAAGTGCAGGCCTATGAAAAGAAAAACCGGGAATTTTTGAAATATTCGCTTCGGATGTCGAAAATTGATGCTGCGACCAGTCCGACGATGGATGCGATGGGGATGGTGGCTGCGGTGAGTGTCATTTTGATTGGGGCAGTGTGGGTGACCCATAACAAAATGCAGCCGAGTGCTTTTTTTGCGTTACTGGCTTGTCTGGGCGGGGCGGCGGAGTCCGTTCGCAAGGTCAGCGATGTCTGGAATATGGTGCAGCAGGCCAATGCGGCGGCAGAGCGTGTGTTTGCGGTGATGGATGAACCGAAAGAACGCGAAGCGCCCAATGCATTTGCCATGAAGCCGTTGCAGCGTGAAATTGAGTTCAGGAATATTGTCTTTACCTACCCTGGTGCTCAGCAGCCGGCACTGGAGGGGATTAACTTGACGGTGCCGGCGGGGCAGATTGTGGCGATAGTCGGCTCCAACGGTTCCGGCAAGACGACCCTGGTGAATCTGCTGCCGCGGTTTTATGACCCCGACAGCGGACAGATTTTAATTGATGGGCAGGATATCCATCAGGCGACGTTTTACAGCCTGCGTGACCAGATCAGCATGGTAACACAGAATGTCGTTACTTTTAACGATACGATTGCCAACAATATCGCTTATAGCAAACCGGATGCGACACGGGACGAGGTGATTGCAGCAGCCAAACGGGCCTATGCTCATGAGTTTATTACGACCCTCCCGAAAGGCTATGATTCGATGATTGGCGAATTAAGCAGTGGGTTTAGCGGCGGACAGCTGCAGCGGATTGTGATTGCCCGGGCGATTCTGAAAAATCCGCGAATCCTGATTTTCGATGAAGCGATGAGTCAGATTGACGCCGAAAGTGAGGCCAAGATTCATGCCGCACTGGGAGATATCATGAAGGGACGCACCTGTTTTCTGATTGCCCATCGTTTCAGTACGGTGATTTCTGCGGATCGCATCATTGTGATGGACAAGGGACGCATTGTTGCCGACGGCAGACATCAGGAATTGATTCAGCACTGCCAGGTGTACAAGAATCTGTATGAGACGCAGTTGATGTCGCCGCAATAAACGGCATCTTGGAATGATCTATGGATAACCCGCGACAGGCCAAAGCGACGATAGGGGTGGTCAATTACAAAACCCTGGATTTGACCCGGCTGTGTCTTCGCAGTATTCGTAAATATACACGTCAGCCGTATGAGGTGATTGTGGTGGATAATGATTCCCAGGATGCCTCGACGGAGTATCTGCGGTCGCTGAAGTGGATTCGGCTAATTGAGCGCAAAGACAAAACCAATGACAGCAGCGGAGGGTATGCTCATGCCGCGGCGCTGGATATGGCCCTGGAGCAGACCCAAACCGAATTTTTTGTTGCCATGCATTCGGATACGTTTGTCCGGCGGGAGAATTGGCTGGGGGATCTGCTGGCGATGTTTGGTCAGGATACCCGAATGGCCTGTGTCGGAGCTGGAAAAGTGGAATTGACGCCGGACTGGCAGGTCTGGCTGAAAAAGCTGACGGATTTCAAGACGTTCAAGCGAATTCTGCTGCGCACGCCGGATCCGCTGGGCATGTACCGGTATTATAATCGTACGGTATGCAGCATTTACCGAACCGAGGTTCTTAAACGTGAAAAGCTGTCGTTTCTGATGGATCGGGACAAAGGGTTGACCGTTGGCAAGAAACTGTATTTTGAACTGGTGGATCGGGGCTATAAGACGGTGGAGCTGTCGGACCGATTGATGCGGCAGTACTTGTATCATCTGGCCCATGCGACCCAGGTGGTCAATGCAGGACAATATCATCTGAAACAGCGTACCGTACGAAAAATCGGCCGGCTGATGGAACGGATTATGCAATCCGAGCAGGTTCAGCAGATTTTAAAAGACGATTCTCTGGATCAATAAATATGCCCTCGAAAAGGATTTCCAATATTGTATTTACCAAGAATCGTCCCTTGCAATTGCATGGCTATTTAGAGAGTCTTCAGCGTTTTGGTTCTCCCCAGGCAATTCAAACTTATATTATTTATAAACCGGATTTATTTGATACAGAATACGAACTTTGCTTCCGTTCTTTTCCGGATTGTGTTGTGGTTCGTGAAGCCAGCTTCCACATGGATTTTCTACGCTTGATTGAGCAGATCAAGACGGAATATATATTGTTTGGGATAGACGATTTTGCCTATTTTGACAACATTGGATTCGATTTAATTGACAGTGCCTTTACCCAAATAGGGCAGGAATTATTTGGATTTTCATTGAGGCTGGATCCGCAGCAGATGCCCGAGGATTTTGCTGCAGGCAGTGTCCGGCCGGTGGAGGTTCAAGGGCAGACACTCTATGCTCTGGATTGGACCAAGGGGCAGACGCCCAGTACGCGGTATCCGTTTGAGCTATGTGCGACAGTATATCGGACCCAGGATCTTCGCAGACTATTCAGCCGGGTGGTCAGTCATCATTGGATTGCCAATCGGTATTTTCGGCCCGGTTCAAAGGCGGCACGCGTGTATGGGTATTTTTTCAACCTGCGGAACCTGTACAAGCGGTTGGGTTTCTTTTATAATCCCAACACGCTGGAGTCGTGGTGTTGCCGGTATGTACAGAGGCATCCCGATGCGTTTGGACATCTGCTGGCCTATCGCTCCATTTGCGGTACGGCCATCCAGGTCAACATGGTCAATACAACGACGGTTAATGAATGGGATGATTCCGCTAAACTGACGGTGGAGGTGCTGGCAGAAAAATATCGGCAGGGCTGGCGGCTGGATCTGGACAGCCTGGCCGCGGACAAGCCCGTCCAAACCCATAGTGGCCCCGAGCGATTCAAGTTATGCAAAAAGGAAAAATGAGGAACGTATGGTAAAGCGTGTTCTTGTAACAGGTGGAGCCGGTTTTTTGGGATCGCATTTATGTGAACGGTTGCTGCGTGAGGGACATGATGTCCTGTGCGTGGATAATTTCTATACCGGGCGCAAGAAAAATGTGTTGCATTTACTGCCCAATGGGCGGTTTGAACTCCTGCGCCATGATGTGACCTTTCCTTTATATATTGAAGTGGATGAAATTTATAATTTAGCCTGTCCCGCTTCGCCGATTCATTATCAGCACGATCCGGTCCAAACAACCAAGACCAGTGTGCATGGGGCGATTAATATGCTGGGATTGGCCAAGCGGGTCAAGGCCAAAATTCTCCAGGCCTCAACCAGTGAAGTCTATGGTGACCCCGAAATTCATCCGCAAACAGAATCTTATTGGGGGCATGTCAATCCGATTGGAGTTCGTTCCTGCTATGATGAAGGCAAACGCTGTGCGGAGACCCTGTTTTTTGATTATCATCGCCAGCATAAGCTGCGGATTAAGGTGATTCGCATCTTCAATACTTATGGGCCAAGAATGCTGCCCAATGATGGCAGGGTGGTGTCGAATTTTATTGTGCAGGCGTTGCTGAATAAGCCCATTACCATTTATGGTCAGGGCCACCAGACCCGATCATTTTGTTATGTGGATGATTTAATTGAAGCCATGGTCAGGATGATGAATACCCCCGACAGTTTTACCGGGCCGGTCAACTGCGGCAACCCTCAGGAATTTTCCATTTTAGAGCTGGCTCGGAAAATCATTGATCTGACCGGATCATCCAGTCGGTTGGATTTTATGCCGCTGCCCCAGGATGACCCGGTACAGCGTAAACCGGATATCAGTCTGGCCCAGGATGTGCTGAAGTGGTCACCGACAGTGGCACTTGATGAAGGCTTGAAAAGAACCATTTCTTATTTTGAACAAATGCTGCGTGATGGTGAACTTGGATTAAGTTAGCGGAAATTGTGATGTCAAAATTCTATAGTCGATGGAAAAAACAGCTGATTCGCTCGAAGATTTTGTCGGGCCTGAGCCGGTTTCCGGCGTATTTCCGGGATTGGTACCGCTACAGCCGCATGGAAGGGGCGGAACCGATTCGACTCAAAGACACGTATCCCTGCCTATTTGACAATACTAGCGGAACGGGGGTGGACAGTCATTATTTTTATCAGCATGTCTGGGCGATGGAATCTATACAGCCTGGCCGAACCCATAGTGGCCCCGAGCGATTTAAGCTATGCAAAAAGGAAAAATGAGGAATAGCATGCTAAATGGTTCTCTCAAAAATGAGCCCCTGAGCATTACTGATTATGGCAAGCAGCTCTGTTTGTTTTGTGATGGGGATGGTTTGATTGCGAAAGGGCACATTATTCTGAGGGGATGGAGGCAGAACACGTGACCCATAATTTTTATACGGATGAGGAACTGAAAGCATTTGGCTTCAAACAGATTGGTACCAATGTTCTGATCAGCAAAAAAGCGAGTATCTATTCTCCGCAGCATATTGTATTGGGATCGAATATTCGCATTGATGATTTTTGTATATTAAGCGGCACTATTACTCTGGGCAATTATATTCATATTGCAGCATATACCTCTCTTTGTGGTGGCAACCAAGGAATTGTTCTGGAGGATTTTGTAAATCTATCCAGAAAAATAGAAATTTTTGCAATCAGTGATGATTTCAGTGGGGCGTCTATGACCAATCCTATGATCCCCAATGCGTATAAAAAGCTGATCGAAGGGCGGGTTTGGCTGAAAAAACATGTCATTGTGGGAACAGGGACAGTGATTTTGCCTGGCGTTGTACTTGAGGAAGGATCTGCAATCGGTGCATTAAGCCTTGTGAAAGCCAGCACGGAACCCTGGAGCATTAATGCGGGCATCCCGTCGCGAAAAGTAAAAGATCGTAAGCGAGATTTATTGAGGATGGAAGAGTTGTTTCATGATCACAAAAATAAGAGATAACATCCAGGGATTATCACATCCGGTTTATGTGACGTCTCCGCTGCTTCCCAGTTTAAGAGAACTGGCCGGATACCTCAAGGCGATTTGGAAATCCAAGTGGGTAACAAACCACGGGACGTTTCATGGGGAATTGGAGACGAAATTGAGAATTCTGCTGGATGCAGGAGGGATATCGCTGTTTAATAATGGAGCGATTGCCTTGCTTGCTGCCTTGCGAGCGTTGGATCTGCCAGTCGGAAGTGAGGTGATTACTACGCCGTTTACATTTCCGGCGACACCCCACTGTATTACCTGGAATCGGCTTAAACCCGTATTTTGCGATATTCATCCGGTATCTATGACACTGGATCCGGAATCCATAGAAAAAGCCATTACACCGAATACTTCAGCTATCCTTGGAGTTCATGTGTATGGTATTCCCTGTGATGTGGTGAAAATCCAGCAAATTGCAGATCGTCATAATCTAAAGATACTCTATGATGCAGCTCATGCCTTTACAACCGAAGTCTCTGGCAAGCCCATCAGTCATTTTGGACATATCAGCATGTTTAGCTTTCATGCTACAAAGTTATATAATACCATTGAGGGCGGCTGTCTTGCATACTCGGATCCTTGCTATAAGAATAAAATCTATTACCTGAGAAACTTCGGGATCAAAAATGAAGACGAAGTGGTGGATGTCGGGCTCAATGGCAAGATGAACGAAATTCAGGCCGCGATAGGTCTTTTAAATCTGAATTTATTCCAAAAAGAAAAAGAAAAACGTCTCCGGATACGATCGATTTATGATGCGGAATTAGACCAGATCGAAGGAATCACGATTGTTAAAATGCCCCAGGGGGTTACCGATTCTCTCCAATATTACGTGATTCGAATTAATGAACGGCTGTTTGGATGTTCAAGAAACGAACTCTATGATCGTCTCAAACAGTTTAATGTTTATTC
This sequence comes from Anaerohalosphaeraceae bacterium, assembly GCA_040306945.1. Taxonomy (GTDB): domain Bacteria; phylum Planctomycetota; class Phycisphaerae; order Sedimentisphaerales; family Anaerohalosphaeraceae; genus Anaeroglomus. The sequence goes on from JAWRKM010000068.1 coordinate 35,903, forward strand.
ACGAAAATATTTTTATCCTTTATGTTCAGAATACGAGCCTTATAAAGATCTTCCGTCTTCCCGACCTGAGTATCTGCCCAATGCCAATCAAATTAAAAACGAAGTGCTCTGTTTGCCTTTTTATGGCGATCTGGGAGAAAAAACGGCTCGTCAAATCGTCAAGATAATCAAAGCCATCAGGAATTAAACATGTATTTATTCGGAGCCAGACAAAAAGCGGTTTCTTTTCTGAAAGCATGCAATGCCAGAAAAGTACCTGTAAAGCTTCATATTGGGTGCGGAGCCAATTATAAGGATGGATGGATCAATATGGACTATGATCGCCATGCCCAAAGAGATATGCGGGTAGATGTTCGCCAGGGGATTCCATTTCCGGATTGTTCTGTGGACTACATCTTCAATGAGCATTTTATTGAACATCTGTCTTATGAAGATGGGCTTGCCTTTATGAAAGAATGCTATCGTGTCCTGAAGCCAATGGGGGTGTTGCGAACGGCATTTCCAGATATGGATACGTTGATCAAGGCCTATCAGGATGATACCTGGAGAAATATGGAATGGGTCCGACTGGTCAAGGCGGAATGGTTTCCATCAGGATGTTATATGCTCAATACCTGCATCCGGGAAGGAGGAGGGCATCTTTATATGTATACAGCACCAGAGATGAAAAGACGGCTGATAGAAGCCGGTTTTGGCCCGGATGCGATTATCCAGTGTGATGTTCGTTCCAGTCGGCATCCTGAGTTATTGAATGCGGAACGTCGTGCAGATTCCACGGTTATCGAGGCGACAAAATAGTTATGGAATTACTGACAGTCTTATTACTAACCTATAATCATGAGCAGACCATTGGCCGTGCGATTGAGTCTATTTTAGCACAGAAGACCCGCTTTCCGTATGTGGTTTATGTGTTGGAAGATTGTTCCACGGATCGGACTCCGGCAATTTGCCGGCAGTATAAAGAAAAATACCCTGAACAAATAGAACTTTTTCTGAACCCCCAGAATCTGGGAGTGATGGAAAATTTCAAACAGGGATTGATGCGGGTACGCACCCCCTATTTTGCTTTTTTGGAGGGAGATGATTACTGGTGTGGAGAAGACAAGTTGCAAAAACAGGTGAATTTGCTGGAGCGGCATCCCGATTGCAGCATTTGCGGGCACAATGTATTGTGCAGAGATATGATTCATCAGAAGGAGTGGTATATTGTAGATAAAGCGAAATATGAAATCAAAGAGCGATATACGATTCATGATAAGATACCTATCCATCCATCGTCCCGTGTGTATCGCAATATCATCGATGTTTCCACGCTGCCGAATTTTATGGTTTTGGATTCACATCTGCTCCTTCTGTATTTAACTCAAGGAGACTTGTGCTATTTAGATGAAGTGCTTTCGGTATATCATATTACCGAAACAGGTTTTTGGTCAGGACGAACCAAAAAACAAAAAGCCCTGTCTGCACTGGAATTAAGATATAAGGCCAATCAATTTTTTCAGTTTAAGTATGATTACCGCTACTATGCAAACTCAAAAATGCTGAAATTATTGAAAATGCTGTTGGGGGTGCGGCTGGGATGGTTTTGCTTTTATCATCTTGAAAAACAGAGGATTGCAATCAAATATCTGTTCAAGTAAGTCCCGGGAGATGATAATGAAAGCCAAGTCGTTCCTAAATAGCTGGCGTTTTCTGCGACAATATTACTTCGGCAATAAGCCTCATTTGGCGTATGTGTCGGGATGGAATGGTCATCAGAATCTCGGAGACGAAGCGCTGTATGCGGCCATGCAGCAGTATTTTGCTCCATTTTCTCTGGTGGATTACCCCAAGGGCTGCTGGTCCTGGTCTTTCAGGGTTCTTCCTGAAATAAAGAATGCGGTATTGGCAGGCGGCACGATGATTGCCGGGAAACGAAGCAACGCAATACATACCAGGCGATGTTTTGATTTGTGCCGGCATACCGTGGTTTTTGGTACGGGCGTGAATCATCCGGATTTTTGGAGACATCGCCTGGGCGCCCAGGAATGGGATGATGCAGTTGTGATATGGAAACATATTCTTGGGCAGTGCCCATATATTGGCGTACGCGGCCCGGATTCGTTGCGGATACTTCAGGACTGGGGTATCCAGAATGCAGAAGTCATTGGGGATCCGGTATTATATTTTGCTATGGATCAACAGGCAGCATCTCTGGATTCCGCCCCCCGTGGGGGGATTGGGCTGAATGTGGCAGAAACAAAAGGGAGGATGTATGGAGATGGAGATCACTATCTTCAGGCCTATATTGATTTAGTCCGAATGCTCAAACAAGCCGGCTGGGAAATATATTGGTACGTATTGTGGCCCAGAGATTACCCGCTTACGAAATATATTGCTGAACAAACTCAAACGACTTTACATATTCATTCATTTTATGGGAATCATACTGAATTTATGCACCATGTGAAACAGCATGTATGTGTGTTTGCTGGGATGCGGCTGCATGGAACGGCCCTGGCTACATTGGCATATATCCCTTCGATTTCCATTGCTTACCAACCCAAATGTTATGATTACATGAAATCCATTTCGCAGGAAGAGGCGGTTGTTTCAACAGACACATTTGAGCCAGGATATGTTCGCGAGCTTATCGAGTCCATACACGCCAGGCGGTCGTCTGTAATTCAGACATTATATGATAATATTCATCACTTAAGACAAAAACAAATCGATAGAGCCAATTGTATTGTACGAGAAATGATGCTATCCTGTGAGAACAAACAATGAAACCAGCCAGACGCATTATGGTTATTGCGGACTTTAAGGAGGAATCGCCCAAATCAATCCGTATTTCCCAGCGGATGTGGGTCAAAGGGCTTATTCGGGCCGGCTGCGATGTCCAGCGATTCAGTTATCGCAATATTTTGACTCAATTTAATCCGTTTTCTGGAAAACATTTCCGGCGTTTTATGCCCGGATTTGTCAAACGCTATACCGATGAACTGCTGGTCGAACAGATCAAAGCCTATTATCCCGATGTGGTGTTTATTCTGAGCATGAAATATCTGACCCCCAATACCGTTAAGGCCATACGCCATGCGGCGCCCAGTGCCATTGTCGTAGGACGAGACGAAGATCCCTTCCCCGAGAAAAATGCGGAGCGGCTGGCGATTGCGGCCCAATGTGATATGGTTGTCAATACCAGTGCTGGGCCGTTTCTGGAGACGTACAAAAAAGCCGGCGTACCGCGATGTGCCTTCTTGCCCAATGTCTGCGATCCGGATATTCAATATCGTTATACTCCAGGCCCGGCATGGCAGGCGGACATTATCTTTACTGGCAAAGCGGTACACCAGCGGCTGGGACTGGCCGGAGATCGCCATCATTTGCTTGAGACTATTTCGAAAATGCCGCATTGCCGCGTGTATGGTTCTTTTGGGGTGCCTCGGGTTGAAGGTCTGGATTATTTTTATGCGCTCAGTGGAGCCAAAATTACTTTAAGTATTAATATTACCAACGATATCCCTCTCTATCATTCAGATCGTTTGATTAACAGCTTGTCTTGTGGCACGTGTGTTTTAGCCAAGCGTGTTCCACAAACAGAATTGCTGCACGAAGACCAAAAACATCTGAGATACTTTGATACGGAAGAGGAATTTTTTGAATTGGCTCAATGGTATCTCGCTCATGAAGACCAGCGTCAGCAATTAGCTCAGGCTGGAATGGAACATGCCCATTGTCACTATAATTGTACTCAAATGGCCAGGTATTTTCTGGAATTGATTGATCGGGGAAATTTGGATGTCCCCTGGAAAGTGATTCTCTGAACCGGTCTATCGATGAAATTATTGATTTTATCGCATAATCCGGACCGGGCCAGTTTCCGGCAGCGGATTGGGATTTACCTGCCTCAGTTGGAAGCGGCAGGGGTTATCTGTACCGTGGCGCGGTTCCCGAAGGGGTACTGGGCACGGTGGAAGCTGTTTGCCCGGGCGGGGCAGTACGATGCGGTCCTGCTGCACAAAAAGACGCTGAATTTCTGGGATGCCCGCATTTTACGCAAGCACGCCCGTCGAATCATCTATGATTTTGATGATGCGATTATGTTCAGTCCGCATAAGCCCGACTGCCGGCATTCGAGCCATTTTCGTCTGTTTGAGCGGACGATGCGGCTGGTGAATTGTGTGATTGCAGGAAATGCCTGGCTGGCCGGACAAGCCCGGCCGTTTTGCTCGAATATTCATATTCTGCCAACCGGATTGGATACGTCGAAATTTTACAACACCCAAAAAACGCCGACAGATGATAAAATTCGCCTGGTTTGGATTGGGAGTAAGGCGACATTGCGGTATTTAAAGGAATTGTCGCCCGCCCTGGAACAGATTGGCAGGACCTGTCCGCAGGTGGTTTTGCGAATCATTTGTGACGATTTTTTTGACCTGTCCGCGATGACAGTTGAGAAGAAAGCGTGGTCGCTGGAAACCGAGGCGGCGGATTTAGCGGCCTGCGATATTGGGCTGTGTCCGCTGCCGGATGATCCGTTTACCCGCGGCAAGTGCGGCTTCAAAATTTTGCAGTATTTCGCGGCCGGGCTTCCGGTGATTGCGTCGCCGGTAGGGATTAATGCTGATTTTCTGATGGGTGGTAAAACAGGGCTTGCTGCTGTAGAGCAAAACGAATGGATCGATGCCATCACAGTTCTTGTAAATGATGAATCCCTTCGGCAGAGCATGGGCCAAAATGGAAGAAACGTTGCCCAACAACATGACGCGGTGGTTATTGGACAACGTTTCTGTGCCTTGATACAGGATTGCCTGCAATAGCATCAAAGCCTATTTAAACTGCGCTGCAGTCAGCGTGCGGGCTTGTCCTTTGGGGATTTCCAGCTGGAGGTCCTTGCCGCCATATCGCACCTTCAGCGGTTGTCCTGTCAGGTTTTTAATAGTGGCTTTGGTAAGCTTGCCTTCGTTCCATTGAATATCCACTTCAAAGCCGCCGCGGGCCCGAAGTCCTCTGACGGAACCGGAAGCCCAGGCGTCGGGCAGGGCGGGCAGCAGTTCAACACGTCCGGCGTGCGACTGCAGCAGCATTTCGGTGATGCCGGAGGTGGCGCCGAAATTGCCGTCAATCTGGAATGGCGGATGGTTATCAAACAGATTTGGCAGCGTTTTGGCCGGTGTCAATTGGTTTTTCAGCATGGCAAAGGCATGATTGCCGTCGTGGAAACGGGACCAGCAATTGATTTTCCAGCCCATCGACCAGCCGGTTCCGCCGTCGCCGCGGAATTCCAGGGATTTGCGGGCAGCCTGCCACAGCTCGGGTGTGTCGTAGGGGTTGATTTCCTGACCAGGATGCAACGCCCACAGGTGAGAAATGTGGCGATGCTCATTCCTGGGATCGTCCACGTCTTCCAGCCATTCCTGAAGCTGGCCGTGTTTGCCAATCATATTGGGTGCGATGCGGGCACGCATGGAAATCAGTTTCTCACGGAAATCGGCATCGACGTCAAGGATTTTGGATGCATCGATGCAATTCGTAAACAACGCCCGAATGATTTGATGGTCCATGGTCGGCCCCATGACTAAGCCGCCCTGTTCAGGCGAATTCGACGGTCCCGAGATGAGCCACCGATTCGGATTGCGCGGGTCTTCGACGAGATAAGCGGCAAAAAATTCCGCTGCACTTTTGATAATCGGGTAAGCCCGGTTTTTCAGGAATTCCTTGTCTCCGGTGAATTCATATTGCCACCAGAGGTGCTGGCACAGCCAGGCACCGCCAGTAACCCAAATGCCGTGATTGGAATGATTGATTGCCGCGGTGGCCCGCCACAGATCGGTGTTGTGGTGCAGAACCCAGCCGGGGCAGTTATAGTAGGTTTTGGCGGTCAGGGCGCCCGTTTGAGAGCAGTCCTGAATCAGACTGAACAGCGGCTCGGCACATTCAAACAGGTTGGTCGTCTGAGCAGGCCAGTAATTCATTTCGGTATTGATGTTGACGGTGTACTTGCTTCCCCACGGCGGTGACATCTGCTCATTCCAGAGTCCCTGCAGATTGGCAGGCTGGCCGCCGGGGCGGCTGGAGGCAATCAGCAGATACCGTCCGAACTGGAAATACAGAGCAGCCAGGGCAGGGTCTTCGGTTTTGCTGAATTCCCGAATGCGCTGGTCGGTAGGATTTTGTGAAGCCGGTGTGTCGCCCAGCTCCAGATCCACACGATTCATCAAGGCCTGATAGTCGGCCAGATGACGCTGCTTGAGCTGGTCATAGGAGTACTGCTGGACTGCTGCACAAATCTTCTCACATCGGGCAGTGGGGTCGCCTGAGATATCCTTGTAATTGACATAGCTGGTTGCCGCCGTTAGCAGCAGTGTGACCGAATCGGCATTGGTAATCTGAATGCCGTTATCGGACACGAAGCACTGGCCGCTCTGGGCAACCGCCAGCAATTGAGCCTCAAATCGCAGTTTGCTTTCCTGACCATTCTCGCCGCGATTGGTAACCTGCCCGCGAAGGGCGAGGCTGTAATCATTCAAACGAACAATCTGAGACGAACGGTGCGGGCTGGTCAGTTGGGCCAAAAAGGACAGTGCCCCCGGCTTGTCGCAGGATAATTTCAGGACAATGACGCGATCCGGATAGCTGGCAAAAATCTCCCGCGTATAGGTCACCTCATTGACTTTATACTGAACGCGGGATATCGCATCCCGCAGGTCGAGACTGCGACGATAGTCGGTGGGGTTCTGATGGCCGTCGAAGGTCAGCTTCAGATCGCCAAAGGGCTGGTAAAACGCCTCTGTGAGCGGATTACTCATGAAGCGTTCCATAGCCAGCTTCTCAGCTTCGGCCTGTTTGCCGTCAAATAAAAGCTGCCGCAGCTGGGGCAGGACCTCGGCAGCGCCGGAATTCTGGTAATCGCAGGGCTGGCCGGTCCAGAGGCTGTCTTCGTTAAACTGGATGCGTTCGACGTCAGTCTTGCCGAAGATCATCGCGCCCATGATCCCGTTTCCAATCGGCAATGCTTCGACCCACTTTTCAGCAGGCTTGGGATACCACAGCATCCATTTTCCATCCGATGCGGCCTGCTGACACCACCCAGTCTGGATGACAGTCAGCAGCAAAAGGACGATAAAAACCGTGAATCCTTTTTTGTGTTTGGGAATGTTCGTCATTGCTACTCCTTGTTCTGTGTTGATGGAAACCTTTATTGACTGACAAATCCGGCCAGGGCATAAACCAGTGCCGCCTGCCAGTTGATGGCAATTTCGTTGGTTCGGTAGTCATCTTGATTATCTTTCCAGTTGACAGCAGAGGTTCCGCCGCCGACCAAATAACCCGGCCAGGGATCTTTAATCCCATCCGCTCCCGAACGCCGGTCGTGAGGATTCATCGGCGGCAGATGTCCGATTCCGGTGACAAAAGATCGACCATAGGTATTATGTCCGAATAGATACGAGATTGCGTCTAATGCGGTGTGGCGATAGTCGGGTTTGGGGTCTATTTTGTAAGCAATCTGCAGGGTCAGCGTCTGGCGGGCGACAGTCCCATTACTGCCCCAGTAATAGGTGCCGCCAAGCGGTCTGCCGTACACATCCCTGCGGGCCTGCTGAACAATGGCATCTGCGACAGAGAGTAAATCTCGCCTGACATCCTCGACAATATCCGGATTTTTACCTTCCCGGCCTGACAGCAGATAGGTAAACATCGCGAGATTTCGGATATTGGACCAATCCCATACGGCATCAATTTTATGATCGATGGTCTTGGCCTGATTTTCGAAATCCTGCAGGACCTGTGCCTCACCGGTGGTCTGCCACAGTTCCGCAGCCGCCCAGAGCCGGTCATCCGAATCCGATGTGCCGTATCCGCCGGTCGAAAAGGCCTTCTGATCCGGTTTTTTGTCGGCGGGATTCGCTTTCAGAAACGCATAGCTTTTCTTCGATGCTTCCAGACACCGCTCAGCATACCCGGCATCATAAGGCTTAAAATACCGTGCGGCCATGGCGGTCATGGCGACAAAATCCGCCGTGGCGGCAGAGCCCCAGTCGGTAAAATAGGTCTTGGAATCATCGTTTTCCGGCATGATGAAGCCGGGGAAATCCAGCGGCGTCAGTTTATGAGAGATTTTGCCGGAACCGTCAGGATACTGCATTTTCAAGAGCCAGTCGATTTCCCATTTGATTTCCTTGAGAAAGTCCGGCCAGCCGGCGGCGGTGTCGGGAATGTCCAATGTGAAGGATTGAAGCCGGGGCTGAAAGTGGTCCCAGGCCAGGAACAACATGCCGACGGTAATGCCCGCGTTGACGGTATATTTGCCATAGTCGCCGGCGTCATGCCAGCCGCCGGTGCCGTCGCGAATGGTATCCCCAAAGCCGGTATATGTCTGGTACGCATCGTTCCTGTGGCAGGGGGCATGGCTGTACCGGATGCCGTTGTGTTCACCCTGGACTGCTGTGCCGCATCGCCATAGATAAAAGCCCCGCATGACCATATAAAAGGCGGAGTTATAGACCGTATCACCAATCGGAAAGTCGATTGAACGCCCGACACCGGGGATTGTCAAATAATACTGCCCGGGGGCCTGAACAGCCGAAAAATCTGCAATCCAGACCTCCTGATTGACATCTTTCTGAAATGTCGGACCAGTGGTTTTGCCGGCATAAACGACGCGGTTGTTGGAGGACTGATGGACCGTAAATTCAGAGCAGGATTTAATGATTGCGGCCTTCTTGGGCATGGATGGCAAAAAGCCCAGCGAATTCAGCCGAATATCAGTACTGCCCCAGCAGAGCGAACCCAATAAAAGGCCTGCCATGCCCAGCAGCCGCTGCCTGTGTGTATTCTCGCGTCGCATCATGTTCTCTTAATAGGTCAGGCCGAAACCATATGGAAACAGCGGGTCATAATTCTTATCGCCGATATTGATTGGAATCTGATCCATGGAACGCGGCCAGGTATATGAGAGCTTGCCGGTAGGCTTATAATCGCCGAACAACACATCGGCAACGCCCTGACCTTCCGTACCGGGCAGCCATGCTGCCACAAAAGCGTCTGCCTGCTCCAGTACGCTGTTAATAATCATCGGACGGCCTGACAGCAGGACGACCACCACCGGAATACCAGCCTTTTTCATCTCAGTCACTGTCTGAACATCTGCGTTGTCCAGGGCCAGGTCGCTGCGGTCGCCCTCCATTTCGGCGTACGGGGTCTCGCCAATCACTACGATGCCCACAGTGGCCCCATCAGCCCCTGTACCATCTTTGGAGAATGTCACCTGTGTAGCGGCGGAGACGGTTTTCTTGATGGCAGCAAGAATCGTGGTGCCGCGGGTGGTAATGGCGCCGCTTTTACCCTGCCAGTCGATGGTCCAGCCGCCGCATTGATTGCCGATATCATCGGCATTCTTGCCCGCAACATGGATCCGACTGATGGTTTTGGACAGGGGCAGCGTTTTGCCCTGATTCTTCAACAGAACCAGCGATTCCCGGACGGCCTGTCGGGCAACCTGACGATGCTTGAGAGAGCCGAAATCCTGATGGAGCGTGCGGTCAGCCAGAACCGAAGCATGCTTGTCCAGAAGGCCCATCGCGGCCTTGACACGCAAAATACGCGTGACCGCATCGTCAATACGCGACATCGGGATTTTGCCTTCCTGCACGAGTTCCTTGAGGCATTTGATGTATTCCCGGTAGCTGTTAGGGACCATTGCCATATCCATGCCGGCGTTGATGGAAAGCATGATGGCGGTTTTGTAGTCCTGGGTAATCTGGTCGATCGCGTTATAGTCGGAAATCAGGAAACCATCAAACCCCAGCTCCTTTTTGAGGACGTCGGTCAAGAGGTATTGATTGCCGGAGCATTTGGAACTGTTCCAGCTATTATACGAAGGCATAATCGACCCGACCCCGGCGGCAATGGATGCGGGATACGGATACAGGTGAATCCGTCGCAGGGTGGCCTCGTCCACACGGGTATCGCCCTGATCCAGCAGGCTTCTGCTGTTGGGTTTCTGGGCTGAGCCATAGGTCGTTCCGCCGTCACCGACATAGTGTTTGGCACAGGCCAGCACCGTGACCGGATTGGACAAATCGGATCCCTGGAAGCCTTCCACGGCCGCCCGACCGAGCTGGCTGACCAGAACAGGATCTTCCGAAAAGCCTTCATAGGTGCGGCCCCAGCGTTCATCCTGCGGTACAGTAATACAGGGGGCAAAGGTCCAGTTGATGCCGGTGGCCCGAATTTCCAGGGCGGTAATGCGGGCGACTTCCCTGACCAGGTCCGGATTGCGGGTACAGCCCAGACCGATATTGTGAGGGAATACCACTGCTCCGATAACATTGTTATGGCCATGAACGCCATCGATGCCATACAGAAGGGGGATTTTCAGACGGGTTTTCAGAGCGTGCTTTTGGCACTCATCATAGACATTGGTCCAGGCCTCCAGGCTGTTGCCTTCTTTGGGATCGGAATTACCGCCGCTGAGAATCGAGCCGATAAAATAGGTTTCAATATCCGACATGTCTTTGAGGCCTGACAATTCCGCCTGTGTCATCTGTCCGATTTTCTCATCGAGGGTCATTTGGGCGACCCAGGGACGGACCTGGGCGTCAAACGAAGACAGAGGTTTAGCAGAAACAGAAGACGTCTGGTGACAGGATGCTGCCAAAAGAACGATGGCTAAAAGACAGGATAAAATCAAAATGCGGTCGATATGAAAGCGGGCCATTGTGTACTCCTTATCAAAATCCATTCCATGTTTTCGGCGAATCCAGTACATGCAAGAGAAGATTCGGATTGATTCCTATCCTGAGGCATAGCATACTGACGGATTCTCTTATTTGTCAAGAGATAATCTCTTGAAAAGGGTGCAATGGTAAATATCGAACACATATCTTATTTCACAATAAAATCCGAACAAAGAGCAATAGCAGCAAAAGCAGAAGAAAACGCATCTGATCCCTGTCGTTTGCGTTCCAGGCTGCTGTTGGAGGGATTGTGAAAAAACGCTTTACGGGGGAGGGGTTTTCATCTATAGTGTATCGACTTTTATGACCCTGCGAGCGTGATGTGCCCAGGGTCATTTTTTCGTGACCATGATGCATAAGAAATAAAGGATATTTGACTATGATTACCGTCAATGAGAACTTTTTAAAACTGAAAGCGGGATATTTATTCCCTGAAATCGGACGTCGTGTGGCCGCTTTTGCCAAGGCCAATCCCTCGGCCCGCATCATTCGCCTGGGTATCGGCGATGTGACTGAGCCGTTGCCGGAAGCGGTGATCAAGGCGATGCACGAAGCGGTGGACCAGATGGGCAAACGTGAGACATTTCATGGCTATGGGCCGGAGCAGGGCTACGATTTTCTGCGTAAGACCATTGCGGACAATGATTATGCCTCACGTGGAGTCACTATTGATCCTGATGAAATCTTTGTCAGCGACGGGGCCAAGTGCGACACCGGTAATATTCAGGAAATCTTCGGTCTGGAAAATGTTATTGCGGTAACAGACCCTGTATATCCGGTGTATGTGGATACCAATGTGATGGCCGGGCGGACAGGCGAATGTGACGCCAGCGGCCGGTATGCCGGGATTGTCTATCTTCCCTGTACTGCCGAGAATAATTTTGTGCCTGCCTTGCCCAAGCAGAAGGTAGATATTATATATCTGTGTTATCCGAATAATCCGACCGGGGCTGTGGCGACCAAAGAGCAGTTGAAGGTCTGGGTGGATTACGCCCGGCAGAACAAGGCCCTGATTCTCTTTGATGCGGCCTACGAGGCGTTTATCCGCGATGCGTCGATTCCGCATACGATTTATGAAATTGACGGGGCTAAGGACGTGGCTATCGAATTCCGCAGCTATTCCAAGACCGCTGGTTTCACCGGCGTTCGCTGTGCCTTTACCGTTGTGCCCAGGCAGTTGAAGGCCTATACCAAAGATGGCAAAGCGGTTGAAGTGGCCCCCATCTGGAATCGGCGGCACTGCACGAAATTCAACGGTGTCAGCTATGTGACCCAGTTTGGGACGGCGGCGGTTTATTCCCCGCAGGGTAAGCAGCAGGTTCGCAAGATTATCGACCTGTATATGTCCAATGCCGCGATGATGGTGGATGCACTGACGACGATGGGTTATACTGTCTTTGGCGGGCGCAATGCGCCCTATGTCTGGGTCAAGACGCCGCAGGGCGTTGGCTCGTGGGAATTCTTTGATATGCTGCTGAACAAGGCTCATGTAGTTGGCACGCCGGGAGCTGGTTTTGGTTCTGCAGGTGAAGGCTATCTGCGGCTGAGTGCCTTTAACCAGCCCGACAAGGTCAAAGAAGCCATGGAACGCATTGCGAATCTCTAACACGGGCATCAGGTGCAAACAACAAAAACCACAAAGTGAGCCGATGACCTCATTTTTTTCCTATGAAGTGTTCTGTGGTATCGGTGTAATCGGTGGTTTCTAAAAGACATCATGCATTTAACAATCGCATATATTGGGCTGGGGTCCAATGAAGGAGACCGCCAGTTGTTTATCCGTTCGGCGGCACAGATGCTTGCTGAGGTGGCGGGCTGCCGGCTGTGTCGCCAAAGCCGGATTGTGGAAACCCAGGCGATGGGAGATGCAGGCGGTGGGAATTATCTCAATACGGTCGCCGAGATTGAGACATCTTTGGTACCGGAGGAGCTGCTCAAGGCCATGCAGGATATTGAGCTGAGGCTTGGGCGAGTGCGGGCGGAAAAATGGGGGCCCCGCACCATCGATCTGGATTTGCTGTTGTACGGAGATCAGGTGATTTGTACCCCTTTGCTGACCGTGCCGCATCGGCAGCTTCACCTGCGCAGTTTTGTCCTGACAGGTCTGGCAGAGCTTTGCCCCGAGCGGGTGCATCCGGTTCTGCGGCGGGATATGCGGACGCTTGCAGGGCGGCTCCACGGTCAGAATTATTTTGTCAGGCCACAGGCGCCGCGATTGATTTCCATTGCGGGGCTGATTGGCGTGGGCAAGACGACGCTGACACGTGGGCTGGCCAAGGCCCTGGCGGGACAGGCGATCTTTGAGGAATTTGATAAAAATCCTTATCTGGCGGAGGTTTACGCGGGCCATACGGAACTGGCGCTGGATTCGGAATTGTATTTTCTGTCCAGCAGTGTCCGTCAGCTTTCGCCTGAGGTGCTTCAGGGCGGGCGGATTTATGTCAATGATTATGTGTTCGAAAAGGCCTTGATTTACGCTCGGAGCTGGCTGGGGCCGAAGATGCTGGCCGAGTATGAGACCATCTATCCGGAGCAGCACAAAAAGGCGACGGTCCCGACAGTGGTGATTTATCTGGAGGACACGGTTGCACATTGTCTGCAGCGGATTCATCATCGCCAGCGACCATTTGAGCAGGGGATTCAGCCGGAGTTTCTGGCGAATCTGGAACGCTGGTATAATGAATTATTCGAGCAGTGGACGGCCTGTCCGGTGATTCGTATTCGGGCCCAGGAGTGCCGGCTGCCCGAGCAGGTCGAATCACTGGCCCGTGAGATAAGCTGGTATGTTACAAACGAGGAAACAGACAGATGCACCTGGTCCACACAATAAATGAGGTTCGGGCAGCGGTGGCTGCCGCACGCAAAGCAGGCAAAACCATAGGATTTGTACCGACGATGGGGGCACTGCACGCCGGTCATGGTTCGCTGATTCAGAAGGCTCGTTCTGAATGCGGCTATGTAGTTGTCAGTATCTTTGTGAATCCAACCCAGTTTGGGCCGACGGAGGATTTTAGCCGGTATCCGCGGACGCTGGAGGACGATACGAAACTATGTGCTGCGATGGGGGCAGACTGTATTTTCGCTCCGACAGTCGAGCAGATGTATCCTGAAAAAAATCTGTCGTGGGTGGATGTGGAAAAACTCAGCGAAGGGCTTTGCGGGGCCAGTCGTCCGGGACATTTTCGCGGGGTAACGACAGTGTGCACGAAACTGTTTCATATTGTGCTGCCGGATATCGCTTATTTCGGGCAGAAGGATGCCCAGCAGGCGGCAGTGCTGTGCCGGATGGTGGAAGACCTGAATTTTCCAATGCAGATGAAAATTTGTCCCATCGTTCGTGAGGCCGATGGTCTTGCCATGAGCAGTCGCAACCGCTATCTTTCACCGGATGACCGCCGGCGGGCGGTCTGCCTCTATCAGGCCCTGTGTCTATGCCAACAGCAGGTCCAAAAAGGGATTCTGTCGGTTCCCGACTTAACGGAGCAGATGGCAGGGATTTTGACCGCGGCAGGGGGGACGCCGGACTATGTTTCCATTGTCGATGCCCAAAACCTTCAACCCCTGCAGGTGATTGACCGGGATGCCCTGGTTGCTATTGCCTGTCGTGTGGGTCCGGCCCGGCTGATTGATAATATGTTAATCTTCTTGAACCCCCTGCGTTTTCAGTTATAATGATTGTTTTAAATTTGGATTAAAAAAGAGTTGAATTGAGGATTTAAGCCGATGTTTTTGAAGGCTCTGAAAGGCAAAATTCATCGCGGACGGGTTACGGCGACCAAGGTTGACTACCCCGGTTCCATAGCGATTGACTCGGATATGCTCAAGGCGGCCAATATTGCCGTTTATGAGGAAGTACTGGTTGCCAATGTAACCAACGGTCAGCGCGTCGAGACCTATGTGGTTCCCGCACCAGCGGGCAGCGGGGAAATTACGGTACTGGGTGCCGCGGCCAAGCTGTTTGACCCTGGTGATATTGTGATTATTATGAATTTTGCCTATATGACGCCGGAGGAACTCAAAACCCACAAGCCCAGTGTTCTGGCCTGTGATGAAAACAATCACTTTAAGCTTCTCAAATAATCCCCCGATGCATCCCAAGCTGTTTGAAATCCCCTTTGTTCATCTGACCGTCCACAGTTATGGCACGATGATCGTTATTGGTTTTTTGACTGCCCTATGGGTGATGCGGCGGATGGCATGTCGGGTGGGGCTGGATGGTGAGGTCCTCGGCAATGCCGGGTTGTATGCCCTTATGTCCGGACTGGTGGGGTCTAAGCTGTTTTATGTGATTCATCATTATGACCAGTTCAGGGGGAATCTTGCTTCGATTTTTTCCGGATCTGGGTTTGAATTTCTCGGGGGGGTGATTTTTGCCGGAGCGGTTCTGCTGATTTATCTGCGGAAAATGAAGATGCCGATGAGGATGTGTCTGGATATTTTGGCTGTGGGCCTGATGATCGGATCGGGATTTGGCCGGATTGGCTGCCTTCTGAATGGCTGCTGCTATGGCAAAGTGACCGACAGCCCTTTCGGGATTCGCTTTCCTTATGATTCGCTGGCCTATAACAGCCAGGTCCGTCCTGATCCGGCACGGAATCGTGCGGAACCGCTGTTGCATATTGATGATGAATTTTTCGGCTGGCTGAGTCCGGATAAACAATCGTGGGTTCCCGCCCGACCCGATGAGAAATATCAGGCCTCACTAAAGCCGTATGCGATGTTGACCGACCGGCAGAAAGAGCTGGTGGCAGGACCATACCGCTGTCTGAAGGTGTATCCGACACAGCTGATTGAAAGCGGATATGCATTCACACTGGCGGGGGCCATGTTTCTGTTCTGGCGGTTCTGGGCGTCACGTCGTCCGGGTCTGACGATGGCGACGGTGATGTGGATGTACGGTATTCTGCGGCTGTGGGTTGAGGGTTTGCGGGATGATAATCCCTTTGAATATGCCTGGTGGACACTCTACAAAGGCGGCACCATCTCACAAAATATCAGCATTTATCTGATTCTGTGTGGTGTGGGTATTACGGTATTTGTGCTGTTGAAAGCTCCTCAACCGACTGAAGCTTCCAATAACCAATAATCCAGACTGGTCTTGACTGGTTCCGCTGTGTCGCGGCTAAGGCCGGCTGCGGTTCTTTTTGCTTAGGGGCAGGCAGTATATTAGGCGGCAACGAGAGGTTCGTCTTGACTTGTCGGGTTGCGGGGGGTAAAAAGACAGCAGTCCAAGAACATCATCTGGAACACACTGAAAACAGGAGTGCTTATGAGTTCGACTGAAGCGGTTTTCGGGCTGGGGCGTTATCGTATGCTGCTGCTGACCATTGCAGGATTGGGAGGATTGCTTTATGGGATCGATGTCGGCATTATTGCGGGGGCATTGCCGTACCTGGAGGCCACGTCCGGGCTGGACGCACAGCAGTTGTCATTCATTGTGGCTGCCGTTTTACTGGGCAGCGTCTTGTCGTCTCTATTCGCAGGCTTTCTGTCGGATGTCTTTGGCCGCAAATGGATTATGTTCGGGGCGGGGCTGCTGTTTGTAATCAGTGTGCCGACGATTTGCCTGTCACAGGGCTATGGCGTGCTGCTGTCGGGGCGTCTGCTTCAGGGCATCAGCGGCGGTCTGATTGGAGTGGTCATTCCGCTGTACCTGGCCGAATGTCTTCCTGCCGGCCAGCGAGGCAAAGGGACCGGGATATTTCAATGGATGCTGACGCTGGGCCTGGTCCTGGCGGCAGGGGTGGGATTGTATTATGCCAACAAGGTTGATGGCGTGATTGCCGCTGCTGCCGAACTTGCTGATAAGGTCCAGGCTGCACAAAAGATTAATGCCGCCAAGGATAATGCCTGGCGGAGTATTTTCTGGGTCTCGTTGATGCCGGGATTGTTGTTCTGTCTGGGGACGCTGCTGCTGACTGAATCACCGCGATGGCTGTTCCGCCGGGGCAGGCCTGAAAATGCGATGGCTGCTTTGAAGCGTTCTCGTACCCCGGAACAGGCCCGGCTTGAGTTGCAGGAGATGGTCGCGACTTCCCAGCCTGCTCAGTTGGAGACTGCGGGGCAGAAGGATTCGCTGCTGAGCCGCAAATACGTCATTCCCTTTGTGGTTGCCGTGATTGTCCTGGCCTGTACGCAGGCAACAGGTGTCAATTCCATTCTTGCGTATGTGGTCAATATCCTCAACCAGGCCGGCCTTCCCGGTTCGGTTGCCAATTGGGGGGATGTCAGCATCAAGATACTCAACTGTATCATGACAGTCGTTGCGGTGATACTGGTGGACCGCAAGGGACGCAAGTTTTTGCTGACGTTGGGCAGTGCGGGCATAGTGATCTGCCTGGCTTCGGCTGCGATTTTGTTTTATCAGGCCGAGCGTGGTCGCACCGATTATGTTGAAGCGGTTCGCCCATTGGTGACCCAGACTCAGGATGGCGGGAGCCTGTCATTGATGTTTGACGATGCCGGCTGTCAGTCGCTAACCGGTCAGCCTGTAACACGGCCCATGCAGGCGACGTTTGTCTATTCCTATGGTCCGTTTACCGGCGTGCAGGCCCGTCGAACCGATGACCCGGTGGCCAGGCCGGTTGAAATTACACGCTCCAGTGTGGTTCAGCCTGACAGCGTTATCGGTAAGTTTTTCCGGTCGCTGCATCTAAATCCATTTGCCGACCCCGCCGAGGCCGCTTCGGCTCCGCTGGTGGTCCGCAAGGTTCTGGTCGGGCCGGTGCCGGATACGACCCATGGCTGGCTGGTGGCCTTATGTCTGCTGGGATTTATAGCGTTTTTTGCCGTCGGCCCGGGGGTATGCGTCTGGCTGGCACTGTCGGAATTGATGCCGACACGGATCCGTTCCAACGGCATGAGCATTGCGCTGCTGGTCAATCAGTTTGTCTCAACGTCGATTGCGGCGGTCTTTTTGCCGACTGTCGGCAAATACGGCTATGCAGCGATGTTTATGTTCTGGGCCGGCTGCACGGTGGTTTACTTTATCACTGCCGCCTTCTTCCTGCCCGAAACCAAAGGCAAGACCCTCGAAGAGATTGAACAGTATTTCAGCAAGAAAAGATAGACCCGGCAGGTCTGGTTTTACTGCTGCGGCCGCAGTCTGTTTTTTACCGTGTCCAGCGACAGGGACGGGTTTCCCCGCATCGCCATCATGGCAAGGGGTACTGCCGGCCCCAATTGCCCAGCCCGTGCCGACAATTGCAGGGGGGGGGTTAAAGTCTGAATTTCTTGCGGTATTCCAGCGGGCTGATTCCCATTTCTCTTCGAAAAATCCGGGACACGTGATTGATGTCATGGAAATCCAATTCCCTGGCGATAATTGAGATAGGCTGGTTGGAATGGATGATCTGATGGGCCAACTGTTGAATTCGAATCATTCGGATGTGCTGACTGATGCCGCGTCCGACGATTTTTTTAAACCGCAATTGCAGACTTCGGATTGAAATGGCAGTTGCGTTGACTACATCCTCAACACGAATATCACGTTTGGCGTTGTTATGGATAAAACGAATCGCCTCTGCTACATCCTCATCATGAATCGCCCGGATATCCGTGGACTGACGTGTCACAATTCCCATTGGCCTAAAGATCAAATCGTCGTATTTTTCTTTTTTGCGGTAGATCATCAGGTCCAGCGTCTCGGCGGCTTTGTACCCGACCTGCTGGAAGTTCAATTCGATGCTGGACAGCGGCGGATGGCTCAATCCGCAAATCATCTCATCATTATCGACACCCAGAATCGCGATTTCATTAGGGATATGCAGCCCAGCCTCCCGACACGCCTCGACCAGTTCCATGCTTTTTTCATCATTACAAGTCATGATGCCAATGGGCTTGGGGAGACTTTGCAGCCATTGACACAGGCGTTGTTGACGAGTTTCAATGGATGTTCTGGATACAGTATCGCAGAATAGTAACGGGCGGATCTGGAATGTTTTCAGATAGTCCGTAAATCCCTCCTGGCGGACCTGCGACCAGTAATTGTCCTGCCCGCAAAAAGCGAAATGCTCAAAACCCTGGTCGCGAAGATACTTGGCTCCGAGGGCACCGATGGCCGGATCCTGAAGGACGTTGACAATGCCCGGAATGAGTTTTTTGAGCGGAATGGTGACGGCCGGAAAACGGTGCTGAATCAAAAGCTGCTGGATTGTGCGCGACGAGGGCAGGTACCCGATAATTCCGTCGGCATCAAGGCTTCGCAGACGTGCCAGCAGGTCGTCCTGGTTGCTGGGGCTGAATGGGGCTTTTAAAAACAGGGGGGAATGTCGATAAAACGACCAGCTTCCACGCTGAGTGGCGTAATCCATAATCCCCCGGATCATGCCGCGATCGGCTGCTCGGGACGAATCCAGCATCAGGATGATTTTGGGTGTTTTCTGCATACCGATTACCTAAATTAACACAATTATGTACTCGACGAAGGGTTTTGATGCAAGAGAAAATTGCGCAAAATGGCGATAATATATGCAAAATATGGTGTCGCAGAGTAAGGCTAAATCAGTATAGTAAGAACCATACAACTAAACCATGTTAAGGAGATGATCATGACGCAAAAAGGTAGTGATGCCCGGGATAGGGTTGATCCAAAACAGGTACCATACAAAACACTGTCCTCAGGCGCATCTATTCCGGCCATCGGTTTAGGTACATTTGGCTCTGACCATGTCAGTGGTTCTGTGGTTGCCCAGGCCGTACGTGGCGCAGTTGAGGCAGGGTACCGGCATATCGACTGTGCATCGGTCTATGGCAATGAGAATTGTATTGGCGAGATTTTCTCGCAGTTGTTTCACAGCGGTGTAGTCAAACGGCAGGATTTGTGGATTACCTCCAAGGTCTGGAATGATATGCATGGCCGGGGGGATGTGCTGATTTCCTGTGCCAAAAGTCTCAAGGATCTGCAGTTGGACTATCTGGATTTATATCTGGTTCACTGGCCGTTTCCTAATTACCACGCACCCCAATGCGATGTCACATCCCGCAGTCCCGACGCTCGTCCCTATATTCACGACGAGTATATGCAAACCTGGCGACAGATGGAACGGCTGGTCAAGGCCGGGCTGGTTCGCCATATCGGCACGTCCAATATGACCATCCCCAAGCTCAAACTGCTGCTGCGGGATGCCGAAATCAAGCCGGTCTGTAACGAAATGGAACTCCACCCGCATTTCCAGCAGCCGGAATTATTCCAGTTTTGCATCGATAACAATATTCTGCCGATCGGCTATTGTCCGCTCGGTTCGCCGGGACGCCCCGAACGCGACAGAACCCCAGAAGACACGGTCGATATGGAAGATCCGGTGATTCTGGAGATTGCCCGAAAGCATGGTATTCATCCGTCTGCAGTCTGCATCAAGTGGGCCATTCAGCGCGGGCAGGTTCCCATCCCGTTTTCGGTTAATCATTATCTGGATAATCTTAAAGCCGCTGTGGGCGAGCCTCTGAGTGAATCCGAAATGCAGGCAATTTCCACAATTGACAAAAACTGTCGTCTCATCAAAGGGCAGGTGTTTCTGTGGAAGCCCAATCAAAGCTGGGAAGACCTCTGGGATATTCACGGCGAGATAACACCGGCGTAAAGTACAACAATAAATCCAGTGCTCTTGCAGGAGATAACATGAAGAACTATAGTTGGATTGGGTTGTGTTGTATTTTGTTCCTGATGACCGCACAACAGGGGGGGGCTCAGCAGGATGCAGGAGTCTATCAGGAAAGCTGGGAATCTTTGTCCACACATCCTGTGCCGGAATGGTTTGCCGATGCCAAATTTGGAATCTATGCTCATTTAGGGGTTTATTGTGTCCCTGCCTTTGGCACAGAATGGTATCCTCGTCTGATGTATCAGGAAAATGACGCAGTCTATAAGCATCATCTTGCTACCTATGGTGATCCCTCAACCTTTGGCTATAAAGATTTTATTCCGCAGTTCAAGCTGGAAAAATTTGACCCCGAGCAATGGGCGGAATTGTATAAGCAAGCGGGTGCAAAATTTGCCGGGCCGGTCGCCGAACACCATGACGGATTTTCAATGTGGGCGTCCAAAGTCAACCGCTGGAATGCCAAAGACATGGGGCCTCAAAGGGATGTCGTCGGGGAATTAGTCGTTGCCATCCGCAAGCGGGACATGAAAATCATTACGTCGTTTCATCATGCCTTCAATGTCCAGGGATATTATACCGCCAAACCGGGCTGGGATACCGCCGACCCGAAATTCGAAGACCTCTATGGCCAGTTTAAAGACCCCAAAATTGCCTATGACCGCTGGTTTACCAAACTCCAGGAGGTGATTGACGCCTATCAGCCGGACCAGATCTGGTTTGATGGCTGCCTTGGAAATGTTCCCGATGCGTACAAGCGTAAATTTGCCGCCTATTATTACAACAAACAGGCCGAGTGGGGCAAGGACGTCATCATTACCCGTAAGGGCGAGGATTTGCCTGCCGGCGTGGGCGTGCTGGATATCGAGCGGGGCAGAATGAAAGACTCCAACCCCCAGCTTTGGCAAACCGATGATTCCACCGCCTATAACAGTTGGAGCTGGGTCCAGGATTTGAAAGTCAAGCCCGCGGTGGAGCTGATTCATGAGCTGATTGACATCGTCAGCAAAAACGGCATTTTGCTGCTGAATGTCTGCCCCAAAGCCGACGGGACCATTACCGACAGTCAGCAGCAATTGCTTCGTGAAATGGGCCAATGGCTCAAAGTCAACGGGGAAGCCATTTATGCCACCCGTCCGTGGCTGATATACGGCCAGGGGCCCACCCGGATGACCAGAGGCGGCGGTTTTCTGGATACCATTCAGTACACGCCCCAGGATATCCGTTTTACCCGCAGCAAGGATGGCAAGATTCTGTATGCCATCTGTCTGGGCTGGCCCAATAGTGATTTTACCCTTGATTCCGTGACGGTTCAGAATTCCGCCGGCGCCCGCGTATCGCTTCTGGGCAGCGATGCGAAGGTGTCCTATACGGTCAATCCCGATAAGAGCATCACGATGCATACACCTGCACTCGACGAATCAAGACGGCCCTGTCAATATGCGTTCAGTTTTAAATTGGAAGGCTTTGACCTGACGGCCAATCCTTTTGGGACCTCGCAGGTGATTACGCTGCAGGCTGGACAGGCAACCCTGGAAGGTGAAAAGATTGCCATCGAAACAAGAAATAACCAGTCCAATATCGGTTTCTGGGACAATCCCCAGGAATCCGTTCACTGGCTGGTTCGTATTCCTGCGGCGGGCAAATATCTGGTTCGGGGCCATTTTGCTGCGGCCTCAGGGGCTTCGCAACTGCTGTTGACCGCACAAGAAAATCAACTCAAAATATCTATTCCCGCATCTGGAAGCTGGGACAAACCCATGACTGTTGACGCCGGCAGTATAGCCTTTGAGAAACCGGGCGTCTATCATCTTATTCTGGCTGCCGCCGATCATTCCGCCTGGAAAGCGGTAAATATCTGGGAGATCCAGCTGGCTCCCGCCATTCCTGAGAATTGAGCATCAGGATTTCTGAATGGAAATAAACGATTGATGGAAAAAGGAAAAGCACAATGAGTCGAGTTAAATTATCGCTTTTAATTTCTATTTCAGCTGCAGCAGTGGTGCTGCAGGGCTGTGCCTCGAAAGCAAAACCCTTTAATGCCACATGGGAATCGCTCCAGCAGTATCAGGCCCCCGAATGGTTCCGCGACGCCAAATTCGGTATCTGGGCCCACTGGGGTCCGCAGGCCGTACCCGGACAGGGGGACTGGTATGCCCGGCGGATGTATTTGCAGGGCGATGGTGCGTACAATTTTCACGTCAAAACCTACGGCCATCCTTCCGAGTTTGGCTATAAAGATATTATTCCCCTCTGGAAAGCAGAAAAATGGGACCCCGATTATCTGATGTCGTTATATAAAAAAGCCGGGGCAAAGTATTTTGTCAGCATGGCCGTTCATCATGATAATTTCGATCTGTGGAATTCGACATATCATCGCTGGAATGCGGTCAAAATGGGGCCCCAGCGGGATATTGTTGGCCAGTGGCAGGCGGCTGCCGAAAAATATGGCTTGTATTTTGGTGTCTCTGAGCATCTGGCGGCCAGTTATACCTGGTTTACCTCCAGCCATGGTGCCGACAAAGACGGTCCCAAAGCCGGCATACCGTATGATGGTAACGACCCGAATTACTGGGATCTTTACCATCCAAAACATGATGAACCTTTCGGCGGCGGTGACAAATGGTATGCCAAAAACCCGCAGTGGCAGCAGACCTGGCAAAAGCGAATTCGGGACCTCGTAGATCAATACCATCCGGATCTGCTTTATTCCGATGGTGGATTCCCCTTTGGCGAAGTCGGCAGAGAGCTGGTGGCTCATTTCTACAATACCAACATGCAGCAGCACCATGGCAAACTTCAGGCGGTGTACACCTGCAAGGACATCGGCTCGGGCGAATTTAACCGTCAGGCCTGCGTGCAGGATGTCGAACGCGGGGCGATGAAGGATATCAATCCGCTTCCCTGGCAGACCGACACCTCCAACGGCGACTGGTATTACCGGACACACGACCGTTATAAAACCACCGGACAGGTCATTCGTCTGCTGGCCGATATCGTCAGCAAAAATGGCAACATGCTGCTCAATATCGTGCTCAGGCCCGATGGCAGCCTGCCGCCGGAATCCGAGAAATTGCTGGCCGAACTGGGGCCTTGGATGGAGATGAACGGCGAAGCCATCTATGGCACACGACCCTGGAAAGTCTATGGCGAAGGCCCGACGGTTGTCGGCGGCGGTCATTTCAAGGAAGATTATCCGTTCAAGGCCGACGATATTCGCTTCACCACCAAAGGCAATACACTGTATGCTATCGCTCTCGGTGTGCCGACAACGGAGTTAAAAATCAAATCGCTGGCCGGCGTATCGATCAGTGACTGTCGTCTGATTGGCAGCAAAGAAAAACTGCAATGGACCCAGGACGCCGAAGGGCTGACCATCAAACCCGTCAGCCAGTGGCCCTGTGACCATGCGGTCGTTTTTAAAATGAAAATCAAGCAGTAATTTATGAAGGATCAAGGAGTACCCATGAAAACCATGCGTGGCGCTATTCTGCCGGGCAACAGTACCGTTGAACTGAAAACGTTTCCGATCCCCTCCCCCGGGCACGGCGAAGTGCTTATCAAAATGAAATCGTCCACCATCTGCGGTTCGGACATTCGCTGCATCTATCATGAACATCTGGGCAAAGGCCCCGAAGGCTATCAGAAAGGCATGATTGCCGGCCACGAACCTGCCGGTCAGATTGTGGAGTGCGGCCCGGGCTGCCGACGATTCAAAACCGGTGACCGCGTGATTATCTATCACATTTCCGGCTGCGGCGTCTGCAATGACTGCCGGCGGGGCTATATGATTTCCTGCACCAGCGAAAAATACCGCCGTGCCTATGGCTGGCAGCGGGATGGCGGCATGGCAGAGTACTTGCTGGCCGAGGAAAAAGACCTCGTCTTTCTGCCTGAGCCGCTGACCTATTCCGATGGTGCCCAGGTTGCCTGCGGTTTTGGGACTGTCTATGAAGGGCTGGAAAAAATCGGCATCTGCGGCAATGATGCGGTGCTGGTGACCGGCCTTGGGCCGGTCGGTCTTGCCACCGCAATGCTGGCTCGGGCGATGGGGGCAGCCAAAATCTACGGTATCGAGGTGATTGACGAGCGACTTGCCATTGCTCAAAAAATGAACCTCTTTGATGCGGTGTTCAAGGCCGGGCCGGACAATGTTGCTCAGATTCGCAGTCTGACCGGGGGGCATGGTGTTGAACGGTCCGTCGATTGCTCCGCCAATGACAAGGCCCGGCTGACCTGTATCCAGGCCACCCGCAAATGGGGTAAAATCGTATTTCTTGGCGAAGGCGGGACTTGCTCCTTCCAGCCCTCCCCGGATATAATCCACGACCAAAAGACCATCTACGGCTCCTGGGTGACCAACCTCTGGCGGATGGAAGAATTGGTTGAACGGCTGGTCCGGTGGAATATCCACCCCGAAACGCTCATTACCCACCGTTTCCCGCTGGACCGGGTCGGCGAGGCTTATGCCCTCATGGCCAGCGGCAAATGCGGCAAAGTGGCGGTGGTCTTTGACGAGGAACTGAAATAGGCAGGTTTGACTTTCAAGGAAAGGTAAACGTATGGCCCAAACAAGCTCAGGCAGCACGGTACATTCCCTTTCGCATAAGCCCGTTATTCCCAGGGATTTGATTTTTTCGTTTATTTTGGTAACGACCCTGTTTTCACTATGGGGCTTTGCCAATGATATTACCAATCCCATGGTTGCAGCGTTCAAGAATATCCTGTTGATCAGCAATTTTGAAAGCTCGCTGGTTCAGTTTGCCTTTTATGGCGGCTATTGCGTGATGGCTTTTCCTGCCGCCTTGTTTATCAAGCGGTTCAGCTATAAAGCCGGGATTCTGGTCGGTTTGGCGTTATATGCTGCTGGGTGCCTGATGTTCATCCCCTCCGGCTGGATGATGGCGTTCTGGGCCTTCTTGATGTCCTATTTTGTAATGACCTGCGGCCTGTCATTTCTGGAAACCAGTGCCAATCCCTATATTCTGGCGATGGGGCCTGAAGAAACCTCGACGCGCCGCCTCAATTTCGCTCAATCCTTCAATCCCATGGGGTCGCTGCTGGGGATGCTGGTGGCCCGTAATTTCATTCTCGCCAGACTGGACAGCACCGATGAAGCAACTCGCCGAACGTTGCGAGATACCGCACCGGAACAATTTTACACCATATGTCAGCATGATTTATCTGTGATCATTAAGCCTTATCTGATGTTAGGCTTGGTGGTGTTGGTTGCCTTTGTTATTTTTGCCGCTGCCCGCTTGCCGCGCAGCAAAGGGGAAGAGGATACATCGCTGCATCTGGGAGCCACATTGATGCGGTTGTTCTCCAATAAAAAATATATCGAAGGCGTAATTGCCCAGGCCTTTTATGTGGGCGTTCAGATTATGTGCTGGACCTTTATTATTCAGTATGCCGAAAATGAACTGGGGATGAGCAAGACCAATGGTCAGATGTTCAACATGGTAGCCATGGTTATTTTTGTCAGCAGCCGTTTTATCTGCACGTTTCTGCTCAAATTCTTCAGCCCCGGCGGCTTGCTGCTGAGTCTGTCCATTGGAGGATTGTTGCTGATTCTGGGAACTATTTTCATCCCCGGCAGTCCCCAGACAGGGGCCCAGTTCCAGCAGTATATTGACCAGTATCGTCAGACAGAGGGTGTGGCTGCTCAACTGGCTGGCTATATTAAGGGTTTCTATTATGGAATCCTTCATGTCAAGGGACTTGGCGGCCTGCTTTCGCTGGTTGGGGTTTCGGCCTGTATGTCGCTGATGTTCCCAACGATTTACGGCATTGCCCTCAAGGGACTTGGTGATGATGCCAAGCTGGGAGCGGCAGGCCTGATTATGGCCATCGGCGGCGGCTGTCTGATGCCCCCCATGCAGGGATGGATTATGGACCAGAACGCAGTCAATCTCGGCTTCATGGTTTTGTCCAGTACACGGGCATCCTTTGTTTTGCCGCTGATTTGTTTTGTGGTGATTGCAATTTATGGCTTTAGAACGTCCAATGTGCATGGACACAAATATTAACGTAATGACAAAGCAAGGAGAGGCTTATGCTCAAACATATCCCCGGCATCCTGAGTCCGGAGCTGTTAAAGGTGTTGATGGAAATGGGCCATGGCGATGAGATCGTCATTGCTGATGGTAATTTTCCCGCCGCGTCCATTGCCCAGCGGCTGATTCGTGCCGATGGGCACGGCGTGCCGCCGGTACTGGAAGCAATATTGAAGTTGTTTCCGCTGGATATCTATGTCCCCCAGCCGGTGGCCCTGATGCAGGTGGTGCCCGGCGATACCGTCAAGACCCCGATATGGGATCAGTACCGTAAAATCCTCAAGGACAGCGGCGAAAAATTCACGGATTTTGAATTTGTTGAGCGATTTGCATTCTATGAACGGGCCAAAAAAGCCTTTGCGGTGGTGGCCACGGGTGAATCGGCGCTGTATGCCAATATCATTCTGAAAAAGGGAGTCGTCACCAAATAACAAAGGATGCTTGGATGCGGCACAGGGGATGTGGGTTGTTTTGTGCGTCGAGCAGGGACAGATAGAGCTCGGAGTCACCGTTTAGGGGTGAAGTTGTCTTTGCTGACCTGTCTGATAGAGAGAGCAATCATTTTTGGTGCATCAAAAAAGCCCGGCGTTGAACCGGGCTTTTAATTTTCAAAAATGAATTGACAGCGACTTAAGCTTCGATGCTGTCGATGGTGACCTGCAGATATTTCTGCCGATGGCCAATCTTCTTGGCGCTGTTTTTACGTCTGCGGAAGGTCATTGCGATAACCTTGGGGCCTTTAACGACGGCGTCGGCCGCAGAAACCTTGAAGCTGGCAATAACCTTGGCACCTTCCAGATAAGGGGTGCCGATCTTGACCTGATCACCGTCACTGACGAACAAAACCTTGTTCAGTTCAATGGTCTTGGCATCCGGGGCAACTTCGGTCAGTTCAATATTAATAACGTCTCCCTGAGAGACCTTAAACTGTTTTCCGCCTTGTTCGATAATCGCGTACATGATGATGACTCCTCGATCTATACTGATAGAGTTCCAATATTTACTTTAGCATACAACAAAGACCCGTTATTTTAGTGTTCAATGAGCAATTGTAAAGAAAAAAGTTATAAACCCGTGATATTTTTCTGAAAACTTTGTTTTTACTGCTAAATAAATGAATAAAATATCCAATGATATATCAAAACCACGTTTGTTTTCATAGCACTGAGCCCGTACCAGGTTTTGATTACTTTTTTTTACCTGTTTTGACGAAATATAATAAAGTTATCATTGTAGTATATTATATAAATAGGTTGTTTTAGTCTTTTTTTAGGAGAACACCGCAGATGGAACTTGCGATGATAAATGATGATATGTTTCCGATGTCAAAAATAGACCCAGCTTATCTGGATCGCGGTATTTTTTTTGGCGACGGCGTTTATGAAGTCCTTCGCAGCTATGACGGCCAAATCTTCGCCCTCGATGAACATCTGGAACGATTTGAACGCAGCTTACGTGAAATCTGGATTGAAAACATTGATATTGCACAAGTGCGTCGAAAAGTATTGGAAGCCTATCAAAAATCCGGCTTTGCCAACGCCCGCTTGTATTTTCACATCACGCGTGGTTCGGAGCCTCGTAACCATCTGCCCGGAAAGAACTTAAATCCTAATTTCTTTCTGACTGTCAATGAATTGATCGACAAGCCTGGCGAAAAAGAACATGGCATTAAAGTCTGCACATATCCAGACTTACGCTGGAAACGCTGTGATATTAAATCTCTGAATCTATTGCCCAACGTCATGGCCAAGATGGTCGCCGAAAAGAAAGGCTGCTACGAAGCTATCCTTGTCAATGACGCCGGCGAGATTACCGAAGGCTCCGGCAGTGCATTTTTTGCTGTGGATGCCAAACAGAAGGCTCTTATTACAAGACCTCTTGGATCTGATATTTTGCCGTCCATCACCCGTAGTGTGGTTGTTAAAATAGCCAAATACTGTGGTCTGGGCATTATTGAAAAGAATCTGACGCCGGCCCAGGCGGCTCAGTGCGAAGAACTGATTATGGCTGTAACCACCAAGGACATCGTCCCCATTGTTCAGTTTGACGGCCAGACTATCGGCACCGGTACCTGCGGCAAGTACACCAGAGCTTTGATTGAGGAATTTGCCAAACTGGCGCGTCATCGCTGAAATCAGTCATCCTGAAATGCACAGACTGGGGTAATCTGCCATATTGGCATAGCAGTTATTCTGTATTCATATCTCTAACTTATTTTATGGAATAGAGATACAAATAATTGCTCCGTCGGCACATCGTTTGCTCTTCTTAAATTGTCTCGTGGGATAAATCATGAGGAAAGGAAAGTAAACGATGAAATTTGATAAATTTACAGTCAAAGTTCAGGAAGCACTCGCGACCAGCCAGCAGACGGCCATGGCACGCAGTCATACCATGATGACTCCATTGCATTTGCTGTATGTTTTGCTGGATGACCAGGAAGGACTTGGGGTCCAAATATTAAAGAAAATTGGAGCCAATGTCTCGCGAATCCAGTCCATGACCGACAGCGAGCTGAATCGCCTGCCCAAAGGCTCTGTGGGGACTCAGCTGATGCCGGACCCTGCCTATACCCAGGTTATTCTTGATGCCCAAAATCGGGCGGATAAGATGGGCGATGATTACCTCAGCATTGAACATCTTTTGTTGTCACTGGCTGACATCAAAAGCGACGCCAAGGAAATCCTCAGCGTGAACTCTGTCACAGTCAAACAGATCGAACAGGCCGTGGAGGAACTTCGCGGCGGCCAGAAGGTCACCGACGACAGCCCGGAAAGCAAATACAAAGCCCTCGAGCGGTTCGGTATCGATTTGCTGGAACAGGCTCGCAAAGGCAAACTCGACCCGGTCATCGGGCGCGACGATGAAATTCGCCGGTGCATGCAGGTATTGAACCGGCGGACCAAAAATAATCCGGTTCTGATTGGCGAACCCGGCGTGGGTAAAACCGCGATTGTCGAAGGACTGGCCCAGCGTATTGTGGCCGGCGATGTCCCCGCAGGCTTGAAAGATAAAAAACTGATTGCCCTGGATATGGGGGCGTTGATTGCCGGGACTAAATTCCGCGGCGAATTTGAGGAACGCTTCAAAGCGGTATTAAAAGAAGTAACCGGATCCAATGGACAAATCATTCTCTTTATTGACGAATTGCATACCATCGTCGGAGCAGGCAAGGCTGAAGGGGCCGTCGATGCAGGCAACCTGCTCAAGCCCGCATTGGCACGCGGTGAATTGCGATGTATCGGGGCGACAACGCTCGATGAATACCGCAAGTATATCGAAAAAGATGCGGCCCTCGAGCGGCGATTCCAGCCGATTATGGTGGATCCGCCATCGGTTGAGGAGACCATCGCCATTCTTCGCGGACTCAAAGACCGCTACGATGCGCACCACGGTGTGCGAATTGCGGATGCGGCACTGGTGGCGGCGGCGACCTTGTCCAATCGTTATATTTCAGACCGGTTTTTGCCGGACAAGGCGATTGACCTGGTAGATGAGGCGGCATCGCGGCTGCGCATCGAAAATGATTCGCTGCCTGCCGAACTGGACGATATCCGCCGTAAAATTATGCAGCTTGAGATTGAATGTCAGGCCCTGAAAAAAGAAACCGACGCGGCCAGTGCCAAACAGCTTCAGAAATCCCAAAAGCAGCTGGCGGAACTGAAGGCCCGCGACCAGGACTTAACCGCCCGCTGGGAACGCGATAAAAAAGCCATCGGACAGGTCAAGGAAATCAAAGCAAAAATCACGGCTGCCCAGATGGAGTTTGAAGATGCCCAGCGTAAAGGGGATCTGGAGCGTGCAGCCCGGCTCAAATATGAGACCCTCATCGGCCTGCAAAAACAGCTCAAGGCCGCTGAGGAAGCCCTTGCCCAAGCCAATGGCAGTACGATGGTGCATAACGAAGTAACCGAAGAGCATATTGCCCAGGTGGTCAGCAAGTGGACGGGGATTCCCGTGGCCCGGCTGATGAGCGGCCAGCGAGAGCGTCTGCTGAAGATGGAAGATGAGATTCGCAATCGCGTGGTCGGCCAGGATGAAGCGGTTGAGGCGATCTGCAATGCTGTCCGGCGGAATCGGGCCGGGCTGGGGGATCCGAATCGGCCGATTGGGGTCTTTCTGTTCCTTGGCCCGACGGGGGTGGGCAAAACCGAACTGGCCAAGGCCCTTGCGGAGTTTTTGTTTAATGACCCGGCGGGGATGGTCCGCATCGACATGAGCGAGTTTATGGAACAGCACTCCGTCGCCCGGCTGATTGGCGCTCCTCCGGGCTATGTGGGATATGAAGAAGGCGGCAGGCTGACCGAGGCGGTACGCCGAAAGCCGTATTCGGTGATTCTTCTGGACGAAATCGAGAAAGCCCATCGGGATGTGTTTAATGTCCTGCTGCAGGTGTTTGACGATGGCCGGCTGACCGATGGCAAAGGCCGGACGGTGGATTTCAAGAACACTGTGATTATCATGACCAGCAACTTTGCCAGTCAGCAGATTCTTCAGATGAGTCAGCAGCAGGGGGCCGACTGGGAGATCGAAGCCCATGTCAAAGAGGCGCTCAAACAATCGTTCAAGCCGGAGTTTCTCAACCGGATTGATGAGACGATTATCTTCCATACCCTGACACAGGACAACCTGAGCAAGATTGTGGATATCCAGCTGCGAAATCTGATTGCACGGCTCAAGGATCGCCACCTGACAGTGGAGTTTACCGATCGGGCACGTAAACAATTGATTGATGAAGGCTACGATCCGTCCTTCGGTGCTCGTCCGCTCAAACGGGTGATTCAGCAGCGGCTTGAAAATCCGCTGGCCCATGAGCTGCTGGCCGGAAAATTTGCCGAAGGAGATACGATTCGAGTTGATGCCGACGGGAATGTATTTCGATTTGACAAAATCTGACTATTCCACGATACTTTGGCAGAATCAGGAACCTTGTTTTATGGAGAATAGCAATGATTATTAAAACCATCAGCGATGTTGCGGCGTCTCCGGTCCAGATGGAAGGG
Source organism: Anaerohalosphaeraceae bacterium (assembly GCA_040306945.1). GTDB lineage: Bacteria > Planctomycetota > Phycisphaerae > Sedimentisphaerales > Anaerohalosphaeraceae > Anaeroglomus. The sequence continues at coordinate 67,285 of JAWRKM010000068.1, forward strand.
GCGAAAAATGTATCTGTTCGGGTTGTCTTTGGGCCGGCGGACAAGGCTCCGACGTTTGCCATGCGGGTCTTTGAACTGGACGCCGGGGGGCATACGCCGTTCCATTCGCATGCGTTTGAGCATGAGGTGATGATTCTGTCTGGCGAGATAGCAGTGGTGACGGAAACAGGACCGATCCCCCTCAAAACCGGCCAGTGCATTCTCGTCCAACCGAATGAAAAGCACCAGTTCAAGAATCTTTCGGCATCCAATAAAGCCAGCTTTATGTGCCTGGTGCCGATTGCGTATCAGAAATAGGCGGTAATACGGACATTTACTGCGTTGTGTGAGTTTTGTACTCAAAAAGGTCACGGTAGGGCTGTTGAAAAAAAGTCGGCATCAAAAATACAAAGTGCTGATTTTCACCCAGAGTAAGGCTGTTTTATTTTATGATGCTCCCCGAATAGTACCACGGCATAAGATGGAGGTTGTGGTATAACTCAGTCGGCAATTAGAGAACAAGGTACGTATAAATGATGATACAGGGTCGAATTGGTGGACATTAAAGACCCTCAGGAAGGGGTAAAATATCCGGTCTGCCTGGATGGCCGGCGAGCCTGTCCGCCGGAAGACTGTGGAGGACCATGGGGATATTCCGATATTCTGGATGTATTACGGATAAAGAAGAGCAAGTCAAGGGAGGAATTATTCGATTGGCTCGGGTATGAATTTGATCCGGAAGAATTTACTGTTGTTGAGGTCAATGGGCAGCTCCGATGACCTGAGAAGAAAACGCATTTGAGAAAAGCGTCGCTGATCCTTTTCATCCGCGTCCGGCAGAGTGATTTTTATTAAAATTCATCCTTTTTTAGCTTGATTTTCATATTTTACTTATGATATGATGTTAAATCTGTATTAACTTTGGGGCGGGACAATCGCTATCTTAACTTCACCCACTTTGGCGTATTAAGGTGAGAGGTGTCAAATGAGAGGCGATATATTTGTAAGTTGAAAACAGAATAAAGCAGAGCCAGAAAAAGCAGTATAAACAAGACTATACAATTGTGAGCAGTGAAACATGGAAAAGATCAGTAAAATCAGAAATATTGGAATATCGGCGCACATTGATTCGGGAAAAACCACCCTCAGTGAGCGCATTTTATATTATGCGGGTCGTATTCATCGCATCAACGAGGTCAAAGGCGATGGGGCCGGGGCCACGATGGACTATATGGAGCTGGAGCGTGAACGCGGTATTACCATCACCTCGGCAGCGACCCAGGTGGTCTGGGATGACAAGGTTATCAACCTGATTGATACGCCTGGGCACGTGGATTTTACAGTGGAAGTGGAGCGTTCGCTGCGTGTGCTGGACGGGGCGATCATGGTGCTCTGTTCGGTGGGCGGAGTACAGAGCCAGTCATTTACGGTGGACCAGCAGATGAAACGGTACCGCGTCCCTCGGATTGCCTTTATCAACAAAATGGACCGTACGGGTGCGGATCCGGAACGGGTTCGCCGGGACATTCGTGAAAAGCTGGGACTGAATGCTGTGGCGATTCAGTTGAATATGGGCGAAGGCGATTCGTTTGAGGGCTTGATCGACCTGATTACCATGCAGGCGGTGAGATTCGAAGGCGATAACGGCGAAAATGTGGTTCGTGGGCCCATACCGGATGCGTATAAGGATTCCGCGGTGATTGCCCGCCATGAGATGCTTGAATCGCTGAGCATGTTTAATGATGAAATGATGGAGTTGCTGCTGGATGAAAAGGAAGTCAGCGTTGAGATGATTCGTCAGACCATCCGTGAGGCGACCATCAATCGGGATATCGTGCCGGTGATGATGGGGTCTGCATTCAAAAATAAAGGCGTTCAGCTGCTGATGGATGCAGTCAGTTATTATCTGCCCAGCCCGCTGGACCGGTGCAGCTTTGCCCGTGACCACGACAATGGCGGGACTGAAACCCCGCTGGCCAGTGATCCGGAAGCACCGCTGGTGGCGATGATTTTCAAGATTGTAGACGAAACCTACGGGCAGCTCAGCTATACGCGTGTGTATCAGGGTCGGATTCTGAAGGGCCAGCATTATCGCAATGCCCGTACCAACAAGATGCAGCGTATTGGCCGTATTGTGCGGATGCATGCCAATAATCGTGAGGACATTTCCGATGCCGGGCCGGGTGATATTGTGGCTCTGCTGGGGCTGGATTGTGCCAGCGGCGATACGATTTGCGGAGAAGGGGTGAATTATTCGCTGGAAAGTATTTATGTGGCCGACCCTGTGATCAGTCTGTCGATTACGCCGGCCAGCAATGCTGACCAGGAACGGATGGCCAAGGCACTGAACCGGTTTATGAAAGAAGACCCGACATTCCGTGTTTCCACGGACCCGGAGACTGGCCAGACGATTATTGCCGGCATGGGTGAATTGCACCTGGATGTGTACTGCGAGCGGATGCGTCGTGAGTATAAGGCCGAAGTCGTGGTGGGGGCGCCGAATGTCAGTTATCGGGAAGCGCCGACGATTGAAGCGACCTTTGATTATAAGCATAAAAAGCAGACGGGTGGTTCGGGGCAGTATGCCCATGTTATTGGTCGACTGATTCCGCTGCCGTTAAATGCAGAAACCACATATGAATTTGAGGATAATATTGTCGGCGGCCGTATTCCTGGGGAATATGTTCCTGCGGTCAATAAGGGATTCCAGGCGGCGATGAAAAAAGGTCCGCTGGCTGGTTATGAGATTGTCGGCTGCAAGATGTGTCTGGATGACGGATCGTATCATGCGGTGGACTCCAGTGAAATGGCATTCCGCATTGCGGCCCGCGATGCGTTTATTGAAGCGTTCCGCAAGTCGCGTCCGTGCCTGCTGGAGCCGATTATGAAAGTTGAAGTGGAGACACCCAGCGAATATCAGGGGGCGATTGTCGGTGATTTAAATGCCCGTCGCGGCATTATCATGGGAGCGGAGAATCGCGGCAATCTGACCGTGATTACTGCGGAGGTGCCGCTGGCCAATATGTTCGGCTATGCCACGATTGTTCGGGGTATGAGCAAGGGCATGGCGAGCTTTTCGATGGAGATGTGCCGGTATGCTCCGGTGCCCACCAAGCTGGCCGAAGAAATCATTCTTCGTCGGCGTGAGAACGAAAAACAGGCAGCACAGAAGTAATTCGCCTGTTTGGTTGAGAGCCGTCTTTTCAAGCGGTTTCGCCCGGTGGCGGAACCGCTTTTTTGTTGGTTTTGAGTGGGGTTGGGGCGGGTGTTTGGAGACAGGTTCGTCGCGGGTCTGGAATCTCGGTCTGAAGTGTTAAAAGGCTTTGACAAAAAGAGGTTTTAGCGGTACATTGACAGGTTCCAAAACAAGCCAGGAAAGCGTTTTGGGCAGTTCGACTGTTGGATTTATAAGCTATTACACATAAGGGACTTATGGACGAATCAAATCAGGAACAGCAAGAGCCGCAAACGGCAGAGCGGATCGAGCCGATTCAGATCGTTGACGAGATGAAAACGTCGTATCTGAATTATGCGATGAGTGTGCTGGTGGCCAGGGCGCTGCCCGATGTGCGCGATGGTCTGAAACCGTCCCAGCGCCGCATTCTGGTGGCAATGAACGATTTGGGCCTTGGGCCTCGCAGCAAGCACCGTAAATGCGCCAAGATCGTCGGCGATACCAGCGGTAATTACCATCCCCATGGCGATCAGGCGACATACGGCACGCTGGTTCGGATGGGGCAGGACTGGAATATGCGGACGACGCTGGTGGACCCGCAGGGGAACTTCGGCAGCATTGATAATGATCCGCCGGCGGCGATGCGTTACACGGAAGCCCGGATGACGGCGGCAGCGGTGGATATGCTGGAGGATTTGAAGCAGGATACCGTTGATTTTGTTCCCAACTATGATGAAACCCGAACCGAGCCGACGGTTTTGCCGGCGAAATTCCCGAATTTGCTGGTCAATGGTGCCACGGGTATCGCTGTGGGTATGGCGACCAATATTGCCCCGCACAATGTGGGTGAAGTCTGTGATGCGCTGCTGCTGCTGATTGACGATCCCAACTGCGGATTCAAGGATATTCTCGAAAAGCTGCCTGGGCCGGATTTTCCGACTGGGGGTATCATCTGCGGCCGCAAGGGGATTGTGGATGCGTATGTCAGCGGCAAGGGCCATTTGCGGGTACGGTGCAAGGCCCATGTCGAAAGTCCCAAAAAGGGGCGGGAAAATATAGTCATCACTGAAATTCCATATATGACGGTCAAGTCGGCGATTGTGTCCAAGATTGCCGATTGCGTACATGAGGGACAGATTGATGAAATTGCTGATGTGCGTGATGAATCCGACCGTCAGGGAATGCGGATTGTGGTGGAACTGAAAAAGGACGCTGACAGTCAGGTTGTATTAAACAAACTCTATCGATTTACTCCGCTGCAGTCCACGTTTGCGATCCAAAATGTTGCTCTGGTCAATAATCGGCCGGAAATGCTTAACATCAAGCAAATGCTGCAGTATTATATTGACCATCGTCTGGTGGTAATTCAGCGGCGGACGCGGTTTTTGCTCAGAAAATACCGTCAGCGTGCTCATATTCTGGAGGGGCTGATTCTTGCCGTCAGCGATATCGATGAGATTATCAACCTGATTAAGTCCTCGCCGGATGCGCCCACCGCCAAGGAACGGCTGATGAAAAAGCCGCTGCGCCTGGCTGAAAGCCAGACACTGCGGAATATCCTGCCGGAAGCGTTTGTTGCCGAAAAGAGCCAGTCCGATCAGTATTTGAGTGCCCAGCAGGCCGACGCGATTTTGACGATGCAATTACAGCGGCTAACGGGGCTGGAGATTGAAAAACTGGCCAAAGAATACGCCGAGATATTCAAGCAGATTAACGACTGCGAAGAACTGCTGGCCAGCCGCAAGCTGCAGCTGGATGTTATTAAGGCGGACCTGGAAGAGATCAAAAAGAAATATTCCACTCCCCGGCGGACGGAACTGGCTGGTGAAGAGGCCGAAGACATCAACATGGAAGACCTGATTGCCGACGAAGAGACTATTGTCACCATCTCGCACGCCGGATATATCAAGCGAACGCCGGTGGATGCCTATCGAAAGCAGGGACGCGGCGGGAAAGGGGTCATTGGATCCGATACCAAAGAAGGGGATTTCCTCGAGCATTTGTTTGTGGCCTCAACGCATGATTATCTGCTGATTTTCACCAGCAAGGGCATTTGTCACTGGTTGAAGGTGTATCATATTCCGGAATTGTCTCGGCAGAGCAAGGGACGCAATATTGTGAACCTGATTCAGATTGGTGCTGACGAAAAGATCACCTCCATCCTGGCAGTGCGGGAATTCGATGACAAACGGCAGTTGATGATGGCTACGGCCAAAGGCAATGTCAAAAAAACCGTGCTGTCGGCCTATGGTAATCCCCGCAGCAGCGGCCTGATTGCGATTAAGCTGGAAGAAGGTGACAGCCTGATTGGGGCGGCGATTACCAGTGGTCAAGATGAGGTGATTTTGGGGACCGCTGACGGAATGGCGATTCGCTTCCATGAAGAGCAGGTGCGGTCGATGGGACGTGCCAGTATCGGTGTTGTCGGCATCAAGCTGCGTGAGGGGGACGAAGTGGTGTCGATGGTGATTGTCGAGCCGGGGGCCTCCCTGCTGACAGTCTGCGAAAAAGGCTATGGCAAACGCACGGACCTGGATGATTATCGTCCGCAGCATCGCGGCGGACTGGGCCTGATCAATATTAAGACCACCGATCGCAACGGGCGTGTGGTGGCGATCAAGGCGGTTCACGATCACGATGAGCTGATGCTGATTACCGCCAAAGGGATGATTATCCGTACCGGACTGGATCAGGTTCGTGAAATCGGACGCAATACCGCCGGTGTGCGGATGATTCGCCTGGATGATGATGATAAGCTGGTCGCAGCGGAACGATTGATTGTGGAAGACGACCATTCCGACAAGACTGAGGCCTGATAACTCGTTCCTTCAATTGTACACAAGTATGGCAGCCAGAAAAGCAGCACAACCCAATGAACCGTTGCCGTCGGCATTCAAGAGTCTGTATGTGATTGTGGGGCAGGACGCGTATCTGCTTGGTCAGGAAACAGAACAATTGCTTTCGCGTCTTCTGGAACCGGATCAGCGGGATATGGCACTCTATCAGCCCCAGGCGGACCAGGCTGATGGGGCGGAGGTGCTGGATGAATTGCGGACACTGCCGTTTTTGGCGGCCCGGCGGGTGGTACTGATTAAAGAGGCCGAGCCGTTTGTGACCAAATATGCCGAATTGCTGGAAAAGTATCTGGATCATCCCAGCCCGACGGGAGTCTTGATTCTGACGGTTGCATCCTGGGACAGCCGCCGGCGATTGTCAAAAAAGGTTGCGACGGGCACTTGTGCGGAACTGATTGAGGTGGGTGAAATCAAGCCATGGCAGATGAGCGGGTTTGCCTCGACCTGTGCTCAGCAGAAAGGGGTTCGGCTGGATCCCGGGGCGGCGGAGTTGCTCGTGGAATTGATCGGCAATGAGCCGGGGCGTATCGCAGCGGAAATCGACAAACTCATTATGTTCAAGCACCCCGCCAAAACCATTGCCAAAAGCGATGTGGAAGATGTGATTGGGGCCAGCCGGATGTTTGATGCATTTGAGGTCATTGAGAGCTTATCCGGACAAGACAAAGGGGCGGCATTCGATCGGCTGCGACGGATGTTTCAAGCCAGCCGAGATGCCGAATATACGGTGATTGGTGCGTTTGCATTTCATTTTCGACGCCTGTTTCGCTGCAAGGCCATGATTGAAAAGGGCGAATCAGAGCAGACGGCCATGCTGAAGGCTGGCGTGAAATTCCCAAAGATGCAGGAGAAATTCATCAAACAGATTCGACGATTCACCCTGCGTGATTTCGGACAGTTTTTGGCAGAGCTGGGGGGAATGGATTATCAGGCCAAAACCGGGCAGGGAGATATTCCGTCCAATATGGAAAAGTTTTTTCTGCGGATTATGAACTCATAGTGCGGTAAAAACTGCCCAGGACTGGATTTGAACCAGCACGAGGTATAATCCCCATCAGGCCCTCAACCTGACGCGTCTGCCAATTCCGCCACCTGGGCTAAATCACGACTCACGGGGCCGTTGCCGGCCTGTTTTGTTGACAGAGCAAACATTATACTTGCCCCCCTGGATTTGGCAAGCCTTTTTTGAGCTTTCTGAAGGGAATGTATTATTTCCCTCGCTGGCCGGACCAAAGCATGACCTGAAGCCGCGGGCCAAAGGAAAAACCAGTTTGCAGACAGTAATCGGCCAGCCACATGGATTTTTCAAGATAGTGCTGACGGTCGGTCGCCTGGGGCATCAGGAAGATATCCTGCGGGCGAACCTGACCAAGCTGGTGAATGGTGCGTACCACCTCGTCGAGGTCTTCACGGGTATCGATGACAAACTTAAGCTGATAAGGGTAGGCTCCCATAAGTTGACGCAAGGCTGCCAGATTCAGGCGGATCCGTTCGTGGGTGGATGCCTGGATAGGGTCGGTGGGGGTGGAATTAGATAATTTAGGGCTGATGCTCATCAATTCACACGGCAAATCCGGGATAAACAGGATGCCTGAAGTCTCGATCGTCAGATGAATCCCAGGCCGGCGAATCAGTTTAATGAAGGCTGGCAGGTTGGGTTGCGTCAGAGGTTCGCCGCCTGTAATGACGATATGGTGGGGCGAGTAACTCTGAATTTGTTCAGAAAGCCATTCAGGGGTGAATTGTCTTCCTGCTGAGCCGCTCTGGGCGTATTGGGTATCACACCAGCGGCAGCGTAATGGGCATCCGGCCAGCCGGAGAAACAGGCTTGGGACACCGGCCAGGCGGCCCTCACCCTGAAGGCTATAAAATAATTCATTGATCATCATCGGTGCTCAGTTTCATCCATTTAGCCATGAAAATCAAGCTGTTTTGAGCTAAAATCGAACAAATCCGTTGAAAACTTCTTGCAAGCAAGAGAAAAATCGATATACTTTTCAGACTCTGGCAGGTTTAAAAACCTGTTCAAGGCGGCGTAGCTCAGGGGTAGAGCATGGGATTCATAAGCCCGTGGTCAGTGGTTCAAATCCACTCGCCGCTATTTTTTTTAAATCCAGACAAAAAGACCTTAAAAAACGCGGACGGTACCCAATCTGCGATCCCGCCCCCATCGTCTAGAGGCCCAGGACATCGGGTTCTCATCCCGGAAACAGGGGTTCGAATCCCCTTGGGGGTATTTGTAAGTGATTATTTTGTAAAGACTTGCGAGTGTTGCCTTGAGGGCATTGCTTATCGTTATGAAATCCATGCTGTAGTTGTCGGGACCTTTATCCGGATACTGATAGGCGTGGAAACGCAATTTTTATCTGTTCCAAAAGGACATCGGTGTTCAGATGGGGCTTGAGGGAACAATTCAGCCAAAGTCCCGGTTTTTTGCTGCGATACAAAAATCGACAGATCAAGCCTAAATTGTCCTGGATGTCTGCCGGGCAGATCGGTGTCCGACACGGATTGGCATCTCGAATAGCGGACAGGACCATATCAAGCTGTTCCAGTGAGAAGGAGAATTCACGAATATCGGAGGCGGTTGCGACAAAGGCAATCCATAACAGGTTCTTTCTGTCTTTTTGTGCCAAGTCGATGTGTAAAACACAAAATTGCGATAAGGGGCCAATCTCACGAAATCCAGGCTGGGTTAGTTTTTTGAGCAGTTCAATTTGATCCCGCACTTGGCGGGCTTTTTCGAACTCCAGATTTTTAGACAAAATCTGCATTGAAGCCGTCAGGTTGGCGATCTGTTCATCAGGCCCGACATTAGCAACCCGGACAGCATTTGCGATAGCCCGTTGATAATGAGCCTGTTGTTCCGGATGCAGACAGGGGCCTGAACAGGTTTTCATCTGATAATAAGGGCACAGGTCATATCGGCCTGAAGAGAGGCACTCGGTATTTCGGCACAAGCCAAATGCGCTGGTGAGGATTTCTGCATATTGATGGGCGTATTTGCGTGTAATGAACGGCCCCCATATGGCCGTATTGGGATCCAGTGTCGGTTTGTCCGTGACGGCAAACCACGGCAGCTTCAGGCGGGTATCGAGTTTGACAAAACAGGGCTTTGGCAACTGGACCAGCTCGGCCAACTGATCCGCAAAAAACATGCGGCACAGGGCAATATAGGCCTTCTGGCAGGCAAATTCGCTTGAGATACTTGTATAATAAACCCGTGTACAGACTTTGGAGATGTCGGCTTTGCGAGAGGCTTTCTTATGCTGTGTCAGCAGCCGGGCACGTGCCGTACGGCGCAAATCCGCACACAACAGCATCTGAATGGGACGATCTGCGGCGTCAGCAAAAAGAATAATACCCCTGCGGGCAGGGATGCCCGCAAGGGCTGGAATGATTTCGGTTTCAGAACCCAGACTCAAAGAGGATGTAAAGGACTCTTCAAGTCGGGGGGGCATCAGACATTCATTCCGCTGATAATGGTCTCGAAGGCCAGCTTGTCATTGACAACGCCCTGGACTTTGGCGGAGAATTGCCGACTTCGGACTTTGTGGATATGGCCCAGCATATACAGGCGATTACCCGGAACAACCGTTTCACGAAATTTGGTTTCGTCGATTCCGGCAAACCCGATAAAGCCCTTTAATCCGTAAATTCTCCTCATAAAGAAACTGCAAAGCTGTGCGGCAGCTTCAATCATGATGACGCCGGGCATAATAGGCCGGCCGGGAATATGTCCACGGACCCAGAATTCTTTGTCCGTAATATCTTTATAACCCAAACACATCATCTTATCGAGATCATGCCATATGATCCCGTCAAGTTGTGCCATTTCATACGATTGGGGATTGACTTCCGCGATTGCAGTGCGGTCGAACTCAATTTTGGTTAAATCCAGTTGCTTATAATCAAACAGCAGCGCTGGGGGCATAATTACCTCATATTACTAAGGGATACTGAACTGTCTATGAACGCAGCAAGGCATCCTGACACGATGACGCAAAGAGATATCGTTAATCGACCGTGCGAATCTCCAGAATCTTATTGCGGACGGTCTGGGCGGCCTGTTTGATCATCTGCATTTGCTTGCGAACACGGGTTCCAGCGGCCTTGTTGCCGCCTTCGGCCTTGTTGATGTCGTTTTCAATTTCAGCTACAAGTGTCTTGAGCTGTTCATATTCTTGCATTGCAAAACCTCCAAAGAAGATTATTAATATCGTAAAAATCCATTTGTATCTGAGTGTATCAAGCTTGGATTGGTTTGTCAAACTGAGTTTTTGATAAAATAATAAGGTTTTTATAAAGTTATGTCTTCCGGCTGAGTACTGCTTTGGGGCCACTGATTTGGTTTTTGATTTTTTACATGGGGCTCAAGGTTTCAAACCCAAAACAAAGCCTAATTTGCAGAATTGGGGTCGTTGGTTTTTTCTGCCTGAATCGGATAAATGCAGGTTTTGGTGCCCTTTTTCTCTTTCATTTGAAGCGAAAATTCATAGATGTTGTCATAGTTCCTGCCCATTGCCACCTGGATTTTGCCGGTGGACTGCCCGTACACGACCGACCATACCGTAAAATCTTTCTGAGAGATGTTATTCAGCAGCGTCATGGCCTGCTGGGGAGAAAGTTGTCCCTGTGCCTGTTCCAGTGTCTGCCAGGCAGTTTTGTAGCGGTTGCAGGATTTGAGTGCCCGCTCCGTATCCAGGCCCGAGATAATAAAGTTGGTGGCAACCTGGAAGGGCTGCGTATTGCGGGTGATTGCTGGCCTACCATCCAGATATTCAATGATTGCCGAATTCCCTGCCGCATCACTGACCATGATATGATTGGTCGGGCTGTAGGTAAATACAATGTTGTATTTCTGGGCCAGTGCGATGGCCTCATCCACATTTTTGGCATGGTCCAGCATCTGGCGGATCAGCTGCATCAGGCCCAGGGTCTTCTTATTCGGGTCGTTTCCGCCGTTGGATTCCGGAATGGCCATAATGCCGACCGCCAGGCCATATTCATTCATCCCGTCAAAGGGAACCTGCGGCGCTAACAACAGGGCCAATTGATTCAGCAGGCCCGGCCTGGTGTTGTTATTGAATCCAAAGTAGGTGATATCGACCATGGATACGGAAGCATAACCGTCAGCAGGGTCTGTGAACAACAGCAGGGCGGCGTCGGTATTCCAGTCGAAATTCCGGCCGAATACTGCATCCGCCTGCGGACTCATCGCAGCAAAGCAGGCACACTGGGGATTATTACTCTGCGGGAGCAGCTTGTTGATTCCCCACTGTTCAAGGCAGTTCAGTCCCCGGCCGGTTTGAAGGTCTTTGATACCATAATTGCCGTAATATCGCATCGAATAAAGCGGCAAATCGTCCACTTTTTTGAATGAACTCAGCGTCCGAAAGTCATTGACGATGCAGCCCGTCGGGATAAAAAGAACAAGAACGGATATCAAAAGAAATCGGGACATCTGCTGCGGATATATAGGCTGCATATCCTGATGCATCATAATCAACAACTCCTTCCCCAAAGATTCAATGCCGCCAGATGCAATACCAACAGACTATGTTTGACCCGGCTGTTTATCCAAACAGCTTCAGCGTCAATTCCGCCACGCGCTTGCCGCGTCGGGCACATTGAGCCAGTACACGTTCGTCGGGCCTGCCAATAGAGACTGGGCCATAGTGGTCGCCCTGGGGGTCTCCCTGGACTGTCATGCCATGAATCAGCATGGTCTGAATGATTTCCAGAATGGTGGTTTCGTTGCCGCCGGCGATGTTGGCCGAGCTGGCAAAAGCCGCCCCGACCTTGCCGTCAAGCTTGCCGTGCTTGCTGACGGTTTCATCGAAAAACGCGGCAATTGGTGCGGCCGGTCTGCCGTAATAGGTCGGTGAACCGACTACAATCGCATCGGCCTCCAGGACATCGGAAACCTTGGCTTCGGCCACGCTTTTGCATTGGGTGGGCAATCCCGCCTGGGTCATCGCATCAGCAATGGCCTTCGCCATGGTTTTGGTATTGCCGCTGCGGCTATAATAAATCACAATTCCTGTGGCCATGCTGAATCCTTTCCATCTTTCTCGTCGAGGGTTTTGATATTTTTGCTGAAATCCGCCGGAGCATCGATGACAAACAAATTCTCCGGCAGCGACTTATTCAGCTCCGGCTTTGATAAAACCAGGTCGTAGATGTCACCCTGGGTGGACACCGACAGCATTCGCACCGGCAGATACAATTCGCTGTCAATCCATAAATCAATCTGGGTGTAATCGTCTTTATAAACCGAATCGGGCTTGACCTTCAGCAGCAGATGATACAGCTTCTTTTCATCTTCGGCAGGAGCAACCAGTGTGATGACAAACTGTTTCTGCAGGGTCTGTGTACCCGAAAAACCCACAATCGGAAAGTTATGGCTGATGTAATCGAAGACTTCGACGGGCTTATCCGTGGGGGCCTGCTGGTACTGGTCGATCTGACGCAGCGTATAGTCAATCTTGGTTAGCCATACGCCATCAAAGAAATACTGTTCCCGTTTTTTCTGTTCATCACCCTCATCCTGTTTGATGGTGTCGAAATTCAGCCGCATCTTCGAGCCTTTGTCGTTCTTCTGATACAACAGGGTGCCCTTACGGAGCGTCCGGCTGTCCAGCAGTTCCGGTTCATGAATAAACAGATAATCCACGGCGGCTTTGCAGCTCTTTAATTCTTTGGCAGCATGGTTGATTTTTTCCAGCAGTTCTCCCAGCGGACTGGCCGGGTCAATGGCATTGGGATCGGTGACTTGCACCGCGGCTGTCGCCTCCGAGGCCGCTGCGGAGCTTTTGGGTTCTTCGGCAGACACAATCACGGAAAGACCGGTTGCGCACAGAACAATAACGGAATACCAGCTATATGTTTTCATTATGTTATCCTTGCTTGGTTTCTAACGCATCGATAATTGTAAGAATCTCGTCCAGCCGGTCAATGGTAAAATCCGCCAGGGATGCAAATTGGTCGGCCTGATGATGGGTTCGTATCAGCACCGCTATTGCACCGGCATTTTTGGCACATTCCAGGTCGTGCTTGAAATCTCCAACCACCAGGGTATTGGCAGGGCTGACCCCAAACCGCTGACATAAATGACGCACCCCGAAACCGTCCGGTTTCACCGGTCCATCTGTCCGATCCACAATGGCATCAAAATGCAAACCATGCAGTTCGACCACCAGCATGACGTTTTTTCTCACGTTTCGGGTTAACAGGCCAATGGGAAGATGTCGCCGACGAAGGCTGTCCAGAATCTCCATGGCACCTTCGTTTAGCCTGCTGTGTTGAGCGGCCTGGCTTTCATGCTCCAGGAGAATGGCTTCGGCCCGTTGACGCTGGGCCGGCGTCATCGCGGCAATCCCCTCCAGAACCCCGATACCGGCAGGCAGACCAATATCCCGACGAATTTGGTCGAAATCCAGGAATGGCTCAGTCAGCGTTCCGTCCAAATCAAAAATGACCGCTTCGATGGTCATACCTCGGCCTCATAATCCTTTCGCATCAGCTCAATCAGATACTGTGCGGCCTTGCTGAGGGTTCGGTCTTTGCGAACGATGATGCCGGTAGGGCGATAAAACGTTTCATTGACAAACGGAATGGCTTTTAATGACCCGCCGGATAATTCCATACGCAGGGAGGATTTAGGCAAAATGCTGATGCCGGAATTAATTTCTACAGCCCGTTTGATAGTTTCGATGTTATCAAACTCCATAATCACACGAACCGTGATGCCATAACGGGATAAAATCGAATCAATCAGATTCCGAGTTGGGACATCCGAAGCAAAGGCAATGAATTTTTCTCCCTGAAGACGGTGGATTTCGATTTCTGTCTCACTGGCAAGCGGATGGTCGGGTGAGCACACCATCAGGAGGGGTTCATTCTCAAATGGGAAGTTCTGGATATTGCGGTCTCTGCGGGGCAGGGCTACGACACCAATATCGATACTCCCCCGGAGCAGTTTTTCATAAATTTCTTTGGCATTGTCATATTCAATGGATAAATTGACATCCGGATAAATAGCCATAAACTTTTTGATATAAGGCTGAAGCGTGTGCATTCCAACGCTGAAAATTGCGGCCAGATGGATCGAACAGGTTGTCTGATTTAACTGGGCCAATTCGTTGCTCAATCGATTATACCGCTCCAGAATGTCTTTACAGGCACGATAGAACAGCTCTCCCGAGGTTGTCAATTCGACAGGTCGTTTTTTGCGGTCAAAGAGCTGGATTTTGTGGTCCATTTCAATCTGGGCAATTTGTTGCGACACCGCAGACTGACTGATACCGTGCAGCTCGGCAGCTCGAGAAAAGTTCTTTAATTCCACTAAATCACAGAATAATTTGGCCGTTTCCAGGTTCATTAATATATCTTATGGTAAGTATTACAGGAGTTTATTTGCGTTATTCATAGAATCTATTATAAGTAGAATTTATAATTTGTAAAGTATTTGTTCCGGTTCGTTGGTGATGATTTGTGGCCTTCGCAAGGGGGCACAAATGGTGAAATATAAAACGCAAAGAACCCAAAAAAGCATTGTCGAAAGGAAACCAAACATGTCCAAACAGTACGTCAACAGTATTATGGAGCAGGTGATTTCCCGTAACCCGGGAGAAGTCGAGTTCCATCAGGCTGTTCGGGAGGTCGCAGAAACCATTCAGCCGGTGATTGACAAGAATCCTGAATTTGCCAAAGCCAAAATCCTGGAACGCATTGTCGAGCCGGAACGGCAGATTATGTTCCGTGTTCCCTGGGTGGATGATAAAGGTCAGGTTCAGATCAATCGCGGCTTCCGTGTTCAGTTCAACAGTGCCATAGGGCCTTATAAGGGTGGCATTCGTTTTCATCCTTCGGTCTATTTGGGCATTATTAAATTTCTCGGTTTTGAGCAGATTTTCAAGAATGCGCTGACCACCACCCCCATTGGCGGCGGCAAGGGCGGCAGCGATTTTGATCCCAAAGGCAAATCCGACAATGAAGTCATGCGGTTCTGTCAGGCGTTTATGAGCGAATTGTTCCGTCATATCGGGGCGGATACCGATGTCCCGGCCGGGGATATCGGCGTCGGCGGCAGAGAAGTCGGTTATATGTTCGGCCAGTACAAAAAACTGGCTAATGTCTTCACCGGCGTGCTGACCGGCAAAGGCCTGGATTATGGCGGCTCCCTGGTCCGCACCGAAGCCACCGGTTACGGCCTGGTGTATTTTGTTACCCGCATGCTTCAGGATCGCGGGACTGACTGGAAGGGCAAACGCGTAGTCATTTCGGGTTCAGGCAATGTGGCGATCTATGCCCATCAGAAGGCCACCGAAATGGGCGCCAAAGTCATTGCGATGTCTGACAGCAATGGTTATATCGTGGATGAAGCCGGCGTCGATCTGCAGTTGGTCAAACGCATTAAAGAAGTCGAACGCGGTCGCATCAAACAGTATGCCGAAGAACGCAAGGGAGCCCAGTATTTTGACAACTGGCATGGCATCTGGACGGTGCCGTGTGATATCGCATTGCCGTCGGCGACTCAGAATGAACTGGATGAAGCCGGCGCCAAGGCCCTGGTCAAGAATAAATGCATCGCTGTCGGCGAAGGTGCCAATATGCCCTCGACCCCAGAAGCGATTGAACTGTTCCTTGATAACGGCGTGTCCTTCGGCCCGGCCAAAGCGGCCAATGCCGGCGGGGTGGCTACCAGTGCTCTGGAAATGTGCCAGAATTCCATGCGGCTGAGCTGGACCTTTGACGAAGTTGACTCTCGCCTGAAAATGATCATGAACGCGATCTATGATCAGTGCGTCAAGGCCTCCGAGGCCTATGGTGCCAAGGGCAACCTCGTAGCTGGCGCTAATATTGCCGGCTTCCTGAAAGTGGCCAAGGCCATGATGGCTCAGGGAGTTGTCTAAGCAGCCTGCCGGACATCACAAATGTCTTGAAATGTTCAGGAATCCCCTTGCCGTATGGCAAGGGGATTCTTTATTATATGCTGCAGAACAGAATCAATGATATAATCCTTGCGGGGACTATACGATGGACCGATTTCCATATCCCAGTTCCGGATTAAACCATCTGGATGAAATGCTGGGCCGATTTCAGTACGGCGACAACGTTGTCTGGCAGGTCGACGACCTCTTCCAGTACAAGCAGCTTGTCATCCCCTATGTCCAGCGGGCTATTCGGGAACACCGCAAAATGATTTATGTGCGGTTCGCCCAGCACCAGCCGCTTCTGGAACCGCAGCCTGGCCTGACGATCATTGAGCTGGATGCCGATACCGGATTTGAGACGTTTTCCACCCAGGTTCATACGATCATTTCCCAGCAGGGCAAAGGTGCCTTTTATGTGTTTGACAGTCTGTCGGACTTGCTGACGTCCTGGGCGACGGATTTGATGGTGGGCAATTTTTTTATGGTGACCTGTCCGTATCTGTATGAACTGGACACGATCGCTTATTTTGCCCTGTTGCGGAATCATCATTCGTATCAGACCGTCGCACGCATTCGCGGCACGACCCAATTGCTGCTGGATGTGTATCATATTGAAGGCACGGTCTATATTCATCCGCTGAAGGTCTGGAATCGTTATTCACCGACGATGTTTTTGCCTCACCGTGACGAACAGGATCGCATGACGCCGGTGACCAACAGCGTCGATGCAGCACGGCTGTTTTCCTATATCTCCGACCAGGCCCGGGCCGCAACCCGCCGCAAGCTGGATTACTGGGATCAACTGTTTCTGCAGGCCGAGGAAATGCTCAATGACCCGACCATGCAGACCCAGCAGGAACAGGCCGTCGATAAACTGTGCCGGATTATGATGTGCCGTGAAGAGCGGATGCTTACATTGGTGAAACGTTATTTTTCGCTGCGGGATTTGCTGGATATCAAAGCCCGGCTGATCGGCACGGGCTATATCGGCGGCAAGGCTGTCGGTATGCTTCTGGCTCGTAAGATTCTGATGCAGGATACAACGTTTGACTGGCGCCAGCGGCTCGAAAAACATGATTCATTCTATATCGGTTCGGATATTTTTCATTCCTATATTGTGCAGAATGGTCTCTGGAAACTCCGGATGGAGCAGAAAACACCGGAGGGCTATTTTTCGAAGGCCGAACCGCTGGCCCAGGGATTGCGCAAGGGCAAATTTTCCAATGAACTCCGGGAACAGTTTCAGGAAATGATTGAGTATTTCGGCCAGTCTCCGATTATCATTCGTTCCAGCAGCCTTCTGGAAGACAGTTTTGGCAATGCCTTTGCCGGAAAATATGAAAGCCTGTTTCTGGTCAATCAGGGTGACCCGGAAGATCGTTATGAGCAGTTTGAAAATGCAGTGCGAACCATTTATGCCAGCACCATGAGCGAAGATGCCCTAACCTATCGTCTGCAGCGGGGGCTGGATCAGATGGATGAGCAGATGGCATTGCTGGTTCAGCGTGTTTCGGGTACCCATCACGGCCCGTATTTCTTTCCGGATATGGCCGGGGTTGGGGTTTCGTATAATACGTTCGTATGGAATAAAGACCTGAATCCGGCAGCCGGAATGCTGCGGATTGTCGTCGGGCTGGGCACGCGCGCTGTGGATCGGCCGGATGATGATTACCCCCGGCTGGTGGCGATGGATTATCCGCTGCTGCGTCCGCAGTCGTGTATGGATAATATTCGTCAGTTTTCCCAGCGTTTTATGGATGTTCTGAATATCCCGCAGAATACCCTCGAGCCGATTTCCATCAACCGCTATCTGGCCGAAAAGCCCGACTGGAATGTGGATTTGTATGCCGTCGAAGATGAAGAAGCCGCCCGACGCATGAAGCAGCTTGATATGGAAGGGACGCCGTCCTGGATTATGACGTTTGACCGGCTGTTGACCGAGACGGATTTTGTTCCCCTGATGCGTCGGCTGATGGATACCCTCCAGCGGATATATGATTACCCTGTGGATATTGAATTTACCTACAACCAGGCGACGGGCCGCCCGGGGCAGTTGAATCTGCTGCAATGTCGTCCCCTGCAAACCCGCGGATTCGGGGCCAGGGTTCAGATTCCCGACTCGCTGCCTGCCGAGCAGATTTTGTTCCAGAGTCAGGGCGGCTTTATGGGGGGCTGTATTGCCCAGCCAATTGACCGAATTATCCTGATTGACCCGTCGGCATATATTCAGCTTTCCCAGCAGGAAAAATACGATGTTGCCCGCCTGGTTGGCAAACTCAACCGGCAGATATGCAATCGCGACAAAGATACGACTCTTTTGATGGGACCGGGACGGTGGGGGACCTCGACGCCATCGCTGGGAGTGCCGGTCCGATTCTCCGAAATCAGCCAGATTTCGGTTTTATGCGAAATCTCTTACCCCGGCGGCAACCTGATGCCGGAACTGTCTTACGGCAGTCATTTCTTCCAAGACCTTGTGGAAGAGGACATTTTCTATATCGCTCTGTTCTGTGAGAAGCCCGACGTGGTGCTGCACATACACCTTCTGCAAGGACGCGAAAACCTGCTGCGGGAATTGTTCCCCGATGCCCAAAAGTATCAGCATGTGGTGTATGTCTATGATATGCGTCATCAGAATCTCATGCTGATGGCAGATGTTTTAAGTCAGAAGCTTGTATGTTTCTTCAAAACCGCGTAAACTACGCCGACATGTTGAATCCGTGGTCCGGAATTGTGACTGCGATAGATGAAGAAGTCAGCGGGATTTGACCAGAAATGAATGTGGATCCAAAAAAAATAGCCGGCCAGTTGCTCGAAATGGAACAATTTTTTACCGGGGATTTTGCCTTGAAAACCAAGAAAAAAGAAGATGTCGCAGCTCCAGTCCAGCCATCAGCAACACACACGGATGCCCGCACAGTGCTGGATGCGATTGCAAAACAGGTACGAGCCTGTCGTAAATGTGAAATTGGCTCCACCCGGCTTAATGCCGTCCCCGGCGATGGAAACCCGACTGCACGGCTCGTCTTTGTGGGAGAAGCTCCGGGGGCAGACGAAGATCAGCAGGGCCTGCCGTTTGTCGGCAGGGCGGGGCAATTGCTGGAAAAAATGATTAACGCCATGGGCCTGCAGCGGCAGGATGTCTTTATCTGCAATACACTGAAATGCCGTCCGCCGGAAAACCGTGACCCGAAACCGGATGAAATATATAACTGTATGCCCTATCTGAAAAAACAACTGGAGATTATTCGTCCGGAAGTCATTGTGGCTTTAGGGGCGCACGCTGCAAGAACGCTTTTGGATACGGACAGGCCTATTGGCCAGTTACGCGGCCAGTTTCATGAATACATGTTTTCAGATGAACTCCCACCGGCGAAGCTGATGCCGACCTACCACCCGGCCTATCTCTTGCGAAACTATACCCCCGACAACCGAAAACGCGTCTGGGACGATCTGCAGAAAGTGATGGCTGAACTGGGACTCTCAAAAGAAAAAATATAAAATTATCTTGACTAAATTCACAGATTTGGAATATAAAAAATGCAAATGGGTTGAATAAGCAGAAAAAACAACATTAATTGGAGGGTAACGAAATGAATACCAAGTGGGTCGGAATTGTGTTGTCAGGGGTGATGGTCTCAACTTTATCTTTTGCCGCAAGAACAGTAAATCCTTCCTATCTTGATGGGAATGTCGTGGGCCTGGATGGCTATACCCAATGGAATTTAGGTACCCCAGGCAGCACCTGGCAGGAATGGACCAACATACAAGAAGGTTTTCTTGAGCCATCGAACTACAATAATCCGTATGTTCAAAACAACCTTATCGCCTTCGTTACGGACTTTGGTGGATGGGGAGTCGATATCTCGGTTCCAAATGTTGAATCGTCGCAGAAAACAATCTGGTTTGAGATGGTATATCAGGGAACGATTCAATATGATTTCGATAACGAGGCTGAAGATCTCTTGCTCTCAACCGGCTTGGATACGAATGATACGCTAATAACAGATGGAGTTAGTCTGTTATACGGTGGTGTTGTTGAATCTTCTACCGGCTGGAAAGTGATGACCTTGGGGTGGACCATCAAGCCAAGCCCTTCTACGGAATGGTTTACCTTTTATCTGCTTGGTGACACGGTTGCCATTCAATCAATCTCCATCGATACTCTCTCCAATGTAGTTCCAGCCCCCGCTGCGGTGGTTTTGGCAAGCTTGGGGGTGGCGATTGTGGGATATTTCAGACGGAAATATTAATCAAGTCTTAAAAATTTATAACATATTTTTATAGTTCCTTAATAATTGACGTTTGTTCCATAATAATATGGATTCAATATCCGTATTTTCACCTAATTTCGTGCCAATAAGACTTTTGGGTTGACTCCGTCGATGGATTTTTATATACTCATACTGTGCTGGGGTCTAAGGAGAGCCAGTATATAAAAAAATTGGGGAAAAAACTGAAATTATATGTGAGGTGAGATATGGAGAAAACTCTTGCAAGAGCAGCAATTGCCGTTGTGTGTTTGTGTGCAATTGCTCAAGCGGCACCGACTTACATCGATGACGGTTTGATGGCGTGGGATCGTGGGATCGCCGGCAGCACTTGGCAGGAATGGGATTTTTCAAATATTACGGATCCTTATGCCCCCGAAAACTATTACAACCCTTATGGTAAACCAACTGCTGATTTTACAGGAACTAATATCGAATTGAAGAGTGGGCAGTGGGTGGGGAATCAGTTATTTTCATCGATATTTGTGCCCAACAACCCAGAGCAGAACGCTATCAAGACCATTTGGTTTGAAATGGTGTACAAGTCTGATCAGCTGATTACACCTGCAGTGTCTGTATTTGAAGACGGCCAGAACGAAAATTATGTTGTCACGAACATTTACTCGAAGGTGACTGACTTGGCCGAGGGATGGAAAGTGATGACCGTTGGATGGACCATCAAACCCAATCCGGCCCAGGAATGGTTTACTTTTACTCTGGCGGAAAAATCCGCAAGTGAGTTGGTTGTGGATTATATTTCGATTGACACCCTGTGTGCGGTTCCGGCGCCGGGGGCGATTCTGCTAACAGGACTGGGTGTCAGCGTGGTGGGTATTCTTCGCAGACGGTTTGGTTCCTGAGTTGGTAGGTGGCAACGTTCGGATGCGAATTCATTATTCAACGAGTCAATGGAGGAAAAAGTGATGAGAACGAGTGTATTGGTTCTGGTGGCGGTGGGGGTTTTTTCGTCGATTTGCAATGCCTTACCGTCTTATATTGAACAAGGGCAGATGACTTGGCAGCGGGGAGATGCAGGGAGCACCTGGCAGGATTGGACATTTGACAATGGCAATAATCCCTCTGTGCCAGAGCATTATTACAATCCCTATGGCAATCCGAATGATCCGACCATGTTCGGGCCGGTGATCAATTTTACGGGTGAAGATGGCAGTGTTCCGTTTCAGTGGAAAAAGGGGGTGTGGATGGGAGATCCGCTGATGGCCCTGATTCAGATTCCCAACACTCAGGATCCCAATCCTATCAAATATGTCTGGTTTGAAATCAAGTATAAAATGGTGGATATGCTGATGCCGGACGTCTCTCCGGCCGGAGGCAACTACCAGATTGAACGGACGTATCTGAATGATACTTTGACCGCAGATGGCTGGCATGTCATGACGATTGGCTGGACGATCAAGCCCAATCCGAATATGGAATGGTTCTCATTTGGTCTGTGGGGTACGGGCGGTTTCCTGGATTCTGTATCGATTGACACTCTGTGTACCATTCCAGAGCCGGCGACAATGCTGATTGTGGGGCTGGGTGCGGTTGGGCTGTTCAGAAAACGCATGAAATAGAATTACACGTGCTATCGATGAGCAGAGTAATGGATGGACTATTATTAACCTGGGGACGTGGAGGTAAGGAACGATGAAACGTTTTGCTTTACTGGCAATATGCTGTTTTTCGATTATGGCCTGGAGTACCGCAAGTGCATCTGTGGTCACCTGGTCTGTGGGCGATCCGGGAACAACCTATCAGATGTGGGATTTCAGTACCAACCTGAATCCTGCAGCCCCGGAAATCGATCAAAATCCATTCGGTGAGGCTGTTGCAAAGATTTCCAATGGGATGAATCCTGATTTTGTCTGGGCCAATGGCGTCTGGTCCGGCACCAAGTTCAGTCTGGCCGTTGATATTCCCAATCAGCCGATTGCTAATCCATACAAAGAAGTGCTTGTGGAACTGGTTTACAAAGGGACTATTGTTTTGGATTGGGTGATGAATGCTCAATGGGATAATTTTACGAATATCTATTCGGAAGATATTGACCTGGGCAACGGCTGGATGAAGCGTGTGGATGTATGGCGGATTGAGCCGAATCCCGATTGGGAGCGGATTTGTTATGGATTTAATCCGGAAGTGACCGGGGCTCCGGCCGCAATCGATTCAATCGCAGTCAGTACGATTTGCATTCCGGAACCGATGACGCTGGGATTGCTGGGGCTTGGTTTTGCGGCTTTACGGAGAAAGAAATAGTAGAATCACCGGCATTCCATTTGAGAACGACTCATCTGCCCGTTCGATGACATAATCGGACGGGCAGTTTTTTGAAATCGGGTGCTATCTGATTTGCCTAAAATAACGAATCCACCAGCGACGGCGAGGTCACCACAATATCATAGGTGCACAGGCCGAACAGAATGAACCATCGCAGCCAGGTCAATCGAATACTCTTGCAGGTAAGCCCAAAAATGATACCGACTCCTGCTGCCGCGATCAAAAATAAAAACGCGGCATGAATGTAGGGGGTTGGCTCAGACATGGAGCGACTTAATATATAATTGGTGGCTGAAAGTATCAGTGCGGCCAAAGCACATAATCCAATCCAGAATCGGTCCGCCTTTCCCGCCCAGGCCATCGCCTGAATGCCAAGCCCTGACATAACGGATAAAAACAAGGCCGGAAAGCTCAGCCAGATGATGGGCGTTACATCCAAAATCGGCCCCAAAAGACTCAATATTACACCCACCAGAACCGGCAGCAGAAGTGTCTCTCGACCTGAGACGGCAAAGACCAAAAGCCCCATCAGGATCATTATTAACGGTACATGATAAAAGCCTATCGTCAGAGGATGCCAGGCGAATGTCAGAGGGGTAATCAGTCCCCACAGATCGCTGAGTTCCAGCATCCGATATTTGGGCATGAGAAACAGCGGGCCGGCCCAGTGATGTGAGGCTGCCCAGAACAGGCCTGCAATGGCAGCAAACGGCAGGAGAGTCAGGAGAGAGGATATCACGGCCCTGAGCATTCCTCCGGAATGCCCCGGGTGATAATAGACTGCAGGGCATAATAGCCAGGGGACGATCGCATAACACAAGCCAGCTGTAAAATGATACTTGATAAAACTCAGGCCAAACGAACCGAAACCATAAATAATTCCGGCCAGCAGGGATGCATCGAATGAACTGATCCATCGTCGTGTTACAACATAACAGCCCATAGATGCCAGGACAGCATTGAGCGGAAGCACCATTTTTTGATGCCCCATCCCCAGCTGAAACCAGTGCGGTTTAAACAGATATCCGGCTAAAACAGCTATGACCAGGAATGCTGCCACAGGCTGAAGAACGCTGATTAAATTCCTGTTATCCGATTTAGCAAATTCAGGAAAAGCCGTATTCATCACATTTATTTGATGATCACTTTTTTGCTGCCGGCAGTAATTACGCCGATTTTATATACGGTTTCACCGCTTTTTTCGAGTTTTTCCTTGACTGAGTCGGCAAAATCCGGTGCGACAATCAGCACATACCCGATTCCCATATTGAACACCCGATACATTTCTGCATCATCAATGGGCCCAAGTTTTTGCAGAACATTAAAAATCGGGTGCACCGGCCAGGCATTCTTTTTGAGTACAGCATCGCAATTATCCGGCAGCACGCGCGGGATATTGCCGACCAGCCCGCCGCCGGTGATATGGGCCATGCCGTGCACGACCTGCTTGCGCTTGTAGGAATTTAAAAGGCTGACGACCGAACGTACATAGATCCGGGTCGGCTCCAGCAGCACGTCACCCAGCGGAATATCTCCGAGTTCTGCCAGCCGGTCGGAGGTTTTGAGCTTGTGGTCTTTAAAGAGCACATGCCGGACCAGCGTGTAGCCGTTGCTGTGTAGGCCGCTGGATGCCAGTCCCAGCACCACATCGCCTTTCTGGACCGTTTTACCGGTGATAATCCGATGGCGTTCCACGACCCCGACGGCAAATCCGGCAAGGTCATATTCGCCGGGGCGAGTATAAATATCCGGCATTTCGGCGGTTTCGCCGCCAATCAGAGCACAGTCGGCCATCCGGCAGCCTTTGGCAATGCTTTCCACAATCGCTGCCATCACTTCCGGGTCCAGTTTGTTGATGCCCACATAATCCAGAAAAAACAGCGGCTCAGCGCCCTGAACCAGCATGTCATTGACATTCATGGCTACCAGGTCCTGGCCGATGGTTTCATACCGATTCATTTCCTGGGCAATCAGGACTTTGGTTCCCACCCCGTCGGTACAGGCGACCAGCACGGGATTTTTATAATTGCGCTTAAACAGTTTCTCGTCGTAGTCCAGACGGAACAATCCTGCAAAGCCGTTTT
This sequence comes from Anaerohalosphaeraceae bacterium, assembly GCA_040306945.1. Taxonomy (GTDB): domain Bacteria; phylum Planctomycetota; class Phycisphaerae; order Sedimentisphaerales; family Anaerohalosphaeraceae; genus Anaeroglomus. Next base: position 91,867 of record JAWRKM010000068.1, read on the forward strand.
CCAGGCCGATCACACGAGGCCCGTGGGTGGATGCCACCGAGCGACTGATGCGTTCAACCATAATATCATTCGCGTCGATACTGACGCCCGCCTGTTCATAAGAGATTGTTTTTTTCTTAGCCATTAGAGTTCAACATCGTCAAATAATTGCATTTGGTGGCGTTCCATGGAAAATTTATTCACCACGGCGGTTACGGGAATCCGGTATTGGCCGCTCCAGCAGGCGGTACAGTAATGATTGGCCGGCAAAGAGACGCATTCCAGCAGTCCTTTGAGGGAAATGTAGCCCAGTGTATCCACCCCCAGATAGTCCCGAATTTCATCCAGTGTTCGCTGGTTGGCGACCAGTTCTTCTCGTGTGGGGAAGTCCACCCCGTAAAAGCAGGGGTGCTTGACAGGCGGACAGGCGACGCGCATATGGACTTCTTTGGCACCGGCGTCCCGCAGGGACTTGATTTTGCCTTTGGTGGTTGTGCCGCGAACGATCGAATCGTCGATGACAATCACGCGTTTATTGCGAACCGCTTCTCTGACCACCTGTAATTTCAGCTTGACCCCCAGATCCCGCAAATCCTGAGACGGAGAAATGAACGTTCGGCCAACATAGTGGCTGCGGACAAATCCCATATCAAAAGGAATTCCGCTTTCCTGTGAATATCCCACTGCGGCCGAGGTGCCCGAATCGGGTACCGGAACGACAATATCGGCATCAACTGGATGTTCCTGGGCCAGACGCTTGCCGCATCGCTTGCGGACTTCGTGAACATTCTCGCCGAAGATGGTGCTGCTTTGCTTGGCAAAATAAACATGCTCAAAAATACAATGGGCTGGCGTCACTGAACCCGGGGGCACGAAAAATCGGCTGGAGATGCCGTTTCGGTCCAATGTTACAATTTCGCCTGGTTCAATATCCCGAATATACTCTGCATCGATGGTATCAAAGGCACAGGTTTCGCTGGCGACGCAATAGGCGCCTTTTTTGGTCCTGCCCAGAGCCAGAGGACGAATGCCATACGGATCCCGAGCGGCTTCGATGCGGTCGGAAAATAAAAACAGAATGGAATAAGCCCCTTGTAAATGGTTCAGCACATGCCCCAGCGGGTCCGGCTTGCAGACATGGGTGGGTTTGGCCAGCAGATGGATAATGATTTCGGTGTCGTTGGAGGCCTTGAAAATCGAGCCGTAGGCCTCGTATTCATCTCGGAGCATCGAAGCATTGATAATGTTACCATTATGAGCCACGGCGACCTGGCCTCGGGAATATTCTCCCATAATCGGCTGGGCATTACAGGGATTCGTCGAGCCTGAGGTGGAGTACCGTACATGGCCGATGGCGATGGGATTATCCAGCCGTTCGAGAATCCCCCTCCCTGAACGAAAAACCCGGCTGACCTGCCCCATCCCGGTGAAACAGCCGATAAATTCCCCATTGCTGGAAGCAATACCGGCTGATTCCTGACCGCGATGTTGGAGGCTGTGAAGCCCAAAATAGGTTTTCTGTACCGCTTCAGGATCTCCGAAAATCCCGAAAATCCCGCATTCTTCCCGTTTCTCGTACATATTGTATCTAGTCTCAGAAATTATCAGGTGAATGCATGGTAAATCCGCTTTTTTTGTTAAAAATGGGTTTTTTCCATGCAGCACGTTGCGTAATTGGTTAAAAAATGACGGTATTAGTCTAAAGCATTTATCGGTTCAAGTCAAACGCTTTTTGGACAGGAGAGTTTTTGTTGTCAGGGAAGCTTTAAAAAAAGCAGATGAATGTCGTTTACCGGAGAGCCCTTTTTTTATCCTCAGAATTTGTCCGTCAATTTCTTGTAGAAAAAAACCGATACATTATCTATAATGCTGATTTTTATATTATTTTAGGCAAACATGACCGTGTGTTCGGAGATTGTTTGGCCTGAACTTGTGTACGAGGAACGAGGTTATCTATGAGCATTAAAGTCCCTTTGAGCCGGCCGGATATTACCGAAGCCGAAATCGAAGCCGTAACCGACGTACTGCGGACGCCGAATCTTTCGCTGGGCCCCAAGCTGGGTGAGTTCGAGAGAGCCTTTTGTCACTACACCGGGCGAAAATATGCTGTGGCGGTCAATAGCGGCACCAGTGGTCTGTATCTGTGCCTTCAGGCGATGGGAATCGGGCCTGGCGACGAGGTCATCTCGACGCCCTTTACCTTTATTGCCACGACGAATGTGATTTTGATGGTGGGGGCCAAGCCGGTTTTGGTGGATATTGACCCGGATACACTGAATATTGACCCAAAGGCCATCGAAAAGGCGATTACGCCCAAAACCAAGGCGATCATACCGGTTGAGGCGTTCGGCAGTCCTGCGGGTTTTGATCACATTTATGAAATTGCCAAAAAGCATCATCTGCTGATTCTGGAAGACAGCTGCGAAGGATTAGGCTCGATGCTCAATGGCAAAAAGGTCGGTACGTTTGGGGATATGAGTGTCTTTGCATTTTATCCCAACAAGCAGATGACCACCGGCGAAGGCGGCATGATTCTGACGGACAATGAATCATGGGCTAACCTGTGTGTTTCGCTGCGAAGTCAGGGGCGTGGTGCCGGCGGCGGCTGGCTGGCCCATGAGCGTCTTGGCTATAATTATCGGCTGAGCGATATAAACTGTGCTCTGGGTATCGTGCAGCTTTCTCGAATTGAAGAGTTTGTCGAAAAACGTCGGGCGGTTGCGAAGATGTACCAGCAGCTTCTGGCCGGGGATGATCGGATTATCGTGCCCCAGGAGCCTAAAGGTGCGAGGATGAGCTGGTTTGTATTTGTGATTCAATTGAAGGGCTATACCCAGGAGCGTCGCAATGCGGTGATGAAAAAACTGACAGAGCGTGGTATTCAGGTCAGCAACTATTTCCCGCCGGTCCATCTGCAGCCGTTTATGATTGAGCAGTTTGGTTATAAGACTGGGGATTTCCCGCATACCGAAACGATTGGACAGCGGACGATTGCACTGCCATTCCACAACAACCTTTCGGCTGAGGAAGTCAAGCTGGTCTGTACCGAGTTGAAGGCATGTCTTGATACGATGTAATTGGGTTTGAATCTGTTGACGGAGACAGGGGTTGCTGCCGGCAGCCGCTGTCTCCGTTTTTATTTTGGGGATATTCTTTGGGGGCATTCTGAGCGTCCGATAACACTTCGATAATCGGTTTGGTAAGCCTCTGTTCCCGCATTGTGGAATGTCATGTTTTTGGGATTGTCCGGATTGACCTGACGGGAGTTATTTCTTAGCTTTTAGATGTGGGGGCCGGTAGAAACCGAATCGGCCAGATACAAACGAGGTTTTATCGGGAGAATCATATGGGCCGTTGGCGAAGCAGGATATTGTGTGGACTGATTGTGTATTGTGGCGGTTTTGCAACAGCCATTTATTACCTGGCCCCTGTTTCGCAGGATGCGGCCGACAGGCCCGCAAGGCAGACGGTCAGTCTGAGCTGGCCGGGCAAGGCGGCCCTCAACAGCCAAACATGTAAAGCTATTGCCGGACAGGTTGGGGACAAGATGCGTAATGTAGTCACCTTCGCCGAGGAACAGGCCAAACGAGTCGCGGAGTTATACAAGACGACCCAGGCCTGTGCAGATGAAACCAGCGGCACACGTGCCGCCGCCGATTAACAGCGAACTCCCTGTTTTCGGTATCGAATGCGCAGTCTTGTGTTTCCGCTGATGGGACATAACACTTCGCCGCAATGCCGGGTGCACCGATTTGATCGATGTACCCGGCATTCTCTTTTGGTGATTGCACTCCGGACCTGAGCTGTCCGACAGGAAAACCGCATTGGACAGGTAATTTTAGTTGCAGATAACCGCTTTTCAGGGTATGGTTTTATACTAAACGAGTATATTATGCCGCGAGGATGGCCACAGAACCTATTGAAACCGTACTTAGCCGCGCCTCAGGCAGACAATGTCATCCAGGATCGGTATATTTCCAGGTTTAATAGTAAAAGGAAACTGGTGTTGGTCCTGAAGGGGATACCATGATGGAGCGGATTGAATGATGATGGGTCAGGTTGATTTGTTATTGCCGCATTTGCCCTATAGCCCAGTGAAACTGTCGCTGCTGGTGGCCTGGTTCTGCCTGTGCCTGTACAGCATTCGTCGGACCTACCGCAGTCCCCTGATTTCCGACCGTTTTACGGATGCGGCTTGCCTGGCTGCCCTATTCGTCGGGCCGCTGGTGCTGATTATCCTGTTCATTGTCGATAGCGTTTGTCAAATTGCCGATGGCCGGATGCCGCTGCGTCGAGTGGTGCCCTATACGCTTCATACGATTTTTCGTGTGGAACCTCCTGAAAGCCCTTGTGTCCAGTTGATGACCGATGATGGCCAGAGTTTGGATCAGGTATTTGGCCACACAGTACCTGCTGATATAGAACCGCAAGAACATCAAACGTCATTGCCAGCGGACGACACGCCCGCACCCCAGCGGCCGGTGGTGGTGGATCTGCTCGGTGATGCGGGTTTGCCTGAAAAAGAACCGTCTGCCTTGTCGGAAAAGGGAGCGACGCTGCTTGAGCATGCGGGGGATTCGGTTGTTGAAATGCAATTCCGTACCATCGTGGAGGCCTTCTGTGCTGAGGCGATGAAACGCAAAGCCAAGTGGATTATCATCGAGCCGGATATTGCTGGCGGCTATCAGGTTGGCCTTGAAATCGGCGGGCGATACCATCGCTGGCAGCAGCTTATGCCCCGCGAGGCTGCCGGGGTGTTGTCTCTGGTTCGAACCATGGCAGGCATGCCGCAGCATCCCAAAGAGGGCCGCCCCGGGACCTTTACCGGCAGGTCAGGCGGCATAACGGCCTATTTTCGTGTGCTTGAGGTCTGTGCCCTGGCAGGGCAGCGGATGACGATTCGTGTCTTTCATTCCGCACTGACTCCGCCCAAACTTGACCAGCTTGGCTATACTGCCGCCCAGCTGGCACAGATCCAAAAAGCCCTGACCAAAGACAGTGGTCTGATTCTGTTTTGCGGCCCGGCTCGCAGCGGCAAAAAAACAGCTCTGTATTCCGCTCTCGATTCGGTGCGCAGCCTGTCGCGTCATATCGCCACCGTCCAGGACCAAATTGAATTTGCCATGCTGGGAATCCATCAAACCCAGCCGCCCGCTCCGTGGTCGGTCGCGCAAATGCTGCATACCCTCGAACAAACCGATGCTGAAGTGATTATGATTGATTGTCTGGCAGATGCGGATACGGCACAGATGGCAGTTCGTCTGGCACAGAACGGTCGGCTTGTTTTGGCTGCTCTGGATGCATCTTCCGCGGAAGCCGCCTTAGTGAAGTTGACTGACTGGGGCATTCCCGCCCCGCAACTGGCCCAGGCGGTAGTGCTTGTTTGTGCCCAGCGGCTCGTGTCCTGCTTGTGTCCGGTATGCAAAGTCAAGGCCCAGCTTAGCGAGTTCCAGCAGGATTATCTCGGAAATAAAAAGATTGGTACCGGCAGTATCTATGCCCCCGGCGGCTGCTCGGACTGTTTCCAGACCGGCTATATGGACCGGGCGATTCTGGCCGAAGTTACTGAGATGAATGAAACCCTCGCTCAGCAGCTTCGCGATCCCCAGTTCAATGCTGCCCGCCTGGCTGCCGAAGGCAATGACCGGATGTTCCATTATCTCCGCCGGGAGGGGATGCAATGGGTGCTGGCCGGCAAAACCTCCATGCAGGAAATCAAACGCATTATCCAGGGACTGGAGAGTAAATCATGATTGTGATTCTCTTTTTGCTCATAGGGGTTGTTCTGGGCATCAAAGCAGGGGCCTATCGTATGGCAATTCATCTGTTTTGCCTGGTTGTGGCAGTGTATGCCGCGGTGATGTCCACGCCGTTTCTGCTGCAGGCCGGGCCCAAATTCTTTCTGCCGGATTGGGTTGCAGCCCTGATTTGTCTGTGTGCCGTCGGTGGTCTGATTTTTGCCGGTCTGGATTATTTCCTGTTCCGATTTTTCGTGCGGGGGGTGGATAGCTATTTTCGCCCGCTGGTGAAAATAGCCGGCGGTGCCGCGTTTGGTCTGCTGTTCGGCCATATTCTGTGGGGCTGTCTGCTGATGCTGTATTGTTTGACGCCGTTATCTCGCTGGGAGTCGGCGGAAAAATTCATGCCGCGTCAGAGTGCCTGTGCCTTTGCGTCCGTATCTGTGGCCAGGGTTTGTCAGACTGTCGCCTCAATCAGCCTGGATTACCCCGAAGTCGATCCAAAAGATATCACCCTGACTCTGATGGAACTGCAATAAACCGCCAACGGTTACGGTTTTGAATCGAAAAAGCTCAAATCCCACTCATCCCGCCACCGCAGAATCGGTCTGTTGTCTTCAAACTCAATCGGCAGCCATACATACCGCCCGTCGATAGCATTTTGCGGACGCCAGCGGTCGGCCATAAAGATAAAACATCCTGGCTTATTGGGAAGCGGCAGAACGTAGGTGCTCTGACTGTCAAAGGTCGTTTCGGTTTTCTCGCCCTGACACGGATTGCCCAGTTCCTTCCACGGCCCCCAGATGGATTTGGCCACCGCCGAATGGGCCGGATTGGGATTCCATCCCGTGCATTCCGAGCCGATAAAATAATACAGTCCGTTGTGCTTGAAAATCGTCGGAGCTTCCATGTGGCCCCGCGGGAAGACCCGCACATACTTGCCCGCAGGCTTGAGATAATCATCCGTCAGCAGCGAGATATGAAGGGTATAGTTTTCCTCCGCTGAGTAAATATGATATGCTTTGCCGTCGTCATCGACAAACAGCGTCATATCCCGCGACATCTGCCCGCCCTCAAAATCCCGTGCCAGAAAATTCTCTTTCCCCGGCTGCTTATCCTCTTTGGTCGCATTCTCCGGCCAGACCCCTGCATTGGGACGCAGCGAATACAAATACTGATATGGCCCGGTGACCTTGTCGGCCACCGCCACACCTGCACGTGCGGCGGTGTAGCCTTTGCCCCGCAGCTCCAGGTGAAACCACATGACAAATTTGTCTGTCTTGGCGTTGTAGATGACCTTGGGCCGTTCGATGATGCACCCGGCGGCAATATCATGACCGGGGTCATCCCTGACCACCGACAGGGCAACCCCTTCGTTCTTCCAGTTGTACAGATCTTTGGACGAATAGCATTGCACCCCGACCCAGGCATTATTACCGCGTCGTCCTTCGGTCTTGTGCTCGCCGAACCAGTAGTAGGTGTCCTCATGCACCAGGATTCCGCCGCCGTGGGCATTGATGTGAACCCCGTCCGTATCCGGCCAAAGCTGGCCGGGCTTAAAGCTTTTTAGCGGCTCAGCAGGAGGCAGGCCCGCTGAGGTATGAAGGGTGATAAAACAGACATAAACGAGAATTCCGCTCAATATTCTTCGCATAAGGCATTCTTTCCGAAAAGGATGTAGTCACTCCCCTGATGGGGAGTTTTTCTTTCAGATGCCCGCGAAAGAACCGTCGTTACAGCAATTACTCCGATAAAGTTTTTTCCGCCGACAGAACGGTATTGAACAGCAACATCGTAATCGTCATCGGCCCGACACCACCAGGCACGGGGGTAATTTGTGAGGCCTTCTCTTTAACGCCTTCAAAATCTACATCGCCGACCAGACGAAAGCCGCTTTTTTTGCTGGCATCATCAATCCGGTTGACGCCGACATCGATGACCACCGCCCCGGGCTTGACCATCTCAGCAGTAATCGTATTGGGTCTGCCGGCTGCGGCGATGACAATATCTGCCCGGCGGACATGCTCGGCCAGATTTTTTGTTCGCGTATGACAGATTGTTACCGTGGCATTGCCGGTAGGGGCCTTCTGGATGAGCATATTGGCTACCGGTTTTCCGACAATATTGCTGCGTCCGACCACCACGACCTCGGCCCCGTCCAGTTTCACGCCCGATCGGACCAGAAGCTGAATGACTCCATGTGGTGTGCAGGGCAAATAGGCTTCCTGCCCGACAACCATTCTGCCGACATTGACCGGATGGAAACCGTCCACATCCTTTTTCGGGTCAATCGCCAGCAGCACCGCATCTTCATTGATATGTTTGGGCAGAGGGAGCTGTACCAGAATCCCGTGTATTTTCGAGTCCTTGTTGAATTGGTCGATGATGGCCAGGAGTTCGGCTTGTGTTGTCGTGGCTGGAATGCGGTTATCACAAGAATAAATACCGATTTCCTCACAGGCTTTCTCTTTTGCCGTAACATAGGATTTCGACGCGGGGTCATCCCCCACCAGGATTACCGCTAATCCGGGTGTAATGCCTTTGGCTTTCAATGCTGCAACCTTTTGCTTTAATTCTTCGCGCATCTGGGCGGCGATCTGTTTTCCGTCGATAATCCGAGCGGTCATATATCACTCCGATATAGGTCTGATTTCAAGTTCACGTCACTGTCCGGTATTGTAGGGCCAGAGGTTCTGTTTTACAAGGCTAAGCTGACAACTTTGATTAGATCCTTGTCTGCAGGATGGGTGTTACACAATAGATATAAACCAGCGGCTCGGTACCGGTATTTTTGATGTTGTGCAGCGTGTGCGGCGGTACATACAGAATCTTTCCATAGCCGACAGGAATAGTCTGGCTCTGGTCTTGCCCCAGATATGACGTACCCTGCCCGGCCAGAAAAACCAGTTGCTCCTCGTGGGCGTTGGTCGAATGCTGTCCGCATTCCTGCCCCGGCAGCAAATACACCCGCCCTGATCGCATTCCGCAGGTCTGGGGAGTGCCTCGCAACAGGGGTTGATACTCCTGAGTCTGGTTTAAATCGATGGTAAATGCTTTGTTGTCCATGCTCTAAAATCCTCTAAGTCCTTGTTTTTAATTGTATTATAAAAAACACCAGAGGGCGTTATTATAGCGGATTTATGCTTGACTGCGTAGCAAATTCCTGATATTTTTATGCGCAGTAGCAAAAATGGAAGAATCGTATGCGCATTATAATTCAGAATTCACATTGGAGGGTAGTACGATGAGAGCAGCAAAATGGGTATGTTTATTGGCATGTCTGTCTTCAACTCTGGTGTATGCAGCAGATGCAACGATAGCGGAGGTTACGCATCGGCAATTACAGGCCGTGAATGCCAACGGAGTCGGCACCTATTCGGCTACAGATAAGGTTGTTTTTGAGGGGATTGTCTTGAATTCCCCGGAAGAAATGCTTAATCCCGCTCCTGGTGCAGGCTACATGGGCGGCCAGTGGCAGGTTTATATTCAGGGCGAAGGAGATGACCACGCCGGAACAGCCATCTGGCTGGGCCAGTATTACAGCAAAGTGACCAGCTCTGATGATTATACCGATGCTGAATTGCTGGATGAACTGTGGCGCATCAATACCGACCCGAATACCGGTTATGTCTTTACCTCCGGCGACCGCGTCCGTGTGACCGGCTGGTATAAATTCTACAAAGGCAAGATCAATTGCAATGAACAGCACGACAAAGCTCCGTTCAAGGATTTTACAATCGAGCTGGTCAAGCCTGCAGTCGGACTGCCAGTCGCACAGGTTGTTACACTGGATCAGCTCAAAGACGCAAATAACCAGTATATCTTTGATGCCAGTCGTCTGACCGGCCCTGAATATCATCAGGGGTGTCTGGTTCGGCTGGAGAATGTAACCATTGTGGATCCCGAAAACTGGGGTCCGAATAAAACGGTTACTGTAACCGACGGCTCGGGCAGAACATTTCCAGTCCTGCTGGGGCTTGGTGATGGTTTCCGGCGTTATGCCTGTCCCACAGGCCTTATCGATGTGATCGGTATCATGGACCAGGAAAGCAGCAGCTATAACGTATGCAAGGACGGCTATCGTATATGGGTAACCAATTACGACGGCAATGGTCTGGTGCTGACCCATCGCGGATATAAGCGCGGCAATCTGCCGGGTGATATCAACGGCGATTTCAAAGTGGATATTATCGATTTTGCTGAACTGGCGGGCAATTGGATGAAGTGCACGCCGGGTTTGTGTCAATAATCAAACCGGCTTATCGTTAGAAAGCTATTATCGCGGCAAAGGGAACGCTGCCGGGAGTCGTAAAGATGACGACCGTAAAAAAGGGATTTACGTTAATCGAGCTGTTGGTGGTGCTTGCCATCGTTGGCCTGCTGATCGCGATTGTGATGCCGTCACTGAATCGAGCCCGCCTGCAGGCCAAAATCCTGAGTACCAATTCGGATTTGCGACAAATTGCTTTGGCGCTGGAGTGTTACCATACCGAGCACCGCAAGTATCCGCCTACGCGTGAAGACTGCGGATCGGGGTCTCTGAAAGACCATTTGTTTCAGCTTCCCCCCGAACTGACCCGCGGCGATTATCTGCCCGCCAAAAGTCCCGACGAAGCGATGAGTGTTGCGATGGAAGACCGGTTTCATCCGGGACGTACCTATAAATACCGCAGTGTCGGCGAATGCATCCGCGACCGGGATATTATTGATAAATGGACCAAAGCCCGGTTGTGGGCACCGAATGGGTTTCCCGCTGCCAGCAGCCTCGACACAGACAAGGGGCAATGGCACAGCGACATTGAGTCGTCTCCCATCAAATGGGTGGTGTTCAGTGTGGGCCCGAATTTTGATGAAGACTGGCTTTTGCGGACTGCCGCCAATCGTTACCCCGTACCCAAAGAGCTTTGGTTTGGCTACACCCAGCGCAAGGGTTTTCTGATTCGGATGCGTCTGAAAAACGGCAGTGAAATCGGTTCTTTCGAGGGTAATCCATGAATACGACCTGGGCTCCGGCAGCGAGGGTGATGATCGTTGTGATGCTGGCGTGTCTGGGGGGATGCAAAAAGACTTTGCCGCCTTCGGCAGGACAGGCCGAGATTGCCGTGGCCAATGCCTACCTTGGAGCGATCGTGCGGGATCTTTGCGGCGATACCGTTCCGGTTTTTGATTTGGCCCCGCCGGGGATGTGTCCGGGGCATTTCGATATGACCCCGTCGCAGGCCTGGCGGTTATATCAGGCCCGTGTGCTGCTGGTCTTTGATTTTCAAAGCAACGTAGCCAAAGTACTCGACCAAAAAACCGCCAATGCCCCGAAGGTGATTACGCTCAAACCCGGCCCAGGGATGTGTATTCCGCAGACCTATTTGACGATGCTTGACGAAACAGCCCAGGCACTTGGCACACTCTATCCGGACAAGTGCGAGCAGTTCCGGCTGCGGCAGGCCGAAATTAAGGAGCGTCTGGCACAGCTTGAGCGGGACATTAAAGCCCGCATCGAGCAGGCGGGATTGACAGGCCTTAATGTGCTGACCTTACGCCATCAGGCTGAATTCAGCCGCTGGCTGGGATTGAATCCTGTGGATACCTTTACCGGCAGCGACACCGAAACTGCCGCTCAAATCAATCAGAATCTGATCAACACCGGCCGCAATCCCATCGCCCTGATTATTGCCAATCAACAGGAAGGGACGCAGCTTGCCGAAGCCATGGCGGAGCATCTGGCTATTAAAGTGGCTGTCTTCAGCAATTTTCCGCAAGGTGATGCAAGCCCGGCGTTTGATGCTCTTGTAACCCGTAATGTCAATGCTCTTATCGAGGCGGTTCACTGATGGCGGGGGTCAGTCTGGATGTCATGGGGGTTAAAGTCGTCCGTTCTTCCCGCACGATTCTGGATATTCCGCAGCTGCAAATCCCCGCCGGTCAGTTTGTGCACATTATTGGTACCAATGGTGCCGGCAAGACCACCCTGATGAAAATCCTGTGCGGTCTGCTGGCTCCCGACACCGGTCAGGTGCATTTCGGCTCCGCCTGCCTGACAGCCCTGAACCCCTGGAGCAAAAGCAATCTCCGCAGGCACATTGGCTATATCCCGCAATCCGCCGAGTACAACAGTCATCTGCCGTTTACCGTCCGCGAAATCGCCGCCATGGGGCGCAGCAGTGTCAAGCCGCTGCTGACACGCCTGACTCGCAGCGATTACGCAATTGTGGATCAATGGCTGGAGGCTGTAGGGCTGGCTGACCAAAGCCGGCAAACCTTCAACAGCCTCTCCGGCGGCGAACAGCAGAAGGTCTTGATTGCCCGGGCAATGGCTCAGCAGCCATCGGTTTTGATGCTCGACGAGCCGACCTCCAATCTCGACATCAACTGGAAGCTGCAAATCATTACCCTGATCCGCCGTCTGACTGCCGAGCTGAATCTGACGACGGTGATGATATCCCATGATGTCCAGTCGTTGCTGCGAAAAGATGATCGTACCGTCCTGCTCCATGCCGGACGGGTGGCCATCGACGGTCCGGCCCAGACGGTTTTGGAATCCAGCCTGGTGCGGGATATCTACCCTGGCCTGACGCCTCAATGGAACCATGGTCTTGACTCATTCCCCGGAGGCGATTAACCGATGGATTCCTTCTTCTATACAATTATTCTGGCTGGTGCGGTGGCCGGGGCATCGACCGGATTCCTCGGGGTTTATCTGGTCGGGATGCGTATCCCCTTTATCGGTATCTGTATCTCCCATGCCGCGATGGCCGGGACTATCCTTGCGGTGCTGTTCGGGGTGAATCCGGTTTTTGGGGCGATAGCTTTATCGGTACTGATGGCAATGTCGATGGCCGCCATCCCTCCCGAAAAATCCCGCCTTGATACGAACGCGGGCCTTGCAATTCTGTTTTCTCTGATGCTGGGGCTGACATTTCTGGGGATGGGTCTGGTCAAAGACAGCCGCAATGAAATCCTCGGCCTGCTGTGGGGGAACATCCTGTTTGTCAGCAGCGAGTCGGTTGTGGTGATTGTCGCAACCGCTATCGTGCTGGCGGTCTTTGCGATGCTGTGCAACAAGGAATTAAAAGTCATCCTCTTTAGCCGTCAGATTGCCGCCGCCACCGGGGTGCACAGTGGTCTGGTGTATGCTCTGTTTCTGGCCCTGTGCGGCCTGATTATCTCCATCAATATCAAGCTCATCGGCGGCATGATGATTTTCAGTTTGATCACCAATCCTGCCGCTGCGGCCTATCAGCTTTGCCGCGGACATCGTTCGCTGGTTTTGACGGCAACAGTCTTCGGGATGCTGTCGGCGGTTGTGGGTTTCGGCATCTCATTCTATCTGGATTTGCCGACCGGCGCCTGCATTGTTCTGGTCAGCACGGCCATCTTTGGCTTGTCGGTGCTGGCCCGTCGGTTACGGCAGGGCGACTGAGCCGCCTTAGAACAGGCCCCGCACCTTGCCGGTCTTGACGTCCACATCGATGCGGCGGAAAGCTGGGTCAGACGCTGTCCCGGGCATCAGTTTGATGTCCCCGGCAATTGGCACCACATAGCCTGCCCCCTCATAGACCATCACGTCCCGAATCGGCAGCTCCCAGCCGGTGGGCCGGCCTTTCAAATCCGGATCATGCGACAGACTCAGGTGCGTCTTGACCATACAGGTTCCCAGCGAACGGATGTGCGGCTGAGCATCGAGTTTTTTGATTTTGGCTAAAGCCTTTTCCGAGTAGGTGACGCCTTTGGCCCCGTAGATTTCCGTGGCAATCAATTCGATACGCTGCTTGAGCGGCATGTTCAGTGAATACAGATATTCAAATTCGTGTTCTTCCTGTGCTATTGCCGCGACTTTCTCGGCCAGTTCAATCGCACCTTCTCCGCCGCGCAGCCAGTGGTCGGATACCGCCGCTTCCGCCCCGGCCTGCTGGGCAATGGAACGTACCAGGTTCAGCTCCGCTTCGGTATCGGTGTAGAATTTATTGATGCACACAACCGGGCGAATACCGGATTTGCGGACGATCTCGATATGGGCGACGAGGTTCTCGCAGCCCTTTTCCAGCAAGGCGAGATTTTCCTGCTTGTACTCCGACGCCAGCGGGGCTCCGGGTTTGACGGCTGGGCCGCCGCCGTGCATCTTCAATGCCCGCACCGTGCAGACCACGACCACTGCGTGCGGTTTCAGACCGGACATCCGACACTTGAGATTCCAGAATTTTTCAAAGCCGATATCCGCAGCAAAGCCGCTTTCAGTAACGACGTATTCGCACAGCCGCGTAGCCACCAGGTCCGCAATGATGCTGCTCTGGCCGATGGCGATATTGGCAAACGGGCCGGCGTGAACGAGAATCGGCTGGCCTTCAATAGTTTGGACAAGATTGGGATGGAGTGCATCGACCATCCAGGCTGTCATGGCACCATCAACCTCCAGGTCACGGGTCGTTACAGGATTGCCTTGTTTATCGTATGCAACGACAATTTTGGCCATCCGCTGCCGCAGGTCGGCCAGGTCTTTGGATACCGCCAGAATGGCCATTACTTCGCTGGATACGGAAATCTGGGCGCCGGATTCCATCTCGACACCGTCCATCTTGCCGCCCCGGCCAATCACGATATTCCGCAATGCCTGAGCACAGAAATCGATCGCCCATTTAATCTGAACATTAGTCGGGTCGATGTCCAGCCGGCGGAGACCAATCTTGGCCAGCTTTGCATCGTCATAGTTTGCCTCATGCTGCATCCGGGAAGTCAGTGCCACCATGGCCAGGTTGTGAGCATTGGTTACACATTCGATGTCGCCGGTCAGGCGAATGGAAAAGGGCACCATCGGGATACATTGCGACAGGCCGCCGCCGGCTGCCGAGCCTTTGATGTTAAAGGTTGGGCCGCCGCTGGGTTGACGAATCGTACCGCAGACTCGCTTGCCCAGCTTGCCCAGACCCTGTACCAGGCCGATGGTCGTGGTGGTCTTGCCCTCGCCCAGCGGAGTGGGGGTGATCGCTGTCACATCGATGTAGCGGCCGGTCGGAGCGTAACGCAGCCGCTCCAGCACCTTGGCGTAGTCAATCTTGGCCAGCTTCTCGCCCATCGGCAGCAGCTCCCCGTAGGCCAGCCCGAGGTCGCGGGCAAGCTGATACAGGGGTTTCATATTCTCCTCGGCCAGCTCGGCGATTTCCCAATCCTTCAGCTTGGTTGGATCCAGTTTGGTCATTCTATGTCCTCATAAAAGACAGAAATAGGCTAATTTATCTCGACTACACCTGTTACACTACTCTTTGTATTGTTTAAATCGTCAGATGACTATCATAAGTCGATGTTTTTTTGATATTATTTTGCTGAAATCGCTGTTTTTGAAAGGTTTACAGCAAAATTGGGTTCGTTTGGTTTGTTTAGGGATACGCCTTGTACAGGATAAAAGGTGGTTTGGA
>JAWRKM010000069.1:0-5155 GCA_040306945.1 Anaerohalosphaeraceae bacterium
CGTTCTTGGGGTTGGGATTTGGCAAACTCCGTCGTCCGGCGGAAATTGCCGACATAAAGAACATAATTTAAACCATTTTCAAGACCGCTGATTTCAACAGCAGGATTCAGGGCCTTTTTAGTCAGCGTCGTACTGAGTACACTGCTGGGCCAGCATCCGTCTTTGAATGCCCGGACTTTGATGGTTGTTGTCTGATTCACTTCAATCGGTTTAGTATAAAGCAATGAGGAGACATCCGGCTCGCTGCCATCGACGGTATAATACATCCTGGCACCTTCATCATCGCACTTGAATTCAACCGTCATGGTGTCAAGAAAGACCTGCTGAGAACCGGCCGGATACGGCATCAGTGTCAGCCGTTGGCCCGGAACAGAATACGGCCGGTCAGCCTTGGCCAAACCCCATTGTTTATTCGGCTCTGACCCCATTTTAAAGACCAGCGTACCGCCCTGGATAATATCGGCATGCTGGATATAGGTCTTGGTGTACGCTTTGCCGTTCAGCGTGGCAGACTGAATGTAGATATTCTTATCGGAGACACCTTCGGCAACCACCTTGAAGGTCTTGCCAT
Organism: Anaerohalosphaeraceae bacterium; assembly: GCA_040306945.1. Classification (GTDB taxonomy): domain Bacteria; phylum Planctomycetota; class Phycisphaerae; order Sedimentisphaerales; family Anaerohalosphaeraceae; genus Anaeroglomus. The sequence goes on from JAWRKM010000069.1 coordinate 572, forward strand.
TTTCAAGGTTCAGCACAGCAGACGGAAACAGCGGCGTACCAAACACATACATCGGCTGGCCGGGGCAGACCGGATAAAAACCCAACGCACTGAAGACATACCAGGCTGACATCTGCCCGCAGTCGTTATTGCCGCACAGACCGTCCGGCTTGTCGGTGTAAAGGCTCCTGACGATTTGAGATACCTTTTCCTGTGTCTTCCAGGGCACGCCGGCATAAACATACAAATAGGCATAATTATGGCAGGGTTCGTTACCGTGGGCATACTGACCAATCAGGCCGCTGACATCGGCATGTTCCCGTCCCTGGCGGACAAACAGTTCATCCATTTTTTTGATAAATGCCGCATCGCCGTGCATCAGCTCGATCAGCCCCTCGACATCATGCGGTGCAAACCAGGTATAATGCCATGAATTGCCTTCAGTGTATTCACTGGCCCCGTCTGCAGGCAAATGGTCGGGGTTAAAGTCCGCCTTCCAGGCTCCGTCTCTGGTCTTGCCCCGAATAAATCCCACCGAACGATCAAACAGGTTTCGATACTGCTGTGAGCGGCGCGTGAACAAGTCATAATCATCCTGGCTGCCCAGGTCTTTGGCCATCAGGGCAATACACCAGTCATCATAGGCATATTCCGCCGTTCGGGAAACCGACTGCGAATCATCGCTCAGCGAAATGTAGCCGAGCTTTTTATATTCATCGAGGCCCTGGTGGTCCTGCATGGCACTGTGCTTCATGGCGGTAAAGGCCTTCTTCACATCGTAACCGCGAAGTCCTTTGGCATAGGCGTCGGCGATCACCGGAATCGAGTGATACCCAATCATACACCAGGTTTCGTCGGAAGCCAGTTCCCAGAACGGCAGAATACCCCGCTGTTCATATTTGCCCAGCAGCGAATGAATAAAATCGTTGGTCCGCTTTTGTTCAATCAGCGTAAGTAGCGGATGAGCGGCGCGGAAAGTATCCCACAGAGAAAACACCGTGTAATTTTCAAAGTTCTCGGCTTTGTGGATTTTCTTGTCCATGCCGCGATACTGGCCATCCACATCCGTAAACAAATTCGGCGCCAGACAGCTATGATACAATGCTGTATAGAAGACCGTCTGATTGGCCGCCGGGCCGCCATCCACCGTAATCTTGGACAACTGCATGTTCCAGCTTTCCATGGCCCCATTGCACACCTGCTGGAAATCCCAGCCGGGACACTCGGCATCCATGTTCTTCGCCGCCCCCTCCCAGCTGACTGCCGAAAGCGCTACCTTGACTACCACAACACGCTCCCGGGTCGTATCGAAGCGGACATAGCACTGGATGTCTTTGCCTTCGGCCTGTTTGGCGGACTCATCGAGTTTGCGATTGACAACAATACCGCTCTTGACAAACGGCTGTGAGAACCGCGCGACAAAGTACAGAAACCGATCCGGAGACCAGCCGCTTTTGCGAACATAGCCGCGGACTTCACGGTCGCCGACGATCTGGACCTTGCTTTCACGAATCGTGCCTCCCCCGATGGAATGGCTAAGGTCCATAATCACATTGGCCTCTTGGGTCGCGGGGAAATTATACTGATGGACACCCACTCTGCAGGTCGCGGTCAATTTCACAGCGATATCATAATCTTTCAGATAAACACCGTAATAGCCTGCACAGGCCTGTTCCTGGTCATGCGAAAACCGCGAACGGTATCCCTCATCGGGATTCCGCTTGGAACCGGGTTCAAACTGCAGTTCGCCCGTGGTCGGCATAAACAGAAAATCGCCCAGGTCGGCACAGCCTGTTCCGTCCAAATGGGTATGACTGAATCCCATGATAGAGTGATCACTGTAATGATAGCCCGAGCACCAGTCCCAGCCTTCGGTTCCGGTATCGGGACTAAGCTGCACCATCCCAAACGGCACACAGGCACCCGGATAGGTGTGGCCATGGCCGCCGGTGCCAATCAAAGGATTGACTTTGGCCGCAAGCGGATAGGCTTTGGCAGCTTCTTGAACGACGGTGTCGGCAGATTGACCCCAAACGGGTCTGCCGGCCAAAGCAAACCCCACCGCCAGGACCCGTATTGCTGCGTTTCGAAAATGTTGGCTTGTCATCTTGATTTCCTCACAATTCTATGAATTCTCTGTTCTATGACTCTGTGTTTCCTGCAATTTAACACGTTACTTGTCTTGTGACTGAGCTTCTATTTGTAAGATAAGACAATTGAACCCGATGGACTTGGCATCCATTCCATTTTCACGATTCTAACACATAAACCCTTTTCGTAAATGGTATTATTGTACCCAATGCCCCCCTTTTGTAACATCTGATGCTTAATTTCATTGCCTGCCGAAGAAAGACCAGCTATCATTTGAATTCATAATCCTCGGTATCCGGAGTAAATCGCAGATGCAAACAGAGCTTCATTATGGGCAGACCACACTGCCGCTGAACATACCCGATCAGAATTGTGCGGGTTGGATTGTTCCCCGCAGTCAGCACACTCATCCCGGCCGGAATCAGGAACTCTTGTCGGCAGCAATCCAGAGCTATTCCATCTCATTCCAGAATCGCATACACAACCGCAGGCTTTGCATTCTGCTGCCAGATGCGACACGCGATCTGCCGATCGCCGATTGTCTCACCGCCCTTGCCCCGCTGCTCCACAAGGCCGCTTCCATCCGATTCATCCTGTGTACGGGCACCCATCCGGCTCGGACTCAGGGCAATCTGGTCTTGTGTGACCAGCTTCGTCGGATATGCCAGACCGCCGGCCTTCACACCTGCGACATCATGGTCCATGACTGCCAGCACGCAGACTTTATCTACATTGGCACCACGCAGCGGGGCACTGCCATCCGCTGCAATGCCGCCATCCAGGACAGAGAGATATTTCTCGTCCTCAGTGACGTAAAACCACATTACTTTGCAGGCTATTCCAATCCGGTCAAAAATTTTGTGCCAGGAATCTGCGATGAGGAAACCGCACGCGGCAATCACAGCCTGTCGCTCGACACCGCCAGCGGCTTTTGTGCCCATCCCTTTCACCCGGACCCTGCACATCAAAATCAACCCCTGGCTGCCGACCAAATCGAGGCCATGGAGCAAATCCTGCAGGGAAGACCCGTTGATGCACTGACAATCATCAGTTCGCATGGGGCCATTCAATGGGCGGCTTTGGGGCCAATCCGCCAGGTCTGCGCCAAAGCCTTTGCTCAAGCGGACCAATTGAATCTGCACATCATCCATCCTGTCCAACGACTGATTGTCAGCCCCGGCGGACACCCCAACGATATGGATCTGTATATCGCCCAGCGTGCCCTTGAACTGACTGAACAGGCCGTCATGGACGGCGGCCAAATCCTGTTCTGCTCCGCCTGCAGTCACGGCATCGGCCCGGCCAATTCCATGGAGCATTTCTGGAACCTGCTGACGCTGCCTTTCGATCAGATATATCAAACCGTACAGGGCCGCTATAAAATGTTCAGCCACAAACCCTATCGTTTCGCCAAACTCATCCAGCGGCTGCAAAGGCTATGGGTCTATTCCGAATTAACCGACGACCAAATTCTCGCTGCCCATATGTACCCGACACACCACCCCCAGCAACTCGTGGACGCATGGATTCAGGACAAGCCTCACGTCCAAATCCTGGTCGTCGATGGCGCCAACAAAATCGGACTTAAGAGACATACCTGATACAGTTAAAGGTATACATAAAATTTATCCCCCTCCTCCTTGACATCTTGTTAGTTTTCTATTAAATAGGTCGAGCTTTTAAGGAACACCAATATGCCCAATAAACACAGATTAGCCGTGCAGACGCTTGCACGGTTTTCTCTTTATACTCTTGGGATGCTGGCCGGTTTGGCATCTTTGCCGCACCTGCTGGAACCCGGCGACTTTGTACTTTTCTCGGAGAATGGCCCCATCGAATGGCTGCAGTTTGCCCTGATGGGACAAGCGGCGATTATCTTTGCCATCGGAGCATGGAAAGAACCCCCAATGCGATGCCTGTTCACACTATTCAGCATTATTTCTGCTATTGCTGCAATCCGTGAAATGGACGGCATTTTTGATCAAATCCCTGTTATCCGATGGGAAATCCCTGCAGCATGTCTGCTGGGGTTTGCCGTATTCTATGGCTGGCGTCATCAAGCTACCCTTGGCCCGCAGGTCGATTACTTTGTTCGCACTGCACCGTTCGGCGTTTTATGGGCAGGCTTTATCGTCATCGCCTTGATCGCTCAGTTGGTCGGCCATGGTCGGTTTCTCGAATTGGTCATGGGCGACGACTACCATCGTGATTACAAGCGGGTTATCGAGGAAATTACCGAATTATTTGGATACCTGATTTTCCTCTTGGGAGCGATAGAAACCGTCTTGTTTGACGATAAAGAGCACCGGAATTCAAGCCATTTAGGTAACGGACAGTCATAAACGCCAGGCTTAATTCCCCTATTTTAACACCTGCACCTATTTTTGGAAATTTTGTTTGACTTGACACCTGTTTTTCCGACATAATAGGAGGATTATGAATAGTGCATATTGTTCCAATTCGTTCAGAGCACAAAGCGGCAAGGCCGCAGCGATGATGCTGCGCTCCAAGGCA
>JAWRKM010000070.1:0-37703 GCA_040306945.1 Anaerohalosphaeraceae bacterium
CTCGATTAACGAAAAACCTTGTTTTAATGAATATAATGCCTTTGGGGTTAAAACGAGTCCGATAATATAAGAACCCAGAATATTTGTTGTAGAAATGGTTTTCGCTTGACCGAAATCAAAGAGTGGGTATGATAAAGGATAGACCCTTTGCGTAGAGGGTTAAATATAGATAGCGTTTCCTTCTGACCGAGGATAATTTAGTTCGGAGGATGGAAACCAGCACAGCCGACCACGAAAAGTGGGCAGGCAGCAGAGCTTCATAAACATCGGTCTGCGACAAAGATGGGCGAAAGGCGGGACAAGAAGTGGTCCTGTCAAGTCCGAAATCGGTGTCGTGTCGGTGAATGTAGTCAGGACAGAGTTGTATAATAACAACGGCTTCGGCCAGAGTGCCGGGGAATGGGAAGCAACCCAATGAATGTATTCTATCGAACAGGCAGTGTCGGCTCCACCCACAAGAGCGGTCTGCCTGAGAAGGGGATGTTGCGCCTCAAGCGTTGCTGATACGGGTCTTGTTAAATTGACTTCATACCTTTGCTCATGCTGCTGTAACCCCTTGCGGGACCTGTGCATAAGACCGAATATGCAGTAGTAAAGGAAAGGTGCAGCATGGAAATATTAGCACAAGCGATGGGGGGAACTATCATCATCGGATTAATTTTGGGGCTTGTCATAGGCGGCGTAGGGTCGCTTCTTCTGGTTCTTGGATTTGCCAAAACACGATCCAAAAAGGTCGAACAGGAGATTCAGAATCGCATTGAGACAGCTCGTCGGGAAGCCGAAACGATAGTGAAAGAAGCCCGCTTGGACGCTGCCTCTGAGCAGATGAAAAAGCGTCAGGAATTCACTGCCGAAGTGGAGAAAAAAGAAAGCGAGCTGCGGAATCAGGAATTGCGTCTATCCAAAAGAGAAGACGTTCTGGAGCGACAAACCGAACAACTCATCCAGCGTGAAAAACAGGTCAAGCAATCCGAGCAGGAAGTACAAAGGCAAATCCAGAGCTATAATGCCAAAAATAAGGAATTATCTACGGTTCTTGCCCAGCAGAAAAGTCAATTGCTCAAAATTACCGGAATGGATGTTGAGCAGGCTCGTCAGCTGCTGTTAACCAATCTTGAAGAAGAATGCGAGCGGGAGATGGGACAGTTAATTTCCCGAAAAGTTGCTCAGGCGGAAGAACAGGCCGAGGAAAAAGCCAAGGAAATCATCAACCTGGCCATTCAGCGGTATGCGGCAGAGCAGACCTGTGAGGTCAGTGTATCGATGGTGGATATTCCCAATGACGAGATGAAAGGTCGTATTATTGGTCGTGAGGGGCGGAATATCCGGGCGTTTGAAAAGGCGACCGGCGTTGACGTGATTGTGGATGATACGCCGGGTGTGATTGTGGTCAGTGGGTTTAATCCGATTCGCCGGGAAGTGGCTCGGCTGAGTATGGAGCGTTTGATTCAGGATGGACGCATTCATCCAAGCCGAATCGAGGAAATTGTGGCTCAGACCAAGAAAGATGTTCACGCTAAGGTGATGCAGATTGGTAAGGAAGCGGCTGAAGAAGTGGATGTTCGTGGTCTGAATAATAAGATTCTCGGTATGCTGGGGGCTCTGCATTATCGTACCAGTTATGGGCAGAATGTATTGCGGCACAGTGTTGAAGTGGCGTTTCTGGCCCAGGTCATGGCCGATGAGTTGGGTCTGGATGGGACCATGGCCAAACGAGCGGGGCTGCTGCATGATATCGGCAAGGCGATGGACCGCGAAATTGAAGGCGGTCACCCGGCGATTGGCGCCAATTATCTGCGTCGGTTTAAAGAGCCGCAGATCGTGATTAATGCGGTTGAGGCACACCATGGCGATTGTCCGCCGGATAATCCGTATACGCCGCTGATTGCCGCGTCAGATGCCATCAGTGCATCGCGTCCCGGGGCTCGCCGTGAAACGCTGGAACGTTATATCAAGCGTCTTGAAAAACTGGAAGAAATTGCCGGCAGCTTCAAAGGCGTGGAAGGGTGTTTTGCGATCCAGGCGGGTCGTGAAATCCGTGTGATTGTGGATGCCAATCAAATTAATGATGAATCGGCAATGAAAGTGGCACGTGATATTGCCAAAAAGATTGAAGAGGAAATGACCTATCCGGGTGAAATCAAAGTGACCTTGCTGCGTGAAGTGCGCTGTGTGGAATACGCTCGGTAATCCTAAGGGGCAAATACGGGATGCCGCTTCTGGTGCGAGCCGGTCGGCTGCATTGCGTAAGCTGCCGCAGGGAGTTGGATGAAGCTGACTATTTTGTGTATCGGGGATATTGTCGGCCGACCTGGACGACGGGCCTTGGCATTGCGTCTGTCTGGCCTGGTCAAGGAACGACAGATCGATTGCGTGATTGCCAATGCGGAAAATGCCGCCGGCGGGTCTGGGCTGACGCCTCAGATTTATGAGAAGCTGAATAAATATGGTGTTCATTTAATCACCCTGGGGGACCATGCCTTTCGGAAAAAAGAGATTATCCCTGTTTTAGAAGGGAATACCAATATCGCCCGGCCGGCGAACCTGTCGGCCAATGCAGCGGGTCGTGACTATGCGATATATCAGACAGGCCGCGGTGTATCGGTGGCGGTGATACCGCTGATTGGGCGGATTTTTATGAAGCCGGCGGATTGTCCGTATGCGAAGATAGATTCAATCCTGTCGCGTGTGGCCCAGCAGGCCGAGATTGTTTTTGTCGAAATGCACGCCGAAGCGACCAGCGAAAAAGTGGCGATGGGATATTATCTGGATGGCAAAGTGGCCTGTGTGTATGGGACCCATACGCATATTGTGACTGCGGATGAACGGATTCTGCAGAAGGGCACGGCGTATATTACCGATATCGGCATGACTGGATCGCATGATTCGGTGCTGGGACGCAAAAGCGACTGTGTGATCCGTGCGTTTCGCACACAAATGCCGTACCCCTTTGAGCTTGCCACCGGTGATGTGCGAATGAGCGGTATTCTTGTGACGGTCAACAGCCATACGCGTACGGCTGAAAAAATCGAACGGATTCAATTGACTCTCGATGAGGCGGAAGCGATTGAGTACGACAATGACGACGGCCGTCCGGACTACCCCAATACGGGGTTTTATCCGTAAGATGTCGTTTCTGCTCAGATGGCTGCCGAGCAGAAAGCCCGTCGAACCGGCTGCCAGACGGGGTGTGGGGTGATTCCCCGTCCTTCAAACGTCGTCAATTCCTGAAATCAACCTGTTGAATTTTTGACTGCCCAGATGAATCCGTGTTACTTGTTAACGATGGGGGTTGTCTGTATGGTAGATCCGTGTGGTACAGGAGGTGTTTCGATGCAGGACCAATACAAGGCAAAACAGGTGAAGATTATGCAAAACAGTATTATTGCGAGGATATTGGCGTCCGTCGTTTTTATGCTCTGGATTTGTGCTTCTTCGTTTGCGATTTCACGTGAGGATTATCAGCGGGCTGAAACGCTCCGGGAAGTATCTTCCAATAAGGTTTTCAAAAAGACCATCCAGCCCAATTGGTTTGATGAGAATCAGAAGTTCTGGTATCGCAATAACTTGAAAGAAGGCAAGGAGTTTGTTCTTGTGGATTGCCGTCAGGGGACCCGTGGCCCGGCGTTTGATCATCAGCGTCTGGCGGAGGTGCTTTCGACGGTTTTATCCAAGCCCTATGTGGGGCAGAACCTGCCATTTGATACGATTGAGCTGCTTGAAGGAGGAAAGATTCTGCAGTTTCACCTGGAAGGCAGGCGGTGGCGGTTTGATCTGGAGACGTACCAATGCCAGACCCCAGGCGGGGAAGCCGTGGCTGACCAGAAATCAGAGCCCGAACCTCCTGGGCGTCCCTGGCAGAGAAATCGCAGACCCCGACAGAATAACAGTACAATCTCGCCTGACAGGGCCTGGGAGGCGGTGACCAAGGAGTATAACCTCTATCTGAAATCCACCCGGGACAGCCGTGAATTCCGAATCAGTCATGATGGTGATCCAAACCATTACTATGGCTGGCCGAGTTGGTCACCAGACAGCAAGGTTCTGGTGGCCTATCAGATTCAGCCGGGCGAGAACAAACCGGTTTATCGGATCGAATCCTCGCCCAAAGACGGCGGGCGGGCTTTGCTGCATTCCAATGATTACCTGCTGCCGGGGGACCGCTATGACATTCTGGAGATGAATCTGTTTTTCACCGAGACCAAGGAGCGGATCAAGGTCGATGACCAGCCGTGGGATGCGTTTGGTGTGCCGCGGATTCGCTGGGCCAAAGACGGCAAGAGTTTTCTCTTTGAGCATCCTTATCGCAGCCATCAGCGGCTTACGGTGGTGCGGGTCGATGCGCTAAGCGGCCAATCGAAAGTGATTATTGATGAGCGGTCGGATACCTTTGTGAATATCAATTACAATCCCGTCGAGCCGCAGTATCTGCAGGACACCGATGAGATTATCTGGTCGTCAGAGCGGGACGGCTGGCGGCATTTGTATCTGTATGACAGCCAGACGGGGCAATTGAAAAATCAGATTACCCAAGGCAACTGGATTGTGCGGGAAATTGTCCGGGTGGACGAAAAAGCGCGGACGATTGAATTCAAGGCCTCAGGGATGGAGGCTGACCGCGACCCATACTATATCCAGTATTATCGGATTGGGTTTGACGGTTCCGGGCTGGTCTGTCTGACGCCGGGACATGGGACGCACAGCGTACAGTTTTCGCCTGACAGGCGTGTTCTGATCGATACTTATTCCCGTGTCGATATGCCGCCGGTACATGAACTTCGCAAGGCAGACAATGGGGATTTGATTTGTGAATTGGACAGAGCCGATGCGGAGGAGCTGTTCAAGACCGGCTGGCGGGGGCCGGAACCATTCTGTGCCAAAGGTCGTGACGGCAAGACCGATATCTGGGGGGTGATCTGGCGTCCGCGTACGCTGGATGAGTCGAAGAAATATCCCATCATCGAAGATATTTACGCTGGTCCGCAGGATTCGTATGTCCCCAAAAGCTGGCGGGATTATGATGCCAACCAGTCGCTGGCGGAATTGGGTTTTATTGTTGTTCAGTGTGACGGAATGGGGACGCGAAACCGCTCCAAGGCGTTTCACGATGTCTGCTGGAAGAATCTGGCTGATGCCGGGCTTCCGGATCGCATTTTGTGGATCAAGGCGGCCGCGGCGAAGTATCCGTATATGGATATTGATCGGGTTGGCATTTTCGGTACCAGTGCCGGGGGGCAATCTTCGACGGGGGCGGTGCTGTTTTACCCGGAATTTTACAAGGTTGCTGTTTCCTCGTGCGGCTGCCATGATAACCGGATGGATAAGTCCTACTGGAATGAGCAGTGGATGGGCTATCCGGTCGGGCCGCATTATGAGCAGCAGTCCAATATTACCCATGCCGGCAAATTACAGGGACATCTGCTGCTGATGGTGGGTGAGCTGGATGATAATGTTCCGCCGGAATCCACGTTTCGGCTGGCTGACGCGCTGATCAAAGCCAAGAAGGAATTCGAACTGGTGGTATTGCCAGGGGCGGGGCATACCTCCGGCGACTGGTTTGGCAATCGCAAGCGATGGGATTTCTTTGTGCGTCATCTGCTGGGCGAACAGCCTCCCCACTGGAATGCTGCAGTACCTTAGTGTGCTGCGGGGAGGGTGAGGCGGTGATTACGCCATATTTTCCATGCACCATTCCAGAAGCCTGGTCTGATTTTTGTCCAGAGAATCCATGGCCTGGCGAATCTGTTTGAGGGCTTCGGACAGGAATGGGTTTTTGAGGGTCTGAGCCAGTCTGACCAGTGTTCGTGCTGCTGCACGCCGTACCGAAGCGACATCACAACCCATGGCGGCAATCAAAGAAAGGATGGCCTGTTCGGTTGATAATCCGTATTTGAGCAGTACATCCCCGGTTTCCCCGTCTTCGGTGTAAGCGATTTCTTCAATGAGCCGCAGCGCATCCAGATGGACCGGCAACGCGGTTCCCAGCACCTTGGCGAACATGTCGATATAATCCCGCAAGGGCTTAATCCAGCGATGATCTCGTGTGAATGCATGGAATACCAGGTCGTCGTAATCCAGGGGTTTGGGTTTTCCATTGGCGTCTCGATAGAGTCTGCGTCGTCCGTGATAATAGATTTCCACGGCGTCGAGCATGGCTTCGAGCAGCCCTTCACCGCTGAAGCCGGTAAATTTAATGCCGTTTGCGGGGTAGTCCTTGTCCCCAAAATCATTGTCGGAGACGGTATGCTGCAGACCGTCCTGATGATGGGCGATCACGGGGGTTCCGCCGGCGTGGGCTTCCTGCTGACTGATACCGCAGGGTTCGCCGACTTCGCCGCCGGAGGGCATGACAAAATACTGGCATCCCACGTAGAGATTGCGGTACAGGTCCGGACTGAGATTGCCTTCGGGATAGTAGGCAAATCGCCCGGCCATGTCCGGACGCGACGCAATTCGCCGCAGATGAGCATCATATCGTCGGCCGTCCGGGCTGTCTTCAACCCGTCCACAGATGACAAACTGAATGCGCGGATTGGACTGGAGAAAATGTTCCAGGACGGTATTGCCGTTCATGTTCCAGGTTTCGTGGCGGACGTACCGGTTTGGGCCGTCAGTATAGACCTTCCAGTCAACCAGCAGTTCAAAGCCTTTTTGTTTGCTGATCCGGTGGAGCATGCCGAAGATGACATGGTCCAGGCTTTCGCTGTCGGGTGTCAGCCGGATATAGGGGTTATTCTGGAGGTCCAGTTTGGCCGTTTTCTTGGCGGCGTAATATTTATAAAACAGGCGTCGGCGAGCGGAAGGCTGCCAGGTTTCGACAAGGCTTTTTTTAGTGCCAAACCAGAATCGCTGACGTGCGGCCATATTAAATCCATTGCGTCGGGCAAAGAACATCCCCAGCCGCTCTTTTTCGGCAAATTCCCAGACGTGATCAAACAGCCAGGTTTCTTTGAGCATACGCTCTTTCATTGCCCGGCTGACGGTGCCGATAAAATGAGAGCTTCGCAGCATGGTATGCATCAGATCGATTTGATGACCGTTGGGGCTGTAGCGATTGACGGCCAGATCATAGTGGAATCGCGGGTCCAGTCCCAGGACATTGCAGTAATAATTGCGTTTGACCGGATTGGCCTCGTTGAGTGTGATTCCGTAGGAAGGATGCGGGTTGTGCATCATGCTGCCGACTTTGGTCTGAGCGAAATGCGGGTCGTCACGGTATTCTTTCCAGGTGGTCATCAAGGCGGCAACCAGCCAGGACGGCCATTCATTGGTCTGGATAATCGAAGGATAATAGTTATAGGCCCGCAGGGCTTCCAGAGTGCCCTGTGCCAGGACGCGGGCACGGCGGATTTTGTCTTCGCCGGTCGTGCCGCTGTAGGGGGCGTCCAGATAGGCGGCATTTTCCAGATACAGGACTTCGATACGGGCACGTTTGCCGTGTTTGCGGCGGAGAAGGTTGGCCCGCAGGATGTTGACGATCTCCACTTTTCCCGGTGAGGTGGTCTGGGTGATGTCATTGAAATCCGGGAACTGGATGGAGAACTGGTGGCCTTCGAATTTCGGGGCAAAATGGGACAGGATCTGTTTGCGGTTTTTCTCGTACAAGGGGGTTACCAGTACGACATGGAATCCCAGTTCGCTGAGCACATCAGCGATGTCGGTGGTATAGATGCCGACGCCGCCGGAAGCCCCGCTAAAACGCGACTCCGGCGAAACCAGTACGATGGTTCCGATGGCGATGGATTGCAGGATATCGACCGCAGCGCGGGTAAGGTCTTTGTCAAATCGGTCTTTTTCATTGACGGCAATGCGCATCAGGCAGTCGATGACTACCTGGCGGACGGAGGGGTTGCCGTCGCTGATTTCCCGCAGCAGCAGACCGACGGAGGCAGCTCCGAAATCGTTTTCTTTGATTGACCAGTGAATCAGCAGGCTGAACAGCTCACTGAAACGGTCAAAGTCGGCCCGTTCGGGATGGCAGCATTCCGAAAAGACACGGGCGACGTAGCAATGGCGAATACGATCGGCTCGGCCATACCGGAAGAATCGCCGGAACGAATCAAAGAGGACTTGTTTTTCCTGGATGGCCTGCTCCTTGGAGACGATTTCAAAGACACTGCTGGAAACCGGCTGGATGACACCGCCGAATCCCAGTTCGAGCAATTCGTGGCCGGACCAGAATTCCTTTTGTCCCCATCGCATCTTGCCTTCGACATTGTTGTAGCGTTCCCGCATTTCATAAAATTCGCCAAATTCAATGCCTTCGACAGGCAGACCGGTGTCGGCGTTGCGAAGGCGGAAATTGTAGGTGCGGGCCAGGGCCTGCTGGCCGTCGAGCATCGGGTTGGGGAAGTTGAAGACGCACAGCAGTTTTTCTTTCTGGTAACTGCGGACAAAGGCGGCAATACGGCCATTGCCGGTGGCAATGGGGGTCAGCGTACCTTTGGTCAGTGCCGGATGTTCATCAGCGAAAGCGAACAGTCCTCGCAGGTAGGTGCCGAAGCCTCGCAGATAAGGATAATGATTCAGGATATCCTGGCGAGCCAGGTTTTCGTCGTACCAGGGATGAGAAAAGCGGTTGTTCACCCAGTGCTTCCAGCATTCGGTATAAGCCATATCGAATCGGCGGGAGAATGAACCTGCCTCGGGGCCGGGCAATCGGCTGATATGGTACATAATCGGGCCGTAACTGCTGAAGACCAGCAGGGCTGCCGCCGGCCAAATCATGTTTTGGTAATTGCTGGCAGGGGATTCCTCGTCGTGACTGTTGAACAAGGACAGGGTTTGGCCGCCATAGCGGTGCAGCAGCCGCTGAAGATAGTCGAGATTGTTATTGAGTCCCAGCGGACTGTGGACCGCCTGACCGCTGCGGATATTTTCGAGATTTTTGATGATGGCATTGTAGGGAATGGTCGCCGATTTAATCATGCGGACTTCGTTGGCGTGCCATTGTTCGCTGTAGGCCAGCAGAGCACCGGGAACGGCTTTCTGGACGCGGTAGGCGATATACATCAGAGCAATGTTCGGCTCGTTGGTGCCTCGCAGATCAATCGGCTCAAATCCCTTGACGGTTACTTCGCCCAGCAGTTTGGGCATCTGAGCCAGGTCCTGGCGCACGGGGAAAACAGTGTCAAAGCCGTGACCGACATCGATACGAAGGCCAAATCCCATTCGGGTCAGGTCCGTACAGACATCAACCAGATATTCCACATTATCCAGGTCCCGCATATTGACCATGAAGCTGTCCAGCCATTCGTCCCATTCCCCATCCCAGCCGGCCCGACGGGTCAATTTGCCGTCGGGACCTGCGATATAAACCGGCATGGCATACGGCCAGCTATGCCACGCGCGTGAAAAATGACTTAGCACACACAGCAGAATTTTCATACCGAGTTCATCCGCTTTTTGTTTGAGCCGCAACAGGGCTTCGATGCCGCCCAGGTCTCGCCGGATGGTGCGGCCGTCCCAGATGGAAAAGACCGACGGGTCTGGGCCGGCTTCTCCTGCCCAGCCCAGTTCCAGAGCTCCCAGCGGATAGATACGGGTGTAGCCTTCTTTTTTGATGGAGGCAAGCTGTTCGGCCAGGTCGTCAAAGGTCCCGTAGACAAAGGCGCCGGTTTCATCCCGCACAGGACGCATGTTGTCATCCAGTTTCAGGTTAAAGGTATCGGCGTACAGACTCAGGACACGCTGGCCGCGTTCATCAGCGACGCGTTTGAGCAGGCCGTGGGAATTTTCATCAAACTTTTCAAACTGCCAGGTTTTGCCGTCATCAAAGGACGTTTGGACAGAGTAATGAATCCATCCGTTTTTGCCGGGAAGGTGGGCTTCGAAGACCAGTTTTTCTCCCGTACTGGCTTGTTTGTCAAGAACCATTGCCACAGGTTTCTTGCGATGGCCGTTGACCGACCATTGAATCCGGGCCTGAATATGCTTGAGACTAATTCGGGCGGGCTTGCTGAAATGGATGCGCACCGTCGGAGATTCCCCGCGGAAGAAGCTGCGATTGATGCGGGCAGTCGGGAAAAAAGGCGGACGCTCTGTCAGCAAATCTTCCAGAATTTTGCTGATGCGAAGACATACCGACCGGCTGATGCCTTTATTCGGGTGGAACCAGTAATACAGACCCGCATAAAGCAGTCGCAGGGACTCCTGGGGATTTTGTTTGAGGCGGATGCGTCGAACCAGTTCATCGATGGCTGCGTTGACTGTATGGACGTGGTCGGAAATCAGCATCCGGGATAATTCATCCAGCGCCGGGTCTGCGGCACGGGCTTTGAGGCGTTCAATCCACGGCCTGATAAACGGTCCATGGTCGTGGAAAATCTCGGTACGGACTCCGTTATATCTGACACTCTGGCAGGCGGCATCGGTGCTCATGGCATCGACGAAATGGTCCGGTGCCAGCCGTACGGCCTGCATGAGTTGGTTTTTCAATTCGTACAGGATAACAATGGTTCCGGCATCAAAAAAAAGATGTTTAAATCCGGCGGCTAATTTTTTGACAGCAGTCAGATTGAATTTTCGATGCTCGGCATACAGCGTAGCTTCATGTATCACAATCGACCGCAGGTGGGGGCGGCGTTTATCTGAGTCCACCTGCGAGAATTTTAAAAATTCCGCTGCAGATGCCGTTGTTCCGAAATAGGTCCAGAATTCCTGAAGGGATAAAATGGTATCCAGCTGAACCAGGACATTTTGCAGATAGCTCAAGGTCGAATCGTCGGCAAATGCGTCCAGTTGACGAATGCTGGCTTCCAGAATGACCTTGTGGGCCTTGTAGAATTGCAATGCAGCATGATGAATGCAGCTGATATGCAAATCGGCATGACACAGATGATACAACACCATTGCCAGGCAGCCGATAAGAAAGGATTCCCGCTGGACTTGCTCTTTGGGGTTAAAGTCCAGCAGCCGGGTATTGAACAGAATTTCGTGCGGCATCAAGGTTGGAACCATCGGAACCGCTGGGCTGACGCGCAGACGAATTTTACGCGTGTTAAGATGGGCAAAAGCCTGAGGGTTGTATTTTTGTACGGTTTGCCAGGTTAATTCGAGGCACCGGTGCAAAAACAGGGCTTTGTCTCTGCCCAGACCATTCAACACCGCTAAATCGTTCTGAATTTCACATTGCCCCTGCGGGGTAAATGAAAAAACCGCAACTGTATCCAATCCTTTGACCTGCGACTTTTCGGCGCTCATGAATCATCCTCGTCAGGGCATCCCTTTGACCCGCAGACACACAGGCCTTTGATTATTTCTGTACAATATCATTGCAATTTGTCGTGATTTTGTCAAGAGGATTGGTGTCGAATCGGGGAAATATGCCGAACAAGTTTTGTTTGCGGCGAGGATGGCCACAGCATAAATCTGCGTCTGTGGCGAACAAGGTGATTGAGTGTCAGAATTACAGGTGCATAATTCAGGTATTATTCGGCTTTCAGCTGACGACTCATCAAATCGGCCAGGGCCTTATGCACACTCTTGTGACCGTGAATAATGGCATAGACAGCTTCGGTAATCGGCATTTCAACCCGATGTTGTCTGGCCAGTCCCAGGACGGATTCGCAGGTTGCCGCACCTTCGACAACACTATGTGTCGCGGCCAGGGCTTCGGCAGCCGATGCCCCTTTGCCGATACGCTCACCGAAGGAACGGTTCCGGCCTTTGGGCGAGACGCAGGTAGTGACCAGGTCGCCAAGGCCCGATAATCCTGCAAACGTTTTCTCTTTGGCCCCCATCGCAATACCGAGCCGTTCAATCTCGGCCAGTCCCCGGCTCAGCAGGGCGGCTTTGGCGTTGTCGCCAGCACCAATACCGTCGATGATACCGGCGGCGATCGCAATCACATTTTTCATTGCGCCGGCCAGTTCCACGCCCACAAGGTCATCGTTGGTATAAACACGGAACATGGAGGTATTAAAGGTATGCTGGATCTGTTTGGCTAGTTCGATATCCGCACAGGCGGCTGTTGCAGAGGCTGGTAGTTTGCGAGCCAGCTCATCGGCAATCGTCGGGCCGGAAAGGACTGCCAGTGGATGGCTGTTACTCAAAATTTGCTTTAAAATTTCGGTCGGACGAAGCAGGGTTTTGTTTTCTATCCCTTTGGTGGTGCTGACAATAGGAACTCCGGACGGAAGATGCGGTTTGAGCCGGGTCCAGATACCCCGCATATATTGACAGGGGACCGCGGAAACAATCATTTCCGCATGGGCCAGTGCCTTTGCATCATCGGCTTCATATTGTAATTCTTTTGGCAACGGATAACCCGGCAGAAATCGGATATTTTCCTGTTTTTCAGCAATCTGGGCAAGCTGCGCAGCATCAAATCCCCACAGGGTTGTCCGGATGCCGTTTTCACACAACAGCATTGCACATACACTGCCCATAGCTCCATCGCCAACAATGGTTACGGTTTTAAACATAGCCGGTATTTAATCACCAAATGGATAGAAAATCAAGGATTTACACAGATAATCAAAATGTGTATAATCTGCCTTTTATGAGGTATTATACCGGGTAAAAATAAGCGAGGAAACTGCACGTGCGAAAAAAAGAAATTAAATCACCGTTTCAGCCGCGGCAGCTTGTGCTGGCCTGTGTATTTATTGTTCTGGTACTGGCGTTTTATGTTTATTGGCTGTTTTTGAAGCCCATTTCCCCCGATCCGCATTTTGCATCATTACGGATTGCCCATGCCGCCGCCAACCCCAACGGGCCGGAGGTGCAGAAAGCTCTGGCTGCCAATCATGCCGTACGGTTTGATCTGCCCGGCTGTTCCAATTTACACAAAGTCAGCGACTCCCTGTATCGTGGTGCCCAGCCGACCAGAGAAGGCTTTGAGAACCTCAAAAAACTGGGTATCAAGACGGTGATTAATCTGCGGGGCCATCATTCCGACGAGGACCTGCTGGCCGGGACGGGACTGGATTATAAACCGATTCCGATGGATACCTGGGAGGTGACGCCGGACAAGGTGCTGGCGTTTTTACGCATAGCCGCCGACCCCAATGCGGCACCGGTGTTTGTTCATTGTCAGCATGGCTCTGACCGGACTGGCATTATGGTCGCAGCATACCGGACGATCATTCAGGAATGGAACCGGGATCGTGCCATTCGTGAAATGACCCACGGCGGATTTGGGTTTCATCCCCTTTGGACAGAACTGCCCGCCATGCTGCGCAAGCTGGATATTGAGGCAATCAAAAAAGAACTTCAATCCCATTGACTGACAGGTACAATAGAGATGGCGGTTTTTATTTTCGGATAATCACCTGGGGTGTAAATGCGGTATGCAGAATAGCCCATATCTGGCTGGCATTTTCGCACTGCATGATATCCTGTCGAATGTGAGGATTGCTTATCACGCGGGCAATCAAGCCCAGGATTTGTACCTGCACATCATCATCCGAGGCGGGCGTCAGGATTAAAAAGATCAGCCGGGCCGGCTTGTTGTCGGGCGAATTCCATTCGATCCCCTCCAGAGATCTGCCAAACACCACGATTGGGCTTTTTATTGTGGCAAGCCGTGCATGGGGAATGGCAATCCCTTCTTCCATGGCCGTGCCCATGGTGCTTTCACGCTGAAGTACATTCCGGCAAAGGTCTTCGATATCCAGCGAATCGTCAATGCCGGCTGCCAGGACGCAAAGCTCTTGTATCGCCTGTTCACGCGTTGCCGCCTGCATTCGGGGAAGGATGGCCCGATGGAAAAAGTATTCGAGAATGCTGATTTCCCGTCGTTTGCGAAGGGAATACCCCAGCCATGGCCCAAGGATAACTGACGACGCGACAGCACTGAAAACAATGGCCACAAACATCGACTCGGTGATCAGCCGGTCTTCCATAGCAAGCATGCCGATGACAATGACCATGGCACCTCCGGGGGTGTGAGCTATGGCAATCGACTGCAGATTGGATTTGGGCAGGCCGGTGGCAACGGCTCCCAGCCAGGCACCATAATATTTGCCCGCAATCCCCACGGCTGTAATCAGCAAAACCAGAAAGACATTAAACCTGCCCAGAAAATCGACTTTCAGACCAATATTGACAAAAAACAACGGCACGAATATCGCATACACCATTTGCGAAATAATCTGACGGACATTTTCAGAAAGGGCCTTGCTGCTGCCGGCCATAATTCCGGCAATGAAAAATCCAAACAGGGCATGAATGCCGATCTTCTGGGTGATGGCTCCGCACAAAAGCCCCAGCAGGCAGATGAACGTCAGCGAGATGCCCGGCTGGGGGAGCTGCTTGGTTTTGATTTGGGTCAGGGCGGTATCGGTCAGAGTCCTGCCGAGGGTCAGGCAGCAGGCAGCAAAGCCGATCGTGGCTGCTGCAATCAGCATGATATGCAGGGCATTCAGGCCGGTCTGCATGAAAAAGCCGAGGATCAGTGTGAACAAGAGCCATCCAATCAGGTCGTTGACCGACAACGCTGAGATAATCAGAAATCCCAGGTCGGTTTTGGATAATTTCAAATCATGCATGGCCCGGGCGGTAATCGGTAAATCACTGATGGTCATGATGGTTGCCATGAACAGGGCAAAGATTATTCTGCGTTCCGGGTCGGCCAGAAAAGCGTCCGGCAGAAAATAACAGGGAATAAAAGCAATCATCATGGGAATAATGACGTCCCACAACGCGATAGTCAGGGCTTTGCCTCGCTGCCGCCAGGCGGAGGAAAAGTCGATCTCAAGACCGGTTTCCAGCAGGAGGAATAAAACGCCGATCCACGCCACCGTTTCCAGCATATTCTGCTGTACCGGGTCTGTCGGGAAAATCGCCTGATGCCAGGCCGGCAGGAATCGGCCCAGAATAGTGGGTCCCAGCAGAATGCCGACCAGGATTTCAGCGGTCAGGGGCGGCTGCTTCCATTTGCGAAATAATTCTCCCAGCCCCCGAGCCAGGCTCAGCAGCACGAACAGCTGAACCAGAAAAATAAAGATGTGGTGTTCGCTGAGATTCTGCATTGTCCTGTATCCCATTCACCAGGTTGAACTGATCCAGGCTGTTGATCATCTGTATCGTCGGTCTGAAAAACGTTATCGGAATAAAACGGATAATTGGGCTTTGATTTTCGGGTCCATGGCTGTGGGATTGGTCCAGACAGCCATGTCCAGACTTTTGCGGCACGGACAGGCATCGTCGCACAGGTTGTCCCCGGCGGCCAGAACCGCCTTAATCAGGCTGATGGCGTTGTCGGTGGCGGCGTTGAGATTGCCGATGATTTCCTTGAGCAGCAGCTGCTTGTCCGTCTGGCCGTGATGCTCCTGCCAGCAGTCATAATCGCTGATCAGGGCGACCAGGGCGTAGCACATCTGAGCCTCGCGGGCGAGTTTGGCTTCGGGCATGGCTGTCATCCCGATCAAATCCCCGCCCCATTTCTGATGCATGATGGACTCGGCCCGTGTGGAAAATTGGGGGCCTTCCATACAGACATACGTCCCCGTTGGGTGCACCGTCGTATGGATTTGCCGGGCTGCATCCTGAAGCCGTCTTCGCAGTCGTCCGCAGCAGGGCTGGGCCATCTCGCAGTGGACTGCTCCCAGGCCGTCAAAGAATGTGCTTTGGCGTCGGAAGGTTTTGTCGATGAACTGATCCACAAGCACCAACTGCCTGGGGGTGTAGTCCTGCCGCAGGGAGCCTACCGCGGCGCTGGTAATCAGGGCAGTAACACCGATTTGTTTGAGGGCAAAGATATTCGCTGCGTACGGTACGCGCGAGGGGTTAAAGCAGTGCCCCGGCCCGTGGCGATTCAGAAAAGCCGCCTCGCCGCTGCCCAGTTTGCCGATACGTATCACATCGCTGGGAGGGCCAAAGGGAGTATCCACTGCTTCCGTCCGCACATCCGTGAGCTGGTCGATAATAGCCTGCCCCAGTCCAGAGCCGCCGATAATTCCAATCATGGTTTTTTCCTCATATTGATTGACCCGCGGGACTTCCAAAGATGGACAAATCCGGTCTAGCCTGCGGGTCGGACAGATTATAATCCGGGGATTGGGTGTGCTGCAACGATTTTAATCGCGGATCAGACAGGTCGAGCCGATACATAATCTGATTGTATTCATATCGGGGAGTCGCCTGTTTTTCATCTCCGGAAAAGGTGGTACAATAAGTTCCTTCCAGATATATCAGCCGGCCGTTGTCCTGGTCAAAGTACGGGTGCTGTTTGGGATTATAAAATGAATACTTGTTATGGGTGATGATTTTCACAGCGGCAGTCCATGGCCCGACAGGTGTGTCTGCCTCGGCATACCACACTTCCCCAAGATTTGAGCTGTCGCCGCCGAACTGATTGAAGATCATAATCCATTTTTGCCTCCATCGATTCCAGCAGACCGACCCTCCATGCGGTGTAATCTGTTTTTTGCTGTCACTGTCCACCATGTGCATGGCCTCATGTTCCTTCCGAAGGGCCTTCTGTGCAGCAGCCCTGGAGCCCAGACGTTCAATTAGTTTGCCGAAGGCAATCCATCGGCTCGAGGATTGTCCCGCATCCTGTCCCAGTGCGGTCAGGACCTCATACTGATTGGGATCCCCGGCCTTGCTCAGTACGGCCTCAACGCGCATTCGAACCGCCGCCGGAAAGGGAATCGTAAAATACCAGTAGGAAACGCCGTTGACCAGTACCGGTGTTGCATGGCCGCAGGCGTGATAGGGCATCGGCTGTTCGGTATCCCGCAGGATCGGCTCAAAGCAGTGTTTGCTGTCGTTATACATCCCGATTCCCCGCTCGTAGAATGTGCCCAGATCTTTCATTCGGGCAAAGTGGCACAGCATCCGCTGTTTGCCCTGGGGATCTTTCACGGTGATAATGCCGTCAATCCAGACCATCCCCGGCCCGTCGAGCGGGAACATCTTTTTACTGAAGCCGGATTCGTCGGCAAAATAGGTCAAGTTGACTCCCTGATCCGGGTCGAGTCCGCCTTTTCCCGGCAGATCGCTGACGGCTCCGGAAGTGGCAAATTGTCCCAGTCCATAACTGACCCGTGCCGTATCTCCCCAGAACCAGTAGAGTTTGCCCTGATACAGGCAATTATTGGCCGAATCCTGTCCGCAGACCTGGGCATTCAGCAGCGGCTGGTCGATCGGCACTTCCCGTCCGGCCAGGATGCTGTCCCGGTAAATCCCCTGGCCGGTGATGCGATACAGCCGCTGGGCAATCTGGGTTCGTTTGATCCTGATGATAGCGGTTTTGCCCGGCTGCGTATCCAGGGCGACGCCCCGCATTCCAAAACCATCAGCGGCAAATTCATAGCCTGGGCTTTCGACGAAGAAAAAGACCTTTTGTCCCATCAGGCCGGGTTCATAAAATGCCGCCATGCCGCCGCTGTCGGTATAATGCCGAATCATGCTGGTCGTGCGAAGCTCCACCAGCGGCACACCCCGGCCGGTTTGCTCCTCCACGACATGGATAAAAAAATAATCGGAAGCGGCCGCCTGACAAACCGGGGCAGGGGGGCATAGCATCACTGCGACCAGACATATTGCGGTGTATCTGACGGGGTTCATCATGGACCTCTTTTTAGAATGGTTTTTCGTGCTGGGATGACGGGGTTGTTTCCGTTTCCGGCTGAACTGCTTTGGCAGCATCTGTGTTTTCAGTTGGGGCCGCCGCATCCAGCTTCAGGTTGACAATCCGTCCCCGGGTCATCCGTTTGACCGACAGCTTCAGCTCGCCGCCGGACTGAATCATCTTCTCAAAGGCTTCTACATCCGCCACCGGCGCATCGTTGATATGGGTAATAATCTCAAACGGCTTGATTCCGCCGACACTGGCTTTGCTGCCCGGTTCAATTTTGGAGACGATCACGCCCGGGTCATCCGGGGTCAGGCGGAAGTACCGCCGAACTTCATAGGTCAGGTTACGCACGGTGATGCCCATGGCCTCGGATTTAAACCGCTTGGCTGAGTTGTAATGAGATGGACTTTCGGTAACCACCATCTCCTTCATCAGCACTTGGCCATTACGGAAAATCTCGGCCTGAAAATGCGTCCCAAATCCAAAATCCGTCAGGGAGCGAATCACGGAATTTTCCGCGTCGGCCCAGGGGGTTGGCAACTGGTCGTAATAGTCTTCCGGCAGGTCACTGAGCTGCTCCCAGGGAAACATCTCCCCAAAACCATCATCTTCGCCGCTGAGGGCAACTTCCAGCGGACGGGGCTGCTTGTCGATATGCAGACGAAGCAGAATATCGCCCACCTCCAGCCCGGCCTGGGAAGCCGGGGAGTTGTCGTAAACATACGAAATCATTGCCCCGATTTCGCCGTCGCGGGTCAAGGCGGATACCTGGTTAATCCGGGCCAGTTCCGCATCCAGCGGCTGCATTTCCACGCCCAGCCAGGCGATGCGGTTTTCCTCGGATTCCGCCAGCGGCACATTGGTCGCATCGAAGCAGGAGGCCTGAGCCTTCATAATCGGTTCAAGATAACAGACCGCGGTGAGGGTCTGATTATACTCCGACATCCAGCGGTCTTCTTCAGACAGGATTTTTTCTCGTCGGGACAGCGGCAGGGCGACCAGGCGTCCCTCCAGATCGAATAGATAGCGATTGTTGACCGACCCAAGCAATTGCGGCTGAAGCTGCCGCCGCCACCCCAGAGCAAAGGAGGCGATTCGATATTGCTGAACATATACGGTTTTATTCTGCCCCTGAATCCGAACCTCAGCCCCCAACAGCAGTTTCTGGTCGTATGCCATGATGGGGTGGGGTGACAGGGCTGTCTGGACATTATGCAGGGGGCGGTCAAGGCTGATAATCAGTCCGCCATAATCGGCCAGCGAACCTTCAAATCGGCCTTCCACCGGCAGACTTTTATGGGGATAAACCACGACCCGTTCCAGCCGCGCAGTCTGCTTGGGCGGCAATTTAGCCAAAATCAGGATATGGTTGGGGTCGATTAAAAGCCCGGCTTTATTCATTTCCGTTGCGCTGCCGTCTTCATCACCATAAGAATACCCTCTGTATTGATCTTCCGTATTGCGAGGGCTGCGAAAGTTCAGTTGAACCCGCACGATTTCCCGGTTGATTTTGGCCTCAAAATCGGTTAGTTTTCGAGTCCATTCCTCCGCCGAAATCGCCGGCCAGTCCAGCGGCGACTGCTGCCAGGAGCCATCGACCGGCAGGGCCTGACCCATGCAAACCGCTGCGGCAATACCGTTGGGGTCCAGAATCAGGCCTGTTGTCGTTGCTGCGATATAGGAAAATCCATCTTCCCGCAAAGTGGGCACTTCCTGCATCTTTTCGATGCTGATGCTCCATTGGCCGTTTTGCTCGGAATAGGACGCCACCTTGAAGGCCTTGGCGCTGCTTTTGGCAAATACAATCGGGCGGGCCTTCTGCAGAGGGCTGTCCAGCTGCAGGATGATGGCACTTTGTTGGAGGGGGTAGGCCGCCGGCCTGGCATCGATCAATTCATCCTGAAAACGAATACGGATTTTTTCCACAAAGCGGGGATGAACCATAATATCCGGCGTAATTACCTTGTCTGCCGACAGCACAAAGCCTGCCACTTCCAGCGGACGCTCCTGACGAATCAACTGGCTGGCGTCGCCATAGCCGTGAATCTGGCCGCAGGAAGGACATCGCTGCCCCCAGCCGGCCACTTCCGGAGCTTCACCCTTGTCAAATCGCAGAGTATATTCCACCCGCACCAGCGAGGGTTGAACCTGTTGAATGATATCCGAATCCGACACAGCGGCCGCTGCCAAACCTTGCAGTCCCACCGTCAGAATGAATCCATAGATTATGACCTGTTTCATAGAAGCCCTTTCCTGGGTAAAAGAGTATCAAATCAGTGTTTTTCGTAATCCCGTGAAAACTCCAGCACGGCCTGCTGCATCAGGCCGTTGCGCAGCACCGTGAAGACGCAGCGATTTTTCTGCTGGACGGCGGCAATGGCCTCCGCGTGAATGGCCCGTACATCATCCAGCGTCCTGACGTCCCGCCCGTCGATTTTCAGGATAATATCCTGCTGCCGCAGGTTGGAATTGGAGGCATTGCCCGGATACTTGATGCCGAAGATAAAGACCCCTTCCTTGCGATAATAATACAGGTCAGGATTTTCAAATTGGTTGATGGCCTTGACCGTGAAATCCCAGCGCGGGCAATCCAGTTCGTCGCCCTGAACCTTGCCCTTTTCCGTCGGAATCAACTGGACTTTGATTGTTTCCTGGTTACGTACCAATTCAATCTCGACAGCCTTTTCCTTTTCCAGCAGCCCCAGCGTCCGCCGCAGCACCGGCAGGTCTTCTTCCGTCGTCGCTGTAACAGGCTTGCCATCAATGCGAACAATTCGATCACGGGCTGCAATTCCGGCCCTGCGAGCCGGACTGTCCGGGTCGGTCTCGGCAACAATAACGCCTTCGGTGGCATCAAAGTAAATATTACGGTTAAAATCCCGGAGCGGCTGAAGCTGCAGACCCAGCCAGCTCCAGTTGACCTTGCCGAATTGACGAAACTGCGGCACGACATACTGGATGGTCTCGCTGGGGACAGCAAATCCCAAATCACCGCCTATCAGTCGGGCCAGTGTGTTAATGCCCACAATTTCACCTTTGGTATTAACCAGCGGGCCGCCGGAATTGCCCGGACTAATTGACGCATCCGTCTGCAGCCACAGGCTGTATTCCCCTTCGGGCAGATACCGATGGGTACAGGAAATAATCCCGATGGATACACTGCGGGACAATCCCCACGGTGCCCCCATTGCCATCACAAAATCGCCCTCCTTGAGGACCGTCGAATCCCCCAGCTTCGCCGTCGGCAGGGCGGTGGTGTCGTTTTTGCGTTCCAGTTTCAGCAGGGCCAGGTCGGTGTCCTTGTCCGACCCGACAAGAGTCGCATAATAGGATTTACCGCTGTACAGCAGGCACCGGATTTCAACGGCCTTGTCCACGACATGCCAGTTGGTCAAAATCTCACCTTCCGGGGAGATAATCGTACCGCTGCCGGCCACTTCCTGGGTGATTTTCTTGCCGCTTTCGTGATTTTCGCTGAGGCACTTGATATACACCACCGCCGGAAATACCTTATCCTTGGCCGCCTGAACGATCTCGCGAAAATCCAGTGATATCTGGTCCTCGGCAACTTGTCCTGCCCCCGGCTGGCTGAGCATGATGGCCCCCAGCACAATGCAGACCCAGACCTTGAATCGTTGACCCATCACGACGCTCCTTTCTCAGTCTCTCGTTTTCCAATCTGAAAATTCCATGATGCATGCATGGGATTCTGATAACCACTGTATTATAGCATCCAGATGGATGATGGCAAGCCGAGAATCTGATGCTCTGTCAATAAAAAAGAGACACGATTCCTTCAGAAATCGTGTCTCCTTTGGAATATGCAGAAAAAATTTATTCGACCGTCACACTCTTGGCCAGATTGCGGGGCTTGTCCACATCATAGCCCTTGAGCACCGCGGCATGGTAGGCCAGCAGCTGCAGCGGCACCACTGTGACCATCGGCTGCAGCGGTTCGCAGACATCCGGCACATAAATCAAATGATCCGCAAAGGCGCGGATATGTTCATCGCCTTCGGTGGCCACGACAATGGTCTTGCCGCCGCGGGCACGAACTTCCTGAATATTGCCCAGAATCTTTTCATATTGTGAGCAGCGAGTCGCGATAAACACCGCCGGCATCTGGTCGGTAATCAGGGCTATCGGCCCGTGTTTCATCTCTGCCGCAGGCAGGCCTTCGGCGTGAATATAGCTGATTTCCTTAAGCTTCAACGCCCCCTCCAGTGCCACCGGGTAATTAAATCCGCGTCCCAGGAACAGCCAGTTGGGTTTATCGATATTGGCTGCGGCAATCTGCTTGATATATTCGGATTGCGACATAATCGAGGCCACTTTGTCGGGAATCAAAACCAGGTCATTGAGCAATTGCTGGGCCGCATCGCAGCTCAAATGACGCCTGCGTCCCAGTTCAATCGCCAGCATGGCCAGAACCGCTACCTGAGCGGTAAACGCCTTGGTGCTGGCCACACCGATTTCCGGTCCCACACGCAGGTACACCCCTGCGTCGGTAGTGCGGGCAATGGTGGAGCCGACGACATTGACAATTCCCAGTGCCAGCGAGCCGCGTTCCTTGGCCAGTTCAATCGCCGCCAGCGTGTCGGCGGTTTCGCCGGACTGACTGATGGCGATGACCACGGTGCCCTCTTCCAGGATCGGATTGCGATAGCGAAATTCACTGGCGTATTCCACTTCCACGGGAATCCTCGCCAGTTGCTCCAGCAGAAACTCCCCCACAATTCCCGCATGCCACGCGGTCCCGCAGGCGGTCACAATAAAGCGTTTGGCTCGGGTTAGTTCGCGGAAATAATTCTGCAATCCGCCCAGAATCACCCGCCCGTTTTTCAGATCAATACGACCGCCTAAGCAGGTTTCAATTGCCTTGGGTTGCTCGGCAATTTCCTTCTGCATGTAGTGATCAAAACCTTCCAATTCAATCTGATCCAGCGAAATCTCAATTTCCTTGAGTTCTTTCTGGACCTGCTGATTGCTGATAGTCTTGGTATAAAAGCCGTTATCGCTGACAGTCACCATCTCGCCGTCAGACAGGTAAATGGCCTGCGTGGTATGCTCGACAATCGCCGCTGCATCCGAGGCAATAAGATATTCGTTTTCGCCGACACCCAGAATCAGCGGACTGCCCTTTTTGACGCCGATCATCATATCCGGACAATCCGAACATAAAATCGCAAGCCCGTAAGTGCCATGGACTTCATTGAGTGCCTGCTGGACTGCCCATTCAAACCGATGGCAGTTCTGCGGGGCCTGTTTGCCATCTTTGGTTTTCTGATTGGCGTAAAAATACCCGATTAGGTTGGCCAGTACTTCCGTATCGGTTTCACTCTGGAAGGTGCATCCTTCTTTTTGCAGCCACTTTTTCAGTGTGGCATAATTTTCGATAATCCCGTTATGCACCAGGCAAATCTTGCCGGTGTAATCGACGTGCGGATGGGCGTTTACAGTATTGGGTTTGCCGTGGGTGGCCCAGCGGGTATGCCCGATGCCGATGCTAGCCGTGTTGGCAGGATGGGGCAGCAATTCCTCCAGGGCGCTGATCCGGCCGCTGGTCTTGAAGATCTGAAACGAATGATCCTCTTCGACAAGGCAGATGCCTGCGGAGTCGTAACCTCTGTATTCAAGACGTTTGAGCCCTTCAATCAAAATAGGTTGTGCTGTTTTCTGGCCAAAATACGCAACAATTCCACACATAATGTATCCTTTATCAATAGAATAGTTCCTGATTCAGTGCGGCTGAAGTATTATCGGTAAATTGCGATGGCCTGTAAAGTTAAATTCTGATGCCTCCAAATCGTCAGTAAAAAGAGATTTATCCACTACAACTGCAAACCAGTCAGGTCCGATAATGGCAAATAACAGGGGTCAACGATGCACCTGTTTGGGTTCTTGTACCCAAAAGGCAGGTTAAATTAGAGAATTTCGACGGCCAGGAGGGTGATGTCATCGACTTCGGCCCCGCTGCGGCGCCAACGAGTGATGGTATTTTCTAAGGTAGACATCATCGACATCACAGGGCTATCGCACAGATTCAAAAACAGCTCGGTGAATCGGAATGTGCCGCTGTGATCCACTTCGCCAATCAGCGGTTCCACGCCGTCGGAGTAAAGCAGAATTTTGTCGCCGGACTGAACCGGAACCAGCACCTCTTCAAATTCCATCTCGTCAAAGACGCCCAACAGACCCCCGCGGCTATGCAATTGCTGTGGTGTCTGACCCGGACGCAGCAGGAGCGGATAGGGGTGGCCGGCGCGGGCGAATGACAGTTCCATTGTATCCGTATTCAGCTGGCAGCAGCAGGCAGTGGCGAACAGGCAGCCCTTGAGATGCTGCTGAATCATCTGCCGGTTGAGATGGTTCAAAACCTCGCGGGGGGGGAAAATATGATACTGATTGCCGTGTGTTTCACGCAGTACGGTGGTATGTTTGAGAAACATTGTCAACAGAGCCGCGGGCACCGAGTGGCCTACCGCGTCGGCGATGTAAAAGCCGATGTGAGTCTCATCGAGGCGGACAGCGTCGAAGATATCGCCTGAGACCCACTCTGCGGGATAATAAATGTGGGCAAAGCGAACCCGGTTGGTAGCTGGCAGCGTCTGGGGCAGAAAATTCCGCTGGATGGCACCGGCGATTTTGAGCTGCTCCTGAAGCTGACGCTGCTGTTCTTCCTGCTGGGGAATTTCGGCCAGGGCTGCGGCAAAACACATTGCCGATTCGATGCGAGCCCAGATTTCTTCGATGGACGAACTGCGAATTCGGGAGGCCAGGCGAAAACGACTGAATTCCATCGATACCGGCCAGTTGAGCAGAATGACCGGGATGTTGGCCTGGTCCAACCGGCGAATCTTGTCATCAAGCTGTTTCCAGTTGATGAGGTGGACATCACCGGCATCCAGCAGGACTGCACCCGGTTTGAAGGTCTCGGGCTGAGCGTCAAAGAAGCCGGACAGGTCAATCAAGCGTCCGGACCATTGACGTGCGGAAAGACGTGTGCGAACCGTATCGGTCAGGTTTAGACGATCAGAGACAAATGTCAGGGTCGGGGCATGGCCGGAGGCGGTGACCCCTGTGTCTGTCGGAGGTAGTTCTGCCATTGTTTATCGAACCCGTATATTGTACCGCCACAAAGACTGCAACGAATCCTTCGTGTTGCCTTGGGCGGATTCATCGTATCCCAAATCATAATCATGCCCGATAGCCGAATTGCTTGCCGGGGATGATCCTTAATGTAATGTATCGGCCCAAAGCAGGAGGAACTTAATCATAAAATATAAGGTCAATAGTGCAAGATTATGACAGTTATAGGACGCAAGCAGGAAAAACCTCAGGTTCCACATCAGGCGAAGATGGCAGAGCCGATTCGGACCATCGTGGCGCCCATTTCGATGGCGATTTCGTAATCCTGGCTCATGCCCATGCTCAGATGGCGGAATTTGGAGCCGGCCACTTTTTCGGTGCGAATCTCCTCGAACAATTCGCGGGCGCGGGCAAAGCAGCCTCGGACGATGTCTTTGTCCATGGTCAGTGGTGCCATGGTCATCAACCCTTCCAAGCGGAGATGGGGCATGGACTGAATCTGTTCGACCAGATGCAGGGCCGCACCGACAGGAACACCGTATTTTTGCGGCTCACCCGAACAGTTGACCTGCAGCAGAACGGGAGCATGGATAGCCATCCTGGCAGCGGCAGTGTCGATTTCTTCGGCCAGACGCAGCGTGTCGACAGAATGAATCAGTGAACACACTTGCAGGGTAGCTTTGACCTTGTTGCGCTGGAGGTGTCCGATCATGTGCCAGCGGATCCGTGAAGCCATGTCGGCCTGGCCGCTTGCCGCCAGTGACTGACTGACCTGGTCGGCGATCTGCTTGAGATGCTGAACGCGGTTTTCTCCCAGTTCCGTGAAGCCGGCCCGCACGACCTCCAGAATCTGTTCAGGCGCAGCCGTTTTGGTGACGACAATCAGACGTACGCTGTCGGGCTTGCGCCCGGCTTTGACGCTGGCGGCAACAATTGAATCCTGAATCTGTTTGAGTCGGTCGGCAATCTGGCTCATTGCGATATCCTGACACGGGACAATCAGGGTAAAAACTTCGACGGATTTTTCAGTTTGGACGGCAGGTATTCAGTGACGACGTATTCCAGGCCGTGCTTGGCGAATGCCTGCTGTTCGACACGAACGCCCATATTCAGCATTTGGTTTATCGCCGCCTGCCAGGGTTTGTAGTGTTTGACAAAGGGGTCGTTTTTCAGGGCGTCCTTGGCCCGCTTGATGTCCACGTCCTTGAGAGGATGGGTCGGCAGCTGGTAATCGATGACATCCTGCGGTGTGACACCCAGGAAGGTGGCTTGCGGCACACAGAAGTATTCGTTGAGGTGAGCCGCATTGCCGGAGCCAACTTTCAGGGTGCGGTAGATGTTAAAGTAACCGTACGGATCGCCATCGACAAACGCATACACCGGAATTCTGAGTTTGTCGGCAAGTCGTCGGATAAACCGGCGGCAGGCCCGGGTCGGAACGCCGCCCATGCTGATCAGGATACAGTTGGTTTTCTTCCAGTAGTCGTATTTAACCAGCCGCTGAAACGCACCTGCAGTCTCAATGGCCAGAATGAACTTGGCATCGGATTCAAAATCGAGCTCTTCAACATCGGTGGGAATCGAGTAGGCCCCGGAACCAAACTTGGTGCAGTCAATTTTGAGTTTCTTGCCGGAGGCGTCTTTGTCGAAGACAAAAAGCTTGCCGGCCACGTCGCCGCCTTTTTCTTCCGGGACAAATTTTAACTGCTCCCGGTTGACGCCGAACATGGCCTCGATATCATCCATGATGGTATCGGATTCAGGCTGTTCGGCAAAGGCTGCCTTGCCCCAGTTCTTCGAGATGTAGTAGGCCTCTCTTTTGGTGGCCATATCGTTTTTTTCGATCAGCTCTTTGCTCAGAGCCATCATCTTGAGTGTCTGGGCAAAAGTCTTTACCGTGGATACCGTCAGGGTCCTGTTTTTGATTTTGTCCTGAATCTGGAAGTGCCCTTTTTTCTCGAGGTATTTGACGTTGGCCAGCGAACGCACGGGGGTGCTCATCGTCGGTTTCTGATTGGCCATGATTTTGTCATAGACCCCGCGTGCATTCTTTTGAATATCTTCAACGACATTATGTTTCTTTGCCATATTATATGTCTCGTGTTAATTCGCGTCCTGAGGCGATGTCTTTTGTTTATCCTCTCAGGCCTCTTTGTGCCTGATACATCCTGTCTAATGTATGATAAAATCAAGTTCTTGGCAAGGGGGATTTAGGTCAGCATCGACGTATCGAGATATTTTTCTCGGCCCCCAAAGAATCCGAGTGATTTGTGACTAAGTGCTTTGCGTTTCAATACTTGCCTTTGCGATCGGGAGTCCTGATGGGGCTGTCCAAAAGGGGGCACGCAAAACATCAATGCAGTAAGCCGGTAAAAATACGGATATAAATTTAAGAGAGTATTATGAAAAAAGCCTCAATTTTTCCTTAAATTTTGACGATACAGGATTGACAAGAGCATTAGAAGGGACTATATTTGATAATTGAATACTGCGGTTGCTTCTGCGTCTAGAAGCAGTCGAAGTCATAAACCTCGGCGAGGCTACGTGGCTATCCGTTTTCCCCCCCAGACGGACCCACCACCTCGCCATTTTTTTGTCATTTCAAATAGTGGACAATAGATATCTTGTAAACAATTGTTTATTGCCCCATAATGTGGACGTGAACCGAACGCGTTCGCGGACCGTCGAATTCACAGAAGAACAGACCCTGCCAGGTTCCGAGTACCAGGCTGCCCTTGCTTAGGATAACCTGCCTGCTGCAGCCTACAAGGCTGGATTTGACATGGGCGTCGCTGTTGCCTTCACAATGCCGATAGCCCGACAGATTCTGCGGCAGGAGCTTGTTGAGGGTTAGCAGGATATCATGGCACACATCAGGGTCGGCGTTTTCATTGATGGTAATTCCGGCTGTGGTATGTGGACAAAAAACAGTGACAATTCCATCCTGGATACCGCTTTGGGACACGATTTGCTCAACGTGATGGGTGATGTTGAGCAGTTGATTGCGGCTGGACGTGGAAATAGATAAAACGTGTCTTATAATGTCCATAAAACCTCCTGTATGAACAATCGGAAAAATATCAGGATTCAGCTACATTTGTTCCGGGACGTCGATGCCCAGCAGCTGGCTCATGCCATGGCGGATGGTGCGGGCGGTCAGGTCGCACAGCAGCAGCCGAGTTGCACGGCTTGGGCCTTCCGTCTGCAGGACCGGGCAGGCATTATAGAAGCGGCTGAAGGCAACGGCCAATTCATACAGGTAGTTGGTCAAATAGTTGGGCCGGCAGTCGGTGGCGGCGTTCTGGATGGATTGACCGTAGCGAATCAGGTGTTTGGCCAGGTCGATTTCGGCCGGGTCGGTCAGGGTGATGTGCGTGATGGCCGATAGTTCGGCCTGCACATCGAGATTCTGGTTTTGAGCCTTGCGTTCGATGGATTTGATGCGGGCGTAGGCATACTGCATATACGGGGCGGTGTTCCCGTCCATAGCCAGCATTTTGTCAAAACTGAAGATATAATCGCTGTCGCGGTTGTTGGAGTAGTCGGAATATTTGACGGCGCCGATGCCGACAGCGGCAGCAATCTGAGTCTTCTTTTCTTCAGGCAGTTCGGGATTTTTCTGTTCGACGACGGCCCTGGCCCGCTGAATGGCTTCGTCCAGCAGCTCGGCCAGCTTGACCGTGCCTCCGGTGCGGGTCTTGAAGGGTTTGCCATCGGTACCCAGCATGGTGCCGAAGGTCACGTGTTCGAGTTTGACGGAGTCGTCGGCCCAGCCGGCCATTTTTGCGACGGCAAAAAGCATCTTGAAATGCAGGGCCTGGCGGGCGTCGGTGACGTAGATTATCCGATTGGCGCAAAGGTCTTTCAAGCGGAAACGGAGTGCGGCCAGGTCGGTGGTGGCATACAAAAAGGCTCCGTCGGACTTCTGGATAATAAACGGCAGGGGGGCGCCTTCCTTATTGGTGAATCCGGGGGGGAACACGCAGATGGCCCCATCGGATTCAACGGCCAGGTTGCTGTCCTGAAGGTGCTTGACCACAGCTTCCAGTTTATCTGCATAAAAGCTTTCCCCCCGTTCGTCTTCGGCTTTCAGGGTAATATGCAGGGCCTCATAAATGGGCAGATAGTGCTTGCGCGATTCGCTGACGATTTGTCGCCAGAGCGTCAGCGTCAGTGGATTTTGGCCGGTATGCAGTTCAACGACACGCTGACGAGCTGCACTGCGAAAGGTCTCGTCTTCATCGTCGAGTTTTTTGGCTTGTTGATAAAACGCCTCAAGATCGGCGATATGGATATGATGCAGGGCCTGTTCAATCGCTGTCGGATCGTTGCTGTGGGTGGCCGCGGCAGCTTTCTGATAGAGATACTGCACCAGCATGCCAAATTGGGTTCCCCAGTCGCCGATATGGTTTTGGCGGATGACGTTGTGGCCGAGGGTTTCGAGCATCCGGCAAATGCAGTCGCCGATGATGGTGCTGCGGAGATGGCCGACATGCATCTGTTTGGCGATGTTGGGGCCGGAGTAATCGACCACGACGGTTTGCGGATGCGGGGTCTTTTCGATACCCAGATTCGCGTCGCGATGAATCTCCACAAGGGCGGCAGCCAGAAATTCAGGCCTGAGCCGCAGGTTGATGAATCCGGGGCCTGCGATTTCAGGGGCCAGGCAGAGGTCATCCAGCTTTAATTCGGCGACGATCTTGTCTGCGAACTGGCGGGGATTGGTCTTGAGCTGCTTGGCCGCAGCCATAACGCCGTTGACCTGGTAATCGCCGAATTTGGGGTCGGTAGCCGTCCGGACGACGGCAGGGCAGTGAGGCAGACCGCTGATCTTGGTCAGGGTTTCGCTGATGCGCTGTTCGAGTATGTCAAGTACAGGTTTCATATCATCCTGTTTAAGAGTGTATCATTCTCCACCTCAGGCGGGGGTTGGAAACCGTTTAGTCAAGCCCGGCCTTCAGGGCGGTAGTCAACTTTGATGTTTGATTTTTACTCTTTACTCTTTTTCTTAATCCGCTGCCAGCGGACTTTTTTGGCGTCACCCCAGAGCATTTCCAGGTCGTAATAAGCCCGCATTTCCGGGTCAAACACATGCACAACGACGTTGATATAGTCGATCAGAATCCAGCGTCCCTGTTCATACCCGGCACAGGCATATTTTTTCAGATCATATGCTTTTGCCATATCGCTGATTTCATCGGCGACGGATCTGCCCTGCCGGTCGCTGGTGCTGGTGGCGATAACGAAATAATCGGTGGCCGGGGATACACCCTTGAGGTCCAGGACGACCACGTCGGTACAGTGCCGATCATGGGCCAGACGGGCCGCTTCAATCGCAAACTTCCGTTCCGGAGTTGTTTTTGTCTTTGCCAATCGTGCAATCTCCAATTCAATACCGCAATAAAAAAGGGACGCCCCGAACCGGGACGTCCCTGTACTATAACCGATACGGATTACATCGTCAATGGATTAGAAATTCAGGCCCATGCCGAGCTTTTCGGCGATGACGGGACCAAATTTGACGATTACGCCGGAGAAGACGACGCTGACCATCGTCATCAGCTTAATCAGAATGTTCAAGCTGGGACCGGAGGTGTCTTTGAACGGATCACCCACCGTGTCGCCGACGACAGCGGCCTTGTGCGGCTCGGACTTCTTGCCGCCAAAGTTGCCTTTTTCGATGAACTTCTTAGCGTTGTCCCAGGCGCCGCCGGCATTGTTAAGCGTCAAAGCCAGCACAAAACCTGCGGTCAAGCCGCCGGTCAGCAGGCCCATCACGCCGGCAACACCCAGCAGAAGACCTGTCACCACAGGGATGATAATGGCCAGCAAGCTGGGCAGAATCATTTCACGCTGGGCACCCGCCGTGGAGATTGCGACGCAGCTGGCATAATCCGGCGTGTCTTTGCCTTCCATAATGCCGGGTTTCTCACGGAACTGGCGACGGACTTCTTCGACCATCGAACCGGCGGCACGACCGACGGCCTTCATGGTCATCGCACAGAAGATGAACGCCATCATCGCGCCAATGAACAGGCCGCAGATGAGTTTGGGGTTCATGATGTTCAGGTTGTAGGCGTTCACGAAATCCAGAATCGAGGCGTTGGTGTTGCTCAACAGGATCGCCCCGTCGGTTTTGATGGCATCGAAGGCAGCCTGAGCTTCCGCCGAGGGCGTGACGCCTTTGAAGAAGCTGATTTTGCCGACGGTGTAGATGCCGGAACCCTGTTCGGCCAGACGACCCACCCAGATGCGGATTTCTTCAATATACGCGGCCAGCAGAGCCATGGCGGTCAGTGCGGCCGAACCAATGGCAAAGCCTTTACCGGTGGCCGCAGTGGTGTTGCCCAGAGCATCGAGGGCGTCGGTGCGTTTGCGGACTTCCGGAGGCAGATGTGACATTTCCGCGTTGCCGCCGGCGTTGTCGGCGATCGGACCGTATGCGTCAGTGGCCAGGGTGATACCCAGTGTGGACAGCATTCCAACTGCAGCAAAACCGATGCCGTACAGACCCATGGCGAAATCCTTAAAGCCGCCGGCAAACATAAAGGCCAGAATAATCCCAATGACGATGGTAACTACCGAAAGACCCGTGGAGTACATCCCTGTTGCGAAACCGTCGATGATGGTGGTT
This sequence comes from Anaerohalosphaeraceae bacterium, assembly GCA_040306945.1. GTDB lineage: Bacteria > Planctomycetota > Phycisphaerae > Sedimentisphaerales > Anaerohalosphaeraceae > Anaeroglomus. The sequence continues at coordinate 31,251 of JAWRKM010000070.1, forward strand.
GCCGGGCCCATTTTGGCCTGATTGGCAATGCCCTTGGTCGGGGCGTATTCGTCCGAGGTGTAGTATTCGGTGATCTGACCGATGATGACGCCGGCCAGCAGACCCGAGACGACTGAACCGAAAATACCCCAGCTGATCCAGTCAGTGGTCGCCAGAATGGCCAGAACGATCAGGATGCCGATTGAGCTGCCCAGAGTACCCATCAGCAGGGCTTTGAGCAGGTTTTTCTGTGTGGCGTCTTCCTTGCAGCGAACCAGGAAAATGCCTGCGATGGACAGGACGATACCGATGGCGGCGACCAGAAGGGGGGCCAGCACAGCTTTAATCGGGTGCATTCCGCTGGCAGCGACAGCGCTCAGCGGCAGGGCAGCACCGAGGGCGGCGGTGGCCAGAATGGAACCGCAATAGCTTTCGTACAGGTCGGCGCCCATACCGGCGACGTCACCGACGTTGTCACCGACGTTGTCGGCGATGGTGGCGGGGTTACGCGGATCGTCTTCGGGGATACCGGCTTCGACTTTACCCACCAGGTCGGCACCGACGTCAGCAGCCTTGGTGTAGATGCCGCCGCCAACGCGGGCAAACAGGGCCTGGGTTGAAGCACCCATACCGAAGGTAATCATGGTGGTGGTGATTTCAACCAGCTTGTGGCTGGCTTCCATATTTTTGGGAACCAGTGTCAGGCCCAGGAAGGTCAACCCTTCAGCCATATGGGCGGCGCTGTAAACCCATTTATCGAGGAACAAATACCACAGTGAAATATCCAGCAAACCAAAACCGACAACCACCAGACCCATCACGGAGCCGGACTGGAAGGCAACCTGAAGACCTCGGTTCAGGCTTTCGCTGGCACCCTGAGCGGTACGGTTGGAGGCATTCGTGGCTGTGTTCATTCCCAGGAAACCGCACAAGCAGCTGAAAATACCGCCGGTCAGGAATGCCACCGGCACAAACGGATTCTGGATGCCTTTGTACGCCAATATGGCGAAGATGACGACCAGGACGGCGAAAACCATCGCCACGACCTTGTACTGCTGTCCAAGGTAAGCGAAGGCGCCTTTACGAACTGCCGCGGCAATGGTGATCATCGTTTCATTGCCCGGCGAGGCCGTCATCATTTTCTTGTAGAAATACATCGCAAAGCCTAATGCGATCACAGATGCGGCCAGGGCTGCCAGAGGTGCCCCCCATTCTGTACCGAAAGACGTTTCGGCGGCAGCTTCAGAGGCCATTACCGGGCTCGACAGAGCCAGTAAGGGCAGAAACAACCCCAATGATTTTGTTAATCTTTTCACGACTTTTTCCTTTCAAACAAAAATATTGTTTTAATAGTAACAAAAAATTTCGACCAATCTTACTGATTTGCCCCCCGATTGCAAGCATTTTCCGGGCAATAAACCCATGCCGATTTCCTGTTTTTCTGCAAAAGATATTATAGGTCTGGAATAAGGTCCAATAAAAAAGTCTCAATTACGTGTGGTAATCCGCGTTAATCGTTACGTATTCACGACTTAAGTCGCATCCATAGCAGAAATCGGAGAATTTGCCGACTCCAAGATTGACGACAATAGTATGCTCTTTCTGCTTGATAATCCGGCTTACTTCCCGTGCGTCAAAATTCACAGGTTGGCCGTTACGAAAGACGGTAACGCCGCCGATAGAGCAGGTCAGCTTCGTCTCATTGAGCATGACGCCAGATGATCCTACGGCACAAATAATCCGGCCCCAGTTGGGATCACCGCCGTGAATAGCGCACTTGACCAGATCATAATTGGCTACGGCTCGTGCAGCAATAAGGGCTTGCTCTTTTGTTTTTGCGCCATTTATCACAACGGTGAACATCCGTGTGGCACCTTCTGCGTCCAGTGCCATTTGTTTTGCCAGGTCCGTGCACAATTCTATCAAGATCTGAGCAAATTTTTTGAAAGCGCTGTCGTTTTTGGTGATGGTTTTATTGCCAGCCTGTCCACTGGCAAGCAGGATAGCGGTGTCGTTGGTGCTCTGGTGGCCATCGACGGTCAGACGGTTCAGGGATTGGCCGATAGCCAGCGATAACGCCTTTTGTAACATAGCTTTAGAGATTGCAGCGTCGGTGGTAAAGATGCCGATGGTAGTGGCCATGTTGGGGCCGACCATGCCGGCGCCTTTGACTGTTCCGGCCAGGGTGATAGTCTTGCCGCCGATTTTTACGGTTTTGCAGGCCTGTTTGCAACGGGTGTCGGTGGTCATGATGCCTTTGGCAAAGGCCAGACCGGCGGCTGCTGAATCGCTCAGCTTGGCGGAGGCTTTTTCAATGCCTGCAGTGATTTTATCGATGGGGAGCTGGTGGCCAATGATGCCGGTGGAGGCCAGCAGGACCTGCTGGGGTTTGAGGGCCAGCATCTGGGCGGTTTTGCCGCACATGGCACGGGCTGCGGCCAGGCCGCGGGTGCCGGTGCAGGTGTTGGCATTGCCGCTGTTGACGATGACAGCATAGGTTTTGGCGGTTTTGACGTGTTCTTTGCACACGGTGACGGCTGCGGAGACGACTTTGTTGGTGGTGAACATCGCCGCCGAAACGGCTCCGGTGGGGCAGTAAATCAGGGCCAGGTCGTTCTTGCCCGATTTCTTGATCCCGCAGTAAAGCCCCGCGGCCAGAAACCCTTTAGGGGCTGTAATCGTTTTATTGGTCATTTCTGTTACTCCTGTTTTCTATCAAGGTATATACCCAAGGGGTATGATTATTCCGCGAGCAATAGAAGCAAGTGGTTGATGTCACCGTGCTGAGCCGCGCCGAAACGGAAATTTTCAAGTCAAATCAGTATAAATTCCCTCTATTGTGATGCAAACGCGGTGACTTCGCAAGTAAAACTTGCGATAAATATGGCAGCTATAAGCTTCATTTAAAACGGCGTGATTCAAGTTGAAATGTGTCATTCGCCCAATACACTCAGAAGATAGCATAGGTTGCTCCATTCCATTGGCTTTTGGCGGTGTGTTCTTTGTTTGAATGGCGGCGATTCCTTCGGGCGATTACTCTTTTCTGACCAGCAGAAAGGGTATTACAGCTCCTGATGATTAGTTGACCTCGGGTCATCCAGCGGGCCGGGGCCGTTGGTAAGTCTGCCGCGGATAGCCATTTCACGGAACGGTGCGGACGGGTCGTAGAAGGTTTCGCTGGTATCGACCTGATTCAGAATGAAGCCTTCCTTGTGGTCTTCCATCTGGTCGATGATCCGGCCGTCCGGCAGGATGAAACAGGATGGATACGGGCTGAACCATGCCGAGGAGTTGGTCATGCTGATCCAGAAATGGTTGCAGGCCGCGTGGGCCTGCATGGTCTGCCGCATAATCTGGCTGTGGACACTCTGGCCGGTCTGGCGGGCGTTGTAAAACGATTGAAAAATACACTGCACGCCCTGTTTGTAGAGATCCCGATAGATCTCCGGGAACCGCAGGTCAAAGCAAATCAGCAGGGCACACCGCACGCCGTTGAGCATAAAGAGCACTGTTCGGTCGCCGGGTGTGTAATACTGCAAATCGCCCTCGGTGCCAAAGCGTTTGTCATAGCGGTCGGCGAGCCGGCCTTCCGGCGTAATCAGATACAGGCAGTTGTGCGGCTTATTCGGCGGTGTCAGCGGGTGCGAGCTCCCCAGAACCACCCAGATGCCCAGCTTAGCTGCCAGAGCCATGATATCCAGGGTCTTATCTTTGAGCAAGGCCCAGTCGTAATCGTCGAAGGTGTAAAAATCCGTCCCCGCATACCCGCTCAGGGCACATTCGGAAAAATGCACGATGTCGGCGTTGTTTTCTGCCGCTTCGGTCATCTGCCGGCGAATCCATTCGGCATTGGCCCGAATATCCCCGGCGACGGGGAATTGACAGCTTGCGACTGAAAGTATGCCGTTGCTCATCTTATTTTAGTCCCAGCGTTTCATCGAGTCCGAAGAGGATGTTCATGTTTTGGATAGCCTGGCCGGAGGCGCCTTTGATGAGGTTGTCAATGACCGAAAAGACCACGACCTTGCCCTTGGCGAAGGTGGGGAAGATGTGGACATAATTGGTCCTGGCGACGTTTTTGACCGCCGGCGGAACCGACAGAATCTGTACGAACTGTTCGCCCTTGTAGAAATCCTGATAGATTTTCTTAAGTGTATCCGGCGAAATCGGGTCAATCGGGTCGCAATAGGCGCTGGTAAAGATGCCCCGGTCAAACGGCCCGACATGCGGCTGAAACAGCAGTTCAATGGGCTTGCCCGCCATATCCGAGGCAACCTGTTCCATCTCCGGCATGTGCCGATGGACACCGACACTGTAGGCGTACATATTTTCGTTCATATAGGGAAAATGGAAGCCCGGGGTGGGTTTCTTGCCGCCGCCGGAGACGCCGGAAACGGAACTAAGCACAATGCCGGTCGGCTTAATCAGGTTATTTTTCAACAGGGGGGCCAGTGCCAGGCTTGCCCCGGTCGGGTAGCATCCGGGGTTAGCGACCAGCCGGGCACCCTTGATCTGGTCACGGAACAACTCCGGCAGTCCATAGACCGCATGGGCGAGATTTTCCTTGTCTGTGTGCGGTTCGTAATATTTTTCATACGTGGCCAGGTCGCGGATGCGGTAATCGGCGCTGAAATCCACCACCTTGACGCCGGCGGCCAGCATCTTGGGGACCATGCTCATCGAGACCTTGTGGGGCAGGCAGCACAGGGCGACATCGGCCAGCTTGCCCAGCTTATCCAGGTCCAGCGGTTCAATCGTCAGGTCGCACCGCCCGGCCAACTGGGGGTAAATATCCGCCGCCCGTCCGAATTCCTGCTGAGCAGTCAGATAGGTCAGTTTCGCTTCCGGATGCCGCAGGAGTATTTCGATGGATTCCACGCCGGTATAACCGCCGGCGCCAATAATTGCCACGCGAATCATAAACGTCCTTTCGATAGAGTATGCCGGATGAAATTAAAAATCCGGAGGGCCAAAAAAGCAAACCATTTTTCGAAAATCAGTCCCGGTTCACGCCGCCGGGACAATAAAAAAAGGCCGCCCGAAACGGACGGCCTTGTAACATCCACAGGATAAAAAACGCGCTTAACGTTTCGAGAACTGGAAGCGTCTGCGGGCGCCGGCTCTGCCGTATTTCTTTCGTTCGACTGCACGGCTGTCACGAGTCAGGAAGCCGCCATCGCGGAGTTCCTTGAGGAATGCCGGGTTATAGTTCTTCAACGCTCTGGCAATGCCCTGCATCACCGCACCGGCCTGGCCGGTGACGCCGCCGCCATCCACATTGACATAGATATCAAAATCCGTCAGGCCGTTGATGGATTTCAGCGGAGCCTTGACCGAATTGCGGTCTTTTTCCAGCTTGAAATACTCTTCGAGCTGGCGATCGTTAATACGCATTTCCCCTTTACCGGGTTTGATGCGAACGCGGGCAACGCTGGTTTTACGTCGGCCAACGCCCCACCAGAATCCGCTCTTGGGGGCGGCAGGGACTGCCGGTGATGATGCGGTTTTGCCGACCAGAATATTCGGGTCAATCAACGGGCTGATGTTTTGATTTTCCGTCATAACCTCTTTATATCCTTCATTAAAAGATTATATTTCCAATTTCTGCGGTTGCTGAGCAGCATGCGGATGCTCGCTGCCTTTATAGACTTTCAATTTCTTGAGCATCTGATGGGTCAGACCATTGTTTCTGGGCATCATGCGTTTGACAGCCAGCTGGATGATCCGTTCCGGATGCTCTTGGAGCCAGTCCTGGAATTTAATCGTCTTCTGGCCGTTCGGGTAACGCGAATAGGTCTGATACACCTTGGTCTGCGCCTTGTTGCCGGTAACGCGGACCTTTTCTGCGTTGATGACGATCACAAAGTCGCCGGTATCTACAGACGGAGTGTAGATGGGTTTGGTTTTGCCCATCAGGATCATCGCGATCCGGGCAGCCATCCGGCCCAATACCTTGTCACTGGCATCCACCAGATGCCACTTGCGTTCCACCGTCTCTTTTGTCGGCATATAACATTTCATAGAGATAGTACTCCCAAAGATTCCTTTAGAAAGCGGCTTATTATAACGGACAAACCGGCTCTGTCAACCGTTTTTGGGGAAAAAAGATTACGATAACAAAAAAAGTGGCTAAGTTCCTCCTCGCTGAATGGACGCAAACCGAAACGTTGCGATATACTGGAAGAAATTGTATAGTAACATATAAAATCTATCCTTTTTGGGCATAAAATACATAACTGCTCCTGATATGGAGGTACATAAAAATGAATCACACGCCAGGACAACGGAATACAAATAATCATTTATACCTCCATGCTGTGGAAGTGTCAGTAAATATCACATATTTGCTTAATTTGGTAAAAATTCAGTCTAAAAAGTCGATTCTAAATGAGTATAGATTCAGAGAGGAATATGGGTAGCATGTGGCAACGCAGGTGAATGAGGGTAGAGGGGTGCTAAAACAGTTATAAGTCT
>JAWRKM010000071.1:0-3444 GCA_040306945.1 Anaerohalosphaeraceae bacterium
ACCCCCGTCAGTGCCGCAATCTTCTGCGGAATCTCCGTATTGTCCTGCACCCCGGCAAACACCCTTGACCCCGGACCAAAGGCATACAGCGGCACATCCGCCCCGCTGTGATCCTTGGTGTGCCAGGCCGCCTTCAATCGTGTTGACTGAGTACTGCTGGCCCGCAGCCGCAGACCGCCAGTCTCGTGGTCGGCGGTAACAATCACCAGCGTATGCTGATCCTTCATCGCAAATTCAATGACCTCTTTGACTGCCATATCAAACAGCAGGGTCTGACGAATACTGTTGTCGGTATCGTTATCGTGTCCGGCCCAGTCAATCTGGCTGCCTTCGACCATCATAAAGAATTTCGGCTTCGGAACAAACCATTCCTTGCCGGGCTGGTTCAGCAGCGAAATCGCCTTGGCCGTCATCTCCGACAGCATCGGCTCCGGCTTGAGCGTCTTTAATCCGTCATCGGCAAATAATCCCAGCACCGGCCCCTCGGCCACCTGTTCCATCTGTTCTTTCGAATAAGCCACCTGGTAACCATACGTTCTGGCCCGCTCAACCAGATTCTGCTTGTCTTTACGCACACCGCCGTTGAGGCCCTCCGGCAGCCAGTACTTCCGCCCGCCGCCAAACATCACCCCGATGCGGTTTTCCAGCAATTGCAACGCAATATCAGCCTCACTGCCGCGCGAGGCAACATGCGACCCGAAGGATGCCGGCGTCGCATGGCTGATCGTCGAGGTTACCACCAGCCCCGTCCTCCACCCCTTCAGGGCCAGGGCCTCCAAAATACTGTGGTACGCCACACCGTCCTTATTCATCCCGATCGTCCCGTTGCTGGTCTTGATGCCGCAGGCCAGGGCTGTCCCTGCCGCCGCAGAATCGGTCACAGCGTTATTCCCTGAAAACGTCCGAACAATCCCTGTAACCGGCAGCCGCTCCATCCAGAGTTTCTTTTTCAACCCCACGCCCGACTGTCGGGCCAAACTCACTTCATTAAAGCCCATCCCGTCCCCGATGCACACAATCACTTTGTCAATCGCACCGGTTTCGATATTCTCCAGCGTCCTGGAATCCGCCGGCCCCTCATAAAACGAAATATCCGTCGGGTCCCCCTGGGCTTTCGGATACACAAACGTCTCCGCCCATACCGGCGAACACACGGTTACCATAACACAACAAACCACAAACCAACATGCTGCAACTGTCTTCATTAGAGATCCTCATTTGTCAATAAGACGATATTATCCCAAACCGCCAATCCGGCCTGTCTTCGGGCTTCCCGCAAACAGCCTGCGGCAACGGTCCATACGGACACGATAAACCAAATGTTTCTTTTGTCACGATATCCCCTGCGGGTATATGCTTGTGCAACAAATCCGGAGATTTTAAGCGGGAGCCTGGATAGGTACCGATCACGGCTCGGTCATCAATTACGTGCCTGCCCCAAACGTTCGAATTTTATAAGCCTAATTCCTCATCGGTAATATTGTATCGGGAACGCTGATTTTCCGGGATTTGCCGCAAGAGCTGCCGTGCCTCTTCCGCATACTTGGTGCCCGGATATTTTTTGATAATGTCTCTGCAATTCTTGACACCATTTTGATAAGTGGTTACACGCCTTTGTCCGGCTTTCATAAACAAATCGCGAGTTATACTCAGTTGTTTTTCTGCTTCGATTTCCTCTTCTTCCGACAATTCCCTGTATTGGGTTTGGGTCTGCGAAGTCACTGCCGGCGTGGTGGGGGCAGTGGTTGGTGCGGGCTTCATGGTCGGTTTCGCGTTGGGCAGCGAATTGCTGTCGGTCAGCGTTGATTTGTTCAATACATTGGGGTCCACTGCAATCGCAGGCAGTGCCGGCTGACCCTCAATCACAGTAAAGGTGCTAAATCCCGTGGAGGTTACTTTTCCCATCAGCAGGGGGGCAATAATTCCCGTAGCCGGCCCGGCATAGCGAATTGTGCCTTCCTTGTCGGTCATAATCAGCACCGGCCTGCGCGCCTGCAAAACGCCCAGTTCAACAGGCATTTTTTGCTGCGGGTCGGATGCCATCGCCACGGCCCAGGGCCAGGGGTGTTTCACGACATTGTCAATCATTTTTTGTTTATGCTCGGCCGCATCCAGATTAATCGCGGCGAATTTCACCTGCCCGGAGGGCAGACCCATCTGAAACAGACGGGAATACGCCATATTGGCCGCGGTAAAGGGATCCCCGCCGAATCCGCCGCCAAACATATCCATCCCCCCAAATCCGCCGCCCATTCCAGGCTCCATCATCATCGGTTCCATCATCTGGGGCTGGGGCTGAGGCTGGGGTTGTGCGGATTGCGGACGTCTCCGCCCCGGCATATTCGGTTCATTGGATATTGTTCTGGGGGCATGTTCCTGCCAGACGAGGGCGCACAGCAATTCCTGACCCGGTTCATATTTGAATGTGGTGCCATTCAGACATGTCAGATGCAATCCCTCGATTTTGAGTCCAATCGCATCAATCAGTAACGCATTCAGATCAAAACTGAGTTTGCCCGGCTGCATGGATTGCTGGCCTGGGTCGGCGGTTTCCATTTCCATACCCATCATTGCGTTGGGATTATTGGGGTTGCCCTGACGCGGACGTTGGGGCCTGGGTTGTTTGGGCAGCATGGGTTTTTTGTCGGCCAGGATGGACATAGCCACCTGGGTCACCCAGGCATCGCTATTGGCTGCGTCCAACTTACAGGCCCTGGAGGCATTCATAAAGGCGGTATTGATATCGTTTTGAAAATAGCTGACCCAGGCCTGAAGCATGCAATACTGAGCTTTGAGCTTGTCGTCCATCTGGCTGAAATACCGCTTGTATTCATCCAGAAATCCCTGGCCGGGCAGGATGTCGGCGGCGGCAATCGGTTTGAATTCATTGATTTTGGTTAACAGCGGTTCGAGTATCTGCTGGATTTTGCCGCTGGCTTCAGTGACTTTCGGGTCTGGGGAGCGGGTGCCGCCGGGTTCCATTTGTCCCAGGCAAGGCTGAATCAGTGCTGCCAGCACAAGCAATACTGCAATCCTCTTGAACGCATCATGAATAAACATAATAAGTCCTCCAGTATAGCGAGAAACGAATCAGGCCACGATTTTTGCATGGGTATAATATCAGTTCGGATGCTTTCTGAAAAGCAAAAGTTACGGAAACTGATGCTGTATCAGAAGTTCGGCGAGTGAATATTGGAATTCCCGAAAGTTGTGTTTCACGGTATAGTCCTCCTTTTTGTTCATTATTCCCTTTGCTCCTCTTTATTGCGGGATTTCTCTCCCACAGGCTCCAAGCCTGACCTAAACTAATGTCGGACGTTCATTATTTTTGCCAAATAAAATTAGAAGTTTCTTAAAAATATATAAGACAAACAGGAAATATAATGTATTTATATATCCTACTAACCGAATCATCGCACTAACAGGACTCTATTTGTCCGGATA
>JAWRKM010000072.1:0-16622 GCA_040306945.1 Anaerohalosphaeraceae bacterium
CCGACAAACAGAATCCGGCCTGGTTCGACACCGATTTGCCTTGCAGCATCCAGAAAAATACGCGGGTCGGGCTTGCGATAGGGAAAATCACAGGTGTAAAGCTGAACCGGGAAAAATTCCAGAATGCCCACCTGGGCCAGATGCCGCTGAAGGCTGTCTTTGTTGACAAACGTATTGGAAACAATCCCAAGTTTCAAGCCCATCGCACACAGTGTGCTCAAGGTTTCTTTGAGATTCGGTTCGGTAACCGCTTCCTTACTGAGCGGCTCATACCAGATCCAGTTGAGTTCCTTGTATTGCTGGTCGCTGAGAGTAAAGCCATAACGCTTGCCGTAACCCTTGAGCAATTCAAGGGAATCAAAATCATTGCCGGTCAGCGCTGAATAAATCAGGTGCAGATACAGACCGAACAAATGCTTGAGCCGATACCGCAGAAAAAACGGCACCGGCTGGGCGTGTTGTTTCAACCATGCATAACTGGCCCGGGCAGAGGCAGCAAACAACCGGTTTGTACGCAATTTGCTGAACTCCAGCAGCGTCTGCCCCAGGTCAAAAAGAATCGCCTCAACCACACGCCCGGCCAAGTTTACCTCCGGGGCGGAAGTTTATCGCCAAACAATTCTTTCACCCACTTTTCCATTTCCTCATCGGAAATCGCAGAAATACGGTCGGCGGTATATTCGGCGTCGATCTTGTCTTTGATCGCCAGCACATAGGGGTCGTGCTTGGGAATATCAATGACATACCGTTCTTCGATCCAGTGCTTGATGCCCGCGGCGCCGGATTTATCGGTAATGGCAACACCGACGGGCCGTTTGAGCAGTTTGAGCGTATCAAAGCAATTGTATATCTCTTCATTCTTCAACAGACCGTCGGCGTGTATCCCGGCACGGGTCACATTGAAGTCCTTGCCAACCAGAGGATAGTTAGCCGGCAGATTAAAGCCCAGTTCCTTGTTGGCATAATTGGCCAAATCGGTAATCGCCGCATAATTGACCTTCGGATTGGTTCCGCGAAGCTGGGCGTGTTCAATGACCAGCGCTTCCAGCGGCGGATTCCCCGTGCGCTCACCCATGCCAAATATCGAGCAATTCGCGGCCTTGCAGCCGTACAGCCAGGCCGCAGCGGCATTGACTTCCACTTTGTGCAGGTCGTTATGGCCATGCCATTCGAGCCATTCACCGGGTACACCCAGCTGACGCAGGGCATACACCATCTTCGGCACACCGCGAGGCAAAGACGCATTGGCAAACGGCACACCAAAGCCCAGGGTATCGCACAGGCGAATCTTGACCGGCGTTTTGTATTGCTGCGACAACTTCATCAGTTCGGCGGCAAACGGCAGAATAAAGCCGTCAAAGTCAGCACGGGTGATGTCTTCCAGATGGCAGCGCGGCAAAATGCCCGTATCGAGGGCGGCCTTGACAATATCCAGATAAGCCTGCATCGCCTGAGAACGGGTCTTCTTCAATTTCAGGAAAATATGATAGTCGCTGGCACTGGTCAGAATCCCGGTCTCTTTGAGTCCCAGTTCCTTGACGATTTTGAAATCGGCAATCGTGGCCCGAATCCAGCCGGTGATTTCCGGGAACTGATATCCCCGGTTGCGGCACAGTTCCACCGCCCGGCGGTCTTTGTCGGAATACAGGAAGAATTCACTCTGGCGAATCAGTCCCGTATCACCGTCGATAGTGTGCAGATAATCAAAGATTTTCAGAACCTGTTCAGGACTGTATGGGGCGCGTGCCTGCTGGCCATCGCGGAACGTCGTGTCGGTAATCCAGATGTCCTGGGGATTTTCCATCGGTACCGAATCGGCATCGAATGTGACCTTTGGAAATTCCGTATAAGGGAACAAGTCACGATACAAATTCGGACGATCGATATCCTGTAACTGTACTGGTTTTGTCATAATTGACCTCCCGAAAATCTCGGTTTCATTTGTGACCCATACAGGCCTTCTCTTATCCGGCAGGCTACGGCGTTAAAACCGTAGCCGAGGTGGGAATCGAACCCACACGCCCTTGCGGGCAGGGGATTTTAAATCCCCAGCGTCTGCCTTTCCGCCACTCGGCCGGATTTGCATGAACAGGGATTGACCCTGCTCAACAGCCCCGGCATTATAGGAAAAAACAGCCTTTTTGCAAGATTATTAGTTCTTTTCCTTACCCAATCTGTCAAAAATACTTTGAAAAATGGTTTTTTACTAAATCAGAATTATTCTTTAATAGGAATTATTCGATTGATATATCCAAAAAGTTCACCGCAAATTCCAAATATAGTTATTTTTTACCACAATATCAGAAATAACAATTATAAGCACTACTTATGATACTGTAGAAACCAGGCATACAATTCTGGGTTATCATACGTTACGGTCCAGGAATCATGATCGGCGTCCGGATAAACCGTGAACTTGACGTTTTTGTTGCCACCCTGCTGGTAAGCCTTAACCATCTCTTCAGAACGACTCAGCGGCACGATATTGTCTTTGGCTCCGTGAAACACCCAGATGGGCAATGAGCCGGCGTTATAGCGTGCCAGGATGGCATCGCCACCACCGCAAATCGGTGCGGCGGCGGCAAATTTATTGGGATATTTGGCAATCAGAGTCCAAGTACCAAAACCGCCCATGCTCAAGCCGGTCACATAAAGCCGATTGGTATCAACACTGTATTTTTCACACACATCATCAACCAGAACAATCAGGTCCTCGGCCAGATTGGGCCACCAGTTGTTTTGCGGGCATTGCGGAGAGACAATGATAAAATCAAAATCCTTACCCTGGGCGGCCAGCTTGGACGGGCCGTGAGCTTTGAGCTGATTGAGATCGCTGCCGCGTTCGCCGGCACCATGCAAAAACAGAATCAATGGCCATTTCTTATCGATTTTGCCGTAATCTTTCGGCAGATACAACAGATAGTTCATCGTCACATCCCGACAGACCGACTTGGTCAAGGTTTGGGGATGCTGGCCGGTTTGAACGGGGGATTGTGCTGTTTTTGACGAACAGCCTGCAAGCGTAATGATACCTGTTGTGATGCTCACGATCATTGTCCTTAACATTAGATTGTCTCCTGATGATTGTCCTGTAGCCTTCGTAACGGTATTAGATGTATATCATCTTTTTTGTCATGCCGCCGTCAACAATAAAATTCTGGCCGGTGATAAATTCACTTTGCACCGAACACAGGTGCAGAACCATCGCGGCGATATCGTCCGGCCGGCCCACGCGTCCTGCGGGATGCTGGCTGTGGTCGGCTTTAGTCAGAGGCGGAAAAGCGGGTTTTTCCGTATAGCTGCGTGTGTCGATCCAGCCGGGACTGATGCAATTGACCCGAATCGCAGGCCCAAGGCTTACCGCCAGGGCATGAGTCAGACCAACGATTCCCGCCTTGGATGCTGTGTAAGCCTCGGTATTAGCCTCGGACATCAACGCACGAGTCGAGGCAATATTAATAATGACACCTCTGCTTTTACGGAGATATTTGGCAGCGTATTTGGCACACAAAAAAACGCCGGATAAATTTGTATTGATTACATTTTTCCATGACGCATAAGTTAATTTTTCAATGGGTTTGTTGTCCGCAATTGCGGCATTATTAACCAGATAATCAATTCTACCAGCTCGTTTTATGGTGTGCTGAATCATAAAACGCACAGACTGCTCATTTGAAACATCAGTTTGAATAAATACTGATTCTGGCCCAAGGAGTTGTTGTGCTTTTTTTCCCAATACAGCATTCTTTTCGGCAATAATAACACGTACCCCCACGGCGATAAAATAGCGGGCAATACACAAGCCGATTCCCTGGCCGGAACCGGTGACAACTGCAACCGGATTTTTAACGCTTATCTTTTTCATCGCATCCATCCTTTCACCGTATTGTCTGGGTTGTGTGGTGCGGCAGGCTCAGGCAATTATGCCGGTACGATAATTTCGCATTTCCTGATTATATTGTCGGGCCTTGCCGTCAAGAACCTGGTCCAATCTGGCCCAGAAGGCCGCGGAGTGATTTTTGTGCTCGGTATGCGCCAGCTCATGCAGAATAATGTAATCCTGCAGATGTGCCGGCAGTATCAGCAGATGAATATTCAAATTGATGTTATTGAGTGAAGAACAACTGCCCCAGCGGGTTTTCTGGTTGCGAAAGGTGGCTCTGCGATAACGAAAACCGTGCCGGCTGGCCAATTCTTCGAGTCGCTCAAATAAGCGATTCTGGCCTTCAATCAGGTCCTGAGCAGAAATCGGACAAGCCTGCTGATTGTGGTTGAGCCTGTCCAATTTACTCAGGATTTTCTGAATCCAGGGCTGTTTGGAGCGAACAAAGTCCTCGGCATACCCGACAGGACACAGCCACGGCACCGTGACAATGACCGTTTTGTCGGGGCGAACGGTGATGCGAAGGTTCTTGACACCCTGTTTACGGATAAATTGTATATGCCCGCCGGATAAACCCAGCGAATCGGCTGTCATGGTCATTGTATTTCCGGAAAAAAATCAATACACTTATCACCTGCGCTGCCCACACTATATCGCAGACAAAGCCGTTTGAAAAGAGCCGATTTGTGCGCATAAAAAAGCCTGCGAATCCCTCCGGAAGCAATCGCAGGCAATTATCACCCTCCAGACTCCAAACCAGTTCCGATTGGAGTATAGTGCCTATTATGCGAAGAACAAGAGGGCATTTCAATCGGGATTATTCCCTAATTTCAAGAAAAAGAATGCTGAGCAGGACAGTATTAAATCACGATACAGACGGTATCTTTTTTTGTTTTCGACTCCCCCATACCGTCGTAAGTTATTCTATTTTCGATACCTAATCACAATCCTGATGTTGTGGGAATAGCCGATGCGATATCACGTACCGAAGTTTACCCATCCAGATTTTTGCCATCCAGAACCTTAATCGCCAGGAATTACCCAGCAGGGATTTGGCCTTATGAAGGATTTGGAACGCTCGCTGGTAATTGTGTTGGCGGGAGTGAATCAGGGCTGCCCCCAGATACGCAGACAAAACACGGACATCAACCCCAATAGCATGTTCCAGAAACTGCAGACAGCCCTCGAGGTCGCGTCGATGCATCAGGATTGCTGAGATGCCAAAATACGCCTTGCCCTGTTCGGAATTGGAGTCCAGCACCCGCAGAAAACAGGGCAATGCATCATTGTACTCACCCAGTCGGATCAGCATTTGTCCAATCGACAGCATAACCTGTTCATCGTCACAGGCCAGCTTGATTTCCTCCCGCAGCAGCTCGGCAACCCCCTCAGGCTGATTTTGCCACAATAGAATCTGGGCCATACGAAACCGCGGTCCGGGCAATTGAGATTCCGTCATTTTAGCTTGGCTGTACCACGTCATCGCCTCACAGAGATCTCCCTCCAGACGGCCAATCTCCCCCAGATAAAACATCGCCACTGCACAATCGGGTCGAAGTTCCAGAATCCAGCGAAATTTTTCTGCTGCTTTCGCCCTCTGTCCCTGTTCCAGTAAAAAAACGCCATAATCGGTCAGGACATCAATATGGCCGGGGTTTTTACGTAATTCACAAAGAAAATGCTCTTTGGCCTTATTGAGTTGGCCGTCTGCCCAGCAGGCCTGGGCAATGCGATAATGAATCTGTGGATGCGTCGGCTCCAGCTGGGCAGTTTTTTCCCAGCACCAGATGGCCCGCACATAATTTCCACGGGAAAACAGTGAATTGCCAATATTATAAAAACAGATGGGGCATTCCGGATTGATCTGCTGGGCCAGATAAAACATCTGTTCAGCCTTCTCGTGCTGCTCCATTTCCGTATAGGTGACAATTCGGTTGCAGTAGGCCGGTTCATAGGATGGGTCTAAGGTTTCGATTTTTTCAAAGGTCGCCACAGCCAAATCATATTGCACCGTTCGCGTATAATCCACAGCCAGACAGTTGAGGATTTCCAGGTCGTTGGGAGCCAGCTCCAGGGCCTGTTGATAGCAGGCGATGGCCTCTTCATACCGTTCCATCGCATCCAGGGTCAGACCGCGATTAAAATGCCAGGCCGCACAACCAGGGTTCATTGCCAGTGCTTCATTCAGCTTATTGAGAGCCTCCTGCATGCGTCCGGATTCATAGAATTCGTAAGCCTCTGCAACCTGCTGTTCGGCCCATTCCCAGCTATTCAACCCGCTGTCATCTTCATCATAAGATGATTCTGTCATATTCTATCCGCTTTTCTGATATGCGTTTGAGTTTTCTTAACTACCGTAGTTTCCGCAAGTTGTATCGGCCCGCCCCAGCCCCCTGCTTAGCCGGTAGTCAGGATTCTGTGAGCAAAAATAATTTTAAAAAACTTTTTGCTGGCATCAGAGGGCTTAAGCCCTTATAATTTCAGAGCTTAAGAGATATCCAGAAAAGTCTCTGTTTGGCGAAATAAACTTTTTTTAACAGCTCGCCCAACAGGGTCCGATAATCAGAAAAAACGCCAGGATTAGAAACCCATACGACACTTTTATGGAGCCCATTTATGGTTAAAGAGATTAAAGGTCAGCTCGTTGCCGGCAAGCACAATTTCGGCATCGTGGTCAGCCGATTTAATGAATTCATCACCAGCAAACTGCTGGGCGGCGCCCTTGATTGCCTTCAGCGGCACGGCGCTGCCGACGAACAGATCACGGTGGTCTGGGTACCTGGAACCATCGAGATTACCCTGGCGGCCAAGAAGATGGCACAAAGCGGCAATTATTCGGCCATCATTTGCCTGGGAGCCGTTATTCGCGGCCAGACCAGCCATTATGATTATGTCTGTCAGCAGATTTCGCGCGGCGTAGCCACGGTCAACTATGATACCGGCGTGCCTACTATCTTCGGTGTCCTGACCTGCGAAACGATTGAACAGGCCATCGAGCGAGCCGGAACCAAACAGGGAAATGCCGGGGCCAGTGCCGCACTGGCCGCCATCGAAATGGCCGATGTCATCACAAAACTGTAATCCCCCGTCGAATGGAGTCATAGCCATGTATTCGAAGTCGCTGTTGATTGTCTGCACAGTGTGCCTGATTGCCATGATGCATACCGGCTGCCTGGCTGAGTCGGATACAACCGCCCAAAAGCCGGTGTATCTGTTCAGCTATTTTGTCGATAACGGACAGGATGGGCTGCATCTGGCTTACAGCCTTGATGGCCTTGAATGGAAAGCCCTCAATCAGGGCAAGTCCTATTTGAAGCCTGCTGTCGGCAGGGACAAATTGATGCGAGATCCCTGTGTCCTGCGCGGCCCGGATGGCTTGTTTCACATGGTCTGGACGGTAAGTTGGAAGGAAAAGGGAATCGGCTATGCCAACTCCAAAGATTTGATCACCTGGTCCGAACAACGCTATATCCCCGTCATGGAACATGAACCGACCGCTCAGAACTGCTGGGCACCGGAATTGATCTACGACCCGCAAAGCAAACAATATCTGATTTTCTGGGCCACGACCATCCCCGGACGTTTTCCGGAAACCGAAAAAGGCGGCGACAACAATCATCGCATCTATTACGTGACCACCCGCGATTTCAACACATTCAGCGACACTAAACTGCTGCTGGAACCGGGCTTTAATGTCATCGATTCGACCATCATTCAGGCTGGCGGCAAATGGGTGATGTTCCTGAAGAATGAAACCAAAAATCCGCCGGAAAAAAATATCCGCATCAGCACAGCCGACCGCCCGGAAGGCCCCTGGAGCCCGGCATCCGATGCCATTACCGGCAAATACTGGGCCGAAGGCCCCACTGCCATCCAAATCGGGGAATGGTGGTACCTGTACTTTGATAAATACACCGAAGGCAAATATGGGGCATTGCGATCCAAAGACCTCCAGAACTGGGAGGACATCTCCTCCCAGCTTCGCTATCCCAGAGGACTGCGACATGGAACGGTCTTTGCCGTCGAACCTGAGATACTCAAGACCCTCCTGACGTATGAAAACACCCAATAATCACTCTCAACCCGGTGACCTCAAGCAGGATCGACGTTCTCTGGCACGGGAGCTTGCCATGCAGGCGCTGTGTCAACTGGATGTACAGGGACAGGATATTCTGCCCTGGCTGGGGCGTTTTTTCCGCGAGCAGACCAGCGACCCTATGACCCTTCAGCTTGCTGAACAATGGACCCAGGGGGCCTGGCAGAATATCGACGACTGTGATGATAAAATCGCTCAGGCCGCAGCAAAATGGAAATTGTCGCGGATGTCACAGGTCGACCGAAGCATTCTCCGTTTGTCGGTCTATCAGCTCCAGTATTGTCCCGATATTCCGGGCAAAGTCGTCGTCAACGAGGCCATCGAGCTGGCCAAAAAATATAGTACGGAACAATCCCCGCGATTTGTCAACGGGGTACTGGATTCAATCCTCAAATGGCTTCGTCCGGGACAGGCCAATCCCCCTGCAGGCCGACCGTCCTAAATCGCAGACCTTATTATCCGGAAAGATACTGTGAGGAAAATAGCAGTTCTCAATCAAAAAGGCGGCGTCGGGAAAACAACCACCGTTGTGAATGTTGCAGCCGCCATGGCGGGACACGGTTTTCGCGTTCTGGTGATTGATTTGGACCCGCAGGCCCACCTGACCATCCACTTGGGTGTTGACGCTGAGCAGCCCGGCTGCGGAGCCTATCAAATCCTGTCCGGGCAGGCCGGCGTTCGAGACGCCGCAGTCAAGGTACGGTCTAACCTCTGGCTGCTGGGGGCCGGGATTGAGCTGGTTGGAGCCGAAACGGAGTTGGTCAATGAAGTCGGACGCGAAATCATCCTGCGTCAGGCCATCGCCCAGGTCGAAAACGATTTTGATTATCTGATCATCGACTGTCCTCCGTCCCTGGGGTTGCTGACCCTCAATGCCCTGGCGGCTTCCGAAGAAGTGATTATTCCTGTTCAGCCGCATTTCCTTGCCCTGCAGGGCTTCAGTCGCCTGCTGCAGACCATCGCACTGGTCAACAGCCGCATCAATCCTGCCCTGCATGTTACGGCGATTCTAATGTGCATGTTTGATGCCCGTACCAGCCTGTCTGCCGAAGTGCGGCAGGACATCGAAAAATTTCTGAGCGGGTCCCGCAATCAGAACAGCCCCTGGGCCGGAGCCCGCATTGTTCCGGTGCATATCCGCCGCAATATCAAACTGGCCGAGGCACCCAGCTACGGCAAGACGATCTTTGAATACGAACCTTCCTGCCACGGAGCAGCAGATTATCTGGCCGTAGCGGAGTTTGTGCATACGGGAAAAATTGAAGGCCGTTTCGACATTCAAATCGATACTGCCGGTGAACCGGGGAAGGAAGTGCCCAAGACCCAGCCTGCTACAGACACCACCGCCTCTGCCGCCCCTGCTGTTGCCGCATCGGCGGATACCCCACCAGTTGCATCGGACACATCACCAGTTACGGAACATTCGGTCATGGAAACAGCTCACAGCAACACGCCGGCATCGCCGCAGCAGCAGGAAGAGAATTAAAAAAAGGCTGCTTCGTGGATGACAGGGAAGCAACCTTATTCGGAAAAGGCTTCGTGTAAAGCCTTTAATTTACAGTCGCATTATAAAACACTAAAAACACCATTGTCAATCTTTTTTTTGTCTCGCTCGTTTTTTTTCTTGACTATCGCGTCAAAACCCAGGGGTCTTCAAGCTGTTCGACGATCTCACGTAAAAAGCCGCCGGCATAAAACTCATCGATAATCTGCCCGTCATAAGCCAGTGACACATCCATCATTTTTCGGACACGCAGTTCATCCTCAATGACAACAAGTGCATCTTCAATCATCCCAATGGAGACAATCGCTGTCGCCGATGGCGGTGCAATCGCATAAAACTGGTGTACGCCATACATCCCTAGTCCTGTTAAAACGACATTGGCGCCGTCAAAATCATCCGGCATCAGTTTGTTGGAACGGGCTTTGGCCAGCAGCATTTCGCTTTCCGCAGCAATCTGTATCAGGCTTTTGGAACCCATATCGTGCAGTACCGGCACCACCAGCCCCTGGGGGGCCGCCACAGCAAAACCAACACCAATGGCCCCGCTGACTGCCAGATGATCACGGGTTTCATCGAGCGTCGCGGCCAGCAGCGGATATTTTTTAACCGCACGGGCCATAGCCAGAATGAAAAAATCGTTGGTGGTGGCACGAACGCGGGCCTTGCGGCAGTACTCCCGCCGCATCGCAGTCAAGTCCGTCAGGTCCGCCTGCATCGTCATATAGCCGTTGGCTTTGGTCTGCTTGGACTGGAGCATCAGCCGGCCGATCAGTTTCTGAATCCGCGTCAGCGGAAGATTGTTCGTATTTATGGTTTCCATCGTCGCTATTGTATACGGATTCCGGATGCAATTATCCGCCCGAGGCTGGGCGATATCCTGGTTCCAAGTGTTCAGTGACCATCCTCGCGGCTCAATGATACGTGTTCAGTATAATCAAAGAATCATAACTTGCAAGAACAAACCCCTTGCCCGGACGCTTGAGCCTCGTATAATGATAGCGATGCAAGGATGTGACAGACCTGTTTAAACGAGATGAAGGGATAGCGTCTATGAAGAACAAAAACGTACTGATTACCTGCCTTCTGGGCGGAATGATGCTTATGACCGGCTGCAGCCGGATGATGGACTCCACCAAGGAAGCCTTTGGCGTACAAAAAAAGGATATTCTGGTCAGCAGAGTCCAGTCCGCCCGTGACGCCCAGATGGATGCCAAGGAACAGTTTGCCACCGCCCTCGATGAATTCCGGAGTGTGGTAGGCTACAAAGGCACCCTTCTGGATGAAAAATATAAAACGCTCAAATCCCAGTATGACAAATGCGAATCCCGTACCCGAACCGTCGAAAACCGTATTGAAGATGTGCGACGAGTGGCCAAGAGCCTGTTTCGCGAATGGGAAGACGAACTGGATCAGTATTCCAGCCCCGCCCTGCGTAAATCCAGCGAAACCAAGCTCGAAGCCACTCGCGTCAAATGCGATAAGATGATTGCGGCCATGGAAAAAGCCCGCGACAAAATCTATCCGGTTTTAGCCGCTTTCAGGGACCAGGTGCTGTTTATCAAGCACAATCTCAATGCCCAGGCCGTCGCTTCACTGGAAGGAGAACTGGGCGTCATCGAAAAAGAAATCTCGCTGTTGATTCGGGAAATGGAAAACTCCATGGCCGAAGCCGATACCTTCATTCGCCAGATGCAGATTCTGGAAATCTAATCACGATAGACTCAAATTCCAAGGGCCTGCTCTGAGTGGAGTATGCTCTGATTAGGCAACAGCTGAATTTCAGCAGAACTGAACCTCTTGCTCCTTAACTATACAGACACAGGGATTGACGTATCAATACAAAAAATAAACCTAAGCTGTTGTCTTTAAGCCAGCAGCTTAGGCTATAATTTCAGAATCCGGCAGAATTTACCGCCGGCGTCATGGCTGAATTGCCCTGTTAGATAAATTGAACCGCCAGACCAATACTGCCGTTACGCAGCATCTCGGCCCGATCGACCCGCAGAATCTTGCCCATTTTGATGCGGGCGTATTGCCCTTTTTGTCGGGCCAGTGACATCGTGCGAGGGAAATTCACCTCAACTTCATGCCCCGGACGCACCGGCGTGGTCATCGGCACACTGATATACGCACCGCCTCTGCTGACATTGACACTTCTGCCGGTAAAAAAGCGATTCGCTTCCGGAAGCCAGATACTGACAGGCCACGATAAATCCGATCTGACATCTCGTCTTTGTTCAATCAGTGTACTTTCCATAATACGGTCTCCGTTAAAATAGCAAATATATTACAACCTATGAGACGTATCGGCAAAGACAATATGGTCAATTTAGACAATATAGAAAATATTTATGATAAAAATAATACTCCGCCATCCCTTTACGGAAATGCAAAAACACCCTGTTTTATAAGACCTTATAGAAAGCTTAGGTCTTCATGGAATCCATCTGGATAAAGGCGATAGGAACGAAGATAAAAATCGGGGCCCAGGCCCAAAACTCCGGCCGGAGATTAAAAAACAGCTCCGTCGCAAACAATTTGCAGATAAACGTCAGCACAAAGCAGCTTGTCGAGGTTACAAAACTAATCAAAATAGCCGTTTTCATATCCCGTGGATCCCGGCAAACCAGCACCGGCAGCGCTACCAGCAGCATCACCAGATTCAAAATAGGATCCGTAATTCGGGTATGTTTTTGTAAATACAATTCCGCCAGGTCACTTTGCCGTGTCCCCTGGCTATTGGCCAAATGCATCAATTGGGCCGAACTGAGCAGTGATTTATACCCTTCCTGCCGCCGCATGGGAATCTGTTGCGGGGTCAAGTCGCTGGCAAAAAAAGCCACGGGCAATACCTGTCGCGCGGGAGTCCCTGCAGTCGATGTGTCCGAAATCAGGAGCATCTCTCCGTCAGTTAACACCCATCCGCTCCGCTGTTGATCATAAACGGCTTTCCGGGCCTTGATGCGTCCGATCACCACCATCTGGTCACTGCGTTCCATACGCTTGCGGACGATGATAAACGGATGTTCGATCGTCTGAGTCTTCTCATCATAACGCGACGTATTGAATAAATTGCCGTTGGAATCCGAGGCAAACCACAAGTTGTAATGTTTGGTACCGGGCAGTTCATCATGACTGCGAATCAGCTGGCCTGTCAGATTCGGAATCGCCAGCTCCTGCACCACCACCTGCAAACTCATCAGCATCACGGCCATCCCGATGATGGGAGCGATGAACCGTTTCAGGCTTACCCCTGAGGCCATCACCGCAATCAATTCGTTGTTCTTGGTCATGCGGGCCAGCGAAAATACCGCCGCAATCACGGTAATGACCCCCGCCATATCCCGAAACCACAGCAATATCCGGGCACCATAAAAAGAGGCGATATTGGCCAGCATAGCCCCGGCTCCGGCTTCGGCATTTTCGGCAAACTCATCCAGGTTAATGAACAAGTCCATCGCCACAATCATGCCAATCAGAACACTGAAGGCTATCACATAACCAATCAGGAATTGTTTAAGAACATAGCGATCCAGTATCTTCATCCGCATATCCCTAAGTTTTGAGCAGTCGGCGATACAGGTACACCGTCAGCAGGGTCAGAACAACCAGTCCCAGCCACATCACAGCAATCCCCATCGTCGCCGTCGTCGATGCATTCTTGGTAATTTGCTTGCCCGACATAATAAACATAACCAGAAGCCCGCCGGGAACAGCACTGGCACCAAAGGCACTGAGCAAATGCCCGCCCCGATAATACACCCCCAGCGCGATGCCTGTCAGAATCAACGACACACACCCCAGCCCCATCACCAGCCGCGAATGCAGCTCGGCATCGATTTCGTCGTTGACCGCCGCCAGTTCGACCTGCAATTGCCGGACTCGCTCCAGCAGCAGCTTGCTCGGAGAAACCAGCGGGCTTTCCTGGGTGCCAACCTCCGTCAGCAAATCCAGAATCGGTTTTGACTCCAGTTTGATCTGCACCACAGCAGGAATTTCCACATTGTTGATAAATTTCCGCAGGGCAAATCCCTTGACGCCGTCCCCCCGATCCCATGAGGGATTTTCCAGGTCCAGCTCCAGACGCGGAATCGAGGGATTCACATCCAGTCGACAGAACCCCCGCTGACTTTGCCGGGTGATTTTCTGGTTTTGCACCCGATCCATTTCGACCAGTTGAATCGGCGGCGTCAGTTCGAGAGTCAATTCTTTCTGGCCGAGCTTACAGCCCGCCGCTGTCAGGAAATAATCACGAAATCCATCCGCATCCTGCAGCAGAATCTGCGGGCTGGCACTGCCAAAGGTCTGATTCAGCGTCTGCCCCACCAGCTCCGTCATATACTGCCAATAGACCTGCATCGCCATCTTATAAATCGGGGCATGTTTCATTTTATCAATACGGATGCTTTTGAGTTTGTCCAGCTTGTAAAATTTAATATCGTCGGCCAGCAGCGAATCGAACTGCCGTTCAACGCTGGTATTGCCGATTTCGACCGATGAAAAATCATCGACACGCACCGCATTGAGTGCAATAATACGAACCTTGTTGAAATCCGAATGCGTTTCAATCTCAACTTTGGCCGATTGTGCCAGAACCATACGCTGAATATCCGCATCTTTGGTATCCAGAATAATCACCCCTTCCAGCAGCTTGCGCTGGGGATCGGCCTTTTCCGCATAAATCTTGTACGTGGACTTGGGCAGGGTATAAAAGCCCTTGCGCTGCAGGTTGCGAAACAAAATCTGCTCGGCATTAGCCTTGACGCTCTTTTCGCTGCGCTGAATAAAGGCCGGGGCCACGTGGAAACTCAGAATCAAGTTGGCAATCGCCACCAGAATCGCCAGGCTCAGGCCCGGATACACCAGGGTCCATAGGCTGATGCCGCTGGCCCGGCATGCATCCAGCTCCCGATCGGCGGCAAAACGCCCATATACCATCGACGCCGCAAACAGCGCACTCATCGGCAGCACAAATGTCAGCGTAATCGGCATCAGATATCCCAACAGATGTAAAATCTCTTCGGGGCTGACACCGAAATCCTGAATCGGTTTGAGCAGAAAGCCCAGACTCAAAATCAAGGTCATCGCCACCGTTGTCAGGATAAAGACCCGCAGCAATTCCTTAAAAATATAGCGGTGAAGCGTAAATATCATTTCTGTACCAAAATAACAGGTTTTTAGAGTCCAGAATACAGGACAATTATAGTAAAGAGTTTATTGTGGCACAAAAGCGGATTATTTCAATCAAATTCCGTCTTATGCCCTATTTTAACCCATCCACCGGCATACCTGGCTGACCATAATCCCCAGAAATGTACCCAGAATGTTGCCGGCGACCGCCAGAAGCAGGCCTACCGGTGCTAATTCCGGATGATAAATCCCCGCAACTATGGGGGCCGAGGCCGGCCCGCCAACATTCGCCTGACTGGCCGCAGCAACCAGAGCCATTGGGGCACGAAACAGCCGGGCCGCAATTAACAGACATATCCCATGAATAATAAGCATTGTCGCTCCCACCCCCATCAACACCGGGACCGACCTGATTAATCCAAGGTGCGTTTTTGCACCAATCGAAGCCAAAACCAGATACAGCAGCGCAAATCCAACCGTATTGGAGCCGCGGGACTCCAGTTTTCGTGCCGGAGTAAACGATAAAAACACCCCAAGAACAGTCGCCAGAATGACCGCATACGCCGCCGAGTTCAGCACATTTTTAATCGGGGGTACTTTCCCGCTGAGCCAAACCGCAGCCCAGGCCCCTGCCATCGCAATCAACCCCATCCAGACCAGGCTGCCGACAGTCAGTCCTTTCTTGCCGGATAGAGTTTCTTTGCCCGCTCTTTGTGTCAGCTCCTGAATCAATACCGTATCCGACCGATTCCGCCGGTCAAACCGTTCCTGCAAAACCGACACCGCAATCAGCATCCCCATCCAGGTATAAGATAACAGCGTATCGACAATCGTAACCACCCCCAGCAGAGATTCTGGAATCTCGACGGCCTTGCCAACAGCAAGCATATTGGCCGAACCCCCAATCCAGGAGCCGCTGAGCGCCCCAATCGCCTTCCAGGCCTCCTCCGGCAGCCACGACCGAAACAGCAGCGAAGCCCCAATCGCCCCGATCATAATCCCGCAGGTCGCAGCCCCCATCACCCGCAGCGCCATCAGCCCCAGCCGCAAAATCCCCCGGATATCCGCCGACAACAGCAGCAGCACCAGCGCCGCCGGCAGTAGCCACTTGCCAATCCAGACATACGCCGGATTGGCCGAAGGCAGCAGCCCCGCCGTCGTCATCAGCATCGGCAGAAAATAAATCCAGAACATCGACGGCAGATATTTAAAGAGCTTTTTGCCAATCGGACGCTGCACCAGGGTCAACACCACCGCTTCAATCAACAGCAGCACCGCCATGCAATACATCGGATGTGAAGTCATCGTTTCCCGCCGAGATAATAGACACAGCCATCCACGCCAATAGCCCCAAACGCATCACGCCGCCGCAGAAAATGCACCGAATCCAAATCAATATAATCAAAGCCGCCAGTTCCCGCCGCGAAATATATCGCCGCCGACAGCCCCACCATCGTCTCGGTCATGCACCCCAGCATCAGCTTTAATCCCGCCTGCCTGGCCAGCCGGTAAATCTTCCGGGATTCGGCAATGCCGCTTTTGGCAATCTTGATATTGACGCCATCGGCCAGCCGCTGGTCAATCACCCGCTTGCAGTCGTCTTCACAGAACACCGTCTCATCGGCGATAATCGGCACGACGGCATGTTTAGTCAGCGTCTTTAATCCCGCATAATCATCCCGCAGAAGCGGCTGCTCGAACAATTCCACCGCCAGCCCCGCCCGGCCAAGCTTATCCAGTAAATCCAGTGCGGATTTGGCCGAAAAGCCCTGATTGCCATCCAGACGCACAACAAACGGCTTTCCGGAGTCCATCAAATAGCCATACACCGCCCGGCAGAAATCCAAATCGGTTTTGACCTTGCCGCTGACCTTGACTTTATAGGTAGAAAATCCCGTACGTATCCCCCGCAGAATCCACGGCTCAAGGGCCTTGATATCCGGCACAAACGGGATTGTAATATCGGTTTGAAGAGTCTTGGTTTTGCCGCCCCAGAATTGCCATTCGCT
>JAWRKM010000073.1:0-60832 GCA_040306945.1 Anaerohalosphaeraceae bacterium
ATGTCAATACCACCGGTAATCCCGGCATGGCGACGGCGGGGGCGGGCGATGTGCTGACGGGGGTGATTGCGGCCCTGGCCGGACAGGGACTCAATGATTTCGATGCAGCCGTTCTGGGGGTGTATCTACATGGCCTGGCAGGGGACATTGCAGTGCTGGATATCGGGCAAATCAGCCTGATAGCGACCGATTTGATTGAGGGATTGCCCAAGGCGTTCCTGAAAACAGAGCGGTCTTGACCATAAAATCGTGCTGGGGCTGTATTTTCAGCAACAAAAGCCAGTGGGGAATAGTCTAATTGAATGTGTAAATGTGGCGGCCTTACGATTTGGATAAGAACAAACAGCATTTCAAGCAGTAGAAGTACACAGGGAAAATCTGTGTGTGAACGCCGAATCCAAGAGTAATCGTCCCTAATCCCTCTGGAAAGTGCAATTTCATGCAGGAATTGTTTGACGGGGTTAAACCCTTGACATAATATGTATGATTTACGGCGTCAGCCAGTAAAAGATAAAGCGGCTGATGCCGGAGTATGTGAGAGTGATAGAAGTTGTTTTATTGCAATGATTTAATATTCTAACGCAGGAGAATCCTTTGCAGGGCTGTAAAGGTCTGATATTCAGGATGTGCTTGCTGGCAGGCTTGATCTGCTCGGCTGGTTTTGCGCAAACCACCGAGGAAGAAGATTTGTTTGTTGATAATCTCAACGAAGTGATTGTCGAGAATGAAAATGCCCGGCAATTACGAATTTACAGTGATGCCCTGATGCAGGGTGTCAGCGATACGATCCGCCTGGATGCGGCGATGGGGCTGCTGATTCGCAAAGACAAGGAATCTCGCGATGTGCTGATTGAGGCTCTCGGGACCAAAGACAATATCCCGGCGAGGATGGCGGTCTGCCGGGCGTTGATTAAGGGGCGCAGTCTCGGTGCGGCGGTGGGTTCGCTGGACATGTTTTTACTGCCGTTGATCGATACATTGAAAAGTACCGACGTTGCGCTGGCTCGTCTGGGGGCTGAGGCGTTGCTGGTGTATCGGTTTGACCAGGTGGGCACGCCGCTGTTCGATCTGGTCCGTTCGACCACGGCCGAGAAGCAGGCCCGCCTGAGCGGGATTTATGCCCTTCAACTTCGGACCGAACCCGAAGCCCTGCGGTATTTGATTCAACTGCTCAACGACACCGACCCCGAAATTGTTCGCGGGGCGGAGCTGGCGCTGCAGGAAGTATTTGGCGTGCCGGTGGGGACAGGAAAACAAGTCTGGGAGAAAATCCTTCAGGAAATCAATCAGAAAGATCCCGCGGATATTCGTCGGGAACGTCTGCTTCGTCAAGAAACCCGTCTGCGTGAGGTTCAGGCCGAGCGCGACCGCTGGCAGAGATTGTACCTGACTGCCCTGGATAAGGAGTTTGAGCTGGTAGAAGCAGCGGCCAAGACCCCATATTTACTGGATAAGCTGAGTTCGGATTTGCCCGCGATTCGCCTGTGGGCTTTGGATAAAGTCCAGCGTTTTCAAACGGATGCTGCGGCAGGATTACGTGACAGGCTCTTGCAGATGTTGGCCGATGAAAACCGTCAGGTTAGGCTGGCCACTGCGAAAGTCTGGAGTATGATGAGTGCACTGAATCCCGCGGAAAGGCTGATGGAACGGTATAAAGAGGAGACGGATCCACAAGTGGCTGTGGCGCTTTTTGAAGCCCTCGGTGAAGCCTGCTTTTTTGCCTTTTCGCCGGGTTCGAAAGTGGTATTGCCACCGGAGTTCAAGACCCAGACGATGCTGATTGCCGACAGTTATGCCTCTAAAGATGATCCCGAAATGGCTAAAAAAGGCGCAGAGGTCTTGCGTAAGCTGCTGGAATTGGATGGTTTGACGCCCAAGGAGGCGACGAAATATCTGGAGACCATCAAGAATCGATATTTGCAGGAGACGGATAAAAAGGGTCCGGTTCGCGGGGATTTGCTGGCCATTATGGCACGGCTTTGCAATCAAGGGAGTCAAAAGGCAATAGCAGTCAAACTGTATCGACAAATATTTGAGGATGTATTACGCAATCGCGATGAAAACAGTCTTGTTCGGCAGGCTGCAGCGGCGGGAATGGTCAGTGTGGATCCCACGGCAGCGATGAAGTTATTCCGCGAATTGAATATCAATACAGATAATAGCCCGACGGTGCGATTGATCGTGATTAATCAGGCCGGTCAGAACGGGACGATTGAAGATTTGGCATGGTTGACCGGCCAGTTGGGCTTGAATGGCGAGGGGGAATTGGCATGGACAGCAATCATCGAGATTTTGAAACGGCAGGATGCAAAGGTGGTTGCTGAGTGGTCGGATCGTCTTGCGCAGAATCCTTCTGTCGGGGACCAGATCCGGGAGGTGTTGGAATTGGCCGAGCAGAAAGCTGAGTCACAGAAAGAAGGGGATTTGTTGTGCGATTTGCAGGTTCGACTGCTGAAATGGCATCTTGGCAAAGGGTCTTATGAACATGTTGCCGCCTATCGCGAGAAACTGGTGCTCAATACTCTGGCCAATAATGATATTAGAAAAGATGCGATTGCTCAAACGAATGCTTATGCAGTAGAAGCCTATCTTCAATTACGACAATATTCAAAAACTGCTGATGTGGTCAGTGGGATGTTGCGCGATAATACGTTGAACGATAAATCTGAAATATTGGACATGATAAATTCTTATTTTGTATCTGAAAAGATTGCAACGGACGATAAATCCAGTTTATTAAATTCTTTACTGGAGATATCCATAACATCACGTCAGCGCTGGTGGCAAGACCGGTTAGAACAATGGCGAGGGTTGATCGCTTTAAAGTCGATTTAATCGGTCCGTTAAGCAATGTGCTGTACGTTGAATCTGATTTTCGTCTTCGGGATAAACTGAAGGCGGATTGTGAGGTTATAGGTAATCGAGTTATATTGGCTTGTATTAGGGGTATAAGGGGGGTAAAAATTTAATAATTTTTGGTTTTTTTGTGATTTTTCTGATTGCAGTTCGGCGTTGAGGTTTATATACTCTTTCCTTTACTATAGAGGCGGCACAGGGAGTCCCTGTTTTCATGATTGCGGTCTACCGAGGCGGCAGGGAGGGCGGTGTCGTTATTTGGATGGTTGTCGGCGGCAGACAAATGCCTGCCAGTCAACAAAGATATGGATATGAATCGCTGCTGTAGCTCAGTCGGTAGAGCGCGTCCTTGGTAAGGACGAGGTCATGGGTTCAAATCCCATCAGCAGCTAAAGTAAATTGGCGTGTCTGGGCGGCTCTGTGAGGCCATGACGATGTCGCTCAGAATAACGAGAAACGTAAACAGCGAATATTTTAGAACATTGTAACCAGAACCAGGAATATCAGGAGGTTATTAACAGATGGCTAAAGACGTATTTGTAAGAAAGAAACCTCACGTAAACGTCGGAACAATCGGTCACGTGGACCATGGTAAGACAACTCTGACTGCTGCGATCACGAAGGTGGCCAGTCTGATGGGTTTGTCGAAGTTTAAATCTTATGATGATATCGCCAAGGCGTCCGAATCTCAGGGCCGCCGCGATGATTCGAAGATTTTGACGATTGCGACCGCTCACGTGGAATATGAATCCGACACGCGTCACTATGCACACGTCGATTGCCCCGGTCACGCCGACTATGTGAAGAACATGATTACCGGTGCTGCCCAGATGGACGGTGCGATTCTGGTGATCAGTGCTTACGATGGTCCGATGCCTCAGACCCGTGAACACATCCTGCTGGCCCGTCAGGTGAACGTGCCCAAGATTGTGGTCTTCCTGAACAAAGTCGATTTGGTTGATGATCCGGAACTGATTGACCTGGTTGAAATGGAAGTTCGTGACTTGTTGAACAAGTATAATTTCCCCGGCGACGAGACGCCGATTGTCCGCGGTTCGGCTGTGAAGGCGATGAAGGCAGAGTCCGCCGATGATCCGGCCTGCGAGCCCCTCAAGCAGCTGTTGAAGGTTTTGGATGAATATGTTCCGGTTCCGGAGCGTGAAGTTGACAAGCCCTTCCTGATGCCGATTGAAGACGTGTTCAGCATCAAAGGCCGCGGTACGGTGGGTACGGGTCGTATCGAACGCGGTGTGGTGAAAGTGGGCGACGAAGTGGAAATCATTGGTCTGGTGGAAGAAACCCGCAAGACGACCGTGACCGGTGTTGAAATGTTCAACAAGACGCTGAATGAAGGTCAGGCCGGTGATAACGTCGGCGTGCTTCTGCGTGGCGTTGAGAAGAAAGACCTGGAACGCGGTATGGTTCTGGCCAAGCCCGGTTCGATTACCCCGCACACCAAGTTTGTCGGTGAAGTGTATGTGCTGACCAAGGAAGAGGGTGGTCGTCATACCCCGTTCTTCCCCGGCTATCGTCCGCAGTTCTTCTTCCGGACGACCGACGTTACCGGTTCGATTACCTCCATTCGGAGCCGTGAAGGCAAGGCCGCTGAAATGTGTATGCCCGGCGACAACATCGAAATGGAAGTGGAAATCGGTTCCAAGATCGCGATGGAAGAAGGTCTTCGGTTTGCAATTCGCGAAGGCGGCAGAACTGTCGGCGCTGGCGTTGTGACCAAGATTCTTGCATAATTGAACGACAAGACCCTGGGGCGTCGAGAGTCTCGACGCCCCATTTTATCCCTCTCGGAACACCTGGACCGTGCGGGATAGTCTTTTAGAGAGGCATAGCATAATGGCAAAGATGCAAAAACGAGAATGGGTGTGGCTTGAGTGCAAAGACTGCGGCGATCGCAATTACCGCACGCCGGTCAATGTGCAGGGCGGCACGCCGAAGATCGAGCTGGTAAAATACTGCAAACGCGAACGGAAACGAACCGTTCATAAGATCCGCAGGAAGTAACCGCATCACCGTGCGATTCCGGTAGCGGAGTGGTTATCGGATATAGGTCAGTAGCTCAATTGGCAGAGCAGCGGTCTCCAAAACCGCAGGTTGGGGGTTCGACTCCCTCCTGACCTGGTGAGACAGTTGAGCTGCCATCTGGGGATTTGTAGCAGATGGGCTGCACTCGGCTGAAACGGAACAAAAACGGTTAAGGGTAGAATACGACGATGAAGAATCTGAATATATACAAGCGCGGTCAGGCGAAAAATACGCGTCTGTGGACGGGGATATCCGCGTTTGTGATCTGCGCTTATGGATGTTTTGTGCTTCACCAGAAACTGGCGACACTGAATAATATTTGGGTGGAGACACTGATTCCATTTGGGCTATGTGCCGTATTGGGGGGGACGATTGCCTGGCTGATGAATAAGCCTTCGGTTGCGGATTTTCTGATTTCCTCGGAAGGGGAGATCAAAAAAGTCAGCTGGTCGACCCGCAAAGAGCTTATCAGTTCCACCACGGTGGTGATTGTTGTGATGCTGGCAATCTCGATTTTCCTGTATCTGGTGGATATGGGATTTGTTTGGACGTTTGATAAGATCGGACTTTATTAATCGGAACGATCCCTGCAGGAACGCCAAGGAATATTATGTATTGGTACGTATTACGAGTTGCATCCAATAAAGAAGAACAGGTTCGGGATACTCTGGCCCGCAAGATGGAAGTGGACGGGATCAAGAGTGTTGGGCGGATTATGGTGCCCACCGAGCAGATCAAGCGCATTCGCGGCGGCAAGCAGCGTGTGATCAAGCGGAAGCTGTATCCGGGCTATGTATTTATGGAATTGGAGCCCAAAGAGGACGGCAAGATTCCGGATGATGTCTGGTTTATCATTAAGGAAACCGGCGGTGTGGGTGATTTCATCGGTACTGAAGGAATTCCGACTCCGATGCGCGATACCGATGTGGCCAAGATGCTTAAGGAGGCCGAAAAGCCTGAAGATGCGCCCAATATCAAGGTGGAATTTGCCAAGGGGGATGTGGTCAAAATTCGTGAAGGGGCGTTTGAGAATTTTGAAGGGGTTGTGGATTCGATTGATACCGAGCGTGGTGTGGTGCGTGTCATTGTTACCATATTTGGCCGCAGTACCCCGCTGGATATTGAATACTGGCAAATAGAGAAAGTATAACCTACCCACGGGTAGAAAGGTGTTACGAGCCCGGAAGTCGGGGCGGGTTAGGCGGCAGTGTTTCGCCGGAATAAACCGAAACAATCAAGTTGGATTCAGGATAAAGAAGTAAGGACCTACTATGGCCAAAGAACTGGTAAAAGTGATTAAGCTGCAGGCACCCGGCGGCAAGGCAACGCCGGCGCCTCCGATCGGCCCTGCGCTGGGTCAGCACGGTGTCAACATCGGTCAGTTTGTATCTCAGTTTAATGAGCGTACCCGTGAGTTGAACGGAACGGTCGTTCCGGTTGAGATTTCCGTTTACAGCGACCGGAGCTTTGAATTTATCGTGAAAAGCCCGCCGGCTTCGGTACTTTTGAAAATGGAAGCCGGGATTGCCCAGGGCAGCGGTGTACCCAACAAAGAAAAAGTTGGCAAGGTGACCAAGGCTCAGATTCGCAAGATTGCCCAGACCAAGTTTCAGGATTTGAATGCCTATGATCTGGACCATGCGGATCGGATTATCATGGGAACCGCCCGCAGTATGGGCATTGATGTGGTGGATTAACAGAATGTAAAGAGGATTCCGCGTCGGCCGACAGCCCCGTAATGGCTTGGGTCTGGATGTGCCGGCAGAGGGTCTTGGTAAATAAATACGCTCACCACGGCGAAACAGTGGAAGCGAAATAAACCGTTAATTATTCGCGAGGATCATCATGCAGAAACGAAGCAAGCGTTATACTAACGATGCGAAAAAGGCGGTGCAGGAGCCGTTGAGCCTGCCGCAGGCCGTCAAGAAGCTCAAGTCATTTGCGACCACAAAATTTGATCAGTCGGTGGATATTGCTATCCATTTGGGGATTGACTCCAAGATGGCGGACCAGGGGATTCGCGGAGCCATCAGTCTGCCTCATGGTATCGGCAAGGCCCGCCGAGTGATTGCATTCTGTGAAGACAGTGAAGCCGAAGCCGCCAAAAAGGCCGGTGCGATTGATGCCGGTGCCGATGAGCTGATCAAGAAAGTCAGCGAGGGCTGGACGGACTTCGATGTCGCGATTGCATCCCCGAAAATTATGGGCAAAGCCGGCAAACTGGGTAAGGTGCTGGGGCCTCAGGGCAAAATGCCATCTCCGAAAAATGGGACTGTGACCGCGGATGTCATTACTGCGATCAAGGAATTTGCGGCTGGCAAGGTTGAATTCCGCAATGATGCCGGCGGCAATGTGCATGCGGTGGTCGGCAAGCTGAGTTTTGAAGAAGCCAAGTTGGCCGAGAATATCCAGGCTTTTATCGACCATATCAAACGGATGCGGCCTTCGTCGGTCAAGGGGGCGTATATCAAGAAGATCAGCCTTTCGGCGACCATGAGCCCCGCCGTCCTGCTGGAAAACGTATAAATTCAGACAACCGGGCCA
This sequence comes from Anaerohalosphaeraceae bacterium, assembly GCA_040306945.1. Classification (GTDB taxonomy): domain Bacteria; phylum Planctomycetota; class Phycisphaerae; order Sedimentisphaerales; family Anaerohalosphaeraceae; genus Anaeroglomus. Next base: position 7,441 of record JAWRKM010000073.1, read on the forward strand.
TTGGCCTTTCTCAATAAAGAGGTGAACTATGAGTTATGCAGTAAAAGGATTAGTTCAGAACGAATATACCAAGCGATTTCAGGGTGTGAATTCGTTTATCGTGCTTCAGACTATCGGCATCAGCGGCATTGACAATAACAAGATGCGCGGCGATCTGAAGAAAAAAGGCGTGAAGATGATGGTTGTCAAAAACAGCCTGATGCGTCGCGCCCTGGAATCGCTGGGACATCCCAAAGGCGGTCAGTTATTTGACAGCGGTCCCTGTACGGTTGCTTTTGGCGGGGACAGTATTGTCGATGTCGCCAAAACGCTGGAAACATGGCTTCAGAAGAATAAGATGCTGACCATTAAAGGCGCGTATGTGGAAGGCGAGGTTCTGAATGCTGCGGCGACCAAGGGATTGTCCAAGATGCCGACCCGGGCGGAACTGCAGGCCCGAATTGTTCAGATTACCATGACGCCCGGTTCGACCATCGCCGGCTGTCTGGCGGGTCCTGGCAGTGTTATTGCCGGCTGCGTGAAAACGCTGATCGAAAAGAAAGAGAAAGAAGCGGCATAATCTCCCTTTACGGAAGTATCCAAACAGAAATTGAATGCGGTTATCGAGGTTGTCCCGCAGCAGCGGGTTAAAAGGGACGGCGGAGTCCCCACTACCCCGAAACCATAATCCTACAGGAGTAAGTGAAAATGTCTCGTGAGTTTAGCGAACAAATCAAGCAGTTGGGCGATCAGATTGTTGCCTTAACCCTGATGCAGGCCAAAGAACTGGCTGACTATCTCAAAGAAGTGCATGGTATCGAACCGGCAGCCGGCGGTGCAGTGATGGTTGCTGGCCCGGCCGCTGCGGGAGGCGGTGAGGCCGCTGCTGCTGCGGAAAAGACCAGCTTTACGGTCATTTTGAAGACCGCAGGCGACAAGAAGATTCAGGTCATTAAAGAAGTCCGCGCATTGACCAATCTGGGGCTCAAAGAGGCCAAGGATCTGGTTGATGGTGCTCCCAAGCCGGTCAAGGAAAATGTCAGCAAAGAAGAAGCCGAAGCCGCCAAGAAACAGTTGGAAGAGGCCGGTGCAGTGGTTGAAATTCAGTAAATCCAGAATGCTTTGATTCGGTTTGAAACGTTGTAGTGAGGCGAATAGAATTGGCCTTGGAATGGTTTTCAAAACCGGTTGAAAAAAATTTGAACATGTAATGAATCCTGCGGCAGGCGAACCTTGAAAACAAGGTTCGCCTGGCCGAAAGGATTTTGTTTGTTGATGCAATAATATCGGACGTGATGACTCCAGCTTTATGTGGAGTCATATATCAAGGCAATAAAGCCAACGGAGAGTTGTCGAATGACATCATTAAACATCCGTCATTTTCGTAATTTCGGCAAAATTGGCGATGCAGTTGAGGTTCCGAACCTGATTGAGGTTCAGCTTGCCAGTTACGAGCGGTTCCTGCAACAGGATCAGCCGTGGGATGCCCGCCCTAACAAGGGCCTGGAGGCCTTATTCCGTGAAGTGTTCCCGATTGTCAGCTATGACAAGACGATGGAACTGGAATATTTGGGCTATGAATTGGAGCCACCGCGTTATAGTATCGAGCAATGCCGGGAATTGCGGTTGACCTACGGGTATCCGCTGAAGGTGCATTGTCGGCTGAAGCGCAAGGATATGGAAGATATCGCAGAGCAGGCCATCTATCTGGGAGAGATTCCGGTGATGATTGGCGGCGGCGAGTTTATTATTAACGGGGCCGAGCGTGTGATTGTGAATCAGCTGCACCGCAGCCCCGGCGTGGATTTTGTGATTGACAGCAAAGACGGCGACCGGATTCTGCATGGGGCCAGGATTATTCCCGAACGCGGCAGCTGGATTGAGATGTCGGTTACTCGCAAGGATGTCCTGGTGATTCGCATTGATCAATCCAGCAAGATTCCAGCCACGACGTTTTTGCGAGCGATGAGTCCGGACTATGGGCGGACGGATGTGCTGCTGCGGCTGTTTTACCCGACCCAGAGTGTCAAGACCAAAAAGCTGGAGCCGACGATGTGGGCGGTTGGCCCAATTGTGGATACTGAAACCGGGGAAATTCTGGTGGAAGCGGGTGCTCAGCTGGGAGATGCGGTGGGCCGGATTCAGGCCAGCGGACTGGACAGTGTGGAGGTGATTTCTGAAGTCGGCGACGCTCTGATTTTGAATACGATTGCCGACGACGGCTGCGAGGGTCACGAAGAGGCGCTGATGAAGATTTACGCCCGGCTGCGTCCCGGCAACCCGGCTAACCTCGAAAAGGCCAAGCTGTTGTTTGAAGAGAAATTCTACGACCTGAACCGGTATCGTCTGGGGGCGGTAGGGCGGTTCCGTCTGAATCGCAAATTCGGGCTGAATGTCAAAGAAGACGAGATGTCGCTGAAGCCTGAAGATTTTCTTTATACGATGAAATATATTCTGGGGCTGCGCAATAACCAGGGCGATCTGGATGATATCGATCATTTGGGCAATCGCCGTCTGCGTACGATTGATGAGCTGGCAGCCGCGGAAATCCGCAAAGGATTGCTGAAGCTTCGCCGGACAGTCCAGGAGCGGATGAGCTCCAAAAGCCCCGACGAAGTGGCTCGGATTGCCGACCTGGTCAACAGCAAGAGTGTTTCGTCCAGCATCGAATTTTTCTTCGGTCGCGGCGAACTGAGCCAGGTTGTGGACCAGACTAACTCCTTAAGTCAATTGACGCATGAGCGTCGTTTGAGCGCTTTGGGGCCGGGCGGTTTGAACCGCAAGCGTGCCGGCTTTGAAGTACGTGACGTCCATATCAGCCATTATGGGCGTGTCTGCCCGATTGAAACGCCGGAAGGCACCAATATTGGTCTGATTGTGTCGTTGGGGATCTTCTCCAAGGTGGATGAATATGGATTTCTGGTCACGCCGTACCGGAAGGTCAAAGATAAAAAAGTGCTCGATGAAATTGTGTATATGCGAGCCGACGAGGAAATGAAGTCGGTTTTTGCCCCGCCGAGCATGATTGATCCGGCCACACAGACCCTGCGTGACGGGATGGTGCTGGCCCGGAAAAACGGTGAACTGACCCAGGTTGACAGTTCGGAGGTGCAGTACGTGGATGTATCCCCCAAGCAGATGGTGGGTGTTTCTGCAGCGTTGATTCCATTTTTGGAGCATGATGATGCCAACCGCGCACTGATGGGGTCCAACATGCAGCGTCAATCGGTCCCGCTGCTCAAGACGGAAATTCCGCTGGTGGGGACGGGCATGGAAGAACCGGTTGCCCGCAATTCCAGCATGGTGGTTCGGGCTCGCAAAGATGGTACTGTTACCGCGGTTGATGCCACGCACATTGTGATCGATGGTGCGGATGAATATGAACTGCTGAAATTTAAAGGTCTTAACGAACGGACCTGTTTGAATCAGACGCCGATCGTGACGCTGGGCCAGAAGGTCAAGAAAGGCCAGGTGATTGCCGACGGCGGTGCCAGTCAGAACGGCGTTCTGGCTCTGGGACGCAATGTGCTGGTGGCGTTTGTGCCGTTTGACGGGTATAACTTTGAAGATGCTATTTTGATCAGCGAACGGCTGGTCAAGGACGATGTCTTCACCAGTATTCATATCGATGAATTCAGCGTGGAAGTCCGTGAAACCAAACTGGGCCGCGAAGAATTTACACGGGATATCCCCAACGTCAGCGAAAAGGCGCTGCGGAATCTGGATGAGAACGGTATCGTGCGGGAGGGGACCCGTGTGGCGCCGGGCGATATCCTGGTCGGCAAGGTCTCGCCCAAGAGCAAGACGGAACTGACCCCGGAAGAAAAACTGCTGCATGCGATTTTCGGCCGGGCCGGCGAAGATGTCAAGAATGATTCGCTGGAAGTGCCCAGCGGCTATGAAGGTGTGGTGATCAAAACCCGCCGCTTTATGCGGAAGGGGGCCGGCACCGAAGAACAGCGCAAGGCCTACAAAGATCAGATCAAGAAATACGAACAGGAAATGATTGTCAAAGAATGCACCCTGTTCAAAGATATGATGGCACAGATTCACAACGAGCTGGGCCTGGATGTGGTTGACCCCAATACTCGCCAGAAGGTGGGTGCCAGCGATGATATTGAGGTGATTTACGAACAGATTGAAACGTTCGACATCAACTGGGTTAAGCCGGCCCAGATGCGTGAGGCGGCCCAGAAGATAGTTGATTTATTCTGGCCGCGGCTTCTTCAGCTTCAGGACGAAAAGAAGCGTGAACTGGAACGGATGAAGCATGGTGACGAACTGCCCAGCGGGGTGCTGGAAATGGTCAAGGTCTATATTGCGACCAAACGGACCCTGTCGGTTGGCGATAAGATGGCGGGTCGACACGGTAACAAAGGTGTTATTGCCAAGATTATGCCCGAAGAGGATATGCCGTTCCTGGAAGACGGGACGCCGGTGGATATCTGTCTGAATCCGCTGGGTGTACCCAGCCGTATGAACGTCGGTCAGATTCTGGAAACACACCTGGGCTGGGCAGCCAAAGTGCTGGGCTTTAATGCCATTACGCCGGTGTTTGACGGGGCCACTGAAGAAGACATTATCAATCTGACGCGTGAAGCCAATGAGCATGTGGCCAAACGGATGAAGGAACTGGAAGCCCAAAAACAGGTTCCTCCGGCCAAAGAAATCTTTGCCCAGGTTCCGCTGGACAGCCTCAAATCGCGGATTTACGACGGGCGTACTGGCGAGCCATTTGATCAGAATGTTACGGTTGGCTATATGTATATGTTGAAACTGCACCACCTTGTGGATGACAAGATTCACGCTCGCTCGACAGGGCCCTATAGTCTGATCACCCAGCAGCCGCTGGGCGGCAAGGCCCGTACCGGTGGTCAGCGTTTTGGGGAAATGGAAGTGTGGGCGCTGGAAGCCTACGGCGCTGCTTATACGCTGCAGGAATTGCTGACGGTCAAGAGCGATGACATTGAAGGCCGCACCAAGATTTACGAGTCGATGGTTAAAGGCACCAATACGCTGGAGGCCGGCACTCCGATTTCGTTTGATGTGTTGTGTAATGAAATTCGGGGTCTGGGTTTGAACATCCAGCTGGAAAAGAAACGAGTTGGCATGCCTCAGCTGTAAATGCGGCTGTCTGGTGAGTGGAAAAAAGAAGACGTGCATCCCATGCGTTTCAGCCGGGCCAGAGCCTGGAAGGTCTGACATGTTGGCAGGCCGCCACAGCTCCGGCAGATGAAATTAAGGGAATACAATAGATTGGAGTTGGTCCTGATATGGTGGAATCGATTTACGATCGAATAAATGATTACGGTTCGGTGAAGATTACGCTGGCAAGCCCCAATGATATTCGCAGTTGGTCATTTGGCGAGGTCAAGAAGCCAGAAACGATTAACTATCGAACGTATCGTCCGGAAAAGGACGGGTTGTTCTGTGAGCGTATCTTTGGCCCGGAACGCGACTGGGAGTGCGCCTGCGGCAAGTACAAAGGTACCAAGTTTAAAGGGATTATATGTGATCGCTGCGGTGTGAAAGTGACCCACAGCCGTGTCCGCCGGAAGCGCATGGGGCACATCAATCTGGCCGCTCCGGTGGTGCATATCTGGTTTTTTAAGGCGATGCCCAGCCGTCTGAGCACTCTGCTCGGGATGAAGACCTCGGATATCGAAAAGATCGTTTATTTCCAGGATTACGTTGTGGTCGATCCCGGCCAGAGTCCGCTGAAGCTGCGGCAGCTGCTGACGGAAGATGAATACCGCGAGGCAATCAACAAATATGGTCCTTGTTTTAAGGCCTCGATGGGCGCGGAGGCGATCAAGGAACTGCTCAGCAAGCTGGACCTGAATTCGCTGGCGGTTGAGCTTCGAACCCAGATTACCGAGACCAGCAGCAAGCAGAAAATCAAAGACCTCAGCAAACGGCTTAAACTGGTCAACAGCATCCGGAACAGTGAAAACAAGGCTGAATGGATGGTTCAGGATGTGATTCCGGTGATTCCGCCGGATTTGCGTCCTCTGGTGATGCTGGAAAGCGGCAATTTCGCCACCAGCGATCTGAACGACCTGTATCGCCGGATCATCAACCGTAACAATCGTCTCAAGAAGCTGATAGACCTAAATGCCCCGGAAGTCATTATCCGCAACGAAAAGCGCATGCTTCAGCAGGCGGTGGATTCGCTGTTTGACAATGGTCGCTGCCGTCGTCCGGTTCTGGGCAGCAATAACCGCCCCCTCAAGAGCCTGACAGATATGATCAAAGGCAAGCAGGGGCGTTTCCGCGAAAATCTGCTGGGCAAGCGTGTGGACTATTCCGCCCGCTCGGTTATTGTTGTGGGGCCTCACCTGAAATTGTATCAGTGCGGTCTGCCCAAGCGCATCGCGCTGGAACTGTTCCAGCCGTTTATTATTCGCAAGCTCAAAGACCGCGGCTATGCGGATACCATCAAGAGTGCCAAGCGGATGCTGGAGCGGCGGGAAGAACATGTCTGGGATATCCTGGAAGAAGTGATTCATCAGCACCCGGTGCTGCTGAACCGTGCCCCAACTCTGCACCGCATGGGTATTCAGGCGTTTGAACCGGTGCTGGTGGAAGGGAATGCGATCATGCTGCATCCGCTGGTCTGTCATGGCTTCAATGCCGACTTTGACGGTGACCAGATGGCTGTTCACCTGCCGTTGAGCATTGAAGCGCAGGTTGAGACGCATACCCTGATTCTGGCGACCAACAACATTTTCTCGCCGGCCAGCGGTTCACCCATGCTGGGACCGTCACAGGATATGGTTCTGGGCAATTTTTATATTACGCATATTGCCGACAAGCAGCCGGGTGAAGGAATGGTGTTCCGCGATATCAATGAAGCGATTACCGCGCTGGATATGCGCAAAGTTGCCATTCATGCCAAAGTCAAGGTCCGGATTCCCGAAGGCAAGAAGGTGCTGGGTGAAAACGGGGTTGAAAAAGGCCCTGTGATTACGACCACGCCAGGCCGGTGTTTGTTTAATGATATTCTCGATGCACGGATGCCGTTCTATAACATGACCCTCGACAAAAAGAAGCTGGGGAATGTGATCCAGGATTGTTATGAATATGCCGGCGCCAAGGCCACCTTGGAGCTGCTGGATAACATGAAGGAGCTGGGCTTCAAGCGGGCGACGCTGTCGGGGATGAGTTTTGGTCTGATTGACCTGCGAATTCCGCCGGAAAAACATAGTATCATTGAGATGACCCAGAAAAAGTGCGACAAGATTGTCAAGAATTTCCAGCTGGGTGTGTTGACCGAAGGCGAACGCTACAATCAGATTATCGATGCCTGGACCCACGCTCGTGTGGCCGTGACCAACGCGATGATGAACGCGATGAAAAATGATACCCGCAACGGCAAGCCCTATCTGAACCCCATCTGGGTGATGAGGCATTCAGGGGCCCGCGGCAGTATCGACCAGATTCAGCAGTTGGCGGGTATGCGTGCGTTGATGGCCAAGCCCAGCGGTGAAATTATTGAAACGCCCATTAAATCGAACTTCCGCGAAGGCCTCAATGTGCTGGAATATTTCAGTTCCACACACGGTGCCCGCAAGGGACTGGCCGATACGGCGTTGAAGACGGCAGACTCCGGTTATCTGACTCGTAAACTGGCGGATGTGGCTCAAAATGTGATGATCAGCGAGCAGGACTGCGGTACGCTGCAGGGGATTACCAAGAGCACCGTGTACAAGGGTGAGACCGTTGATATTGCTCTGAAAAATCTGATTGTCGGCAGAACGGCCCGAGACAATATCCGCAATCCGATTACCGATGAGATGATTGTTCGTGAAAACGAAGTGATTACTCCGGAAGCAGCGGATAAGATCGAGCAGCTCGGACTGGATGCCATTCGTGTCCGCAGTCCGCTGACCTGCGAGAGCAAAGTTGGCGTCTGTGCCAAATGTTACGGCTGGGACCTGAGTACCGGCATGATGGCCGAAGAAGGCCTGGCCGCCGGGATTATTGCGGCTCAATCCATTGGCGAACCCGGTACACAGTTAACCATGAGAACGTTCCATACCGGCGGTATTGCTGCGGTATCGCTGATCGAAACCGATCAGAAGGCAACCCGTGACGGTGTGGTGAAATATATCGAATTGAATGTTGTTGAAGCCGACCATCAGGGAACGCTGCAGCGAATTGCACTGCGGCGCAATGGTGAAATGGCTCTGGTGGATGACAAAGGACGTGAACTGGAACGGTTCAAAGTGCCCTACGGCGGGATCGTGGTGGTCGAAGACGGCCAAAAGGTCAAACGCGGCGACCGGCTGTACGCCTGGGACCCGCACCGCGTTCCTATCCTGGCGGAAGTTCCGGGTTTTGTTCGTCTGGTGGATGTTATCGAAGGCGAGACTATGCGTGTGGACGAAGAACGCAAGGGTCAGCGTGGTCGCCCGGTGGTTATCGAACACAAAGGCGACAAGCATCCGCAGGTCATCATTGAAGACGGCGAAGGTAAGATTCTGGATGTTCACTATCTGCCGGCCAAGGCCCGCATCGAAGTGGACGAAGGACAACAGGTTGGTGCAGGTGCGCTGCTGGCCCGGTTGCCCCGCGGCGGCGGCGGCACACAGGACATTACCGGCGGTCTGCCGCGTGTGACCGAAATCTTTGAAGCACGCAAGCCCAAAGATCCGGCTGCGATGGCGGAAATTTCCGGTATCGTCGAGCTCAAGAGTGATAAACGCCGCGGCAAGATGACGATTATCGTTCGTAATGAAAGCGGTATGGAAAAGGAACATCACGTGCCGCGTGACCGCCACCTGAACTTCCACACCGGAGACCGTGTGGAAGCGGGAGATGCGCTGACCGATGGGCCGCTGGTGCCGCATGATATTTTGCGAATTAAGGGAGAAGAAGCCCTGCAGCGGTATCTGCTTCGCGAAATTCAGAATGTCTATCGTGCCCAGAGTGTGACGATTAACGATAAGCATGTTGAGATCATTCTGTCTCAGATGATGAATAAGGTGGAAATTGAAACGGTCGGCGACAGCCAGTTCCTGCCCGGTGAGGTGGTGGATAAACTGGATTTCCGTAAAGCGAATGCGGAACTGTCCAACAGCCTGCGGATCAGTGAGCCGGGGGATACGGACCTGAAAGTCGGCCAACTGGTGACTAAGGAACAGCTGGAAGCGGCCAATGAAAAGGTCGAGATGCTGGGTGGAACCCCTGCCAAAGGCAAGAAGCCCAGACCTGCAACGGCAACAACGCTGCTGTTGGGTATCACCAAGGCCTCACTGCAGTCAGACAGCTTTATTTCTGCGGCCAGCTTCCAGGAAACAACAAAAGTCTTGACGGAAGCGGCATTGTCAGGTAAAATCGATGATTTGCTGGGTTTGAAAGAAAATGTCATTCTGGGACACTTGATTCCGGCCGGCACGGCATTCAAGAAATATTTGGATGCCAGGGTCAAGCACCTGGGCGAACCTCCGGTGCCCAAGCAGCTTGAAGAATTGCGTCAGGCTAAGGAAGCCGAGGCAGCTGCAGATAAGGCGGTGAAAGCGGCGCTGGGGCTTGAATAGGATGGAAAAAGTATATAACTTGTTTATTAGCAATCGCTTAATAAAGGTTTGGAGAATTTATGCCGACAATTAATCAATTAGTTCGTAATGGCCGTAAACAGACGGGCAAAAAAAGAGTTTCGGATATTTCCGGAAGCCCCCAAAAGCGCGGCGTGTGTCTGATTGTCAGAACTCAGACCCCCAAAAAGCCCAACTCGGCGTTACGAAAAATCGCCCGTGTGCGATTAACCAATGGTACCGAAGTGACCGCTTACATTCCGGGTATCGATCACAACCTGCAGGAACACAGTACGGTGATGATACGCGGCGGTCGTGTGCGTGACCTGCCAGGCGTTCGTTATCATATTGTTCGCGGAACGCTGGATACCTCCGGTGTCAACGGACGCAAGCAAGGCCGCAGTAAGTATGGCGCCAAAAAAGGTAAGTAAGGATTTGTCCTGTATTCGATGATATGGATACAGATAAGCCATAAAATAGAGCCTGTGAAACCTTAACTACGATAGCAAGGTGTTTGAATGGGAAGAAAAAAATTTGTAGAAGCAGATAGTCGATATTTAATGCCGGATCACCGGTATCAGAGCAAGCTGGTATCGAAATTTATCAATTGCATGATGTGGGACGGCAAGAAGAGCCGCTCGCAGCAGGTTTTTTATGAGGCGATGGATATCATTGCCAAGCAGATCACTGACAATACGCCAATCGAAGTGTTTGAGACGGCTATTGAGAACGTCAAGCCGATGCTGGAAGTTCGTAGCAAGCGTGTCGGTGGTGCCAGTTATCAGGTTCCGATGCAGGTGCGTCCCAAGCGTCAACAGTCGCTGGCGTTTCGCTGGATTCTGGCGGCAGCCCGCGGCAAGAAAGGCAAGCCGATGGCACAGCGTCTGGCCTCCGAACTGCTGGATGCATTCAAGCGTGAAGGCGCTGCAATGACCACACGGGAGAATGTCCACCGTATGGCCGAAGCCAATAAGGCCTTTGCGCATTTTGCCTGGTAATCAAGGGTTTGAAAAATCCTGCCACGGTCGGCATCAGCAACCGTGGCAGTTTTTTATATAGAGACAGCCAGTCCGACCTAGACATGCGAGTCATCGTATGTCGGCTGCGGGCACGGCTGTTTTCGTTTTATTGCGGCAAGAAGATTATCCCGTATTTCAATCACTGAATGACGTATGGCAGAGGATCTGACAAAGGTAAGAAACATTGGCATCATGGCCCATATCGACGCGGGCAAGACCACCGTTTCGGAACGCATTCTGTACTTTAGCGGCAAGACGTATAAAATCGGTGAAGTACATGACGGTACGGCCGTGATGGATTATCTGGAAGAAGAACAGCAGCGAGGGATAACAATCACCTCGGCTGCAACCAAATGTCCGTGGAAAGGATACGATGTCAATCTGATTGACACTCCCGGCCATGTGGATTTTACCGCCGAAGTCGAGCGCTCACTGCGAGTGCTGGATGGGGCGATTGCAGTATTTGATGCGTCCGAAGGGGTGCAGGCTCAATCGGAAACCGTCTGGCGCCAGGGGCAGAAATATCATCTGTCTTGTCTGGTTTTTATCAACAAGATGGACAAAATCGGTGCTGATTTTGAGATGTGCATCAAAAGTATCCGGGAGAAGCTGGTGGCCCATCCGGTTGCGGTGCAGCTGCCCATCGGACAGGAATCATCTTTTCAGGGGATGGTGGATCTCATCACCATGAAGGCGGTCTATTTTAAGCAGGAAGAGAAGGCGGCCAGCTTCTGGGAGGAGGAGATTCCGGCAGAATGGGCCTCTCAGGCGGCTGACTTGCGCCATACGATGCTCGAGGCTGTCGCTGAGTTTGATGAAGAATTGCTGGACCTGTATCTGCATGACAAGCCCATTCCGGAAGAGGTGATTCGCAGGGCGATTCGCAAGGGGACTGTAGCCAATAAAATCAATCCGGTTTTGGTTGGGTCTGCGCTGAAGAATATGGGAGTTCGACGGCTGCTGGATGCGGTGGTCTATTATCTGCCGTCGCCGCTGGATCGCCCCCCAGCGGTGGGATTTCAGGGGGGCAACAAGAACCAGCAGATTGAAGTGGTCTGTGATCCTCATAAACCACTGGTTGCTTTGGCGTTTAAGGTGGTCAGCGATAAACACGGGGATTTATATTTTCTGCGAATCTATCAGGGAACCTTGTCCAAGGGTGTCCGCGTGTATAACCCCAATCGCAAAACCAAGGAAAATATCACACGATTATTCCACATGCACGCGGCGGACAGATTCCTTATCGACAGTGCCGGGGCGGGCGATATTGTGGCTGCCCTTGGCTTGAAGGATACCTTGACTGGTGATACCCTGTGTGACAGCAAGGAAGATATCATGCTGGAGACGATTACCTTCCCGGAGACGGTGATCAGTATGTCAATTGAACCGGTTTCGGCAGCCGAACGGAACAAACTGGGCGAGGCGTTGAATACCCTTCGCAAAGAAGATCCGACGTTCAAATATAAGTATGATACCGAAACAGGACAAACGATTATCAGTGGTATGGGAGAATTACATTTAGAGATTCTCCAGAATAAATTGATCCGAGACCTGGGGGTCAAAGTACGGGTTGGTAAGCCCCGTGTTGCGTATAAAGAAGCGATTCTCAAAGCAGCAGAGGGTGAAGGCAAGTTTATCCGTCAAACAGGTGGGCGTGGGCAATACGGCCATGTTGTCATTCGGATTGAGCCATTATTTGCACAGGATGGTCATTACGCTAAAGAAAATGAATTTGAAAATGCGATCATTGGTGGTTCAATACCCAAGGAATATATTCCCGCTATCGAAAACGGAGTGATGGAAGGTTTAAGCAGCGGCAGTCTTGCAGGGTATCCTGTTGTGGGTGTGAAGGTAACGCTGCTGGATGGTTCGTTTCATGCGGTAGATTCCTCTGAACTTGCCTTTGAACAAGCTGCGATTATTGCATTACGGGATTTACTGCCGAAGGCTGATCCGGTAATACTGGAGCCAGTAATGCGGGTACAAGTGATTGTGCCTGAGCAGTATTTTGGTGCAGTGCAGGGTAATTTGGTGTCCAAACGCGGTGAAATCACCAATTCCCATGTCCATGGCGGGGTGCGGGTTATCGATGCCAAGGTTCCCCTGGGTGAGATGTTTGGGTATTCCAGCCAGATTCGCAGTGCAACGGCGGGGCGTGGTACCTTTACGATGGAGCCATTGAACTATGAACGTGTGCCAGAGCAAGTTTCTGAAAAAATTCTTATGGGAAGCTATTGACAAAGAAGTTGGACTATAGTATAGTCCCCGTTTCCGGCCGAGCGAGCACGATGATAATGGATTCTGTGCGATTCGAGTTGGGCTGTCATCTCAGAGCGAGATTTTAAGGACGGCAATGAATGCCCGAAAGGGCAAAAGAGCCAAAATAGTCCTGTACAACGACTTACAGCAAGTGGTGTGCAGCAGGTACCACGACTGATTTTGGCATTCCGGTGGTTTTATAAACCTCCTGGAAACGTGAAGGTAAGGCGAATCTGATGCCTTTCCTGCCTATTAAAAAAGAAAAAAAAGGAAGCGATCCAGAGCACGATTCAGTCAGATTCTATCTGGATAGAAAAATCCTGTTTTTTTCTTGTGTTTTTTGTGTGAAATTGTTATTCTTCTAAACTTTCTATATTTTGGTAGTAGATACTGTAAGTACAGATTAAGGGTTAACCATGACGGAAACCGAACGCATCAGAATAAGAATGGAAGCCTATGATCACAGGGCTTTGGACAGCTCGGCCAAAGAAATTGTCGAGCAGGCCCGTCGTACCAACGCACGGGTGAGTGGTCCAGTTCCGCTGCCGACACGTATCGAACGTTATACGGTATTGCGGAGTCCTCATATCGACAAAAAGTCGCGTGAACAGTTCGAAATGAGGACGCACAAGCGTTTGATTGACATTTATGATGCGAACGCCCGCACGGTCGAGGCTCTCAACAGGCTGGTCGTCCCCGCGGGTGTTTTTGTTAAGATTAAAGCGTAGTCCGATAATCAGGCCGTGCTTAATCGTAATTTTGGATAAGAATCGGGAACAGTAAGAGTAGGACTCGAAGGAAATAGACCATGGTAATGTTGCTGGGAAAAAAGATCGGCATGACACAGGTGTATGATGATGCCGGTCGCATGACAGCGGTGACGGTGATTCAGGCCGGTCCCTGCACGGTGATGCAGGTAAAAAAGCCGGAAACCGATGGATACACTGCAATACAGCTCGGATTTGATGACAAAAAGCCTTGTCGGGTACGCAAGCCTGAAGAAGGGCACGCCAAAAAAGCCAATACCGTAGCCAAACGGTTTGTGCGGGAATGGCGAATGGACGGCGAAGAACCAAAATTTAACGCCGGTGATCAGGTGGATGTGAACCTCTTTGAGGGGGTAACCTATGTCGACGTGATCGGTACCAGTAAAGGTAAAGGCTACCAGGGTGTGATGAAGCGTCATGGCTTCGGCGGTTTTCCGGCCTCACACGGTACAGAACGCAAGCACCGGGCCGGCGGTTCCATTGCCAGCCATGCCACCAACCGTGGTAACAGCGGTAAGCCCAAACGCGGCAAACGGATGAGCGGTCGGATGGGCAATGAACGCGTAACCGTGAAAAATCATAAATTGATTTCTATTGATCCGGAGAATCATCTGCTGGTGGTCAAGGGGAATATTCCCGGTGCCAACGGCAGTTATGTAGAAGTCCGGACAGCGAAAACGAAAAAGTAAGAGTGCAGCAGATTCCGACTGGAACATAATATGATTGACATTGCAGTATATAATCGAGATGGTAAAGAAGTCGAAAGCCTGAAGGTGGACGAAAGCGTGTTTGGCGGTGTGGTTCGTCATGCCCTGATCAAGCAAGCGGTGGTGATGTACCAGGCCAACAAGCGGATTGGTACTGCCGCAACCAAGCAGAAAAGTCTGGTCGAAGGGTCGACCCGCAAGCTGTACAAACAGAAGGGGACCGGCAATGCCCGTATGGGTCAGGTTCGGACGCCCTCCCGAGTTGGCGGCGGTGTCGCATTCGGCAAAACGATGCGTGATTTCAGCCAGGATATGCCCAAAAAGCAGCGTCGACTGGCCTGTGATTCGGCGATTCTGGCCAAGCTGCAGGGGGGGCATGTCGTGGTGGTTGATGAGCTGAATTTTGACGCTCCTAAAACCAAAGAGTTTGCCCGTGTGCTGGGGAATTTAAAGATTAATCGCAGCTGCCTGGTTGCCGTCAAGGATCGCAATGAGAATCTGATCAAATCGGTTCGGAATGTCCCGAAGGTGGAACTGATGCAGGTTGCGGACTTGAATGCGGGAAGCATATGCAACCGGGTCAAGATGCTGTTTACCAAAGACGCATTTTTGACGCTGTTAAACCGGGAACAAAATAACTAATTTCGTACGCAGGTGGTATCCAAGATGAACGAATACAATGTAATAGTCAGGCCGATTGTGACCGAGCAGGGGATGCATTTTGCCAATGCCAAAAATGCCTATTCCTTTGAGGTGCACAAGGATGCCAACAAGATTCAGATACGGGATGCGGTTGAAAAGCTGTATAACGTTAAAGTGCTGAACGTCCGCACGGCCAATGTCAGAGGCAAAGTACGCCGCAGAGGTCGGTTTTTCGGAACGACACGGAGCTGGAAAAAGGCCGTGGTGGTTCTGCATAAAGACAACCGAATCGATTTGTTCTAAAGATAACGCGAATCCAAAGCAGGAAATAGAGAAAAGAATATGGCAATCAAGATTTATAAACCCACGAGCAACGGACGGCGTAACTCCTCCGTGATCGATTACAAGGCGGTCCTGACGAACACCGAGCCGGAGAAGAGCCTGTGTGTCCGTATCAAAAAAAGCGGCGGCCGGAATCATCATGGTGTTACAACTGTTCGGTTCCGCGGCGGCGGCTATCGACGAATCTATCGCATTATCGATTTCCGTCGTGATAAAGATGGTGTCGTCGGCAAGGTCATGAGCATCGAATATGATCCCAACCGCAACTGCTTTATTTCGCTGATTCAATATAGTGACGGCGAGAAGCGGTATATCCTGGCTCCTGAAGGTCTCAAGCCGGGCATGACGGTAGAAAGCGGTGTCAATATTGAAGCCAAAGTCGGAAATTGTCTGCCGCTGTATGCAATTCCGGTTGGTGTGGAAATTCACAATATCGAAATGAATGCCGGGCAGGGCGGCAAGCTGGTTCGTACCGCCGGCGGGGTTGCCCGCCTGATGGCTAAAGAAGGCGATTGGGCTACCGTTGTCCTTCCCAGCGGTGAAATGCGTGTTATCCGCAAGGAATGCCGTGCGACCATTGGTCAGCTGAGCAACTCGGATTATCAGAATGTCAGCATCGGCAAGGCAGGCCGTTCACGTCATATGGGGATCCGTCCCCATGTCCGCGGCAAGGCACAGAACCCTGTGTCTCACCCGATGGGCGGTGGTGAAGGTCGATCCAATGGTGGTCGTCATCCCTGTTCTCCGACCGGTGTTCCGGCCAAGGGCGGCAAGACGCG
This sequence comes from Anaerohalosphaeraceae bacterium, assembly GCA_040306945.1. GTDB lineage: Bacteria > Planctomycetota > Phycisphaerae > Sedimentisphaerales > Anaerohalosphaeraceae > Anaeroglomus. Next base: position 23,474 of record JAWRKM010000073.1, read on the forward strand.
TAATCCCAGAAAGGTTTCCAATAATCGCATCATTCGCCGTCGCAAGAACAATCGCGGAATTCAGCTTGTTCTCTAACGTCAAATAGCAAGAGCAGAAATTCTTAGGAAATAGATAGAGGAAAGTCAATGGGACGTTCTCAGAAAAAAGGGCCTTTTGTGAATGAAAAGCTGTATCTGAAAGTACAGAAACAGATACAGAGCGGCAAAAAAGAACCTATCAAAACATGGGCCCGCGCCTGCACCATTATTCCGGAGTTTGTGGGATACACCTTTATGGTTCACAACGGCAAGATGTTCCACAAGGTATTTATTACGGAAGATATGGTAGGACATAAGCTTGGTGAGTTTTCGCTGACTCGCACCTTCCGCGGACATTCAGGCAATAAGGCGGAAGCCAAGGCGTAAAGCGTCATCGACGGAGAAATCAAGGCTAATCAGCTAACCATGGCTGAGCGTTTAGAGGTTAATAACGATGTTAAGTTCGAAGAAATTTACAAAACTGGCACAGCAGCGAAGCGTAAGCGTACAAACACTGGCCGATCATCTGGTCCGCGGCGGGATGGATAAGAATAAGGCGGTGGCGGCCGTGAAGAACTGGCAGAAAGGGCTGTTTACGCCGAAGCCCGGCAAGCAGGATGTGGAACGTCTGGCGAGTGCACTGGGCGTGCATGTCAACGAGATTTCCGAATGGAAGTCCTCTTACAATTATGCCCCGATGTCGCCCCGCAAGGTTCGCCTGGTGACCTCGCTGATCCGCGGCCGTGATGTGCAGGATGCGATTGACATACTGACATTCACGCGTAAGCGGGCTGCCGAAGCGGTGTGCAAGACACTCAAGGCAGCCATTGCCAATGCAGATGAAAGCGAAGCGGATATGGATAACCTGGTGGTTTCAGAAGTTCGGGTCGATGGGGCCGGCAGACGAATCGGCACCAAGGGATTCAGAGCCAAAGACCGCGGTCGGGCCCATGCGATTCGCAAAGAAGCCAGTCATATACATGTTACAGTCTCAGAATTTTAATTCATAATAACGGGTAATATATGGGTCAGAAGACATCACCAGTCGGGTTCAGAACGGGCATCACGCTTGGATGGCAGAGTACATGGTTTGCACCAAAAGCCAACTACGGCGAGTTTCTTATTGAAGACTATAAGATTCGCGAGTTTGTTGACAAGAAGTTCAATCGACAGCCGCCTTATGCGGCGGTTTCCAAGACGGAAATTGCCCGGACTCGTAACGAGGTGAAAATTACGCTGCATACCGCTCGTCCGGGTATGGTCATTGGTCCCCGCGGTGCCGAAGTGGATAAACTTCGCGAGGAGCTGGAAAATCTCATTGATCGCAAAGTCAGTGTCAATGTCATCGAAATCAAGGAACCCGCTCTGGATTCCAAATTGGTTGCCGAAGGGATTTCGGAGCAGTTAAAGAAGCGTGCTTCATTTCGCCGCGTGATGAAAATGGCTTGTGAGAATGCCATGAATGCCGGGGCCAAGGGAGTGAAGATTATTATCAGCGGTCGTTTGGGCGGTGCTGAAATCGCCCGCAGCGAAGCTCAGAAAATGGGTTCTATTCCGCTGCAGACCCTGGATGCCAATGTGGATTATGGCGTGGCCACCGCGGTGACCACCTATGGCAGTATCGGGATTAAGGTGTGGATTTATAAAGGCAAATTTGGTGAAGAACTGACACCCGTTTCGCGGCCGGCTGAGCGTCGTCGCCCGCAGCGGACCAAGAGCCGCAAGAGTCGTCAGGATGTCGCATCTACCCGCACCCCCGCAGGCCAGGAAGAAACCGACTTTGTGGATACCGGCGATCAGGAACAGAGCACAGAAAACAGCTAATCGCAACACAGATACAATAGAGGGAAGTAGTTATGGCTTTAATGCCCAAAAGAGTAAAATATCGCAAACAAATGCGCGGCAGGATGCGCGGCAATGCGTGTCGATGCAATTATGTAGCCTTCGGGGAATACGGCCTGCAAGCGGTTGAAGGCAGTTGGATTACCGGCCGGCAAATTGAGGCTGGTCGTATCGCAGCGACCCATTTTTTGCATCGTGAAGGCAAAGTGTATATTCGGATATTCCCCAACCATTCCTATACGGCCAAGCCCCTCGAAACTCGTATGGGTAAGGGTAAAGCCGAAGTCGAAGGCTGGGTGGCCCGAGTCAAGCCCGGAACAGTGATGTTTGAAATCGGCGGCGTGGATGAACAGGTAGCCAAGCTTGCATTGCTCCGCGTGGCGCACAAAATGCCTATTAAATGCCGTCTGGTTACTCGGCGGCATGCGCTCGGATAAGAAAGGAATACTATGAAGTCTTTACAAATCCGCGATCTGAGAAACGATGAACGCCAGGAAAAGCTCCAGGAGCTCAACCGGAAGCTGTACGAGCTTCGCTGTCAGGCGGTGACAGAGAATCTTCCCAACCGTCATGCGATTCGCAATATTCGCAGGGACATTGCCCGCATCAAGACGTTTATCCGGCAGGATCAAATTAAAGGTTGAAAGACAACTAACTCATTTCGCCTAAGTGCTGGCGGACCAGGTGATACAAAGGTTGAACATGGAAAAAGAAAAAGTCAAAACACAACGTGCCGTGGTCATCGGCAAAAGTACCGACAAGACCATTAAGGTTCAGATTGATTTCCTGGCGCGTCATCCGAAATATGGAAAGTATCTTCGTCGTCGAACACGGCTGGCCGTTCATGATCCCAAGAACCTGGCCGGGGTTGGCGATGTGGTGGAAATTACAGAGTGCAGGCCCATCAGCAAGAATAAAAGCTGGCGTCTGCTGAACGTAGTTCAAAAGGCTGTCGTAGAATAAAGGGTGAGCCGTGATACAGCAAGAAACAATGTTGGAAATCGCCGATAACAGCGGTGTTAAAGAAGCGCAGTGTATTCGCGTTCTCGGCAAGAGCAGCGCACGAAAAGGCAAATATACCCGGGTTACCGCAACAGTCGGTGATATCGTCTGTGTGGCAATCAAGAAGTACCTGCCAAGCTGTCAGTTGGATCGGAAAAAAGTGTATAAATGCGTTATTGTCCGCACGAAATTCCCGGTACGCCGGCCCGACGGCAGCTATGTCCGCTTCGATACCAATGCAGCGGTCATTATCGATGCTGAAAAGAATCCGATTGGAACACGTATTTTCGGTGCGGTGCCGAGAGAACTGCGTGACAAGAACTTTATGAAAATTATTTCGCTGGCCAGTGAAGTAGTCTAAGGCCTCTGTCAGGATATCAGATATGGCAATGCATGTTAAAAAAGGCGATACAGTACAAGTGATTTCCGGAGACAGTCGGGGTGTAACCGGTAAAATCCTGCGGGTAATTCCAGACAAGGGTCGTGTGGTTGTGGAAGGAGTGAACCTGGCTTACAAGCATGTTCGACCCTCCCAAAAGAATCCACAGGGTGGCCGTATTCGGGTGGAAAAACCCATTCACATCAGCAATGTCCTGCCGCTGGACCCCAAAACCGGCAAAGGCACGCGGGTTCGCATGGCGGTGGATGGCAAAGCCAAGAAACGTGTGTCCAAGGCCGGCAACGAAATCAGTGTTGTGACCAAGGCAAAGAAAAAGTAACGAGAAGGTAAACTATGGCTCGCTTAAAAGATTTATATAAAAGCAAGATAGCCGCATCTCTGAAAGAGAAGTATGGCTATTCAACCGTGATGGCGGTTCCCCGGCTTCAGAAGATTGTTGTTTCCATGGGTTTGGGCAAGGCCATTCAGGACAAGAAGTTTTTGGACCTTGCGATTAAAGACCTGACGACGATAACCGGCCAGAAGCCCCAGGTGTGTAAGGCCAAAAAGAGTGTGTCGAATTTCAAGGTGCGCGAAGGCGACAAGACCGGTCTGAAGGTGACGCTCCGCAAAGATCGCATGTACGAGTTCCTGGATCGCCTGATTAACCTTGCGATTCCGCGTGTCAAGGACTTTCGCGGGTTGAACCCCAATGGATTTGATGGCATGGGAAACTATTCGATGGGGCTGGATGAACAAAGCGTTTTTCCGGAAATTGACCCGGCCAAGATTGAACATCAGCAGGGGATGAACATAACCTTTGTCACCAGTGCGAAAACAAATGAGGAAGGCCGGGAACTGTTGCGGTTGTTTGGAATGCCGTTCAAGTCCTGATCCGGAAATTAAGAGACGATAATTGGAGTAAAGTATGGCAACCAAGGCATGGGTAAACAAAGCCGCAAAGAAACCAAAATATAAAAGCCGCGCCTATACACGCTGTCAGATTTGCGGGCGTGCCCGGGCGGTATACAGAAAATTCAAAATCTGCCGCGTCTGCTTCCGCAAGATGGCAAACGAAGGCAAGATACCTGGCGTTAAGAAGGCCAGCTGGTAACCCAAAACATTAAACTAACAGTAACAACCGTTTGGAGTAGATTGAATGAGTCTGAGTGATCCGATTGCGGATATGCTGACAAGAATCCGGAATGCCGGCAGAGTCGGCCGTCAGGAAGTCAAAGTGCCCAGCAGCAAGGTATGCCTGGGAGTGGCTTCTGTGTTGAAAGAGGAAGGTTTCATCAGCGATTTTGACCGGATTGATGACGGGAAGCAGGGGTTGCTGCGAATTCGCCTGAAATATGCACCCAGCGGCGATCATCTGATCAGCGAGATCAAGCGGGTTAGCAAGCCCGGTCGCAGAATCTACTGCAGCGTGGATGAGTTGCCCAAAGTGCTTGGTGGGCTGGGAATATCGATTGTGTCCACCAGCAAAGGAATCTTAAGCAATAGAGGATGCCGCAGAGAAAACGTCGGCGGCGAAATTATTTGTACGGTGAGCTAAATGAGTCGCATAGGAAAAAAACCAATACAGGTTCCGGCTGGCGTCAAGATTGAACACAGCGGGACATCGTTCAAGGCTACCGGTCCCAAGGGAACATTGCAGATGAGTCTGCATCCGGATATTGCAGTCCGTGTTGAAAACAACCAGATTGTTGTATCCAATGACGATGTGAATAATCGTCAGAAAAAAGCACTGCATGGGACCACCCGGGCACTGATCCAGAACATGATCATTGGCGTGACCAAAGGGTATCAGCGGGACATGCAGATTTTCGGTACCGGCTATAACGTCAAAGAGCAGGGCGGCAAACTGATTCTGGCGGTCGGGTACTGCAATACGGTGGAAGTGCCGATTCCCAAGAGTGTCAAGGTGGAAATTAAGGTGGCGGCGACCAAGGGAAATGAAACTCCGGCGGTCTTTACCGTCAGCAGTGCCGACAAGCATGCTCTCGGACAGTTTACGGCGAACGTACGTCGTGTACGTCCCCCTGAGCCATATCAGGGCAAGGGTATTCGTTATGCGGATGAGCATGTGGTTCGCAAAGAAGGCAAGGCACTGGCTTCCGGTGGGTAAGCCACGGGTACAGATGACAGGAGTGATTCACGGCCTGACAGCCGCTTGAAATAATAGAGGAAATATTGATATGCTCAGAGATCGAATTCAACATACAAAAATCCGGCGTAACTGGCGGTCCCGGTCAAAAGTATTCGGTATGCCCGAACGTCCGCGTCTGGTGGTTTTTCGTTCCAGCCGGCACATTTACGCTCAGATTATCGATGATGTTGCTGGAGTAACCCTGGCCTCGGCAAGCACCCTGGCCAAAGGGGTCAAGGAAACGCTTAAAAAAACCGGGAATAAAGATGCCGCCGCCGCCGTCGGGTCGGCACTGGCCAAACGTGCGATGGAAGTCGGCATCAAGGCAGTGTGTTTTGACCGGAACGGATATAAGTATCACGGACGTGTGAAGTCCCTGGCCGATGCGGCTCGCAAGGCGGGACTGGCGTTTTAATCGGATGAAAAATAAACCATAGACAGGTTTTTGATAACGGAGAGCAAAGTTGGCTGAGGAAGCAATCAGAACAGAAATGCACGGCGAGCAGCCGCTGGAAGAGACAGTGGTTAAGGTCTATCGTAATGCCAAGGTTGTCAAAGGCGGCAGACGCTTCAGCTTCGCGGCTCTGGTCGTAGTCGGGGATCGTAATGGAACCGTCGGGTATGGCTATGCCAAGGCGAATGAAGTGCCCCCGGCCGTGGAAAAGGCGATCAAAGACGCCAAGAAGAATCTGAAGAAAATAACCGTGGTGAATGATACCCTGCCGCATGAGGTCCGAGGCAAATGCCGTGCGACGGATATCATTATGCTGCCGGCCGGACCGGGAACCGGTGTGATTGCCGGGTCCAGTGCCCGAGCGATGCTGGAATTGGCTGGCATTCGCAATGTGCTGACCAAGGTGTACGGCAGCCGTTCGCCCAAAAATGTAGTGAAAGCAGTTATGGCCGGACTGGTCAAGCTCCAGAACAAAGAAACAATCGAAGCTCTTCGTGGCGTACAGATTGAAGCTTAAAAAAGGACGTGAGTGCGATTATGTATATGCATGAAATTACTGCAATAGCCGGAGCGCATAAGAAACGCAAACGGGTTGGACGCGGCAAAGGCAGCGGACATGGCAAGACCTGCGGACGCGGTCACAAAGGCGACAGAAGCCGTTCCGGATTCTCTCTGCCGCTGACGTACGAAGGTGGACAGATGCCCCTGTTCCGTCGCCTGCCCAAGCGTGGGTTTAACAATGCCAATTTTACGACACGTTATGAAGTGGTGAATGTATCGCAGCTGGAAAGGATGTTTGAAGATGGTGCGGTGGTGGGCGTTCAGGAACTGTATGTTGCCGGGCTGCTCGACAGCCAGACCAGCCGCGTGAAGATCCTGGGCGATGGCGAATTGACCAAAAAATTAAACGTATCGGCCCATAAGTTCAGCAAGAGTGCCGAGCAAAAAATATCCGGCTGCGGTGGTACGATCAAAGTCGTAGCCTGAGAATCATAACGGAAAAGGATTTTCAGATGCTGGGAACATTTATCAATATCTTCAAGATACCGGATCTCAGGAACAAGATTTTGTTCACGGTGGCTTTGCTGTGCATCTATCGAATTGGTTTCTATATCCCGGTTCCGGGGTTTAATCAGCTCGCCACGGAAGCCCAACAGGAGGGGGATAGTCCTCTGAGTCGAGCGACGGATTATCTGGAAATGTTTACCGGCGGCACGCTGAGCCGAAGCAGTCTGTTTGGTCTTGGCATTATGCCGTATATCTCATCGTCCATTATTCTGATGCTGCTGGGCGAGGTCATTCCCTCCCTTCGCAAGCTCAGGCAGGAGGGGGCGACCGGCTACAAAAAAATTCAGGAATACACCCGCTATCTGACGGTACCCCTGTGTATTCTTCAGGCGATGATGTATATGCGAATGTCGTCTTTGGATGTTTTTACGGGTATGAAAACTCAGGCGATCCTGATGGGCATTGTCGGCATGACAGCCGGCACGATGTTTCTGATGTGGCTGGGTGAACAAATTGATGAGTACGGTATCGGAAACGGGATCAGTCTGTTGATTATGGCCGGTATTCTGGCTCGCTTTCCCAAGGCTGTTATTGATGTCTGGAAGAACACCACGTTCCAAATCGGCGGATCGCCCAGCCAGTATGGGCCGGGTACCATTATCTTTCTGATTGCAGCTTTTATTTTTGTTGTTGCCGGCGCTATTTTGATTACCCAGGGCCAGCGGCGAATTCCGATTCAGCAGGCCAAGCAGATGCGCGGGCACCGCATGTATGGTGGCCAGCGTCACTATCTCCCGCTGCGCGTCAACCACGGCGGCGTAATGCCCATTATCTTTGCCTCCAGCTTGATGATGTTTCCGCAGATCATTTTGGGACAGATTATGAACCATTTCCCCAATCTGTTTACCAATACATTGTATAATGCCTTTAACCCGACCGCGTATACATACAATGTGGTCTATATTATTATGATTTTTGTCTTTGCGTTTTTCTGGACCACTGTTCAGTTCCAGCCCAAAGATATGGCCAAGAATCTTCGAGATCGCGGCAGCTTTATCCCCGGTCTTCGTCCGGGCCAGCGGACAGCGGAATATCTTGAAACGGTGATGATTCGGATCACGTTCTTTGGGGCAGCGTTTCTTGCGATTATCGCAGTCATTCCGAGTGTGGTTTCGGGGATGCTGGGTGTCAATTATATCGTTACGTCCTATCTGGGCGGCACCGGTTTGTTGATTGTCGTCAGTGTGTCGCTGGATCTTGTCCAGCGGATCGAAGCGAACCTCTTGATGCGCAACTATGAAGGCTTTACGGACGCTGGGCGAATCAAAGGAGCATACCGATGAGACTGATTCTGCTCGGACCTCCCGGTGCCGGCAAGGGCACCCAGTGCAAACGCATCATTGACAAGTATAAGATCGCTCATTTGTCCAGCGGTGATATTCTTCGTGCTGAGCGGGCTGCGGGAAGCGAATTGGGTAAAAAGGCCCAAAGTTATATGGATTCCGGAGCGTTGGTTCCGGATGATTTGATTATTGATATGATGGTCAAAGCCATGACCGGCGCATCGAATGGATACGTCCTGGACGGCTTTCCTCGCACGACGGTTCAGGCCGAAGGGCTGGATAAGGCTCTGGCCAAAGCCGGTGAGAAGATTAATGCGATTGTGAATCTGATTGTGGATGATGCGTTGATTCTGCCGCGGATGACCGGCCGGCGCAGTTGTCCCAAGTGTGGAGCGGTGTACCATATTCAAACCCTTAAGCCCAAAATCGAAGGCAAATGTGACAAGGGCTGTGGTGATTTGGTCCAGCGTGCCGATGATACGCCTGAAGTGGTGGGCAATCGGTTAAAAACGTATCATGAGCAAACGGCTGCCGTGGTGGGGTATTATCAATCCAAAGGCGCCACCATTCTGGACATTGATGCGGCACAGGAAATTGATCAAGTGACCCAGGCAATTTTCCAGAAGCTGGATAGACTGAAGAAATAGGTCGTTGCTCATGGCGATAACGCTGCGAAGCAGCCGTGAAATAGAAATGATTCGCAAGGCCTGTGTGGTGGTTGCGAAGGTTCTTTTAAAATTGCAGGAATATGCCAGGCCGGGTATGACTACCGCCCAACTGGATGAGCTGGCTCTGGAAATGACTGCGGCCGCAGGTGCTAAGGCCCTGTTTAAAGGGGTTCCTTGCCCGTATGGCGGCAGGGCGTTTCCGGGTGCGATTTGTGCCTCGCTCAACGAGCAGCTTGTTCATGGGATTCCCTCGCCGAAAGTGATTCTGCGGCAGGGTGATATCCTCAGTGTCGATTTCGGCGTCAAGCTGGATGGCTATTGCGGCGATGCGGCAGTGACGTTCGGGATCGGTACGATTACCCCGCAAAAGCAGAGGCTGATTGATACGACGCGAAGGATGCTCGATATTGCCATCGAACAGTCTGCTCCGGGTGTCAAATGGAGTACCGTCGCTGCCCAAATGGAAGAGTGTGCCCGGAAAGCCGGATTTTCAGTGGTTCGAGATTTTGTCGGGCATGGGATCGGTACCGAAATGCATGAAGATCCCAAGGTTCCTAATTTTGTCAGCAAGGACCTGCTGCGGCACGATATTCTGCTTCAGGAAGGCATGGTTCTGGCGGTTGAACCGATGGTGAATGCCGGGAAATATGCCGTGCGTACCCTGCCGGATGGATGGACGGTAGTGACCAGCGATGGGAGCTGTTCGGCTCATTATGAGCATACCATTGCTATAACCAAACATGGTTGTGACGTTTTAACCGACGCCACAGAAGTCAATAAGACCAGTAATTAAAAGGTATTATGTCGAAAGAAGATGCTATCAGGCTCGAGGCCAAGGTGATTGATGCTTTGCCCAACGCGATGTTCCGGGTGGAGCTGGAAAACGGCCATCGAATCCTGGCGCATGTGTCTGGAAAAATGCGAATGCATTTTATTCGTATTCTCCCGGGTGATAAGGTCACTGTTGAAATGAGTCCTTATGATTTGACCCGAGGACGAATTATTTTAAGAAGCTAATTGATACTGATGGAACTACGGTGAGATTATGAAAGTACGAAGCTCCGTAAAGCGAATTTGCGAAAACTGTAAACTGATTCGGCGTAAAGGCGTCCTGCGGGTGATATGCTCAACCAATCCGCGTCATAAGCAGCGCCAGGGCTGATTGTTGGAAAACCCTTAGAAACTCAGGAGATGATATGCCTCGTATTGTTGGTGTGGATATACCGAATGATAAGCCCGCTTGGGTATCGCTGGCTTATATCCATGGGATCGGCTACTTTTTAGCCAAAAAGATTCTCAAGGAAGCAAACATTGACCCCCAGGTTCGTGCAGGAAAGCTGACCGAAGATGAAGTCAGCCGTATCAGTCAGATTATCGACCGGGATTATCTCGTCGAGGGTCAGCTGCGGCGTCAGGTGGCTCAGGATATTGCGCGGCTGCGTGAAATCAACTGCTACCGGGGCATCCGTCATAAACGGGGACTTCCAGTCCGCGGCCAGCAGACGCAGAGTAATGCCAGAACCCGTAAGGGCAAACGCAAAACTGTGGCCGGAAAGAAAAGCGTCAAGGAAATGCGTTAGTCGTATGGCTGCCTGAGGCCTGGCTGTCCAGCCGGGCCGGATGAGCAGGTCTGAAGACTGCGTGTTCGATGGAGCCGGTACAGAGGTACAAAATAAACGGCGAACAAATCAAACAAACGAAAACGATTTGGGATTGCAAGCGAAATGGCTAAAGGCGTTAAAAAGAAAGTTAAAAAGAGTGTTGTTCGTGGTATCGTTCATATTAAGGCAAGTTTTAATAACACTCTGATATCGATTACCGATGCAGATGGTGCGGCGATCTGTCAGGATTCCGGCGGATCGGTTGGCTTTAAAGGCTCACGCAAGAGTACTCCCTTTGCGGCTCAGAAAGCTGCCGAGAAATGTGCAAAAAATGCGATGCGTGTCGGACTTCGGGAGGTGGAAATTCGCGTCAAGGGTCCTGGTGCCGGCCGCGAATCTGCCATTTCTGCCATCCAGCAGGCCGGCCTTCGGATTTCGTCCATCGAAGACGTCACCCCGATACCGCACAATGGATGCAGGCCTCCGAAACGCCGCAGAGTATAAACACGACTATAAACGTAACAGATTAAGATAAGGAATACGAGCGAATATGGGACGTTATCTTCAACCGTCATGCCGGCTTTGCCGTCGAGAAGGAATGAAACTGCTGCTGAAGGGTACCCGGTGCGAAACCGCCAAGTGTGCCATTGAAAAGCGTCAGAAAAGTATGGCTCCCGGCCAGCACGGCTGGCGGAAAGGCCGTGGCAGTGATTATGCGGTTCGGCTCCGTGAAAAACAGAAGCTCAAACGCTACTATGGCCTGCTTAATACGCAGTTTATGAAATTCTTTGACATGGCTCTCAAGGGGAAAGGCGACACCGGTAAGCGCCTGCTGGAACTGCTTGAACGCCGGTTGGACAATGTGGTTTATAAACTGAACTTTGCTCCATCCCGCAAAGCCGCCCGTATATTGATTTCGCATGGTCATATTTGTTTGAATGGCCGTCGCGTGGATATCCCCAGCATTTTGGTTAAGGTTGGCGACAAGATTACACTGAAGAATTCCGAAAAGACCCGCAAGCTGGTCAAGGCTCAGCTCGAAAGCAATCCGAATTATGCCGTGCAGGGGTGGCTTCAGTTTGATGCCTCCAAGCCCATGGCGACGGTTGTCGCGCTGCCGACTCGGGATGATGTCCAGCTGGCGGTAGAAGAACAGCTCGTTGTTGAATTCTGTTCACGATAAGTGTTAATGTAATAGAGAGAAAGTCACAGCGGACGGATACCGGATAGCGTATTGGATTTTGCCTGCCTTTTCAATCGCTGAGAACATCTGTCCTTGTGGGAGGCTAAGAAATTATGAGAATAACCTGGAGAGGTTTGGAACTACCGACTCGTATTGTTCGTGACGAACAGGTTTCCAACGATCGTTATGGAAAATTTGTTGTGGAACCGTTTGAACGCGGTTTCGGGACGACTATCGGCAATAGTCTTCGCCGTGTTCTATTGTCTTCGCTGGAAGGCTGTGCCGTCGAGTGGATTAAAATCGCGGGTGCCGACCATGAATTTACAACCCTCAAAGGCGTGATGGAAGACGTTACCGATATCGTTCTGAATGTCAAGCAGATTATTGTCCGGATGCAGGGCGATGCCCCCCGAACCGTCAAACTGTCTGCAGACAAGGTCGGACCGGTTACAGCCGGGATGATTCAATGCGATTCGTCGGTTGAAATTCTCAATCCTGATCTGGTGATTGCCACGCTGACTGAGGATGTCAAGTTTGACATGGAGCTGGGCATCGGTATCGGTCGCGGATACTCGACCGCTGCGGAAAGGATCGCCCAGAAGGATCGGTTTGACCAGCAGTTGGGTCTGATTGAAGTGGATGCGATTTATTCGCCGGTTCTGCGAGTGCGCTATAAAACGGAAGATACCCGTGTTGGCCAGAGGACAAACTACGATAAGCTGATTCTGGAAATCTGGACCGATGGAACTGTCGCGCCGCAAATTGCTTTGGTGGAAGCATCCAAGATTTTGCGGAAATACATTAATCCGTTTGTGCAGTATTCCGAGCTTGAAGAAGAAACGGTCGAACAGGAAGCGGCTGCAACGGAAACGGGCAAGGCGGCTGTGGATGAAGAGCTGGCTGCCAAGTTGGCCATGCCGATTGAACAGTTGAACTTGACGGTTCGGTCCAGCAACTGTCTGGAATCCAACAATATCCAAACTGTGGGCCAGTTGGTCAGTATGGCCGAAGCGGATCTGCTGAAGATTCGCAGCTTCGGCAAAACCAGCCTGCGTGAAGTCCGACAGAAACTCGCAGACCTGGGCTTGTCACTTGGAATGCAGGTCCATTAACATAAGATTAAGTAGAAGCTAACCGTAAATTAAGGGTAATTGAATATGCGTCATTTAAGAGCCAGAAGACGTCTGAATCGGACCAGTGAACACCGCAAAGCGATGTTGCGTAATATGACTGCGTCGCTGTTTGAACACGGAACCATTTCGACGACGATTCAAAAAGCCAAGGAAGTGCAGCGTTTTGCCGAAAAACTGATTACCACAGCCAAGGCAGGGACCTTACATGCTCGTCGTCAGGCAATTGCCACGCTGAATAATCGTGCTATCTATGTCGAGGAAGATGGCCAGAACGTCCGCAAGGGCACCGTCATCGGCAAACTGTTCAGCGATATTGCTCCGCAGTATCTGGATCGTCCCGGAGGTTATACTCGTATTATCAAGTTGCCCAAGACTCGTTTGGGCGATAATGGCCAGTTGGTTCTGCTGCAGTTAGTCGGCCAGGAAAAGAAAGACGAAGCACCGGCCCCCGAGAAAAAGGCTAAGAAAGCCCAACAGGCTGAGTAATCCCTTATCCCGGTATTCAAAGCCCGATGAACTGGTTTTCATCGGGCTTTTTTTATTGGGCTGGCTGATTGGATAGTGATAAAATCATGTTCGGTTCTAGTCAGAATAAGATTGGCATGACATTAATCGGAGATTCAATCCCATGATGCAGACAGATTGCATTTTTTGTAAAATTGTGGCTGGGCAGATCCCTTGTTACAAAGTCTTCGAAAATGACGATGCATTAGCATTTCTGGACATTGGTCCCATTAGTACCGGGCACACGCTGCTGATTCCCAAGACCCATGTGGACCGCATCGATCAATGCCCACCGGAGCTTTTGGCTAAGATAGTTCAAGTCTTGCCGATGCTTGCCAAGGCTGTTGCCACGGCGGTGGATGCTCCGGCTTTTAACATCCTTTGCAATAACGGTTCCGCTGCAGGACAGGTTGTCAGGCACCTGCATTTTCATATTATTCCGCGACACGAAAAAGATGGCGTATTGACTCAGTGGCCGGCCTTTAAATATCCCGAAGGCCAAGCTGCGATGCTGTGCCAAAAAATGATTGAAAACTTGAAAAAATAACCGACAAAGGGTTGCGTATTCGCGGGTTCTGTGTTACATTAATACATTCCTGAACGCGGGGTAGAGCAGTCTGGTAGCTCGTCGGGCTCATAACCCGGAGGTCAGTGGTTCGAATCCACTCCCCGCCAATGCATAAATTGCGTAGGGACAAGTAGTTGTGCTTGTCCCTTTTTTTGTGCGCCAACTCGACTTTGGCCTAACCTACTCATCAATCTCATCTTGGATTATTGTTAGAATAGTGGATAATGCAGCTCTTGAGGATTGAGAAATTCATGCGTACAGAGTCAAAATGGTCTGCCTCCTTATTATTGTGCCATTGATAAGATTAAGATTGCTCTGAAACTGAGCCCAGAATTTCAGGAAAATTTGGATGAAGAAAAATCAGTATACAGAAGAACAAATTATGTGTATCTTACGGCAGGCCTGAGTGGCGGACATATGACACCTCGTTCACAGATTGTCCACCCCGGCCCAGATGAGATTGTGTTGCGGCTAAGTCCAGTGATATCAATTCCTTATCTATTCGTGATTCCAGAAGTATCCTGATCGATTGGGTCAGGGCATTGACTTATTGTGAAAAGGTATTCATTTGGCGGATCATGTCTGCGATGATGTCCCGGTTGACACTGATACGCGGCCCTGCGGTGCCTGAGGTAAACAGCCCAGCCAGATACCACTGGCCTGAGGTGGCTTGGATAAACCACGGTGCTCCGGAATTGCCCTCATTGCCGCAGGCCTCATAGCGAATATAATCGCCTTTATCGACAGGGTTATATTCGAAGACCAGCATCGGCATGGTTTTTTTATAGAGCGCAGCTCCAGCGATGATATTCCGCCCCCAGTGCAGTGTCCCTGGTACGCGAATCCGCTGGATCTGCTTGCGTTCGGTTTCGGTGCATTCCCCCCAGGGTTTGGGATAGCGTTCTATCTTGCCGAAAGAACCAATAGTGACCATTTTCCCGACTTCATCGAATTGATCGTACAACGGGATTGGTTTCCCAAAACTGGCATCAATCATGATATTGGGGTCAGCAGGGCTGGTCATGATGACCCGGCATACCATAATATCGCGTGTGTTATCATGGCGTTCATCCACAATAATATAGTCTCTGTCGGGAACCCCATGCCCATGTCGTTTGAGTTTATAATTTACCGGCCATTGGGGATGACTGCCTCGGATAATCTGTTTCCAGTGGGCCGCGGTGATGATATAGTTGGGTGCAATAACCGTCGCAGTGGCAAACCATTGTTGTGACAGTGGCCATTCGATACCGACAAGACTTTCCGCTGGTGGGTGCGGAGAAAACCCCTTTGGGCCGCTGGTGATAAGGCTGATATCATTCGGGTCAGTGCCAAGGATTTCATTTGGCTGATACTGAAGTCCGGTTGCTGTGCAAGACATTAGCAGTAACGGAATACAAAGGAATTTTCTGGTGGACATAGTTTATCCTGTTCATTGACAAATATAGAGTACGGTAGTCAGCTGTTGATGTTTCATAGCGTATTATATCTTTAGGATTCAAAAAGCAAAGAGGAATGGGCAAGTTGACTTTTTTTTTACAGGGGATTACAATAATGAGGTTGAGGCTGACGTGATTAGACAACCGGGGGGCGGGAGAACAGGTATGCGGCTATTTGTAAGTCTTGGTGGCAGTTCGATTAACGAATTGAGATTCGACCGTGGACCAATTTATATTGGCCGACAGACCGGCAGTCAGGTTTTTCTCCCTGATGCAAAGGTGTCCCGTCAGCATGCGGTGATTTACACCACCCGAGATGGAAGCTGGATTATTGAAGATCTGGGGTCTGCTAATAAAACCTATCTCAATCAGACGGCAATTCATAAAAGCGAGCTGAAAAATGCCGATACGATTCAGATTGCCGATTTTATCATCCGCGTTAGTCTCGAGGAGGATGATGTTGATGTCAACAAGATCACCCAAATGGAAGACACCGTGGTTGGGGATCAAATTCGCAAAGACTTGCATACCGTGGAACGTAATGCAGAGGCTGGCGATGCTCCTCCAATTAAATTTCCTGCCAAACGCATCAAACAATTTTGCCAGGCAATGGATAAAATCACATCCGCAAAAGGCTTACAGCAATTGTATGTGACATTGAGCGACTTGTTGTTGGGGCAATTCCAGGCATGTAATGTCTGGATAGGATTGTCTAAGAATCCCAATGGGCCGATGGAGGTGCAGGGCGGACGGAAGATTAATACCGAAATTCTGCAGCGTGCCGATCTGGCAATCCCTGCCAGCCTCAATGAGGTTCAGGAAAAACATATTCCACTGCTGGTTCACCAGCTTCCCAAGCAGATTACCAATCGTGGGATACGGTCGGTGATTATCTCGCCGATTATGTTTGAAAACAACTGTTTTGGTGTGGTCTATCTTGAGAATTCAATTGAGCATTCTCATTATACTCTGGCAGAGCTGGATTACCTGCTGATTATTACGACGTTTATAGGGTGTTATATCTCAAAAATGGATAAGCGATAAAGAGGAGTTTTTTTCATTTTTTAGTATCGCGTACCTCCTTGTGCATGGTAGCGTGATAAAATCGCTGCGGCTTGGGGGCGAAGAATGTCACAGGTGGTCTCGATACCTCGTCTTTGGAGTTCCATAGTCCAGTTATCTGGTTTTGCTCCTTCATCAAAGCCGATGGCCTCGGCATCCTCTCCGCGGGCACCACAAACCAGCGATTTGAGCCCAGACCAGGGAATTGCCCCCAGACACATCGCACAGGGCTGACAGCTGGTAACAAGCTGATAGGTTCCCCGACTGCTCAAGTCGTGCGTGTCGAGGCTTTTCTGAGCCAGGGCAATAGCGACCATTTCCGCATGGGCGAGGCTGCATTTGCCGGGAACGACGATGTTGACGCCTGCGGAGATGAGTGTGCCGCTGGAGTGGTCAAAAATAGCGGCACCGAAGGGACCTCCTGTCTGATGCTCGACATTCAGTGAAGACAGGGTGATTGCCAGCTTCATTCGGTGTTCAAGGTCAGCAAAAACCTTGGGTTCTCCGGCAAGGAAGGCCCCAACCCAATCGGGCAATGTCAGCATAAAGGAGTATGTCATATCTGATTTGCTTGTAAAGAGTTATGATTTAAATGAATCTGGACATAAATAACCATATTCTCTCTGCCAGGGTAGCATGGAAACGGGATTTGTGCAACATGGATTTTCCTGGGCAACGGTTAGTATTTCTGAAGAAGTTCCAGCATTTTTCGGTCGAGTTTATGCCCGTGGAAATCCTCGTACTGGACATCTTCCCGTCCGCTGTCCAAGATTCCAAACTCGCCTCGGAAATTCCATAAAGCCCATCCCAAATTGGCTTTCCGATAATTCTTCAGGCAATCTTCCATCCAGCTTAACGTGACCTCGTGCGGCGTTTTATTGTACGAACCCCATTCGCCAACCATAGCCCCCACGCCGGTGGCCTTAAAATCCGCCCAGGGTTTGACATGGCGCTGCCAGAGGATAGAAGCGTCCATGTCTCTTTGCGGCCAGGTGGGCAAAGGCCAGCTTTGGGAATCCACCCAATTCGCCTTGTAATGCGTCAAAGTCATCGGTTGGTAGCCGCGTGTGGCCTGGGCGATTTTGAGATCAGCCAGTTCTTTACAGGGTTTGTTGCCCCAGTCAAGACCGTCAATGATAATTAAACGGTTGGGGTCTTCTTTTCGGATGGCCTCCACAAGAAGGCGAATAACGGCAGCATGGGTATTGGGGTCAACACCGGCTGGCTCGTTGAGCAGGTTGAAGCTTAAGTTTTTGTTGGGTATATCTTTATAGCGTTTTGCAAACGCTGCCCAATGCATCGCACAGACCTTGCGGGCCTCTGGATCGGTCCAAAGACTTTTGGCTTCGGGTGGATTGGCGACGGTATAGCCGGGGGCGCGATGAAAGTTGATGCATACATGGATGTTGTATAGCTGTCCCCAGGCAACGGCCTGGTCGATTTCTTTGAGAACCTTTTCATTAAGTTTTGTCCAATCGTTATCCACAATCCATTGGCGATAGTCCATGGGGAGGCGGACAAAGTTAAAACCCAGCTCTGAAATCCAGCGAAAATCCTCTTGCTCGAAGGGTTTCTCCTGCCAGTTCTGCATGAATTTATTGAGCAAATTGAAGCCTCTCCACCGGGGCAGGTTGTCCCATGAGGCCTCGGGCAGTGCGGTGGCATGGCTGTCAGGTGTGCACAAAAAGAGGATTATCAGTACTGATAACACAAAGGCTCCTGTTTTGGTCATCTCAAGTCTCCTTTTGGACGTTTTGTTATCGCACGAATTGTAAGTTTGATGCTCTCTTTATTATAACGTCTGATAGATCAGGAAAATAACAGATGAAAAAGAATGATATGACCTACAATCAGACAAATCAATACCGGAAAATCAAAAGAGCCGACTTTTTGTCTTGCAATAGTATTGCTGTAAATATACAAATGCATATAAGATACAACTGGTTTCATATAACAAAATAATGTAAAAACATATTGGGGTTAATCGGGGATATGTACCGTTAACGTGTTGTCCTGATATCGACGAGGCTTTCGTAAAGCCCGGTTTGATTGTGCAGGTTTGGAAAGGAACAAGGCCAAAAGACCCCAGGTAGCGATGGGGGAGCCATGCGATACAGGTCCGCAAGCAGAATCCGAGATGAAGCCAAAGCATAAAGGGATTGTATGCAGACTCTCTCCACGGGAGATTATTGGTTTATTGCAGTATATGTTGTTGGGCTGATTGGGATTAGCCTGTATCTGAAAAAGCGGGCCTCGTTCAGCGTGGAGAATTATTTGATTGGGGGGCGGCAGTTACCGTGGTGGGCTCTGGGGGTGTCCGGCATGGCCAGTTTTTTTGATATGACCGGGACGATGATTATTGTTT
The DNA here is from genome assembly GCA_040306945.1 of Anaerohalosphaeraceae bacterium. Classification (GTDB taxonomy): domain Bacteria; phylum Planctomycetota; class Phycisphaerae; order Sedimentisphaerales; family Anaerohalosphaeraceae; genus Anaeroglomus. Next base: position 42,195 of record JAWRKM010000073.1, read on the forward strand.
CGTTTTTATATATGCTCGGGCCGCGCGGGCTGTATATTGAATTTCGCGGCGGAGCGGTCCTGGTGCTGGCAGTGATGATGCTGTGGACAGGCAAGTGGCATCGCCGTTCAGGTGTGTTGACCCATGCGGAGTGGATGATTTACCGGTTTGGAGATACGTTTGGGGGGCGTTTTGCGAGGCTTGCGGCGGCCGTGGCGGCGATTGCCTCGGCAGTGGGGCTGATTGCTTATCTGATCAAAGGGGCCGGGCTGTTTTTGTCGCTGTATATTCCGTTTTCACCGCTGGTCTGCGCCATGCTCATGATTGGTGTAGCAACGCTTTATACCCTGATATCCGGTTTTTATGGTGTCGTTTATATAGATCTATTTCAGTCGGTCCTGATTCTGACGGCAGTGGTGGTGGTCTCCGTGATGACGGTGATGAAAATCTCCAGCTCTGAACAGCTTGCAACACTGGCCTATGAAGTGACTGGTCAGAAGGACTGGATGAGTTCCTCGTGCAGTTGGCTGACGACGATGCCCAGGGGCTATGAGCAGTATCGCTATCTGATGGCGTTTGCATTGGCGTACCTGCTGCGGAATGTCTTTTTCGGTTTGGGAACCGGCGGCGAGCCCCGCTATTTCGGTGCCCGCAGTGATAAGGAATGCTGCAAGCTGACATTTTTCTGGATATGTTTGATGATGATTCGCTGGCCGATGATGATGGCGTTTGCAGTCCTGGGGCTGTATATGGTCAAGGATCTCTTTCCCAATCAGACGGTGCTGGCGGAGGCAGCCGCCCTGATTAAGACGCATGATGCATCCCTTGGCAAACCCCAATGGGAAGATTTTATTGCCGGCATGATTCATTCCCCGACGGCTTATTCCCCGGAGTTGATGGATGGGCTGCAGCAGCTTTTGGGAGAAGACTGGGCGACCAAACTGCAGTTATTGAGCTTTGACGGGACGATTAATCCGGAACGAATTGTCCCGGCGGTTATTTTGTACAGCATCCCGGTGGGATTGCGGGGTATTATTATCGTTGCCCTGGTGGCGGCGGGGCTGTCGACCTTTGGTTCGATTGTGATTATGGCGGTGGGATTTTTTGCCAGGGATGTGTACCAGGGACAGATTCACCCGAAAGCGACACATCAAGAACTGATTTTTGTGAGCTGGCTGTTCGGGGCCGGGCTGGTTGCGGTTAGTTTCCTGTTTGGCTACTCGGTCAAGAATATCAATGATATCTGGGACTGGTTTATTATGGCGCTGGGCGGGGGGCTGATGATGCCGACGATTCTGCGGTTTTACTGGTGGCGGTTTAATGGCGGCGGGTTTGCCATTGGGACGATAGTCGGGATTCTGGCGGCGATTTTACAGCGACTGTATGTGCCGGAGATGGATCCGAGGCTTCAGTTATTGGTTATGGCCTCGATCGGCCTGATTGCCTCGGTTGTCGGGGCGTATCTAACATCGCCGACGGATCGGGCGGTACTGGAGCATTTCTTCCGCACCACTCGTCCGTTTGGGCTATGGCGGCCATTCCGGGACCTGCTGGCTCCGGAGGTGCGGGTCAAAATGGCACTGGAGCACAAACGGGATGTCCTGGCCTTGCCTTTTGCACTGGGCTGGCAGATTACGCTGTTTCTGCTGCCGATGCAACTGCTGATTAAGAGCTACCAGGCGTTCGGGATTACGCTGGTCATTTTTGGGGTGTCGCTGGTCGGGTTGTATTTCACCTGGCTGCGGCATATCGGGGAACAAGCGGACCAGTAATCCCTATGGGCTTGTGAGGCGTGCGAACAGAACAGCTTATTTCAAGTCATACAGACTGTTGTCTGGCGAAAGGAATCCGATCCGGATGGGATTCGAGGCGTTGTATGCGTCCAGTGTCTGTCGGCCCATCGAATCGGTGTTGTTGTATAACTCGCTCCAGGACTGAGCGTGGCCGTCGCAGAACGCGACGTTGGTTTTGCCGCGATGGCGATAGCCCTGTGTGCCTGCGACTCGGCCCGGGTCACTGAAGCTGGCATCACGGGGATTGGAAAACGGAGCCCGCATAAACTTGTTTGCACCGGAACTGAATTCGCCGTCTCCAAAAAGGGCTGTTTGTCCCGGGCTGGCAACCTCGGTTGTTCGGGCGGAGTTGTTGGGCACGACGGTCTCGTTCATGCCGATGTAGCTGGTATTATAATTATAGCCGGTGTAAGGGTCTGCAAACCAGTTGTCCTCACGATTGAATGCGGGGCACTGATGCACTTTCTCAATGGTATTGCCCATCCACAGCAGACCCGGCTCAACGCATTGAAGTGCGGCTGTCTGGCCCCAGTCCTTCCAGGTCGTAAAGTCCCAACTGTAATAATAGCGTACCTGACGGATTTTAACCGTGTAATAGGCCAGCGGGTAACGGTCTTTGTATGCATTGGCATACTGATGAGCGGCTATTGCCATTTGCCGGAGGTTATTGAGACAGGTGATGCTTCGGGCCTGCTGGCGGGCGGCCTGTAATGACGGCAGCAGTATCGCAAGCAGGGCGGCTGTTACGGCCATCACCGTCAGCAGTTCGATCAGGGTCAATGCGTGATTCCGGCCTGATGATTTCATTGCTGACAGTCCCAGGTGCATTCCAGCCAGTGACAGGCCACGGTTAACAGATCATCCAGAGGTGTAGATTGGTCCCATCGCAACGCCAGCAGGTGGAGGTCATGGAGATTCACTTTACAATCTCGATTCAGGTCGCCTGCCGGGAACGGATGCTTCCAGTCTCCGCAGGCACTGACATCGGAGACTGCATCAATTTCGGCGGAACCGCCGCCGGGTTTGTCGTCGATACGCACATAGCGAATCCACTTGAGTCCCGTTTGCGGATCTGTGGGGAGAGTTTCAAACAGACCGATATCATAGCCGGTTCCGCCGGCGGAATAGCCGTAGAATCGGCACAGTTGAGCCAGCGAAACCCCATCAAAGCTGGCAAACGACAACGAGGGATCCAGGGGAAATGTCGGATTGGTCGGCTTGCCCCACCACTGATTCCAGAGGCCCAGATTGGGGTCTGGATGATTAGGGTCGTATATTCGTCCGAGTGTGGGGGCAAACGCATCACAGAAGGGGCCGTCGGGGTCATGGCTGCCGAGCCGGATAAAATTGGGATTGCCGGCCATAAATCCGGGATCGGTTGTAAAGGTGTACCATGTCTGGCCATCCTGGCTGACGGACACAATGCCCGGTTCGGTAAATCCCGCCGGTTCCATTGTAATCAGATCCGGATTTGCATTGCTCCAGCCGGATCCGCTTGCTATGACTTGAAATGCGTTGCCAAAGACGATGAGGTCGATACCGTAGGGATTGTTCAGATCATCTCGAACCGGATGATTAAAGGCCAGAATCAGATACCCTTTTTCGCCCAAAAAGGTCAGTTCGTGTGCGCGGAAAGCCGGATAGCTTGGATTCACCGGGACCGGCTGGTCTTCGGGAATATACCAGTCGTCACCGGTGGTATCGATCGTTGGCCGACCGAGGGCGTTATAGGGGTTGTTAAAGGTCTGGCCGGACAGCCAGTCTTTTGCCGAACCGACCGGATAATAGTCGATTACCTCCACAGCAAAATCGTTGGCATCATAGACATAATCAGCATATCCATCAGCCTGACAAATGGACAGGGGCAATAGCAAAACTGCAATCCCGACGAATATAGCAAGCGTTTTCATATGTTCTCCAGAAAGAAATGCCGCGGACCAGATTTGAAGGCCCGCGGCGTTGTTGACGGTTTAGCGGCTTTTTCGGATCAGCAGTCCGCCCAGGCCCAGCAGCAGCATCGCTGCAGGCTCAGGGACCACATGAACAACACCGATCCCCAGGCCCGCAGGCAGTCTGAAATCAAAGCCTCCGGTACCGGTGGTCAGCCAGTTATCCAGAATGGGATTGCCGAGGCTGTCGAGGTAAGAGCCGTTGCCGGGGATATCAACCAGCCGGACGTACTGAATGCAGTTGAGGTTGATCAGTCCCGCCGTCACCCAATCGTGGTCAAGCAGATCGTCCAGATCAAAAGGGGTTCCATATCCGGCGGCGTGTTTTCCGGCCAGATTATAAACATTGGTCATATCATATCCGGCAAATGCACCGCTGCCGGCCAGCGGGGCGGTATTGGTCGAGATGGATGGAAATCGTGCAAAATGGATGCCGTCTGTCGATACTTCGACATAGGCCAGTTCTGCAAACAGTCCGTTGGCACCGCCGTAGGTAAAGCCGTTTTCGAACACCGCAAAATCTGCACCGCTGCCGTTTCGAATGCCGGTTGGGAATGTGACGGTGATATACCCCGGTGAGTCGCCGTTGGCAATTTGGCCGGCATCGAGATCGCCCAGGCAGTTGTAACCGGTGGTCGAAATGGCGGTACTGCCGCGAGGCGCAAAGTAGGTCATTTCGGCCACGATTGCATTGGCCCATTCAATGAATAAAGGGCTGTCTTTTGGAATCGCCGCATCGATGGGATGGGTGGTATCCGTGGGGCCTGAATAAAGGCCTGCATACAATGCTGTATTGAGAACCATAACGGTCAAAAACAAAGTTCTTGATAGTGATAACCGATTCAACATAAGTCTCCTGATAATCAACAAAAATTTAAATTAGCGTTTTTTTAGTAGCAGTCCGCCCAGACCCAGCAGCAGCATGGTCGCCGGCTCGGGGATGCTTGCAAACGGCACATTCAGCGGGTAATCATCCCAGGTTTTCCCATCGGGATAGCTGCCGAACCATAGGATGGCGTTTATTCCATACAGGTATCCGTTCTGAAGCAATTGCTCGTTACACCCGGCCATATTGGCATCCCACTGTCCCAGTTTTGTCCAGTCACTGCTCATGGCGCCCCACAGGGCGAAAGGATCGGAGGTACTGGCCAGATTCCAACTGCCTTCTTCGGTGTGCCGATGAAATTCGGTCCCATCAAAGTAGGCAATATTGTACAGAAAGGCGCCGCCATAACCTGCGGTAACAGTAAAAATGCCGGCGTGGTGAAATGCGTTGAGCATGTCGGATTCATACGCCGTGCCGTCCCAACGAAAACCAAAGGCGTGGGATTCGGTTTGATACGGCCCGCCCATGAAATTCCAGTCCACCACCAGCAGGGATTCATTGGCACCGCTGCCAGCCCAGGCATCCACTTCAATCCAGGCGTCCTGAAAAAGATAAGGGGCAGCCGCTGACAGGCTGCCGGCAAACAATACACTTAAAACACAACATAGATGTTTCATCGTGAGTCTCCTCAACTAGTTCGATTTCGTTTTAGCTTAATCACATTGACAATACGCTGTTGTATGAGATATCGAGCCTACTCCTTTCTGTCGCCGGATTATACTGAATCCTACTTGACATATTCTGTTTCGTCGCGGCTAAGTACAGCCGTGTCACCTGAGTGTCACTTTGGCTGGCGGAACAATCCGCCCCGCTGTGTATTTTGTCCTTGCGGCCCCGATGCAGACAGACCCCCTCTGTGTTGTTTTGAACACTCACGAGGATTGGATACATCCAAAAGGATTTGGAGCCCCTGGCGTTTCTTCAGGGCGTCGGCACTACAACTGCCGGCGCCTTGGGTTACTCAGTCATAGTGTTTGGGGATCGATCAACATGTCTTGATTGCGGCTCAGAAACCAGGCGCTGCCGATAAAACAAAAAAACCGCTGTTCTCATGCAGAAAACAACGGTTTTAATGAATTCTAAGGGCTTCCTCTGGTTTGGATGAACCGGGGGCGATTCAATTCATTGCTGTCCTTGACGCGAGAACACAACTATAATTATCCTGCACGCACAGATGTTCTGACTGTCGTTCTGCCGGGCAGCGCCTTCCCATCGGTTAAGACAGTGGCACAGGCTGCCGGGTTCCCGGACAAAGCCGGGGCGAACGATCACAGCGGCGCGACCGTTGCGGATTTTCACCGCATTCCCTTTGCGTGCAATACATACTGGATTGTTAAAGAACATCCAGAGGATAGCTCTGAGACTGGCTGGTGTCAACGGGAAAATGAAAAGAGCACAATAGCGTTATTGGCTGCCCTGATTTAATCGTATTATGCTGAGGAGGACTTATTTACTGCCACAGGATTGCCGGATAATCAGTTCGGTCTTAACCATGATGTCGCGTGCGGGTGTCTGGCTGTGTTCGATTCGGTCAATCATGGTTCGGACGGATTCGTGAGCCAGAGCCTCAGCCGGCTGGCGAATGGTCGTCAGCGGAACCGGCAGCAGTTTATTCATCGGCAGGTCGTCAAACCCGACGATTCGAACATCCTGGGGGACTTTGAGCCCATGGCGCAGACAATACAGCATGACGTCGGCGGCGGTGGAATCATTCACACAGACAAATGCCTCCGTTTTTCCGGATTTCACCAGCTCGAGTATGTTTTGCCCCTCGATACAGTTGCCTTCCAGCAGGCGTTTGCTGTCGAAGCTGTGAAACTGACGGGGCTGGACGTGTAGGCCCTGTTCTTCCATGGCTGCTCGAAAGCCCCGCATGCGGTCGTTAATTGCGGTGGTCAGGGCAGGGCCGCAGACAAAATCAATTTTTCTGCATCCGAGTTTGAGCAGGTGATTAGTCAATACCAGGGAAGATTGTTCATTATTTATGCCGACGATATCGTACTTGCTGCGATGATAACTGTCGCTAATGTCGCGATCCAGCAGCACCAGCGCAATTCCGGCCTTGTCAAATGCATTGGCCAATTCTTCATTGATAGACATTTGGTTCGACACTTCCAGAGGGGTAAAAAAGACTCCGGCGACATGTGAATCAATGAGCCGCTGAGCGATTTTTTTGGAGTATTCAATATAGTCTGTATCTTTATACTCTGGTATATCATTCAGGAGCAGAGAGTAGCCATGCTGGCTGGCCACTTTTAATATTTCCGGTACCATTACGCCGAAGATCGTGGTCATGGTATCTGTGTGGGGGCGGATCTGCCAGTGAACCAGAATACCAAAGGTTTTATGCTCATGAACGGCGGCTTGTTTGACAAAAGTGCCTTGTCCCTGGTGGCGAACAATCAATCCTTTTTCCTGAATATCCCGCATCGCCCTGCTGATGGTTGGGCGAGAGGTTTTAAAAAATTCTGCAAGTTCATTTTCTGTCGGGAGTTTTTGCCCGGGTTTATAGACGCCTTTGAGAATATCACTGCAAATCTTATCATAAATCGTCTTATGTTTGATTGATCGTTGTGGCTGTTTGGAATCCATAGAGGGGATGCTCCCGAAGAAAGCACGCGTGGTACTTGTTATTGAATCAGGTTGTTTTTAATGTCCTTGAGCACTTGTAATCACTTTATATATAACATTTACGAGTCCATTGTATCAATGCATCTGATTTTATCAATTATAAGTATTGACATATTTGCGGCAGAACCTGTTGTTTTTGCAAGGATTTTGAGATCTTCCATTTCTCATCTCATAAAACAAGTCCGAGAAATTACTACTTTGTCAATGGCAAAACAACAAAAAATAGGGTTTTTAGTGTGTCTTTAGCATCTTTTAATTGCGTCTTACATAGAATATAAGTCTTTATTATATAATGACATAGATGATGTGTGTTGAGATTATAGAGGGTTTTGAAACAATAGAATGTAAATACAAACTTTGATATAATTGAGTTTTTATTTAATATATGTATTGACATATTGTGATGCAGAGAATAGAATATGGGTATTGTGGAGGTGTGTTGTGGCGAGATTTGTCAAAGTCAGCAATAGGATCATCAAGACCTATCGGGCCGGCCTTGGAGGGCGGGGGACGGCTTGGTACAGGAATCTCAGCCTGCCTTGTGTGAACCAATTCCCAATGCGTTGGATGCCGCAGTATGCGCGGCCGTTCTATATTAACCATTACCAGGTTTAGGAGAAGTATGGGATGAAAAACAAAAATCAAAAACATTGTAAAACAACGGACTTTATTGAAAGGGTGGTCAGTATGAAACATGCCGGCATGATCGGTCTTTTGTGTTGTCTGGCAATGTCAGTTCAGGCAATCGATGTTCACTGGCAGCCGCCGGCGGATCCGAACCGGATTTCGGGGACTCCTGAGTTATGGTCCAAAGGTGTAAACTGGTCCACAGGTATTGCCCCTAATGCTGCCGATCAGGTCGTTTGGATGGCAACCGCCAACAGTGCTGCGTGTCTGCTGGATAGTGGTACATGGCAAATCAACCAGCTTAAGCTGGGCGAAGGCGGCGATCAGAGCAATAACGGCCATCTGATTGTGAAAGGCATCCTTGATACCAACCTGTCGGGAAATTGGCAGGGGATAGGGGCCTGGGGCAACCAGGTCGGAGTGCTTGAAATTGATGGCGGCCAGTTTAACACCTATCGCGGAGGCCATCTGTGGATTGGCAACCAGGGTCATGGGACAGTCATCATCCGAAATGGCGGCCAGTTGAATGTCGGCATTGGTGGTGATGCCCAGATAGGGCATGGTTGGGACGGCACCACTGGTGTGGGGCGAACCTTTATTTATGATGGCCTTTTAACTGTCAATAACTGGACCACAGGTTCGGTTCACCCCAACACGCCTTCTTTTATTGATATTAGCCGCGGGACTCTGAGCATTCAGGGATATCGCATTTCTCCCGGCTGGAACGATGGCGCTGCGGTCGACCGTATGGCTGAGCAGGGACGAATTACCGGCTTCCGAGAAGCTAAATTTGATAAAAAAATAAATATTGATAATCCGGGTACAGACCGCCAGAATGATGTGATTAACAATGTTGTCATTAAGTGGAATGGCAGCCGGACCCTGGTGACCGCAATTCACCCCCAGCAGCCGGTGCCATATTATAATGATATCGTAGTCGCAGGAGAGATTGAATTTGCATGGAACAATTGGGATCCCAACATGCCTGGTGATCCGATTTCAGTGGATATCTGGTTGGGTACCGAGCCCAATAAGCTCAGTCCCCACTATGCCAAAGTTGTGTCTGCGATGGATGTGACCGGACAAGCCCGTTCTTCCAAAGTGATTAAACTCACCGCCCCCGGCAAATATTTCTGGCAGGTGGATACGACCAATGGCCCGGGTTCCTTTCACGAGGGCGATCTGTTCTGGTTTGAAGTGGTTTCTTACAGAGCTCCGGAACTCAAGGGGGCTGACAGCGTTATTACCACCCTGGATCTGCTGCCGGCGGCGATATCCGGAACCGTTGACACGTTTGGTACGCCGTTGACCGGGGTGGACTTTGCTCTGCTGGCTGATGATATCCATTTCCCGGCAGGAGCCCATGTCGAATTAACCAATACGACGACCAGTCTGCAGAACCCGACGGCCACGCTGACGGCCGACAAGCCGGGGATTTATAAAGTGAAACTGACCATTACCGATGGCACGACCACCATCGAAAAACTAATTGAAGTCCATATTTATGCTGATGCCTGTCAGGCCAAGAAGGATTCTCCCAGCGGCTGGGCGGCTAATTATTATGATCGTGACGGTGATTGCGATGTGGACGTGGCGGATTTTGCCGTGTTTGCACGCGAATGGCTCAATGACACCACGATGAAGGCTCAGGAAACCCGGCCCAGAGACGTTGTGTATATTCCTCAGAGTGCCTTTGATAACCGGATAGAAGCCGAATCCGTCAATCCGGATGCGGTTTCCAATGCTCCGGTTACCGATGAAAACGGTGTACGGATTGTCTATGAAGGCGGGGCCAGCGGCGGCGGTAAGGCCCTGGGCTGGACCGGTAACGGCACATGGGCCGAATATCCGATCACAGTGCCTGCGGCCGGTGTGTATGATGTCGTGTACAGTATTTGCACCCCCCAGACCACGACCGTCCTGAATTTCGGTGATGGAACTACCGTGAACCTTTATGGGTCGGTGGGGCCTCTGCCCAGCTTCGGCGGATGGGGCAACTATGGCATCTCCATGCAGAAGGGGGCGTTGTCGTTCCCGGCAGCCGGAACCTATAGGGTTCGAATTACCTGGACGAATGAAGCTAATCTCGACTGGTTTACGCTGCTCAAACAATAAAGGCAGCCAGGCAATATCTATCAAATTAATCTCCGCTGCGCCGGTGCTCCCGGCGCAGCGGATGTCTTGAAATAGACGATATGGCGGTATTCCTAACACGTCACTCGATCAGACACAGCGGTAAAAGACACGCATAATTAAAGAGTGTCCGGAAAGGAAAACCCAACGGGTATGCTTCTTCCGCGACGGTCACAGGCCGTTTTCTGCCGCGTGTATACATGGAGTTACGTTACCCTACGCAGCCGCGATAAAAGAGATAGCGATGGAACCTGGCGGCCCAACGTTCTTTAGCCGCGACCAAACGGGGAATTTTAATAGAATCGGTATCAATATATTTTTAGCAGGATGACGATGCAAATACGCCAGAGAGGACCTAAAATCATCAATCAGATTGTTGTGACCTGCATGCTTTTCAGTGCCGGGACCGTGTTCCTGCAGGCGGCAACGACCACGACCTGGAATCCTGCAGCCAATCCTGCCGGCTCCGGACGCTGGACTGATAAAGCCAACTGGAGCGGCACCATTCCCGACGGCGGACCGCAGGGAGACTACAAATGTGTATTCAATGTCAACGGTGCCAGAGAATGTCTGATTGATACGGTCATCACTGTATCCCAGGTTGTGCAGGGAGATAACGGCCCCGGCGGTATGGTGCGTATTGTCAATGGCGGCAATCTGACTGCGGGCCGTATTCCCTCTGGCGGGACCAACTGGACCGGCGTTGGTTACAATCGAAACGCTACGATGATTATCGAAGCCGGCGGTGTGCTGACCTGTCCGGACCATCTCTGGGTGGGGTTGATTGCTCCAGCAGTGGGGACACTGATTATTGAAGGAGGCACGGTAAACGTCCAGGGGATGTTCGGGGCCGGCTGGAATTCGACAGGAATAGGTTATGTCAAAGTCAGCGCCGGCCTGCTGAATCTCAACGGCTGGCATGACAGCCAGTCTATCGGGATTGGTTCGAACATGGATATTGAGCAAGGAACCGTTCAGATTTCCGGTGACAGAACCACCAGCATTCTGGCGATGATTGCAGACAAGAAAATCACGGCCTATGGCGGCAAGGGCAAGGTGGTTTATGATTACAATATCATCACCCCCGGAAAAACAACCCTGACGGCGCTGCCTCCGGTGACAGGGGATTTGAACCAAGATTTCGGTGTGGACCTCGCCGATTTGGCGATATTGGCCGATAGCTGGCTGAACGAGAACAATACCGGCATTGCCAATCTGGATATGTTATGCAGAGTGGATCTTGGGGATTTCAATATTCTGGCGGGCAACTGGCTGGGTGGCATGGTGACGGATTGGCACATTGCCCAGACGGAATTTCCGACCGATGATGGGATTGTGACGCCGTTTTATGCCAATCATTGGGGTATCGTGGGCGATGGCCAGACCGATGTGACCGAGGCGATTCAAAATGCGATGGTGGCACTGAGCAATCTGGGCGGCGGAACTCTGTTTTTGCCGTCCGGCAGATACAAAGTATGCGGTAACCTGACTATTCCCTCGCGTGTCATTCTTCGCGGTGACTGGCAGATTCCGGACCCCGCCGGCCCTGTTACAGGTACGATCCTGATGGCCTATGCTGGCCGTGGGCAAAATGATGATGAGGGAGCTCCCTTTATTGGTCTGAGCAATTGTGCCGGCGTCAAAGGGCTGACTATCTGGTATCCCGAACAGACTGCTGAGCATATTCAGCCATATCCGCCGGCCATCCGCCGCCTGGACGGCAGCAATCACACCGTCGAAAATGTGACCTTTGTCAATGCCTATATCGGTTTTAGCTCCTACGAAAATCGTCACATTACCGCCAGCCCGTTCCTGCGTCACATTTACGGCACTCCCCTGAAGACCGGTATTGAATTGGACTGCCTGGCGGATGTGGGTCGGATTGAAACAGTCCATTTTTCACCGGATTACTGGAAACATTCAGGCCTTCCCAACGCCCCAACTGACAACCGGCATGCCCAGTGGCTCTACGGAAACGCCACAGGAATTGTTTTGGGCCGCATCGACTGGTCTTATGCCGCGTATGTCACCGTGGAAGGCTATTGTCAGGGCCTGCTGCTGCATCCCTCACGCAATCAAGACGATTCCGGCACTATGCCGAATGGCCAGTGTTATGCCTTTGATCTGAAACACTGCCGAACCGGTGTCTATGTCGAGGGAATCGCTTCGGTAGGCTTTATGTTTACCCGATTCAACATCGACCAGGTGCAAACGGGCCTGCATTTTGCGACTGCCGCCAATGGTCAGGCCCTGCTGCATACCTGTCAGATCAATGCATTGAACTACGCCTTGTATAACATGGGTTCCGCAAAGATACAGGCGATAAACTGTTCGTTCCGAGAAGGCGAAATCAGGGCTGATGGGGGATATTTGTCTATCATCAATTCCGACTTAACGGATGCTGCAGGATCCCACATCACGGTCAATGCTGACGTCCGGGGGGTCACGCTGCAGGGCAATCGGTTTTCCCGGCCCGCTCAGATTACAGACAACACCGCGTATCCGGTTTTGGTTGACCCTGCACCGGTGACAGTCACTCCCTTGCCGGCGTATGATTTCAAAAAGCCCACACAGGCTCATACCGCTGCCAAACCAGTGCTGTATGTGGTGACAGAGCCTCCATACAATGCCCCGGCGGACCTGTCTTCGGATGCCACGCCGGCATTTCAGGCGGCCTTGAATGATGCCGGTGCCAATGGCGGCGGTATTGTGTTTGTCCCTGGCGGTGATTATCGTCTGGATGGGACGCTGATGGTACCCACCGGTGTGGAACTGCGAGGTATCCATGATCTGGCCTTCAGTCCCAGTGCTCGCGGCAGTGTGCTCAATACCTATTACGGCAAATATGATGAGAATGGCACGCCATTTATCCAAATCCAGCCGCACGCCGGAATTCGCGGTCTGACGATTCACCATGCGGGTCAGATTTACGATTTCGCTGACCCCGTGAATTACGGCATGACACCTTATCCGTATATGATTCGCGGCCTTGGAGAAGAGGTGTACGTGATCAGCATTGCTGCCACCATTCCATGGCAATTACTGGATCTGGCGACCTATCCATGTGACCGCCATTATGTTGACTGTGTTCTGGGGACTGCGTTGAAAACCGGCGTCCATGTTGGGGGCGGTTCAAAGGATGGACGGATTCAAAATTGCCAGTTCAATCCTTCAGCCTATGTCTTCCAGCGTTCCCTGTATCCAAGTATCCCCTCCACCGGTGATATGGGTGGCGTATATCAAATTGCCTGGCGACAGGCTATTCCCTATCTGATCGGACACGTCAGCGGTCAGGTGCTGCATCAAAACTTTGTCTTTGGCGGATGGCGAGGTGCCAATCTGGTGAACGAAAATGGTCATGGTCCTTCCGGATATTGTCTTGGGCTGGGAATTGATCAATGCACGACTTCAATTTGCGTGGATGATATTGGCGACGATGGACTGGATATGATTAATTCGCAGATTGTCACCGTCGATTACACCCATGGCAGCTATCTCGAAACCAATCTGCCCGCAGACGATACCTTCCGGATGTTTGGGACCTGCTGCTGGGGCGGCAGTGAAAAAGGCATCCGCATCCACCGCGGCCATGTGGAATTGCAGTTATGCCAGATTGACAGTTGGGGTTGGGTGGTCGATACGACATATACTATCGGTTCAGGTGGAAATCTGCGAACCATCGGCAGCAATATGACGCAGGACGTTGATACACTAATTCAGCTTGACCCCAACGGGACAATTGAGGTAATCGCCAATATGATCAAGATTGCTAGTTCGGGAATGCCGATTGACAATGGATCCAACTTAAAATCGCGAGGCAATCTTCGGATTCGCTAACCTCAATCAGCAGGGCGTCATCAGGTCAATTCCACAGACCAGTACGCATGGTCGAGGAATTGCTTCCAGCTTTTGTACCGTTCATGGCTTAGATGAATATGCAGGACTGGATTGCGTTTGGGCTTGACCGGTTTTTGAATGAGAGTCATATGGGCCTGTTCCGGCGTCCGGCCGCCTTTTTTGGCGTTGCATTTGGTGCACGCACAGACGATATTGTCCCAGGCATTGCCGCCGCCGAGTGTTCGCGGCACCACGTGATCCAGTGACAGTTCGCTGGTGGGGAATTTCTTGCCGCAGTACTGGCATCGGTTGCCGTCACGGGCAAAAATATTTCGACGATTGAATTTGACGGTTTGTCGAGGCAGCCTGTCGTAAAACAGCAATCGGATCACCCGCGGCACAGCGATATCAAAATTGACTGCCGAAACCCAGTCGTATTTGTGGGCTTCAAAGGTCTGTCGATAAGAGGATAATTCCCGCCAGGAATTAAAGTCATAATTTTCCCACGTGCCGTCGTCACAGGACACAATCTCCGCCAGCTCCCGGACAACCAGGGACAATGCCCGGCGGAGTCCTATGACCCGGAAGGCCATATAGTGCTTATTTAAAACAAGCACTTGTGAATCCAGAATTTGGCTTGATTGTGCTGAAAACATGCCAAGCTCCGATATCCCATAACGGTCGATCGATTCGACCCACCAAGTACCATACCATATAGGATACACTTGAGCAAGTGGCAAATCTGCACAATCGCTGTGAATTCTATGTTAATTTGAACCCAAAATGGATGTAAATAGTGTAAAAATAAGAACGGGGTACAACATCTCCCCTGATTTCTTGCAAAACGCGGAAATCAATCCCAATACTTAGGGTCTGATTTTCTTGACGTTTTGAGCTCGCGGCCCTTTTTCGCCGCTGACAATATCAAATAAGACTCGCTCTCCCTCGTCGAGACAGCGAATGGCCGGGTCGGCGAAGCTGGTGTAATGAACAAAAATGTCCTCTCCCTTTTCATTGAGAACAAAGCCATACCCCTTCTTCTTATCATACCATTTGACCGTACCTTCAGCCATGGTCCTCTCCACTAAACAATAAACAAGACATAATTAAGACAAAATTGATCCGCAAAGATCGGGTGAAATACCTGTTATTCTGTTACTTTTTCGTCCGGACAGAGTTTTTCTTTCATCAGCCGGCCCATTTTGAATTTGACGCTGCGTTTGGATGGGACTTGAACCCGTTCCAGTGTTTTGGGGTTTTGGGCCACGCGACTGGAACGCGTGCGGGTCTCGAAGATTCCGAAATCTCGGAATTCGAGGCGATTGTCCTGAGCCAGTTCCCCGACGATTTCGTCAAGGAAAGACTGGATGATGCGCTTGACCAGAACACGCTTGGCCTGCGAAGTCTCAGCAATCCGGTCAATCAACTCTTTTTTGGTGATGGTTGCCATTCGGATACCCTCACGAAGTATAAACCTGAGATTAATAATATAAACAATAGCAATAAATTGAAGGCGTATCCGCCACGAGCCTTTTGGGCTAAAAACCTAACCTGTGAATAAAATATATATAATATCTTTATTGGGCCAGACGGAAAAACCTGAAGCTATAATAGGTTGATCATTTATTTTACAACCGCTTCCGTCTGCACCTGATAATCCTATTTTGGGATATACCCGACTGATTTGGGACATCCTCGCATCCGGCATCGCAACGAATCGAGCCTGTTTTATGGGGGCTTTTTGACTTCTGCGACACCTGACGCAAATCACTATACAGAATAGACTTCGAACCGGCAAGCAATTTTTTGGAAAAAATTTTATCGATTTGGATATCGGCTGTCGGGAGTGTTTTAGGGAGCCGTTTTGAGTATGAATTGGGGTAAAAGGAGAGGGCGGCTGTTATTGGGAACTACTATTTTGACTGGGATTTGTACAAAATGAAACAGAATTACTTGACCATCTGTTGTCGGAATAGGATAATAATTGATTCTATCTGTATTTTGCAGGTTTTTCGTTTGGGTGGACGATGTGACTGTCGGCGGGATATACTGCCTCTGTCCGGCGTTGTCCCCTGAGGAATAGTCACCTTGCGGATGAGCTTATGAAAAAAAACGTCCGGAAATATATTGTCAGCGGCAATACGAAAGTCGATGCGGTCTATCATAATTTGGAATGGATCATCACGGCACTGGCCGGGACGCTGGTCTTTATTGTCTTTGTCATGCAGGTCTATCGCATTCCCACCGGCAGTATGGCCGAGACGCTTCGCGGCTCCCATTTTCGTCTGCGATGTTCCGAATGCGGCTATCGTTATGATTATGAGTTTTATCCCAGCGGTTACAAGATGGCGGAGAATACAGTGCCTCGCCAGGATTTACCGGTAATTCCGCTGTTCCCCCGGTGTCCCAGTTGCGGCTGGTATGAAGACAGCGGCCAGCCCAGCAAGGTGGATGGCCAGTTTTATACGGCAGATGGCAAGCCTGCTCCCAAACGTGCCGTCTCACGCGGCGACCAGATCTTTGTACTGAAATGTATTTACCAGTTTTTTGAGCCCAAACGCTGGGATGTCATTGTCTTTAAAAATCCGATTCAGCCGGAGATCAACTATATCAAACGTCTGATAGCGCTGCCCGGAGAACGAGTTGAGATTATCGATGGTGATATTTATATCAACGACCAGATTGCCCGCAAGCCTGCCAAAGTCCAGGAAGAACTCTGGATGCCGATCTACAATAACGATTACCAGCCTGTCCGGACGGAAGGGACTCGCTTTAATGGCCGGCGATGGGAGCAGCCGTTTGAACCGGTGGATCAGGGCTGGAGTCTGAATGCCGATGGACCGATGGTCTTCTCTCTGACCGGGGGTGACCGGAATGCGATGCGGACCCTGCGATATAATCCGGCCAAGGGCAATGATTTTAAGGCCGTTTATGGCTATGACCCCTCGCAGCTGATTCCCGCGATGGCCGTGTGCAGTGACCTGATGCTGTCTTATTATGTTTCTGTTGGGGCTGACAGCGGGATTGGGGTGGTTCTGGGCAAATATGGGATCCGTTACCAGGGCCTGGTGGCTTCCAGTGGTCAAATGACGATCAGCCGAGTCGGGTCCGATGGCACCAAAGAGCAATTGGCTGCAGGGCCTGTTCATTCATCCGCTGCCGACACGTTGGTATTGCTGCGGTTTGCCAACGTCGATCACAAACTTATTCTGGAATATGGTGCCGATAGACTGGAGTATGACCTCGGCATGGGGCGGGATGATGCGGGCAAGGACCGGCAGACCAGTCCGACTGCCGAGATTGTCGGTTATGGGAATGTTCAGCTTCGGCATATCAAGCTCATGCGGGATATCTACTACACCGGTGCCGAAGACAAACGTGTGGTCAGGGCTTATGAAGGTAAACCGCTGGAACTGCAAAAGGACGAGTTTTTTGTCTGCGGCGACAACAGTCCCAACAGTTATGATGCCCGCATGTGGAAAGAACCGACCAAAACCAATCCCGGCCAGAGCTATCGTGACGGGATTGTGCCGCGAGATTATCTTGTGGGCAAGGCGTTTTTTGTTCATTTTCCGGGCAATTGGCGATTTGAACGGCAGGGCTGGCGCATCATTCCTTATCTGGATGGCCCGCCGGAGCCGGATGGAATGAAAATCATTTACGGCAGCGACCGTTTTTCTGCAAAACCATCAAACCCGTAGGAATCCGTAATCGTATGGATGAAATCGAGCAGCAGCAACAGCAGACTGAGCCGTCCCAGCAGGAATATGTCCCCCGGCGAAGTGCGACACTGGAAGGCATAATCAATACGCTGGAATGGCTGTTGGTGGCGCTGATTCTGGCGTTGGTCTTTCGAGCTTTTGGGGTCGAGGCCTTTCAGATACCCACCGGCAGTATGGCCGAAACTCTTAAGGGGGCACACTATCACCTTCGCTGTATGCGGTGCGGCTATGCGTATGATGTCGGCGGGGATACCTCGCTGTATAATCGACCGCAGTGCTCCAGTTGCGGATATTATCAGCCCGCAGCGGCTATCGGGCGCCAGCAAAATGGCGATCGTATATTTGTCCTCAAGAGTATATACCAGTATGTACCGCCGCGGCGCTGGGATGTCGTAGTGTTCAAAAATCCAACCAATCCGGCGATTAATTATATCAAACGGTTGATAGCCCTGCCCGGCGAGACGGTTCAGTTGATTGACGGAGATGTGTTCATCAACGGCCAGATCCAGCGCAAACCCGCCAAAGTACAGCAGGAACTCTGGATGCCGATTTATGATAATGATTATCAGCCGTTTGGTGCTGCTGCCGGGCCGGCGGGTCAGACCGCTGCGGCCGATGCCCTCAATCGGATATGGCGGCAGCCCTTTGAAAACGAGCCGAATACCGACAGCCGATGGAGCCTGAATGCCAACGGTCCGGCAGTGTTTAGTCTGGATGAGGACAACACACGGGACCACTGGCTGCTGTATAACAGCGATGTCGGCAATGATTTTCATTCCACCTATGCCTATAACAGTGACATGCTGCGGCGCGGACAGCCTGTCTGCAGCGACCTGATGATGCGGTTTTATGTCCGCCCAGAATCCAGCGGCTGCGTGGGAGTATCACTTGAGAAATATGGTGTGCATTATATTGGTCGAGTTGATTTTGCCGGATTGCTCATTCTCCAGCGGCGGCAGGGGACACGAATCGACGAATTGGCTCGCATGCCGATACGTCCCGCCTCCAATGACCGGCTGATGATTTTCGAATTTGCCAACGTGGACCATCGATTGGTATTGCGGTATGGCGAAAATCGACT
>JAWRKM010000074.1:0-8173 GCA_040306945.1 Anaerohalosphaeraceae bacterium
TTTGGAATGATCCAGCAGGTCCTGCCACTGCCAGTTGGAATAAAAATCGGTCGGGAAATCCGCCAGGGCCGGGTGGGCCGGGTCGCATAAAATCCCCAGCGTATGCTCCGGCTGCGAGGCAAAAGTGATGCGATTCCAGAAAATCGGACGGAACGTACCCAGAGTTCGGGCCTTGAGTCGATAAGCCGGCGGAGTCAGGAGCACCTTGCCCCCCTGTTTGAGACATTCGATCGTCGGGTCATCCAGCTGCTCGGTGATCCGCACCTCAGATGCGTCAACGGCAGGGACACTGGCCGGATACACCCAGAAATCCCAGTCATTGGAGGGCCCCTGAGTACCCAACGCAACTTCAAAATTGAGCTTTTGTGCTGTGGTAAACGAGTTCAAAGGAACGTCAACCTCGCCCAGCAAAGTCAATCCGCCAGTGGGCACCCTTTTGGTTTCAAGCTTACCCGTGCTTACCACCTGCCCATTTGCCCTGCGGATGAACCAGACCGGTTCGACCGTGATGTCTGATGCGCCATAATGAGCGACATCGACGGTCGCCTTGAAGGTTTGGTCATGGGTAAAGACCCGGCTTTTCATCCGGGCCAGCGGTACCGTCGGCCCGCAGAACCGATGATATTGTTCAGGCGTAACATACCCCTTGGATTCCCAGAAGCAATCCAGCACGCCAACCGGAGCCGTCCCCTGCCCGGGGAAGTCATGCAGGTCCAGCAGCTGAAAACCGCCAAAACCCGGCGTCCGCAGAGCGGATTCAATCTCATGCTTATAAAGCAGCGTCTGGAATTTGCCCGAGGCCATCAAAAAATCCTGGCCCAGCGACCCCATGCCGGCCTTTTCAAGCTTATCACGGGCAATCTCGATATTGCCGCCCTTTAAGACTCCGCTGTATTTCCATCGCTCGGCAAAATTGGGATAGGCGCACCATTGGCCGATTTCGTGGCTGATGACGGGTACTTTATGCCGGGCAATAAAGTCGCGGTAATCGGTCAAGGTCTGCGGCGTATCGCTCAAACGCAGCGTTGGGTACCGCTGGACCCGCACATCCTGAACCACATGGTAATCATTGGCCTCAATCGTCGGCCAGCCCGACCCGGCGGTATAACGCCGGCGACCGTCTTTCTTTTCCCAGGAATCAATCAGCTTGGCCAGAAATTCATCCCGCAGCCGGCCGTGCGGCTCATTGCTGGGCGCCATCAGGATAAAACTGGGATGATTGCCGTACGCCTTAAGCATTCGGTCCCCTTCCTGATAAACCCAGCCATCCACCGCCGTCCCCTCACCGAATGCTGCCCAGCAGGACGCCTCCACCTGATAATAAAATCCCATCGCATCGGCAGCCGCAAATGCCGCTTCCGGAGGACACCATGAATGAAACCGGATATGATTCAGGCCATATGCCTTGCAGACCCGCAGGATTTTCTTCCACGACTCCACATCCGTCGGCGGATATCCCGTCAGGGGAAAAATGCAGCATTCCAGCGTCCCCCGCAAAAACAGGGTACGTCCGTTGATCGTAAACTGAGTCCCCTTGACACCCAGTTCACGCATTCCAAAGGTTGTCTGATACAGACTTCGGGACGGCTCTCCCTGTCGCGGGATCTGTTCAAATTGCAGCTTGAGCGTATAGAGATTGGGCGAAAACTCATCCCAGAGCCGAACCTCTTTGCCCATGGCGTAGGTAAATTCAATCCGGGTTTGTTTGTCCTTTAAACTGACCGGAATGATTTGCTCCGGCAGAGCTTGCGGCTTGTCAGCATCAACCGCCTGCACGGATGCCGTCAATTTCCCTTCCCGCAGACCTTGGGCATTCTCCATATCCACACGCACTGTTATGGTGTTTGCCTGAATATCAGGATACACCTGCACATCGTCAAAAACCCATGGATCGTTATCCTCACAGCTCGTCACTTCAATTCTGCCGACAATCCCGTTCCAGTTCGATTGGGTCTGGTCAGACACACTGTGGGCATCATCCCCCACTGGAACACCGACCCGATTATCCACACAAATGGTCAGACGGTGCTGGCCGGGCTGAATACCGCGAATATCATATTCATGAGGCGTCCCCAGACTATCGCATGAACCCAGTTTGATATCATCCACCCAGACCGTTGTTTTCCCATGCGGCCGTTCCAGAAAAATGGAATGAGCCTTGTTGGGAAGGGTAATCGTCCGCTGATACCACGCCGCCCCGACATAATGCCGCAGCGGAGTCAGCCAAAACGGGCTTTTAAAGTCTTCGGATTGAATGTACGACTGAAATCGCGGATCAGACAGCAATTCCTTGCCGATTCTGGTCGTCCAGGCCGTCTTTGCCGAGGGCTTATCACCCAGTCCCTGTTCCTGCAGTGAGCCGGGCAGATGCACCGGTCTGGCATCCTTCAGCTCCGACGCAAACCATGTCTGCTCACCCCCCCGATTCTCCCGATCCAGCACCACCTTCCAGTCGCCGGATAAATCCATCGTTGCCGCAGCACAAAACACCGCAGATAAACTCAACAGCAAAACCAGGCCTAAACGCATACATACCTCCTGTATCTTTTCAATGGCTTACCAGAATAAAATATAGAATACCCCAATCAGGATTAGAACAATACCTCCAATGACTTTAACCTCAGTCCTGGTCTGCACATCCACATCCTGACGAACCGGCAGCGGCTTGGGGGCCTCCAGCGGTTTCCAGAAGGTCATCAGGGCCATAATCAGAATCACCAGCTGGAAGGTCACGGCAACCTGGATCAGAAAATGCAGCCCGGGAGCATACGTTTGGAACATCCCATAAAGAATCGGCCCGGAAATCAGGGCCGCAACGCCCGCCGAGCCGGGGGCATTCTGCACCAGCATCCCGAATAAAAACGCCGCCACGACGCCGGGCCAGATGTACCCCTGAAACCGCTGAATATACGCAAATACCCCGCCAAATTTCGGATCATCCAGCATCGGGGCCAGAACACATCCAATCACCATAAACAACAGCGTCATCCCTCGCCCCAGCATGACCAGCACTTTCTGAGAGGCCTGTCGGTCAATCATCCGCTGATAGATATCCATCGTAAAAATAGTCGCCGCCGAATTGAGCATCGATGCCAGTGAACTGATCACCGCACCGGCGATGGCGGCAAAGATAAATCCGCGAACCCCCTGCGGAATCAGATTGCGTATCAGCAAAGGAAACGCCTCATCCGGCCTGGCCATCTGGCTGCCGTAAAGCTGCCAGGACATAATCCCTGGCATCACAATGGCAAACGGAACCAGCAGCCACAGCGCCCCCGCAAAGATAACCCCCAACTGCCCATCCCGAAGCGATTTAGCCGCCAGGTTGCGCTGCACGATAAACTGATTGAGCCCGCAGTAATACAAAATCACAATCCACATCCCCGACGCCACCCCCGTCCAGGGCAACTCGGCATGGCCGGCTGGAAGCACCATATGCAGTTTATCCGCATTGGCCGAGATAAATTCGCCCCAGCCCCCACAGGCCGCCAGCCCAAGAAAAAAGATAGCGATGCCCCCCACCAGCAGGCTCAGTCCCTGAAACAAATCCGCCCAGGCGACTGCCTTCAGCCCGCCCCAGACCGTATAAGCCGCCGCAAGCAGGCCAATCAGCCAGACCCCTTTGGCCAGCGGAAGCCCCGACAGCGTCTGGAGCGTCAGCCCGCCCGAATACAGCACGGCCGTCAGCAGCACCGCAACATAAATAATGACCGTAAACAGCGCCATGATGGCCCGGGCCGCCGGATTGTACCGGTATTCCAGGTATTCCGGCATCGTATAAATCCCCGCCCTCAGAAATCGCGGCAGCAGCGTAAATGCAATCACCACAATTCCCGCTGCCCCCACCAGCTGCCAGTTGCTCACCGCCAGCCCCGTCCCGCCGGCCCCCTGCCCGGCCATGCCGACAAACTGCTCGGTTGAGATATTGGCCGCAACAATCGAAATCCCGATCAGCCACCAGCTCAGCCCCCGTCCGGCCAGAAAATAATCCTCGCTGCCGGTCTCCCTGAGGCTCTTGAAAAGACTGACCCCCACAACCATCGCAAAAAAACCACCAAATACAATCCAGTCAAAAGGAGTTAAGCTCATACACGATCCCTCGCATGTAGTGTCCATCGCCTTATTGACGGGCATCCTCAATTGCCTTGAACATCGCCAGCAGATTCTCCGTCGGGACATTGCTTTGGACATTATGAATACTGTTGAACACATAACCGCCGTTAGCGGCAAAAATGTCAATCCGTTCCCGAACCTCGCGATAGACCTCCTCCGGCGTACCAAACGCAAGCGTCTGTTGCGTATCCACCCCACCCCCCCAGAAAACCAACTGCTCGCCGAATTCTTCCTTGAGCCGACGCGGATCCATACCCTCCGCCGAACACTGCACCGGGTTAAGTACATCAAACCCCGCCTCAATCAAGTCCGGAATCAGCGGATAAATCCCGCCGCAGGAATGAATAAAAATCTTCCAGCCGGTCAGCTTATGAATGCAGTCATTAATCGCCTTCTGGAATGGCTTGTACAAATCCCGATAGGTCTGCGGCGAAATGAACGGCCCTCGCTGGGTGCCGAAATCCGTCCCGCTGACAAAGACCACCTGCACCTTATCCCCCACCGCCGCAGCCAGGGTTTCGATATTCTTGAGCCCGATTTCGCACTGCTTTTCAAATACTTTATAAATGTAATCCCGCCGCATCACCGTTGAGATGTACCACTCCTCCACATCACGGATCCCCCTGGGGTGTTTTGCCCAGGTCGCCGGCACCAGTGCAATATCCCCGAACGCCACCCCCGGAATCGTCAGATAAATCCCGGCATCGGTTGTGTCATAATAATGGTTGACCTGCCGCACGAAATGAGCAATATCCGCCTCGCTGAACAAACCGAACTCCTCACAGTTGTCCAGATAATTGAGCTTGTCCTCCTCAATTGGCCCCTGCCGGCAGGTCGCATCCCAGAAATAACTGGCCCGCGGCATCCTCGCCGATGGCGGCACCGATCGATCCCCTTCCGGATACATCAGCAGATCACCGTGATCATCGAGGGTATAGTTGAAATCGTACGGCACAAGCACCTCGGTCCCATCTGCCGGCATGGTAAAGGGTTTCCATTGCTCATGGACAAGCCCAAACATATCCGTCCGGGGATGCACTCCCACCACATCCAGCCCCAGTGCCTGCCGCAGTGCCTCGTCAATCTCCCCCAGCATCTGGTACGGCTCAATCACCCTGACCCGCCAGTTCTTGTCCCCCAACACCGCCTGTCGCAGCCGATGCACCGCACACACCCCCATGCCCGTCTGCCCCCCCGCCCCGAAATCCACACATAACCGATCTGCTGGCCGGTGTTCCAGTATCGCCTGCAACCGCTGCCGTGGTGTCATAACCTGCTCCTAATCGATAGACTTTGACCAGCTTTCACGCTGGCCTGATGCATACGGATATATACAAGCCCCGGCCTTCAATCTGAAATGCCGGGGCTTGCCCTCCGCTTGGGAGAATTATATCAATTGGGATACAAAATGGCGATATGAAATCTTACCTATTTTACCTGACCCGCGGCAATGGCTTGGGTATAATCGGATCGAACTTGGGCTGGGATTCCCGATGCCAGGCCATCGTCCATAGCTTTTCAAAGGGAACCGTCTCTGTATGGGTATCCAGATAAACAAGATTAGTCTGCGGACCATGCCGGCTTGTCACCAATCGCCCGATGGAGGTGGACGTTGTCCCGTTGGAGCGATCCCCGATGTCATAATCATATCCCCCGGAAGAGGCAGGATAAGAAACCGCCGGAAGGACATTGGTATTGTCTGGCCAGGCATCGACCCAGTTGGCATCCAAAAACAGCGGTGTCTGGCTGGGAATTCGCACATCCGAACGTCCCTTAAACGGACAATTTTTCTTATCCGCCGGCACCCACGCATTCGCATCAGCATATAACCAGCCATTAAAGCCGTAACTGCCCATCTCATACTTTTTGGCCAGATCGGCAGAGGCCGCCCAAAGCCAGGGTTTCACGCTCGTGCCCCACTTAGACCCAGCCGCCGTTGCATAATCCTGTTCAACTTCTTGTTTCTTGAGTTTGGTCTCTGGACAGAACCGAACCTCTTCTATATTGCCGATGGGATCACCAATTTTTGGCAGCCACAGGGTATTGGTCCCGGTGGACGGATAGGGAAAAAATTTGTCTTTATTCTCGTTCAGGTAAATCTCCATTGCCGCCCCCAGGGCTTTTAAATTATTACGATCCAGAAGCATCCGGGCGTGACCTTTGGCCTTTTTCAAGGAGGGAACAATAACTGCCATGAGTAGAGCAATGATAGCAATAACAACCAACAACTCAATAAGAGTGAATCCACGTCCTGAACGTTTCATAGCCTGTCTCCTGTCAACCTGACCGTATTTCCTTTCTTCCCGCGGGCAAGCACACTGCTGCTATACACTAATACTATTAATTATAGGAATTACCCCCCACTTTTTAGATAAAATTTTTAATATTTTATTATTTTTGTGTAACCGACCTGCACTATCTTTTTTAAGCAAAGAACGTTCACTCCCAGTCCGCGTACTATGTAATAATGTAAGACGTAATCACAACAAACCAAAAAGTGCTGGCAAGGAAATCAAAATGATGATAGGATTAATCTTGTTATTATTTACCGGAGATTTCAATTTGAGCCGCTGGGATGCCAGCCTCCCCAGTCGGCAGATAAGGACTGTATCCATGACCAACCAACAAACAATAGAGCAGGCAACCTTCGCCGCCGGCTGCTTCTGGGGTGTCGAACACGCCTTCCAGAATGTACCCGGCGTCATCAAAACCGAAGTCGGCTTTATGGGCGGCCGGATCGATAACCCTTCCTATAAACGCGTCTGCCTCGGCGACACCAACCATGCCGAGGTCGTACATCTGGAATTCGACCCCAGCGTCGTCTCTTACCGCAAGCTGACGGAGTATTTCTTCAAGATTCACGACCCCACGACTCTGAATCGCCAGGGGCCAGATGTCGGCACACAATACCGCTCTGCCATCTTTACCCACTCCGACACCCAGGCCGCAATCGCCAGAGAAATCATCGCCGAGCTGACTGCCCGCAAGGCCTTCCGAAGACCTATCGTCACCCAGGTTGTGCCCGCTGAGACGTTTTGGAAAGCCGAGGAGTACCATCAGAAATACTTTGATAAAAACCCCGACCGAGCCGTCTGCCATACCATCCCCCCGTTTGAATAAGCCTGTTATTAACCAAACGAACTCCATTTCTTAATTACGGTCATCTCGGATGGATTCAGACCATGCCATCCGTAAAACCGAAGGATGTCCGGCCAAACGAACCCAATTTTTTGTGCAAGCCCAAAAAATTCTTGACCTTATGAATGCCGTGTCGTACAATTCCGCATTGCCTGAAAATAGAGGTTTTGAGGTGGTAGTACAGGCTCGATCAGGCCTTATTTCCATAAAAAATTATTGCGGGTCATGACTGCCACATTAAACGAAAGGATGGGTAACCTTGAGCACGTTGACAAAAATCCTGGTGGTCTTGTTGTCGTTGTTTTCGATCTTTCTTTGCGGAATGATGGTTAGCTATGTCGGCAGCGCCAATAATTACAAAAAGCTGTACACTGAAGAACAGGCTGCCCGCAATGCTGCCCAGCAGGATGCCATCATCATGGGCGACCAATACAAAGAACAAGTTGCCAAGACCAAGGAACTCGAATTCAAACTTCGTCAGGAAATCAACACCCTGCAGGAACGCAACAACCAGATGGCTGCCAACCTGCAGAAAACCGAACGGCTTAGCCAGGAATATCAGGCCCGCGCCGATAGCTGGAAAGGCGTGATGACTGGTTTTGAGCAAAGCGTAGCAACCATGCTCGATTCGCTCAAACTGACTCAGGACCAGCTGGAAAAGGCACGTGCCCAGAACATCCAGGACCAGAAAGAACTCAACCAGCTGACCGCCGACCTGTATGACAAGATCGTCCAGCTGCAGCGGCTCGAATCCGAGCGGAGACGTCTGCTGGAACAGAAGACCGAACTCGAAAAGCAGGTTACCCAGTTTGCCACCGGCACCACAGTAATTGCGGCCTCGCCGGTGACTCAGATTTCCGACAATGCCCGCCCAGTTAATACCCCTATCAGCTCGGATATCCAGGGCCTGATTATGGAAATC
>JAWRKM010000075.1:0-5037 GCA_040306945.1 Anaerohalosphaeraceae bacterium
AATCCGAACTCAGCTTATCCAGTAAATACGTGGTCTTGGTCGCAACTTCAACCAGCTCAAATTCCTTATCGAGAGCAGTCAGGTACAATTTCTGCCAGCGGTCACGTTCCGCCTGAACCTCACGAAGACGGGTCTCCTGACGCAGCAGACGTTCCCGACGAATATCCGCTAGATCTTTCTGATTGATTTCCTGGAGGATTTTTTCCCAGACTTGTTTACCCGTCCCAACCGGTACGCCAAACACTTCCTGCAGCGCCAGTTCCGCCCCTCGAACAATTTCAGGGTCGCTATCGTTGAGCAATTGAATCAAATACCGAAGGGCTTCAGGCTCCGTACGAAGCTGGAGGGCATAAATTCCGCTTAAACGGGCCTGTTTATCGGCAGTCGTCGAACTGACCAGGTCAAACAGCGGAGTACCAACCTGATCAAACCGATACACCAGAAGTGCTTCAGCACCAAGGCGGGCCAGTGCAACATCGGTACTTTTCAACGTATCGATTAAGAGCGGCAGAAACATATCCAGCGAGCCGGCAGCCGCCCCAAGACTACGCCCCTTAATCAGGGCCCGACAAACCGCCATCCGAGCCGGAATATTCTCCCTGGCCCCAAGAGCCTCAATAAGCACATCACGAGACTCCTTGTCTTTGCGGATCAGAAGCCCCATCGCCGCATCCAGGCGGATGGTATCGCTGACCCCCTGCATCAGGGCATCGCTGTATATCCGTAATTGCCGGGCATTTTCGTTTTCGATAATCACTTCATTGAGATTATCAATAAACAGATCCTCCTCGGCACTCTGCGCAAAACAAGCTGAGCAGGCCAAACCTGTCAGCAAACACATCCTGATTATGAGACCTTTACAGCCCTGCAAAGGATTCTCCTGCATTACAAATATATTAACTTATTGTTGCAAAACAACTTCCATCAATCCAACAGGCTCCGGCGTCAGCCGCTTTATTGGGTATTACAAGCTGGAGCTGTAAATGATACATATTATGTTATGGGTTTAAACCCGTCAAACAATTCCTGTCTGAAATTGCACTTTCAATAGATTTGGGGCAAAAAATCTTTACTGATAACTCACAAACAGATTATCCCTGTGTAGTTCTACAGTTTTAAATTTAGTTTGTTCTTATCCAAACAGCACGGCTGCCGCATTTTTATATAAATAGACTATCCCTGGTTGACTTTTGTTGCTGGAAAACAGCCCCAACACAGTTTTATTTTTCAGGACCGCTCTGTTTTCAGGAACGCTTTGGGCAATCCCTCGATCACATCGGTGGCAATCAGGCCGACCTGTCCTTTCTCCTGAACTGTAATATCCCCTGCTAATCCATGCACATACACCCCCAGAACGGCTGCATCGAAATCATTGAGTCCCTGTCCGGCCAGGGCCGCAATCACCCCCGTGAGCACATCGCCCGCCCCCGCCGTCGCCATGCCGGGATTACCGGTGGTATTGACATAGACCCGCTTGCCATCGGTTACGACGGTTCCGGCTCCTTTTAAAACAAGGATACTCTCGACTGCATTAGCAACTGCTATAGCCTGTTCGGTCCGACTTTCCGGCATTGCCTTGCGGAACAGGGACTTCCACAGTCGGGCCATCTCGCCGGGATGCGGTGTTAAAATCATCGAAGCCTTTTTCTTCTGCACCCAGCCTTTACCCAGTCCGGCCAGGGTATTCAGACCATCTGCATCCACAACCAGACGTAGATTATCCATTTGCATAAGTTCCACCAGGACATCCGATACTCCTGGCCCAAGTCCGGCCCCCGGGCCAAAGGCCGTTACGTCATTTTGCCCAGCCTGTCGAAGAACGACTCCCGCCGCTTCGGAGGCTATTCGCCCATCCACATCCGCAGCCAGCGGAATTGTCGTATAGCATGGGTCCAACGAAGCCACCACCGGCAGAATCGGCTCCGGCACGGCCACCCGCACCAGACCCACCCCGCTGCGCAGGGCCGCCCTGCCTGCCAGGGCCGGCGCCCCCGAAAAGCCCACCGACCCGCCGACAATCAGAATTTTGCCAAACAGCCCCTTATGCCCATCTGCAGGCCGGGGAGTTAATTTTGGAATTTCGGTTATTTTCTGCATACAATTATCTTCCCTGGGCGATTACTCTTGCCGGTTATTTCCGTTCATTGCCAGACACGTCTATCCTGCCAAATCACTTTCGGCCCGCACAAAATGCATGGATTACGAACAATATACACAGACTATGTACTTTGTCTTGTGCGTAATCTGGGAAATCTGTGGTTTTTATCGACTCAGCGCCCTTTCGATTTTCATGTTAATCAAACTGGCTGAGTACGCAGCGCCGAAGCCGTTGTCGATATTGACGACGGTCACGCCGGAGGCACAACTGTTGAGCATGGCCAGCAGTGCTGCCAGGCCGTCAAAGCTTGCCCCATAGCCCACGCTGGTCGGCACCGCTATCACCGGGCAATCGACCAGGCCGCCGACCACACTGGCCAGCGCTCCTTCCATCCCGGCAATCACAATCACCACCGCCGCCTGCTGCAATGTCGGGATATGCTCCAGCAGCCGATGCAGCCCCGCCACCCCCACATCACATATCGTCTTAACCTGCTGGCCCAGCATCCGGGCGGTCCACTCGGCCTCCGCAGCCACAGGCAAATCCGCCGTGCCCGCCGTAACAATCGCAATATAGCCGGTCGTAGTCTGCAGGGGAGCCTGTTCGAGGATAATCATCCGTGCGGCAGGTTCATATCGCAGAGACAACTCCGTTGCCGACTGCACCTGGTCATAAAACGATCGCTGGGCACGGGTGGCGATGATATTGTTACCCTTTTTGGCCAGTGTCTCGAAAATCCGGGCCGTCTGTTCGGGCGTCTTGCCCGGACAGTAAATCACTTCCGGGAATCCACAGCGAATCTGACGATGATGATCCAGACAGGCAAATCCCATCGGTTCATACGGCAAATGGCGGAGCATCTCCACCGCCGCATGAACATCCAGCCGTCCGGCCTTGACATCTTCCAATATCTGTGTAAGTTGCTTGCGATCCATAAAAAAAGACGATTGACGCTATTCGAGTTCTGATTGATTTGACATCAATCGTACCTCGGCCAGTGCCAATCGTCAATCGTTTAACGAACAATCCGATAACAGCTATTTGACTGTCAGCCGCAGAACTGTCAAAGAATAGGGCTTGAAGATATAGGTGAACCTGGACCCGGCATTGGTCATGGTGTCGCTGACGGGCGCAACTTTGGTCGGAGCCTCAACGGAGTTTTCATCTGCCGGCTGACCGGCCAGAACCGTCACCTGGCCCTGACTGTCAACAAGCCCGGCACCCTGCAAATCAACCGTTGCTTCCTTCGGCTGGTCGGCAATATTAACAACCTTGATAATCACCTGGCCGGCAGCCTTATCCCGACAGGCCGTAACAAACAGCTGGCCTTCGGTCGAATCCAGCTTAACCGGCATCACGACATCGCCGCGATTGGTGCTGAACAGCTTCTGCACATAATAGTTGGGTGTACCGTACACCGTCAGATTGTCAAACCAGATCAGATTGGGCTTCCACTGCCAGGCATCCAGATGCCCCGCCAGCGGAGCATAGGCCGTCATCACAACCACATCGGCATTGCGTTCCAGCCCGGTCATAAAGGCCGCCTCAGCCAGGGCACATTCGAGATTGTTGCGATTGTCCGGATTGCCGACGCCGTGGCTCATCGCGGCATATTCCCCCACAAAGACCTTGGGCTCATGGCGGGCGTAGCTGTCATAGCGGGAGGCATTCTCGGAAAACCAGGTATGCTTGCGATAGAAATGCTCATCCACAATATCCGGCTTCAGCAGACGCCACTGCCCCCACAAATATTTCACCTCGTTGTCGCCATTGGGGAAAATCGCCGGATCAGAGCCGGTGGCGGCAATCAATTGAATCTCAGGATATTTCTCTTTCAGGGCCTTGGCGAAAACCTTATACCGCTCGACATACTGCGGCCCCCACTGCTCATTGCCCACACCCAGATACTTCATCTTGAACGGTTCGGGGTGTCCCATCGCCGCCCGCTTTTTGCCCCATTCACTATCGGTCGGGCCATTGGCAAACTCAATCAAATCCAGGGCATCCTGCACATAGGGCTGGAGCTGATCCATCGGAACAAGCTGACCGGTGTTGAACTGACAGGCCATACCGCAATTCAAAATCGGCAGCGGTTCAGCTCCGATTTGTTCGCTGAGCAGAAAATATTCATAGAAACCCAGCCCAAACGATTGAAAATAATCCGGCGTCGGGCGATGCTTGAATTCGGTATTCCAGCGGTTGATAATCAGCTTGCGTTCGTTGATATCACCGATGGTGTTTTTCCATTGATAGCGAGTTTCCAGGTCGCGTCCTTCCACAATGCATCCGCCGGGGAAACGGAAAATCCCCGGCTTCAGGGCCGCCAGCATCGCAACCACATCCTTGCGAAGTCCCGGCACAGGCCGACCCGCCATCTGTTGTGCTGAATTCTCCGGAAACAGCGATATCATATCCAAATCCACTGTCCCGGCCTTTGTTGCCAGCAGGTTCAAGGTCGCTTTGGCATCGGTCCCGGTTGCCGTCATCAGGCAGTGATAATGCGTCCAGCCGCCGGTAATATTGTCGAGGGTCCCTTCCAGCAGCTTTCTGCCGTCGGCGGCAACCACTTCCACCTTCAGCGCCATCCCTGAAGCAGAGCGGGCAAACACCGAAAAGTAGTATTTGTCCCCCTTGTTAATCCCGATACCACGGAAGCCTTCATTCGCCATACCGAAGCCTTCGCCGGGATTCTGGACGTCCAGACGCAGATAGTTCGGATTCGCCGCATTCAGCGGGTCCTGGCCTTCGGCAATGGTCCATTTGCCTGCCGCCTGTCCGCCCTGAATCGGACGCCAGCCCATCATCGTCTTGGGGAATTCGAACGAGCGATTTTTCACCAGTTCCGCATACAGGCCGCCATCGCCGTTGAAATTGATATCTTCAAAGAAAATGCCCCACATCGTAGGGGAAATCTGCGGGCCGGGTTTGTCTGCGGAAAT
>JAWRKM010000076.1:0-6391 GCA_040306945.1 Anaerohalosphaeraceae bacterium
ACGGCTCAATCTGCTTCGGGCCGACGATATAAACCGGTCGCTCCGTAACGGTGAATTGAATCACACCGTCGGTCGGTTGTATCGAGATTGTTTCGCCGAAGACATCAAACACCTCTGCAATTTCACCCTGTACCTTCAGCGTCATCTCTCTGGCTGGCCCGACAATCCAGACCGCCCAGCCCATTTGCCCATCCGGCCGCTTCCATCCCGGCATAAACACCGTCCCGACCTGTCGTACATCGCCAACTACCATAGATCCCGCTGGCCGTGCCTTATTCATTGCCTGCATTGCACGGTACGCCGGCTTGGCCGACAAATCCCGATGTACTATCCCGAAATGGTCTTCGTTGTATAATGGATTATTCTCGAACGCCCGGAAATTGTACCAGCACATCCGCTCGACGCCGCTGTGCAGTGCTATCAAAAACGTCCGCGCCAGCATCAGGGCCTGCTGGTCTTCCAGCACGCCGCGATACTCCGCCTGCAGGGATGAAACAATCACCGCCCCCTTCATGTCGCTGTTCAAATCAAACAACGCCGCGGTCGTCCCGACATAATCGCCTTCGACTGCCTGCAGCAGCGGGATAAATCGATCCTGCGGCTTTAATTTCGCATCGGTCAAAAATCGCGTGGCCTCCGGCGCATCTTTGGTTATTCGAATCTGCCCGGCCAATTCGTCCGGCACGTTTAACTGTGCAATCGTTTTTGGTACTCCCTGTCGCGTCCACCACGCCTCCCAGCCAATATGCAGCCGCTGCCGATACGATTCCCCCGCGTCGCCCTGGACCCAGCGTCCATCTTCGCCACGCTTGATGGTAAAATACAGCGGCACACCCTGGCCTAATATCAAGACCCCGCCGTCGCGTACGTAGCGTTCCATCACATCAAACCAGTCGGCGGGAAACGCCTCTTCCAGCGGCAGCAAGAGGGCATCATATTTTGCCGGACTCAGTCGCTCCATGTCCGCCATCTTCAGCCGCATAACCTTACCTCCGCCCGGCAGCATGTTCTGCAATGCTTCGTCTGTCAGCGGCACCTGAATCACATACCCCGGGTCGTCAAACACCGCCAGCGTCCAGTTGGTTTTTTGGGCATTTACAGCCTTTAATCCCGCCCGCACGATATCACCCAGCAGTTGGGAATTGTTCCGATGTGTCGGCCAGCCGATCTCGGTAATCCACATCCGCTTGTCGCCATCGCCGTATTGAGCCATCAACTGCCGCAGCTTCGCCAGATCGTCTTTTAACGATGCTCCCTCCGGCGTCTTCGGATAGCGATACGGGTGCACATTCATGATGTCAAAGTACGCCTTGCCGCCTGCCTTGTAAATTCCGTCAATAAATTCAAACGGTATTCCCGACAGTCCGCCCAGCAGTACTTTTGCTTCGGGGTCAGCCGCCTTGATTTCCTCATATGCCGCCTTCAGCAGCGTTGTATAGTTGGCCGGGTCAGGTTTTTCTTTCCAGAATGGCTCCAAATCCGGCTCGTTCCACACCTCCCAATACGTCAGGCGTCCCTTGTACCGGCTGACCATATTCCGCACGTACTCCCGCCACAAGTCCAGATGCCGATAGGCCGGACGCGCCCACGCCACATCATACCCCAGAATCGGCAGAATCGTAATCCCTGCCGCTTCCGCTTTCCGCAGGGTTTCGTCAAACATTGTATAATCCCACGGTCCGCTTTCACGCTGCTGCACCGTCGTCCAGTCAAAGTCCGTCCTTGCCCACCGAATCCCTGCGGCCCGCATCAGTAGAAATTCCTGTTCGGCCAGCCTGTGATCGCTGGACCGCGACACATGGGCACACACGCCGTACGGCGTCCGTTCCGCTTCCTGTCCCGCCAGACCTGTCGAGATCAAAACCAACCACGATCCCGCCACGATTCGAACCGCTGTTTTCATTGCCGATACTCCATAAATGGGAGGTCATTGTCCCGTGTGTGCGCAAAAACATTCCTGCCCCGGTCATGTTTTTCCCGTCGCGGAAAACAAACACACCCGGTACATAGATATAGACGTTACTTCATGGAATTAAGATACAAGACAGGGCTCAAGCCAGAACATGACAAACAGGGCCAAGTCTTCCATATCGACCGTGCCGTCCCCAGTCAAATCCCCAACCACCGGCGTCAGAGTCTGCCACTGGCTGGCCAGAATGGCAAAATCATGCAGATTAATCACGCCATCCGAGTACAAATCCATCGCACAGGTCAGCCCATTGTATTCCTCCGGCGTGACCAGCACCGAGGCGGGCACGATTGCCCAGTTGGTATTGGGATTGTAGGTCGGCGGGATGCCGTGGAAGGTTGTGCCGTAATAGGGGATATCGGATGGGCCTGTGCCTGGCCGCAGCCACCATAGCTCAATGCCGTCATAAGTAGGCCCTTCGTAAAATCGCACCATAATGGCATGGTAGCCAACATTCAGATACACCGGCTGATTCGGCTCGCCCGGTTCATTCTCGCCCATGTTATCTTCCCAGTCGTACCACTGCCCCTCGCCGTTATCGACAATCAACTGCCCATCGATCCAGATTTGCGAGCCGTCATCGGAAATCGTGCCGAAGCCGTATTCTCCCGGCACGTCAATCCTGATATATCCCGTCCATTCGACGGTATAATTGTCCGGCTGCCCGGAAATCGGCTGCCATCGAAAATACCGACTGCCATCCCAGAAATCGATATTGGCATCCACCCGCCGAAATCGTTCGGTCAATCCCTGCGTCTGAAGAATCCCGTTGACATCGATATTAACCCCCGCATAATACTTGCCCAGCAGATTTCCATACGCCATTGTGCCCAGCAGTGCAACCCCCATCATCCCGGCCAACCTTATTGTTCTCATGGTTATTCTCCTCTCCCATCTCTACGCTTTTCCCCACCCAGCAACTGGGATATAGTGTAGCAAAATCAGGATCGCAAGTCAAAAAAGCAAGTGATTATTTTCTGGTGACATCATTGTTTGTGAATCCAAATGGCGGATGACGGCATCGCAGCATAAAGAACCTCTATAAACCGTCCCTGGCCGTTTTGGTATCGGTTTGCCGTCGGGTTTTTCCTTATACGCTGCGAGAATGGCGCTGCAATGGGATCATCGTACGATTCATTCTTATATGTCCTGTCTTTTTTTATATGATTGTCCTGGTGGAAGATACCCAGTTGGATTTAAAAGATGTTTGACAATCCCGACGGGCAATCTTACTATGCCTGATGCACTATATATATAGGAAAAGAAGATGTTTACAGGAATCATTGAAAGTATTGGTACGGTTTTGTCGGTCGTTCCGCGGGCAGGTGGGATGGTGCTGACGGTCCGTCTTGGTGCGGTGGCGGAGGGGACGAAACTGGGCGACAGTATTGCGGTTAACGGGGTTTGTCTGACTGTGACGAGTCTTCATGGGGATACGGCCGGATTTGATGTTAGCGGCGAGTCGCTGAGCCGGAGCACTCTTAAACATATTCGGACAGGGCAGGTCGTAAACCTGGAGCGGGCGATGCAGGCAGGGGGCCGTTTTGGCGGGCATATTGTGCAAGGGCATGTCGATGGGGTGGGCAAGATCATATCGATTGAAAAGAAGGGGGATTTTGCCGTGTTTACGATTGAGCCTCCGGCCGAGCTGATGCCTGAGATTGTGGTCAAGGGCTCTGTGGCGCTGGATGGCATCAGCCTGACGGCGGCATCGGTGACAGAAAAGGCACTGACGGTGGCTCTGATTCCGGAAACGCTTGCCCGCACGACGTGGGGGCGGTCCAGGGCAGGCGATGCGGTCAACATTGAGACGGATATTCTGGTCAAAGCGATACGCAAGCAGCTTGAACGGATCATGCCTGCCCGGGAGGGGTTGACCGAATCCAAATTACGGGAACTGGGATTTTAGAGAACGATATCGATGACGGATGGATCCACGACATTTGAGCCGGTAGTCGGCATTACGATGGGGGACCCGGGCGGGATAGGGCCGGAGATTGTGGTCAAGGCCCTGGCCGATCCGCTGCTGCGCCGTCAGGCAAAATATATTATCTTCGGGCTGGATGAACAGCTTGAGTATGTGGCGGACCAGCTGGAAATCGAACCGTACTGGCTCCGCTTGCCGCATGAAAAAATCAGTCGGGATTTGCCGCGGCAGGTGGTTGTGGCCGATTATGATGAATATTCGGTTCCCTCGTGGCTGCATTTGCCATCTTTGGTCAGCGGTCAGGCATCGCTGCAGTTCTGTATCGATGCGATTGATGCGGCCCGTGCGGGGATTTTGGATGCGGTGGTGACATCGCCGATCAGCAAGGAAAGCTGGCACATGGCCGATGCCCGCTGGCTGGGACATACAGAATTGTTTGCGGATCGCTGCTACAGCCAGCGCAAGGCGATGATGTTTGTGGCAGGGCCGCTCAAGCTGGCGCTGGCGACGATTCATGAGGCGTTGTTTGAGATTCGCAACAAATTTACCATCGGCTGCGTATTCGAGCCGATTGATTTGCTCAATGAGGCGCTCAAGGAATTCTTCGGGATTGGCCGGCCTCGGATTGCTGTATGCGGATTGAATCCGCACGCCGGCGAGAACGGCCAGTTCGGTGATGAAGAGCAGCGGATCATCAGTCCCGCGATTTTGCTGGCGCAGGAGGCGGGGATTGAGTGTTTCGGGCCTTTCGCAGCGGATACGCTGTTTTTGAAAGCGGCACGCGGGGCGTATGACGGCGTTGTGGCGATGTATCATGACCAGGGATTGATTCCGGTCAAGCTGCTGGCATTTGACAAGGCTGTGAATGTGACGATCGGGATACCGATGATTCGCACGTCGCCGGCGCATGGGACGGCATTTGATATTGCCGGACGCGGCGTGGCGAACGAAAGCAGCATGAAAGAGGCGATCCGTGTTGCTATTGAGATGGCCCATACGCGGAAGTGCGGCAAAGGGAAAGGGCACAGCCATGCAGACTAAACAGGATATCGAACGGCTTCTGGCGGGGGCCGGGACAACGCCCAAACACCGCCTGGGTCAGAATTTTCTGATTGACCTGAACCTGATGCGGCTGCTGGTGGACGAGGCGCATATTCATCCGCAGGATGTGGTGCTGGAAGTCGGCCCGGGGACCGGCTCAATGACCGAGGCGCTGGCCGAGCGTGCCGGCAGAGTGATTGCA
Source organism: Anaerohalosphaeraceae bacterium (assembly GCA_040306945.1). GTDB lineage: Bacteria > Planctomycetota > Phycisphaerae > Sedimentisphaerales > Anaerohalosphaeraceae > Anaeroglomus. The sequence continues at coordinate 5,140 of JAWRKM010000076.1, forward strand.
GTGGAGTATGACCCGCCGCTGGCCCGGATTGTCTCGGCACAGTTGAAGTCGTTCGCTAATGTAATTTTGTTCAATCGCGATGTGCTGGAAAACAAGAATACGATTCATGGTGAGATTCTGGATGCAGTGCAGAAGGCCCGGGCGGAACTGGGCGGGCGATTGCTGCTGGTGTCCAATCTGCCCTATGGGGCGGGTTCGGCGGTGATGGCTAATCTGATTACCGGGCCGGTGGTGGCGGATGCGATGGTGGTGACCGTGCAGAAGGAAGTGGCCGAGCGGATGGCGGCGATGCCCGACCATGATGCCTATGGGACGCTGAGCATTCTGATGTCGGCGACCGGCAGCGTGCATATTTTCCGCAAGCTGCCGCCGTCGGTGTTCTGGCCGCGTCCGCAGGTGGACTCGGCGATGGTGAGTTTTATCCGCGATCCGCAGAAAGCTGCACAGATTCATGATATGGATACGTTCCGCGAGATTATCACCTTGTTTATGGGCCATCGCCGCAAGATGCTCAAGGCCTGTGTGAAATTTGCCGCCGGCGGGCTGAGTAAAGTGCACGGCTGGAATGAACTGTTTGCCGAGGCGTTTGTGGATCCGCACCACCGTCCCGAGCAGCTTTCGGCCAGCGATTATATCAACATTGCCAATCTGTGCTGGGAACAAATACGGAAATAGCTCGGTCATGCCATCCAAGAAAAAACCTTGTCGAAAACATTTGCCGCGCGGACTGGATATTCTCTATGAAGACGATGCGATCCTGGTGGTGCGAAAGCCTGCGGGCCTGTTGACGATGGCGGCCCCGGGCAGTCGGGACAAGACGCTGTATGCTGTGCTGACCGATTATGTCCGCAAGGGCAACCCCAAGTCGCCGCGGCGGGTGTATATCGTGCATCGGCTTGACCAGTGGACCTCAGGGGTGCTGATCTTTGCCAAAACGGAAGAGGCCAAGCTGACGCTGCAGAGCAACTGGGAGCAGACGGAGAAAAAATACATGGCGGTGGTGTGGGGACGACCGACGCCGGAGGAGGGGACGATCAGTTCCTACCTGGCCGAGAACAAGGCGTTCAAGATGTATTCGACCAACGACCCGTCCAAAGGCAAGCTGTCGCAGACGGCCTATCGTGTGGTCAAAGATAACGGCCGATTCAGCCTGGTGGAAATTACACTGCTGACCGGGCGGAAGAATCAGATTCGCGTGCATCTGGCCGACAAGGGCTGTCCGATCGTCGGGGATCGCAAATACGGGATGCCC
>JAWRKM010000077.1:0-8515 GCA_040306945.1 Anaerohalosphaeraceae bacterium
GCCGAGCAGTTGGCAATAGAGTTCGTAGCCGACGGTGTTGATGTGGCCGGATTGTTCGGGACCGAGGATGTTGCCGGCCCCGCGAATCTCCAGGTCGCGCAGGGCAATCCGAAAACCGGAACCGAGCTGCGAGAATTCCTCGATAGCTTTCAGACGCCTGGCGGCGATGGGATTGACCGGGCGGCTGGCCGGCAGGAGCAGGTACGCATAGGCCCGGTGCTTATAGCGGCCAACCCGACCGCGAAGCTGATGAAGCTGCGACAGGCCGAAGCGGTCAGCATCAACAATAATCATCGTATTGGCATTGGGGATATCCAGGCCGGCTTCAATAATCGTCGAGCAGACCAGCACCTGGGTCTGGCCCTTGACAAAACGCACCATCGCATCTTCCAGGTCGTGCTTGTGCATCTGGCCATGAGCGACATCCACCCGCACGGAATCGTCGGCGATAATCTCCCGCACCATCTGGGCGGCACTATTGATTGTCTGAACACGATTGTGCAGATAGAAGACCTGACCTTCGCGTCCGAGCTCGAAGCGAATTGCCTTACGGATAAGGTCGCGATCAAAGCGGCAAACCCGCGTGGTCACACTGCGGCGGTCCAGCGGCGGCGTCGCCAGCGAGCTGATGTCGCGCAGGCCAATCATCGCCATGTGCAGCGTCCGCGGAATCGGCGTAGCCGACATCGTCAGGACATCGACATTGACGCGAAAGCGTTTAAGGCGTTCCTTATGCTCTACGCCGAAACGCTGTTCTTCATCGATAATCAGCAGGCCGAGGTCTTTGAAGCCGACATCATCACTGAGCAGGCGGTGTGTGCCAATCAGGATATCGATTTTGCCCTGACGTGCCGCGTAAAGAATATCCCGTGCCTGCCTGGGCGGCGTGAATCGGTTAAGAACTTCAATGGTAACAGGAAATTCCGCAAAGCGTTCGGCGAACGTCCGTCCATGCTGGACACACAGCACTGTCGTCGGGGCCAGCACGGCGACCTGCTTGCCCGCCTGGACGGCCTTGAAGGCCGCACGCATAGCCAGTTCGGTCTTGCCGTAGCCGACATCACCGCACAGCAGACGGTCCATGGGAATCGCCTCGGCCATATCACGCTTGATCTGGTCGGCGGCAGTCAACTGATCGGGGGTTTCCTGATACGGGAAGGACTCTTCGAATTCCTTTTGCCACAGGGTATCAGGCCCGAAGGCAAATCCGCCGAGTTTTTGCCGCTGGGCCTGCACTTCCAGCAGCTCGGCGGCCAGCTCCTCCACCCCGACGGCAACCTGCTGTTTTTGCTTTTCCCATTTTTTGGTGCCAATGCGGCTGAGCATCGGGCGGCGCGGCATGGAGCCGATGAATTTATGGACAAGATGAATGTTGGAAACGGGGACATGAATCCGCACCTTGTCCGCATATTCAATCGTCAGATATTCGCCGGTATGGCCGGCCTTTTCCATCATCTCGATACCGAGAAAACGACCGATACCATAGCTGACATGCACCACATAATCACCCTTGCTCAGATCCATCAGGCTGTCAATCGGCGAGACCGACCGCAGTGTACGGATGCGTCGCCGGACGGAGGCCTGGCCAAACAGTTCGTGATGACTGATGACAATCGTTCGCAGACTGCGGAGAATAAAGCCCTGCGACACAAATCCCGTCCGCAGTTTCAAATGCGGGGGGACGCCGCCGGCAGTCTGCTGAAGGATTTCCTTGACACGGGTCATCTCGGCCTGATTTTCACAATAAAGTACGATGCGGCAATCGGCAGCACGGTCGATCAAATCCGTCAGGGCATTGCGGCCTTCTTTCCAGAGACTGCCGGCCTTATGTTCGAATTCCTGGGCACTGGTCACGTCCAGATGAATGCTGTCTGAATCGGCGGCAAACCGGCTGATTTCCAGGCAGGTAAATCGCTGCAGGGCTTTGTATATTGACGCCCATGGGAACATCCCGCGAGGGTCGTCAAGGCGGCTCAGGAAGACTTCCGAGACTTCGGCTATCTGCGTCGGCTCTTCCAGCACCACAATCGTCTCCGCCGGCAGAATATTGACAAACAACTCCGTCGCCTGCCCTATGGACAGGTTCTGGCCGACGGCAGCAACCAGGGTCATCTGCTGGAGTGCCTCACCGGATCGCTGCGTGTCCAGATCAATCAGGCGGATGCTTTCGATCTGGTCGCCAAAAAACTCCACACGCACCGCCTGCGGCTCGGAGACCGAAGCCTTTGTCGAGGTCAGGCTGACGGGGGCAAAGACGTCTATAATCCCCCCGCGATGGGCATACTGGCCCGGATAGTCCACGCTGTCAGTCCGTTCAAAACCCGCCTCGACCAGCCAGGCGATAAGCTCCTGCGGGTCACGTGTTTTGCCGACAGCCAGCTCCAGCCCGCGCTGACGCAGACTATCCGCTTTGGGAATGGGCTGATTGAGGGCCTGGACCGAGGTCGAAATCATACTATTGCGGGGGACACCGCCCGGCTGCGACAATTCCAGCACCAGACGCAGCCGCTGAGAGCCAATTTCGTCAGCCAGGTTGTCTTCATCACCCGGCGGGCTTTCCCAGACAGGAAACGTCTGGACCTGGGTGCCGCCGAAGGTCTGCAGGTCGTCGCAGACGCGGTCGGCATCGTCAATGTGCGGGCTGATATACAGCAGCGGGCGATGGAGTGTTTTGGCAATATGTGTCGCCAGTAAAGGCGCAAAAGATCCCCACGTCCCGTCGGCTTTGACCACCCCCCCGGCGGTCTGCTGCAGTCGGGAAACAAGCTGGCAGATTGTCTTATCCTGGGTTAAATTCATCAGAGCATCGCCCTGAAAGAAAGGTGACGCTGCCTTTTCAGGACGTGATGGTAATCATGCACATGGGCCCGAAGCATCACCCCGAATCGCATTATATCCCAAAGCTGGTGCCGACGGCTTTGGCGGCAGCAATCAGCGGATGGGTCATCGGCACGGTTTTGATACGTCCGGCGGTCTGGCCCAGCGGGATACTGTCGAGCCGGCCGTTTTTCATGACCACCAGCCGGTTGGGCTTGCCATTCATCAGCAGCTCCATTGCATAATGGCCAAACTGGGTCGCCAATGCCCGGTCAAACGGGCTGGGCACACCGCCCCGCTGGACATGTCCGAGGTTGACCGCGCGACAGGAAATACCAGTCAGGTCGGCCAACTGGTCGGCCAGAACAAAAGAAATGCCGCCCAGCCGAATCGGGTCGGGACTGTTGGCAATCTTCTTGGCCACAACCATCTTGCCGCCTTTGGCCCTGGCACCTTCGGCCACACAGATAATGCTGAATCGCCGGCCGGTTTTGGATCGGCGGATGACATACTCGGCCACTTTATGGATATCGTAGGGGATTTCGGGAATCAAAATGACATCCGCCCCGCCGGCAGCCCCGGCGTACAGGGCAATCCAGCCGGCATACCGCCCCATCACTTCCAGCAGCATCACACGATGGTGCGAACTGGCGGTGGTGTGGAGCTTGTCGATGGCTTCCGTGGCGGTATTGACCGCCGTATCAAACCCGAATGTGATATCGGTTCCGTACAGGTCATTATCGATGGTCTTTGGGACCCCCATGACTGTCAGGCCTTTTTTGACAAAGGCTGCCGCGGAGTTCATGGTGCCATCGCCGCCAATACAAATGAGTGTATCGATGCCGCGTTTGGTGAGGTTGATGACGCACTGCTCGGAAACATCTTTGTTGACGGTCTTTTTCCCGAGGGTAATCGGGTAGCAGAATGGATTGGACGTATTCGACGAACCCAGAATAGTACCGCCAACGGTCAGAATGCCGCTGACATTGCCGTAATCCAGCGGATGAATCCGATCCTCGATGAGGCCCTGATACCCGTCCTCGATGCCATAGACTTCAAGGTCGTAATGATTAATCGCCGTCTTGACAACAGCACGGATAACCGCATTCAGTCCCGGGCAGTCTCCGCCGCCGGTCATGACCGCTATTTTTTTGATCTTTGCCTTGGCCATAGTGTACTCCTGTATGGAAGTTCCCCGGTTATTTCAAACGGCAGTATTATATCCAATCTCAGAATGCATAAAAGCAAAAAATCAATTCGTTTATCCGGCACACTCACAGCACAGTCGACGCATAAAAAAACCTGCCCGTATCAGACGACACGAGCAGGCCGAAAAATCGTGAGGCTCACAGACACTCTTATTTCATCAGTTTTTCAACCGTGGGCAGAATGGCTTCGCCCCAGATAATATACCCCTGCTTGTCAGGATGCAGCAGGTCGGGCATAACCTCACGGGTCAGCACGTTCTGGTCGTTGAGGAATTTACGATTGATGTCCAGAAAGAAAATCATCTTGTTGTCGGCAAGCTGGGCGGCAAGCTGGCTGGCCTTATCATTCTTGGCCCACTGCGGATTGTAGGTTGCCCCCTGGGTCCTGTCTTTGCGCTGGGCATCGTCGCCGCGCGGGAAGATCGCCAGAATCAGCACCTTGGTCTGGGGCAAACGGGTCCGCAGCGTACACACAATCGCTTCGATCCCTTCGGCAATCTGTTCAGCCGTATACTCGTTGCCGCCGGAGTTGTTGGTGCCGATCATGAGAACCGCCAGTTTGGGGCTGATGCCGTCAAGGGTGCCGTGTTCCAGACGCCACAGGACATGTTCGGTCTTGTCGCCGCTAAAGCCGGCATTCACCGGATTCCACTTGCCAAAATAGCTGTCCCACAGTTCCGGCTGTCGTTCCCAGCCGTGCGTAATCGAGTCGCCGATAAACAGAATACCAACGTTGCCCTGTTTGACGCGTTCGACCACAGCGGCGTGACGCTTGGTCCACCAGTCATCCGGACGCGGCACGGGGATAACGGCTTTATTGGTCGAGCCTTGAAGCTGGCTTTGGACCTGGCTGCAGGACAATTTCGACGACGAGCATCCTGCGATGGTCAGGCTGATGGCGATGAGTAACACTGTGATGGATGTTGCGACCCTTTGGCTGTTCATGTTGGTTTCCTTTCTTACTGTCTTTGTTTAATGGTATTAACAACCTGCCTGCCATTGTATAAAGAATATTATGTTTTAAAAGTAAAAACTTGCTTTGGAATAGAGGTTTGCGATATACTGCCGCTTCTGTGTAAGTACCGAGTGGTCTACAATCAAGCAATCAGGAGAATGACGATGAAGAATTGGGCGTGTGCTGTGGCCTTGCTGCTGACTCTGGCCGGCTGGACCTGTGCCAAAGTAACCGTAACGCTGGATGTCGAGGAAATCAAGGACGATACAAAGCTGGTGGCATGGGCCAATCAGGCTAAAGAACTGATCGAGCAATGGCATCCCCGGCTGCTGAACTTCATCCCTACCAAAGATTTTGAAGCCCCTGCCGATATCAAGCTGGTTTTCCGCAAAGGCGATGAAGGCATTGCATGGACTTCCGGCACTCAGATTACCGTCATGTCAGGGTGGATTACCAAACATCCCGATGATATCGGACTGGTCTTCCATGAACTGGTGCACGTGGTTCAGCAGTACAAAAGCCGAATCCCCAGCTGGGTTACCGAGGGGGTTGCGGATTATCTCCGCTGGGCACTGTATGAAGGCAAGCCGCTAAGCTGGTTCCCCATGAGCAACAAGGCCAACGGCTATCGCGACAGCTATCAGGTTACCGCCGGTTTTTTCCTGTGGCTTGAAACCGACCGCTGCCCGGGCATCGTAACCAAAATCAATACCGCCGCACGCAAGGGCGAATTTAAGGAGACCATTTTTACGGATCTGACAGGCGCGTCGCTGGATGCATTGTGGGCGGATTATATGGCAGATCGAAAAGCAGCAAAAGAAAAATCGCCGTCAACGGAAAAATAATCCACGGCGATTTGAAATTCACAAACACTCTCGGCGGCCGCCTGCATGCAGCAGACGGCCGCAGATGTTTTATCGATGCGCTATTTCCAGCGGCGGTGCTTCACGTTCATGCTTGAGCATCGCCATGAAGAATTCGCTGAAATCCGGCGTAATACCGTCGGCAGCGTAACGAATCGTATCAACAGGCCGAGCCTGCGGCTGTGCGGCTGGAACCACCAGCACCTTCTGACACTGTCCGCATCGCACTTTCTTTCCGGCATAGGTATCGCCCAGGGCATATACATGACCGCATTGGTCGCATGCAAATCGAATCATCATAAGTACTCCTTTCTTCTATTCAATCCTCGGCGTCAACTCGCTGCCGATTGTTCTATTCTTTTTTTCACTGCTTTCATACAGTAAGACGGCAACAGCCAAAATTTGTTTCAACAAAACCGAAAATCTTTGCGGGCCGATATGGCTTAGTGGAATTTTCAAAATTGTTTTGTGCTGCACCGCTAGCGAAAAATCCTCTCCGTTAAACGACTTAAGAACAGATATCGAGGCAAAAGATAGATTTTTACGGAATCATCAGATACTTTTCATATCTGGACTTTTATGGTATGGTATAGCACGTCACTTTAATCTAAAATCTGGATTCACTATGACTGAAAATACACAGGATCATCCTGACTTATACTCATATGCCGACCGCGACCAGCGGCAGCGGACTATGCGATTGTCTGTCATCGAAGGCATGCTGGCGATGGTGGCGATCGGCCTGATGCAAAATTTTTACGTGCCGTATCTCAACGACATGGGCGCAAGCAAATTCGCCGTCGGGGTAGGCTTCGGCAGTTACCTTCTGGCCGGCGGGTTTATTCAGATCTGGGTACCAACAATGTTGCGATGGGCAAAAAATTATCGCACCCTGGTGATTCTTGGCACCGCCCTGCAAGCCCTGTTTCTGATTCCATTTGCACTCATGATCTATCTGATTCCAAAGCATGCCGTCTGGGGCAGCATTGTGGCCATGCTCATTGCCGCCGCCGCCAATGGCATCAGTGCCGGAGCCTGGGCCGACTGGATGAGCTATATTGTCCCCAGACGAATGCGAGGGAAATATTTCAGCTTTCGAACCAGCATGATGACGCTGTCACAGTTCCTGGCTTGTGTCGGGGCGGGGTTGGCATTGGACCGGACCAACAATGTGATTGCGGTCTTTACCGTATTGTGGTTTGTATGTGTGGCAACACGATGGACGGCCACCGGTGTCTTGTTCTGGCATTACGAGCCCCGGCACATTCACCATCAGCCCCAAAAGCAGATTGCCTTTACGGATTTCATCGGCACCATACATACCCACTCCTACGGTAAATTCATCCTGGCCTTTTCGCTGATTTACTTCGGAGCATATTTTGCGTCCCCCTTTTTCGCGCTGCATATGCTCAATGACTTGAAGTTTACATATTTTCAATACAGCTGCATCCAGTTGATTGTACCGCTGACAACGGTGTTCAGTCTGAGCCTGTGGGGGCGGATTTCCGATCGGCTGGGCAATATCATGCCCATGCGTCTGGCAGCGACGCTGATTCTGCTGCTGCCGGCCTGCTGGCTGATCAGCGGCAACTTCTGGTACCTGCTGGGCCTCAATGCCATTGCCGGGCTGGCCTGGGGCGGATTCCAGCTCCTGACGTTCAACTACAGCATCGGCGAACTCCCCTCCGGACAGCGGCTGACGTATATTTCATATATGAACGCCATCGCCGCCATCTTTTACTTTGCCGGCTCGGCGCTGGGCGGATGGCTGGGACCAATGCTGCCCAATATCACGCACTTCCAGCTTCACAGCATCTTTGTATGCAGTACCCTGCTGCGTTTGCCCGCCTGTCTGATTTTCCAATCGCTGCCCACCGATGAGCCGGCCGGAACTCGAATGACAGCTATGGAAAAATTCTTTTTCCAGCCCCGGCGGTTTCTCCAGGGACGCTTTTCGCGATAATCACAACACCTTGCTTGCCATAAAGACCAGGAGCGGTGATAGTCCGCTCCTGGTCTTGTACAACGTGCATCATCTATCCAGATACTCACAAGTTAGCCGGCATGAATCTGAATTTTTCTGGGCTTGACCTTTTCGGCCTTGGCCACCGTCAGCGTCAGGACGCCCGCATTCAAAGCAGCGTTGATCTTATCACGGTCAAGGTCATCGCTGAGCAAAAATTCCCGATGGAAATCACCAATTCGCTGCTCGGCATACAAGACATTGCCGGGCTGATCCTGCGGTACGACGCCGTGAACCGTCAGCGTATCGCCTTCGATCTTGATCTCCAGATGATCCTTGCTGACGCCGGGCATGTCCATCTTCAGGACAATCTCCTCGGGCGTTTCCCAGATATCGGTGGCCGGCAAAAACGTATTGCGTTCTTCGCGGCGAGTAATATTCGCCTGTTGTTTCTTTTCTATGTCTTTCATGGCTGTGACCTCCATTCCATACGTTAAACACCTTGTGTGTTGAGTTACTCAGCTTTGATCGCGATGGTCCGGGGTTTGACCGCCTGGGCCTTGGGCATCTCAATCCGCAGAATGCCGTCTTTATAGGATGCCGTAACGCCGGCGGGATCCACTTTTTCGTTCAGCGTAATCGTGCGATGGAATTCTCCCGTGGGACGCTCTTTGCGATAGTATCGCCCTTTGCCGTTTTCGGCGTCTTC
>JAWRKM010000078.1:0-4981 GCA_040306945.1 Anaerohalosphaeraceae bacterium
TATAAGCGATTTGACGACAGCGATTACCAGATATTATTGGAATGCCTGAAAAACCCCGACAAGCCCCGTCCGTCTTTTGTCAAGGGTTCGTCTGATCTGACTTCAACCCTGTACTTATCCTTTTTGGATGGCAGCCGTTACATCATCTTCTTCCGCCTTCAATATGAGACAGCGATTCTGCAGAACGGGTATTCTCGAAGGTTATATGAGCTGCTGAATGAAAAACAGCCCAGTTCGGCTTATGATCCGGAAAAGGACCCCATGGTACCGCTGAAAAATACGAATAATATGATGATGCAATAATGATTGGGATACTGAACAGGTTGCTGGGCCATGCCACGCGGATTTTATTCCCCATCTTACGGAACCCTGTCCCCGGCAATTTTATTTTCTTCGGGACCGGTTCGACCTGCAGAATCAGCTTGCCCTGTTCGAGCTTAAAGCTCTTGAGCCGCACGGTATAATCCGATATCGTCATCACCGGGTCAAAGGATTGATTATTAATCACGCCGTTAATAATCGGCGCCAGCTCCCCATCGTCCTCCGGCACGAGGTACTCATCGGCATACTGCCGGGCCAGCTTGGAAGCGATTCCGGTGACCGGCAGCGCCCCGAGGTTGACCGACCGGATATTCAGATTGAGCCGCCCGGCCGAATCCATCGTCGGCAGAGCCGTAACCGACAGGATACTTGTTGCATTTTTGTATCCGATAGCCGTCATCAGGATAATCCCCTTTGGCGTAAACGTTACCGCCGGCGCGGCAAATGAAAATCCGCCATACTCCTGGGGCTCCGGACACTGTGAAGCGAAGATTTCATTGGCTCCCTGCTGATCAATCGCCAGATCAAACGGTCGGTCAAGCTGGAGATTATTGAAAAAATCCGGCCCGAGCTTGTGCGTCAGGTACGGACTGACCTGCCCGTCCGGTGGAGCCGCCGCAGGCTGATAGGCCCTGGGCGTATGGCTCAGCAGGACTAATCCCACCGCCAGAATAAATAATGCAAACAGAATCAAAAATAAAAAGGCCTTCAGCCCGCTGTGTCGTCGTTTTTTCCTGCCGGTCGTTGTCATACGCTTATTTCTATATCCAATAAAGACTTAGATTCAGTATAAATCCTTGTTTTTTACCGATAAACCCAAAGTTTAATTAAATTCGTTCTTGCCCGATACGTCATGGGCGAGTATAGTGTTTTGTCAAAAGAATGCGAGATTGTAAATTATTTTTGGTCCAAAAGAAAGGATGTACTTGTGGCAAGTCATTTTGCAGATAGATTGGCCGAAGTGGTAAAAAAGAAAAGCACGCCCCTGATCGTGGGCCTGGACCCGGTCTATAGCCGGCTGCCCCAGAACCTGCGGTACGGACGCGGCCCTGGCGATTGCCGTTGCGGCCGGCGTCTGGCTGCTGCCGGTCCCGCAGGAGCCGGTGATGCGGTGGCAGACCTACGATGCGGCGGCGATTCAGAAGGCGATTGAAAACAGGCAGACGGTCCTGATTAAATTCACCGCCGACTGGTGCGCCAACTGCAAGGTGCTCGAAAAGACCGTCTATATGGATCCGCAGATCGCCCGGCTGGTTGCCGACAAGAAAATCCTCGCCGTCAAGGCCGATACCACGCAGGCCCACTACCCGGCGGCGGTGGATTTGAAGGCCGTCTTCGGCGAAGCAGGCAACGTGCCCGTTACCATCCTGCTCAACCCTGATGCAAAATCCCTCACCAAACTCCGCGGCATATTCGATAAACAGGAATTGATCAATAAAGTTTTCTGAGATGACCATCTGTATATAAGACAATTCTTGTTGACAAAAAGGAGTAACTTGCTATATTGTTAATACAGTGGAGTCACATACAGGGTGATCCTTTTTTATACGCTAAGCGGGTCGGTCTTGCGGAGCGCAAAGGAAACTCTGATAAGTAATGCGGAGGTCTTATTTAGAAAGGTGGGTCGGATATGCGGCGAGGGGTATTTTCTTTGGTTATATTCTGGGTATTTTCTCTATTTTGTTTCATAGGATTGGCACGGGCAGAAGATGATTCCATATCGAGTCTATTATCGGTTCTTCAGGCCCTGTACGAGGATGATCCTTCACAGATACCGGATGACCCAAATGAAATCATTGCCCTGGAGACATCCCCCGAAGCCAGAGACCAGTTGGCATGGGCTGTTTTTTCGATGCTTCGCAGTGAAATGGACCCCAATTATGTCGCCGACAAATATCCCGTAGTAATAGAACAAATTTCACAATCATCCGAAGCGAATGAGCCAAATGATCCCAACACAAACGAAAGCTGGGCGGCTGCCAGTCCCGCATTTTTGTCCGATGAACCGGACGGCTATTTGTCCAATCCTCTTGGTTCCTGTATCATCCCTGCCGGAACGTATATGATCCAAACGCTTCCTCTGGAAATTGAAGGCCATGTGGTTCTTGCCGCAGGCGTGAAACTGATTGCTCCTTATGATCCCAATCATGCGGTCATAGAAGTTCTGCCGGGTGGATTGCTGGACGTTGGCAGGGCATCGTTTTATTCGGACCAGAACTATCCCGCTGTACTTCCGACGGTGGAGATTCTTTCTCAAGACCCCAATATTCCCTTTAATCATAATTATACTGGTATTTATGTCCATCGGGGGGCAAACCCATCGACCCGGATTCAAAATATTACCATTACCGGCTGTGCCATCGGGTTGGTGCTGGATGAACAATTAAATAATCCCCTGCATAATGTGGTTACCTATGGCTGTTATGATGGTTGCCATTTATACGCACCCAATGCCATTATCAATTCCGAATTCTGGTATAACGGCTCTGTCTGGGAGGGGATATTTGGTTATGTCAGCGCGGGGATTTATGTTTGTATGGACGGGGTACAATATCCTTACCCCCAGGCGGCGATTTCTCAAACCGTTACCTTTAATGGGGATGTTGGAATTTATATCGAAGGAATGACCGAAGATCCCAATTTGGTCTGTCCGGATCAGGTTGTGCCATCCGTACAGATTGTCAATAGCTGCATGGCCGTTAGTCTTTATTATGGAGTGTATCAATCTTCGGGCAAAGGAAAAATAACCGTTGAATACTGTGGTTTTGGGGAAAATTGGTCGGAAAGCAATCTGGATTTACCCTATACGGGCTGTGTAGGTCTTTACAGCAATCCATTTTATGTATCATGGCCGGATAAACGCTTGTATATTAAACCCAACTCCTATCTGGTTGACAGGGGGTTTGGAATGGCTGAAGATGGCCTGGGGACGAATCCGGACAGGCCGGACACGGGAATTATGGATATTGGGTGTCATTTTCCGGTGGCAGTCAGCGGGAATTTTGGAATTGCCTCCAGTCCGGCGGATTTCAACTCGGATGGCATTGTGGACGAGGCGGATTTGGCGTTGCTGAATGCCTGCATGGGCGCGACCAACGATCCCAATCTTCTTCGGCTGGACTTCAATTATGACAGTCGGATCAACCTTCCGGATTTTGCGGTCTTATCGTATGATTTTGGGTATAATAATGATCCGAATCTGCCGGGCGGCCATGACCCGAATTCAGAGCGGTCGGATTTAAATGGAGACCATTGGGTGGATTTGGAAGATATAGCAGTGATGGCGAAACTGTGGCTGGTTCCAGTGTTTGATGAGTACCGGATTTGCAGCCTGTGCAATATCGGTCAGGATATCGACCCGAATGAGCCGGACAGCAGCGGTGTGATCGATGTGAAGGATTATGAGGCCCTGATGGCGGATTGGGGGAAAGAAGTTGAGCTTGGATTTTCAGCTTCATTTTATGACAATGCTGACCAGTCTGTAGAACCCAATCTATTATCGGGAGTGATAACGGTTCAGGTTGATGAATATCCTGTGTCGTCTTGGGTGTTCGCGAAGGTGGATGGCATTTCAGCAGGTGTTGCCTATCCATATAATACGATCCCGCCCACCTTTGAAATCCCTACCTATGAGTTCAGTAATGGAAATCATACACTGTCCCTTGGCGGCTATACCTATGAAGGCGGCTGTTGGATGCGGGAAATTCCTGTTCAATTTAATAACCCCCTCTATCTGGCGTCCATTCCTGAAAGGTATGAGCCAAATGAGGTGTATGAAATTCGTGGTTATTTTGATGGTGGAACGATGCAGATTTCGACCGATCCGAATACCGTTACGATTTCCGACAGTGGCTACATTTGTCATTCTACGATGATCAACTCCGATACTGCCGAAGCTTCACTATACCATGAAAATGGTGAATTTTCCGAGTCTCAATACATTGTTCTTGCCAAGGCAGTGGATTTATCCAGGGAGGATCCGAATTCCTGGCGTGCGGTGATTATAGCGCCGTGCAAAGATGCTAATCGAGCGGTTGAAGATAGTGTTCTTGGAAATAATCGCCTGATTACCGCTATCGAGGAAACACTTATGAATGCAAATATACCATATAAGAAACTGATCGGGAAAGATGCTTATTGGGACAATATCAAACGTGCTTTAACCGGGCCCAAACTCAATTATGTTTATTGGATCGGACACATGAGTAGTCATGTGGGGGTCGGCGAAAAACAGGTCCAACGAACCAGCTTTGAATGCTGGGATAATAAAGGCCGGGAAACCAGTTTATTCTCCTGGTTGAAGTCGGACAGCGCTTCTGTCCCTGTTCCTGTTCCTGATTTGCCGAGTGATTGGGATACGAAGGGGTATAGCATGGCCTCACTGGGATTATGGAAAACCAAGACCATTAAGGAATTTTGGGCGATTGGCTGCAAAAGTGCTGTAAGGTGGGAAACTCAAAACTGGAATGATATGGCTATGGCCGTTGGAACTTATGCTTATAAGGATACTGCGGGGCACCATACACATGTTTACATAGGCAATACCATAGAAATTATGCCGGGTGGTGCCAGAAACTTATTACAGGGGTACCCCAGTGCCTTATCCAAAATTATTCGACGGCACTGGACAAAAAATCTTAATGATGCCCTTGTCACCAGT
>JAWRKM010000079.1:0-20443 GCA_040306945.1 Anaerohalosphaeraceae bacterium
TCGGTCTTTGAAAAAAATTATGTCATTGACATCAAGTAGTGGGGGTTACCCCAGTACTTCCCGAATGATCCGCTTATAGGCCTCTTTGGCCTGTTCCAGCTGATCAATGGCGATATATTCATTGGGCTTGTGACACATCGCCGGGGCCCCTGGCCCCAGAATAATCACCGGCGCATTGAGCCGTGCCAGCCACGGCCCATCCGTGGTAAAACCCACCGCACGGACCTCATCTGTCCCCACGGCTTGGCAGACCTGTTTGAGGAAGGGATTGTCCGCCTCTGTTTCCAGTGCCGGCACCGAACGCACCACCGAAATCGACGCATCAAACTCCTTGTCATGCCGCTTGAGCTGTTCAAGCAGCCGTTCCATGTCCTGAATGACCACATTATGGGCTTGTCCCGGCAGCGTGCGGATATCCACCCGAATCGAACACTGGTCCGGCACAATATTGGGTGCCTGGCCGCCTTCAATCTGGTTGATGCTCATACTGCACCCGCCCAGCAGCGGATGGACGGGATAGTCAATCCTGTGTTTGCGGAGGTCCTGTATCAGTGTTACCATCTTCTCGATGGCATTAATCCCCAGATGCGGCATCGACCCGTGAGCGGTCTTGCCGACGGTGGTGATCTTCAGCCATAAAATCCCCCGATGGGCCCGCATGATAAGCATCCCCGTCGGCTCCGGCACAATAATCCCTGCCAGCGGCCCGATTGTCGATTCTGCATCACGCACAAATCGCTTGACGCCGGCACTGGTGGTCTCCTCTGCGGCAGTCCCGCTGAAAATCAAATCTCCCGCCAGAGAGCCCCCCTCGCGGTGAATCTCGGCCACCGCCGCAGCGACCGCTGCAATGCCCCCCAGCATATCCGTTGCCCCGCGCCCCAGTATTTTCCCGTCTTGTTCTATCCCTTCAAAGGCTGGAAAGGCCCACGTCTCCTGTCCTTGCGGCACCACATCCAGATGTCCGGCAAACAGCAGGCCGGGTTTGCCTGCCGTCCCTGCAATCCGTGCCGTAAAGTTGGCATTTTTGTCATCCCAGCAGTCTATTTCGCAGTCAATCCCTAGAGGACTCAGAAATTGCCGCAAGACCTGTGCTGTTTCAATTTCACCTTTGTCCGAGGTCGGTGCCGTTCGTATCAGTTGTTTTAATAAGTCTCGCATAAGACTTATCATTATACTCCCTCGGGCCCAAAAAGAAAACCCCCTGCATCCGCAATTTTCAGCAGGATTGCAGCATGACCCAGCCAATTACCAATTCAGACTCATCAGCCAATGCCGTCCTATTTCCGCCAGGTCAGTCAGGTTGACCGTTCCATCACGATTGATATCCGTCCGCTGATAGAAATCATTATGATATCCGCTATCATCTGCCAGCCAGTACTCCGCCAGCCGCATCAGGTCGCTCCCATCCACCGTCCCGTCCACGACCACATCCCCCGGCATCGGATCCGCAAAGAAGACCAGCGTAAATTCCTCCGATGCCTCATATTTTCCCAGACTGTCAACAATGCGATACGTAATCCAGTAGGGCGTGCTGATTGCCTGCCCAGCCGGGGCACTGAGCCGATATTGCAAATGAATGTGCGATTCCGGCATCGTGCTGTGACAGAAGCGATCTCCGGGCTGTTGGAACAAAATTCCATAGCTGGTATTGCGGGCTGTCAGTCCACTCCGTATCCGGACGCATTCAACCCATAGGCAGTAATCACGGTTGGCCGTACCCGCCAGATGCCGGGCCGTATCATCGGTGATGATATCAAACCCCGGCTCACCAATCTGGTACCGGCTGTACATTGCACTGTAGTACATCGGATAATGCCAGAATAGCCAGGTCGGGTCGGAACTGTGGTTCGGGTCACTGTGCCGATAAATCTGAGAACACTCCACGAACAATTGATCATCATCCGCCGTCCCTGCAATCCCATCGGCATTGCACCCAATCCGGTAATGATCCAGCGGACAATCGCCGACACACAAAGAAAACCCCAGACAACCGATCAATCCAATCAAACCCAATCGTATATGAATCATGGCATCTTCCTTTCATTATTGTAAATACTCAGTTAATCATTCAGCGGCGGCCAGCCGGGCGCGTACTGTGGAAACCACAGGCACATTCCCCCTGGCCAGTCCCAGGTCTGTTCCACCGCCAGCATCGCCGCATGACCGTCCACAAACACATAATTGGAACAAGCCCGGTGCCGATCCCAGGCGATTTGCGTTTTTGCCTCTTCAATTGAACCCCAGTTTTCCGGATGAATATGGTCATACCGCGTCCAGCTGTCAGGCGACTCGCTGATATAGATGCAATATCCCGGCCTGCGAATCCGCGAAGCAACATGGTAATACCCCTTCGTCTGCGGACACAATGGGTCCAGCAGGGCATTCAGTGCAAAGCTGGACCAGCGTGCCTCTTTGGGCTGGTCCTCAAGCGGCACTGTCCAGTCAACGAATTGTTTCGAGTGATCGGACGGGCAGCGCGTCAGCAGGGTCTCGGAGGTATAGGCTGCCAGAATATTCAGCCAGTACTGCTCCGGCTTGCTGATGTGACACGAACTGGGCGGCAGACGGTCCTTCTGCTCCATTAGATAAGCGCTTAGAGCAATCCCCATCTGCCGGCCATTGCTCAGGCAAATCATCTTGCGGGCAGAATCCTTAGCCTTCTTCAGCGATGGTACCGCAATGGCCAGCAGCAGTGCGACAATGGCAATAACCACCAGCAATTCAATCAGCGTAAATGCCCGCCGAAGAGAAGCCAACCCGAGGCGGGAACCAATCCCGCCCCGGATTCTGCGATGGCCGCGGACGTTCGCCGAAACGAATAGTCCTTGTCCACTCATGGTTTTACTTCCGCACCGACCGGCGTTTCAGGACTGCCGTTGCCCCAAGTCCCAGCAGCATCACACTGCCCGGTTCCGGAATGGTCTGAAAAGTCATCGTATAGACGTCCGAAGCGTTAAAGCCTGTATTGCCCAGATCAATCGCTCGAAACTGGGCCGTAAAGGTCTGCCCCGGCCCATCGGCCAAAACCAAAAACGCCGTGTGTGTATGGAAACCCCACGCCCCAAGTGTCCCGTTTTCATTATATTTGTCGCTCATCCATAGAGCATCGAGTACCAGTCGATCGCCATCAGCGGTCAATATCGCCTGTCCGGTGGCCTCCAGCTCCATATAAAAATCCGGCGACGAAAAGCTCACCCGTTCCAAAGCAATCTGCCAGGCCGGCAAAGTGCGGCTGTCGGATCCGCCAAGCTGATAAAGCCCGCTGGCAGGATGGGCGGACATCCAGCAGTCCAGCTGGGCCTCATAAACCGCCTTGCCGTTAACCACATCACCAGTTGGGGTCATAGAAATGGTAGGCCACTGCGGCTGCTGCGGTGTTGCAAAAATCCACAGCGTCGTATCGTCTGCAGTTCCTGGGATGCCATCGGCATTCAGACCGATATGCGTGTGCTCGTGGGCCAAAACCGTATTGGAGACAATAAGACAGACGGCCAGAGCCGCCACAACAAATACCTTGCTCATAAAATCATCCCTTCTCCGAAAAGAAGTCTTTCCGGATTGAATTTTAATAGAATAGATGCAGAATCAGACACAGCCGAATCTGCAAAACACAAACAGATAAACAATGGAATGATTTTATAAAACCGGAGGAGCCCGGCTGACTTTAGGAGATAACCTGAATGAAACGACGATGGATTGCTGTTCGGCTATACAATAATATCCGGCATCAAACACGAAAACAAGTGCCGACGAAACCTCTGGACGATACGAATTCTGATCGCTTGCCAGCATTTGGCAAATCCGGCACCCCGACTCATCCGGGCGGTTATGATTACTCGAGCAGGGAACAGACTGTTCCGCAGGTTCCTGCCGGGGATGGCAGACCCGGATATGCAGGCTCTGCGTAATGCCCGTCATCAGGCACAGCAGACTTGTCAGCACTATCAATATGAAGATTGTATATCGATTATGTTTCATGTTCAGCCATCGTACATATCCGGCACAGACCTTCCATCTGAAGCTGTTGCCGCTCAAGTCGAAATCCCGCAGGCAGCTCCACCGTCGGCGGGGTAATTCCTGTCAGGCAGAAGGTTTTTTGGCAGCCCCTGCAGACAAAATGCGGGTGACACAGATGCTTCCAACAGTGGTGCGAAGGTTCATACAACTGAACCCGATTACGAATCAGAGCCGTATGGACGATCCCCGTTTTCACCAGCGAATGCAATGTCCGATACAGGGTTACCTTATTGGCGTTCTGACCCATCCGCTGGGCAATCTGCTCCCGGCCAAGCGGCTGGCCCGCCTCCAGCATCGCTGTCAGCATTGACACGCGAACCCGCGTCGGCCGTATCCCGTGTTGTTCTAACATCTCTACCGCTTTGATTTCGCTGGGTTTCATTCTAAGAGAGTCTTGCAATTATCTAAAAAAGGACAAAACAGGTCCTTTAAAAATATTACTGTCAGTGATACATTTCTTATTATATCTGTTCGTCAACATAATGCAACTGAGTTGCATTAGGTATTTTCTCTTTTTGTGTCTTTTATTATTAAAATTACTAATGATATCTTTTTTGAGATTGATATTGTTCCAAATTCCGCCAAAATTTATCTTGCAGGGGGGCTGTTTTTCGTCATAATGAATTGTTTAAATGATAGTGCGCGACATTCACAAGTTAAAAAGGATATTCGATGGGACCAGTACTGCATGGTTTAATTAAACTGCAGCGGGTAGAGAACAAGCTGCGTGCGGTTCAAAACAAACTGGCACGTTGCCGAAGAAGTGTGCTTTTTCAGGAAAATCAGCTTCGTACGTTGCAAGACAGTCTCGAGGCAAAACACGAAGAAATTAAACTGACCCGCATTCAGGTGGATCGACTGGAACTGGAACTCAGATCAAGAGATGAACATTTAACCAAACTTCGCTCTGCTCTGAATACCGCCCGCACAAACAAGGAATATTCGGCCATTCTTACCGAACTCAACACCTCCAAAGCCGATGACTCCAAAATCGAAAGCCAGATTCTGGAGCTGATGAAAAATATCGATGCCGATCAGGCGCTGTGTCTGGATATTCAAAAGCAAATCGAAGAGCAGAAAATCAAACTCGAACAGACACGTTCCGAATCCGAAGGCAAAGCTCAGGAGCTTGAAAAAGAAATCAGCGTCATCCAGAAGGAGTGGGACCTGATGGCCCAAAAAGTCCCCGTGGACGTCCTGCAGATTTTCAAACGCGTTGCCGAAACCTACGACGGCCAGGCCACTGCCACCGTGGAACGCACGGATGAAAACGCCGCCACCTATAGCTGCGGCGGTTGTTTTATGGGCATCCCTGCCGAAATTGTCAATGTCCTGTCCAACCGGGACGAGATTATGCGGTGCGCCAATTGTACCCGCATTTTGGTTCTTGAAGATTCGGACGAATAATCCAGGGAAAGACTGGAGCCGCCTGCCGTGACAAAGATGATCGTCTATACGGATGGGGGCAGTCGCGGAAATCCTGGCCCGGCTGCAGCCGCATATATTCTCAAGGACGCCGCCGGCAGGACCATCGCCGGCAAGGCTTATTTTCTCAATCAGGCCACCAATAACATAGCCGAATACAACGGTATTCTCCACGGCCTGCAGGCCGCTAAACTCGCCGGTGCCTCCCAGGTCGAACTGTTCAGCGACAGCGAACTGATTATCCGACAGATTCACGGCCAGTACAAAGTCAAAAGCGATTCTCTCCGCGATTTGTTCTGCCAGGTGATGGACCAGCTTGCCGCCTTTCAATCCTGGCAGGCCAGCCATATCCCCCGTGAACAGAATAAAGAAGCGGATGCCCTGGCCAATCGTGCCATGGATGCCCGCCGGGATGTCGAGTGGTTTGCCGAGGCCGCCTCTCCAGTTAAGCCCGTTCGGCTGGGGGTCCTCATCAGCGGCGGTGGCCGGACGATGGAAAATCTGGATAAGCAGATCAAAGCCGGCCGGCTCTCTGCTCAGATTGTCTGTGTGATCTGTTCCCGACGTGAAATCAAAGGGGTGGAACTGGCCCGAAACCTCGGTTTTGAACCGGCCATTATCCGTGTCAAAGATTACCCTGACATCGACCGCTTCAGCTCACAAATTGCCCAAACCCTCGATGCCGCTGGTGTGGAGCTGGTCGTTCAGGCCGGCTGGCTGTGCCTGTGGCATATCCCCGCACATTACGAAAACCGTGTGATGAATATTCACCCCGCCTTGCTTCCCAGTTTCGGCGGGCAGGGGATGTGGGGTCATCATGTCCACGAAGCCGTCCTCCGCAAAGGCTGCAAAGTCAGCGGCTGCACCGTTCATTTCTGCACCAACGAGTACGATGCCGGCCCCATTATCGTGCAGCGTACCTGTCCTGCATATGATACAGACACCCCCGATACACTTGCCGCCCGCGTCTTTGAGCAGGAGTGCATCGCCTACCCCGAGGCAATCCAGCTTTTTGCCGAAGGCCGGCTCTCGGTCTCTGACGGCATTGTCCGCATCCAACGCAAACTTGTTTAGAGGCTTTTTGAGTCCATAAAAAAATCCTTGTAAGCGTTTAACTTACAAGGATTTAGCTCATCGAGGCCGACGGGGATCGAACCCGCAACCTTCGGATCGACAGTCCGATGCTCTAACCAATTGAGCTACGGCCCCAAAGAGAAGACAGATTAAACTCGATTTTGGTAGTTCTGTCAACTGCTTTTTGACGCTCTGATTAAAATTTTGCTAAACGCTTGTTTTTATTCGGCTTAAGAATATAGTCGATATGCCGGACAGCTTTTTTAGGGATTTTATTTCCCCCACCGGCCAGGTGCTTCTCCCTCCCTGGGGACCCTTTAATCGTTCCCCCGCCACTGTTCTGTCCGAACCCCCTGATAGGTCGTCAGGACATACTCAATCGTTTTTTCGCTCTCAGCCTCCAGCGTCAGTGTATATTTGACCGTATCCACATCCACTTTTTCAAACAAGTCCTTCGCCCCCCCCAGATTCTTAATCGTCCAGTAGGGGGTATTGAAATTCCGCCTGATTTCCAGCTTCACCGGCAGGTCGCGGGTATTTTTAATCTCGATCCGGAAGGTCTGAATCTCATCCCAGCCGTTGATGTTGCCGTCCTTATCAAAGCGATAATTATCGGTCTTGGTATCCATCACCATCGGCTTGACGACCACGTCGGACACACGCCCCAGATTCAATTCGACGTCTTCGTTAACCGGAATATACTTGAACGACGACTGCCCCTCATACGACAGGTGCTGCTGGTCATCGACCGTGCGATACACTTTCATCGTTCCGTCCGGAATGGGTGTGTCGCCGAGTTTGTGCTCGGTATCGTTCTTAAAGCTCAGATAACGAATCACCGCGGGCCCATACATCTGTTCATCATACTTATACAAATTCACCACGGGAATATCCGCCACATCGAAACTCGGCAGCCGTTTGGACCATTCATTGGGGATCGTCTCGGTGCCCTCAATCGTATAAAGAAAATACTCGCTGAGGCCTTCCTTGACGATGTCCTTCTTCTCGCTGAGTTCACTTCGCCCCAGCGTCCTTCTTGCCATAGTGACCTGAGCCGGTACGGATGCAGGGACTGCCAGATTAGTTGCAACCTCCGGGAGTGGTTTCGGTACGGGGGAGCCATAAGGATACTGCTGACGGGCCAGCCTGGTAATCTCATCCAGCAGATGAATCTTGCCGACAATCAGCCGGGTCTGGGCGTTTTCATAATCCTCACCGGAGTTGTTGGACACCCGAACGAAACCTTCCAGCCGCATGGTTTTTTCATCCTCAGCCAGTGTTCCCATATAAAACGCCCGCCAGCTCAGCCCGCTGGTCAGGTAGGTAATCTCCACCGGCACCTTGCCGTCCACTTCGCTTTCGATATTCCACATGCCCAGATTCCGTACCCGCGGCGGAAACGTCAAATCGGCAATAGTAATTTGGTCGGCAAAGGCCTTCGGCTGCATGGCCAGGCTCGTCGGGTCAATCAGCGTATTTTCCCAGGAAAACTGCAGCTTGTTGCCGCCTTCCTTGAGCGTCAGCGACCTGCTGTCCCGCACGAGGGTTAAATCCGCGGAATTGTAAATCGTCAATTGCGTCGTATCCCGGCTGGGCAGGGTGACCAGGTCCACCTTGGCAGGGACGATGCCGGATACGATGGCGATCAGAATCAAAACGAGTATCTTTTTCATAATGAACCATCCTTTGCTATAGGGTATCAGGTTTTTTTTAGCCTCTCTGTCATTCGACAAATCCGCTCTTTTTTTGTGTTGGCTGTATAATCTTCTATTGGCTCAGGGTCGGACATTCCGCCGGTGATAGTGCATGGTCAGTTCCTTGGTTGCAGGTCCTTTGTCGTCGCGGGCGGGCAGTTGAATCTCAAACTCCAGCGTCGATGCGTCCTTCCGCTTATATTCCATGTTGCATTCTTCCATCTCCCACTGGCCGGGGATGTGCTGAATCATGGTCAGTACCGCAGGCTTATCCTTGAAGTTTTCAATCTTGGCCGTAATCAGCTCATCGGTATCAAACAAGACCACATTGCCGATATTGTTCCGCCGGACATTCATTTGGGCGTCCTTCATCTTGCGCTGCGTGACCACAATATCCCGGCTGTCGCCGATATACAGCTCGGCCTTCTGTCCCACGGGGATGATGGTTGCGTTGTCCTCGCCCAGGAAGATCGTGCTTTCGTGGCCGTCATCCTGAAACAGGCGGGTCTTGCCGCCCCACATCGCAAACTGTCCCAGCCCGCTGTCTTTATTATTGAATATGCGATAGCTGACCGGAATGCCGATATTCTGGTTTTCGACCAGTTCCGGGTCCCACGGCAGTCGCGCCGAATCCCAGGTCCAGACTTTGGTCACAGGCACCGACGGGGCCTTGAGCAGCAGCATTTGCTTGGTTTCCTCATGAGCCGTACTCACTTCGAAGGCATCCCCGTAGTCCAGAGTGATTTTGGCCTTATCAAAGTCCTCACCGGAGAAATTCCGCAGGATCAGATAGCTCTTCAGATCCAGTCTGGACTCATCTTTGTCCGCAACGGCCTTGTATGTTACCAGCCGATCAATATTGTACAGCAGGTAGCTGATGCGCACCGTCTCGGCATAGTCGCCTTCGGAGGCAATCTCCCATACCAGCGCCGTTTCCTCCGGCGGATAACTGATATTGAGCAGCTTGACCTGGTTGGGGTGGTCCAAAATCGTCAGCCGGATGGAATCCGGATCAATCGATACGGCTTTCCATGAAAAATCGACCTTGTTCAGGCCTTTTTGCAGCGTCAGAATCCGCTCTTCCTCAATCAGTGTCGCAGCCGGATTGTCCAGCCGAATCACCGTCGCATCCCGTTGCGGCAACGCCACCAGCTTGGTCCGAGCCTGGACGACCGGGCCGGTTAAAAGTGCCATCAGAAGCATCAAAAGACATAATTTTGTTTTCATAGGATATACCCCTTTCTTTGGTTATTGAGTGGGTTTTGATTTCAAATCCTTGCGGGTTCCGCAATATGTTTTGACTTGATACTGAAAGGTTTGTTCCCCCCGTGCAGCGACGACGGTGGTAAACCGGGCATGCTGGCTGTCGTGTTTGGTATAATTGACCGCAGCTGTCGGCTCAATCATGTCCAATTCCCACGAATCCGTATTGAAATTTCGCGTAACCTCAAAATTCGCCGGGATACCTCGCGTATTGGTCAGCTTGATCTGCCAGGTCTCGATTTCATCCCAGCCGGCAATGTCGCCCTTGTCATTGAACAGATAATTCTCCGTCCGGCTGTCCATCAGTACCGGCTCCACCTTGACCAGCGTATCGGCCCCGAGGTTGAGTTCCACCGCTTCGTTGATCGGGATATACTTGATATCCGCGCTGCCCACGTAAGCAGTATTCTGATCGTCGTTGACCTGCCGATACAGTTTGATCGTGCCGTTGGGCAGGGGAGTCGTGCCGAGTTTATGCTCTGAATCGTTGGCAAAGGAGACAAATCGCACGGTCTGTGTGCCGTAACGGTCTTCATCATATTTATACAGGCTCTGGATGGGAATCTCCAACACATCCAGCGACGGCAGCCGCTTGGCCCATTCGTTGGGCAGGTCTTCGGTGCCTTCTATGGTATAGAGGAAATATTCGCTCAGGCCCTCTTTCGCGATTGCTTTATAATCATAAAAGGGTTCGCCGGATATACCCCCGATGTCTTTCATCGGGCCGTTGAATACCATTCCAAGATGATCAAATTGATCCTGACCCTCTTTATCATCAAGGAATCCTTTGAGCGTTGTTGATCGGCTTAGATTTTCCAATTCCACATCCGGCCCATAGGGATACTTTCTGCCAGCCAGAATCGAGATTTGATCCAGCAGATGCACCTGTCCGAGAATCAGCCGGGTCTGGACGTTTTCATAATCCTGACCGGAGTGATTCTGAACCCGGACATAGTGTTTCAACTGCATGGTCTTTTCGTCCGGGCTGATTAAGCCCTCATAAAACGCCCGCCAGGATAGCCCACTGGTAAAGTAGGTAATCTCAAACGGCACAGAACCCTCGACCTCCGAGCGAATCAGCCACCGCCCGATATCCTGAAGCCGTGCGGGATAAACAAGCTGCTGGACATCGATTTTGTCGCCATACTCCAGCGGCCGCAGCGACAGCGATGTCGGGTCAATCCTCGTCTCGGCCCACATGAACTGCAGCCAGTTCCACCCGGCCTTGAGCGTCAGCTTACGGGTATCCCGCACCAGCGTCAGATCGGCGGAATTGTAGATCGTGACCTGCATCTGGTCGGGCTTGGGCAAAACCACCAGCTCAATCGCGCTGGCCGGGGCAAAGGGGGGCTTGTCCGCAATATCTTCCTGCGGCACAACTTGTGCCGTCGCAGGAACTCCAACAGAGGCCAGACCTTCGGTTTTCGCAGCCATGGGCTTCGGTGCTATTGGAGCCGCGGTTCGAGTCAGGTTATATGTGGCAGGGTGATCCTCGTTTGTCTGTGCCGAGTTCCGCCAATACGACTGCATCACGAAAAGCACCCCCGCTGCAAGCAGTATCACCGCCGCCGGCGCCATCCACTTGAATCCCGTCCAGGGTCCAACCTTCAGCAGGGGTTTTGTCTGACGGAGTGAAGCGAGTGTCTTTTGAATGAGTTCATCCGGCACAGTCGTATCCTTATTCAATACATCCAGACTCGAGAACTGTCGCCGGAGTCCCTCCAGTTTTTGACGGCATAAGCTGCATTCGTTTAAATGTGATGCTATCTCAAGCTGCTGGGCCTCGTCCAGCAGGTCGAATTGATATTGAATCAGCATATCCTGGGTCAGATGAGATTTCATATCTGTCCTTCGCCTCCATCAGGCAGCAAGACCGCCAGCCGCTTCAGTGCCCGGAACATCGTGGTCTTGATAGTCCCGATAGAACAATTCAACGTCTCTGCAATTTGCTTGTAACTCATTTTCTGGTAGTAGTTCAAAACCAGTACAATCCGCTGCTGTTCCGGCAGTCTCATCAGGGCCTGCCGGACATCCCGCCGGCGTTCTTCGGCCAGCGCAATCGCCGACGGCTCCATCTCATTGCTTGATGCAATTTGGTCAGGACTCAGGCAATGGTTTCCATCGGTACAGGTGGCATCGTTGTTCAATGACAGGGTGTGTGTGAGTTTTTCCTTGCGGAAGCTGTTGATGGCGGTATGGGTGGCTATGGCATAAATCCATGGCCTCAAGTCTGTCCCGCGAAAATCCCCCACCTTCTCAAACGCTTTTCGGAAGGTCTCTTGAAACAAATCATCAGCTTTATTTCTGTCTTTGACCATTTTGACAAGATATCCATACACGGCAGGCCCATGACGCCGGATGAGGGTCTCGAAGGCGTCAGCATTGCCGTTCAAATGTGACTCTATTAGACTGCGGTCGCTGTATTCCATGTGAATTGTCAATCCCGTTCTCTCTCCTTTGACAAACATGGGACCCAAAAGGTTGACAAAATAGTGTAAAATTGGTGTAAAATAATTTACACTATATGATATAGATGTCGCCATGGATTGTCTTGCTTGGCTATTTCGCCGGCACGGAGGGCCTCGGTGTAGCGGGGGCAGCAGGAATTTTCAGCACCGCCGGCTTCAGGCCTTCACCCGTGGCAGTCACCGTGATATCGCCTGTCTGTCCGGTCGATTGAATAATAATCTGGGCCAGACCGTTAAAGGTTTTGCGTTTCCACGTTGGCAGGATGGGCTTTTCCAGAAACAGCAGGGAAGCACCTTTGTTAATGCCGCCCGGACCATCCAAATTGACCACAGCGACCGCGATGGAGTTGGTCCCGGGATGCAGGAAGGATTTGATATCAATCATCGGGGCGGCTCTCCAGTCCATTGACTGGCCGGCTTCTTTGCCGTTAATATAAATCCAGCCTTGCTGATCAATGCAGCCAAACGACAGCAGGATTCTGTCTGCGGTTAGATCCGATTCAGAAACGGTTGCCGTACTGCGAAAGATGCCGTGTTCGTTCCAGGTCAGTGGCCCGGTTTCAGAACCGATGTTGTGTCTTGCCCAGGCTGAATCATCATAGTCAACAGTGATTTCTGCAAGGTCTTTCTGACGAGCATTGCCGACTTTCTTCCACGTCCAGTTCCTGACCGGTACAGACCGCATCGGTCGTTGCGTCAGAAACACATCGGGTTCATGCGAGGAAGGATTGCCGTTGCCGACACCGATAATTTTGGCCGGGCCTTCGATTGTGAAGGTGATGTTGTTATCTGCCGTGGGGACCCGCCGCCCCTGGGCATCGTTGACCTCCACGGTAATAACCGCTGCATCTTCGCCGTCGGCCTTGATGGTATTGCGGAATGAAGTCATCGCAATTGCAGCGGCTGGGCTAGCGGTTTCTACGCGGCAGGTGGTGATTTCTGTGCCATTCTTATACCCGCGGGCCAGCAGAGTACCCGGCTGATAAATGACCTTCCATTCCAGATGCGAATTGGCTTCCATCTTCTTTTTGCCCAGGCTCTTGTCGTTGCAGAATAATTCCACCTCATCGCAATTGCTGTCGCAGCGGACAGTGATTTCCTGACCTTCTTTGCCTGGCCAGGTCCAGTGAGGCGACAGGTGCAGTACCGGCTGCTCGGTCCACCACGATTTAAGGTAGTAAAAGCTGTCTTTGGGGAAACCGCAGGTGTCCAGGATACCGCACTGTGAACTGATGGCTGGAAAAGTAAATGGGGTGGGTTCGCCGCGATAATCGAAGCCCGTCCAGTAGAACAGTCCAGCCAGATAGGGGCGGTCGGCATAATGTTTCCAGCCGATTTCACAGTTGCCGCCGGAGTTTCCTTGTTCAAGGGCGGCGATATGGCAGTTGGGCCGGTCGTCAAAATAAATGCCCCGCGTACCCTGGGTAGTGGTTTCCTCCGTGCCGACACCCGGCTGATTGGGGAATTTGGCATGGTGCTGGTCGGTGCTGCCGTGGGAGATATAATTATAGCCCATGACATCGACCACCGTCGAGATGCCGTATCCCCAGCCGCCGCTGATGGCAACGGTAATCCGACGGGTTGGGTCCAGCCGCTGGGCAAACGCCTGCATCTCGGAAGCGATCCGTGCCCCCATGATGTTGCCTTCAATCGCCCATTCCTCGTTGCCCAGCGACCAGAGGATGACGCTGGGGTGATTTCGGTCACGCAGAATCATCGCCTTGAGCTGCTGCTGAATCTCAGGCGAGGTCCCCATCAGGCGGTTTTCGTCAATGACCAGCATTCCCAGCCGGTCGCAGGCATCCAGCAGTTCCGGTGTCGGCGGATGATGCGAACAGCGGTAGGCATTGGACCCCATATCCTTCAGACGGGCTATGCGGAATTCCTGCAGGGCATCCGGAATAGCGGTCCCGACCCCTGCATGGTCCTGATGATTGTTGGTGCCTTTGAGCTTGACGGATTTGCCGTTCAGGAAGAAACCCTTGTTCGGATCAAAATGAATAGTCCGAATCCCGAATGGGGTTTCAACCCGGTCAATCGTTTTTCCATCACACACAATGAGGGTGACAAGCTTATAAAGATAGGGCGATTCAAGCGACCAGAGCTTCGGGGTGTTCACGGTTAAGGTGCAGGGAAAATCAGCGGTCTGGCCTGCCCTCAGGGACTGGTTCTGGAGCTGCTCCGTTGCCGCAGATTTGCCTTCGGCATCCAGAATAGTATGGACAATTTCAAATCCCTGGCTGGATTCGTATTCATTCATGACCGTGGTTTCAACGGTAACCAGAGCGCGGCTGTCCTGGGTTTGCGTATGGACGAATACCCCATAAGGGCCGACATGCAGCGGGGCGGTCTTGACCAGCCAGACATGGCGATAGATGCCTGCGCCCTCATAAAACCATCCCTCTTCCATGGTGGCATCCACCCGGACCGCAATGGTGTTGTTCTGGCCGTAATTCAGGTAGGGAGTGATGTCATAACGAAAGCTGGTATATCCGCTGGGCTGCCGGCCGAGGTAATGGCCATTGATCCAGACCATGGAATCGCGGAAGACGCCGTCAAATTCCACGCTGATGCGACGACCTAAATCGGATTCCGGGATGGCAAATATCTTGCGGTACCAGCCGACACTGGTTTCGGGAAATTTCCGGCCCAGGGCTTTGTAGCCGTGGCTTTGGCTGCCGTTGGCGTCGAAGGGAAGTTCGACTGCCCAGTCGTGCGGCAGGTTGAGCTGACGCCAGGTCATGTCGTTATAGTTGGCTGCTGCAGGACCGTCGCCATAGCCGGCCTTGGCCAGATACGAAAAAAAGCCCGTGGCGTGATTGAAGTCATTCTGGGTGTCAGAGGGGTGGCCAAAGGCAAATCGCCAGTCAAAATCCATCAGCAGACGCTCTCTGCCATGAATGGGCCGGGCCCCGGCTGAATCCGCTGCGGCAGACCAGCCTGCCAGAAGACCTGAAAGAACCGCACAGAACACGAGGCTGCGATACCATGGACTTGCCATAGACACCTCCGACGACGTTATATTGTGTTTGATTCTGTTTGTTATTGTTGGGCTGCCAATTCCGACAGGCGTTTGGCTAACAACTCCGTAACGACTTTGGGATTGGCTTTGCCTTTGCTTTTCTTAATGACCTGGCCGGTCAGGAAACCCTGGGCTTTCTGGGCCTTTTTGCTTTGGGTAATGATGTCCTGCACGGCTTCGGTATTTTCTGCCAGGACTTCATTGACTAAGGCCTCAATCGCACCGATGTCACTGGTTTGAATCAGGTTTTCGGCTTTGGCGATATCTTCGGGGTCGGCATCTGTGCCGGCCATTTTGGAATAAATGGTCGCGGCAGCCGTGGCGCTGATGAGTCCCTGGTCGGCCATCTGTGCCAGCTTGGCCAGATGCTGCGGACGGATACCGAGCTGGTCCACGGTGGTATTGTTTTGGTTGGCCAGTTTCTGGCCGATCTGGGTAATCAGGTTGCAGGCCCGCTTGGGGTCGGCACCGGCCTTGACCACTGCATCGAAATAATCGGCGGTAGCCTTGTCGCCGGTCAGTACCGTGGCGTCGTAATCGCTCAGGCCGTAGTCGGTGACAAAGCGTTTTTGCTTCTGCAGGGGCAGTTCGCCCAGACGGGAACGGATCTGTTCAAACCAGACATCGTCCATGTCCACCGGCACCAGGTCCGGCTCAGGGAAGTACCGGTAATCGTGAGCTTCTTCCTTTTCACGCTGGAGCACAGTCATCTGGTTGACATCATCCCAGCCGTAGGTCCGTTTGTTGCCCATCTGCATTGTTTTGCCGGTTTCGAGGAATTCATCCAGCTGCCGCTGGACTTCATAGGCAACGCTGCGTTCGATGGCTCGGAACGAGTTGAGGTTTTTGATTTCGCAAATCGGGGTTTTGTAGGTCTGGCCGTCTTTGTAGATGTGCAGATTGACATTCGGCTCAAACCGCATATGCCCTTTCTGCATATCGCCTTCCGAGACGCCCAGATAGCGGACGATACGCTGGAGTTCCTGGGCCATCTGACGCACTTCGGAGGGGTGATTCATATCGGGAGCGGTAACGATTTCCAGCAGCGGTGCCCCCGCTCGGTTCAGGTCGATAGCCGAGAAGCTGCCCAGTTCGTGGTTGTTCTTGCCGGCGTCTTCTTCGAGGTGGGCGCGGATGATGCCGATGCGTTTGGTGGTGCCGTTTTCCAGCGGAATTTCGATATAGCCGTTTTCACTCAGCGGCAGGTCATACTGGCTGATCTGGTAGTTCTTCGGCAGGTCGGGATAATAGTAGTTTTTGCGGTCCCACTTGGTAAAGCGGGCAATTTGGCAGTTGAGAGCCATGGCCGTCAGCACGGCGCATTCATAGGCGTGCCTGTTCATTACCGGCAGGGCCCCCGGCATCCCGATGCATACCGGGCAGGTTCGGCTGTTGGGTGTGCCGCCATAAGCCAGCTCGCAGCCGCAGAACATTTTGGTCTTGGTGGCCAGGTGAATGTGAATTTCCAGTCCGACGATAATTTTATAATCAATTTTCGCTGCCATTGGCGTTGTTCCTTATAAGGCAGGTTTCTGCAGGTGATAGTCTGTCTTGTTTTCAAACATGGCGGCAATGCGGAGGAGCGTATCTTCGCTGAAAGTCGGGCCGATGATCTGCAGGCCGATCGGCAGGCGGTTGGTGTCGAAACCGCAGGGGATGCTGATGGCCGGGACGCCAGCCAGATTGACCGCGATGGTATAGATATCCGCCAGATACATTTGCAGGGGGTCGGTGGTTTTTTCACCGATTTTAAAGGCGGTACTGGGGGCGACCGGCATCATCAGGCAGTCGGCTTTGGCGAAGGCCTCCCTGAAGTCGTTGCGGATCAGATTGCGGACCTTGAGGGCCTTGAGATAATAGGCGTCATAATAGCCGCTGGACAGGGCGAAAGTCCCCAGCATAATCCGGCGTTTGACTTCGGTGCCGAACCCTTCGGCGCGAGATTTGGAATACACCTCCACATAATCCCGGGCGCTGGGAGAGCGGTAGCCGTAGTGGCAGCCGTCAAATCGGGCCAGGTTGCTGGAGGCTTCAGCGGTGGCGATGACATAATAGGCCGCAATGGAATACTCGAAATGCGGCATCTGGACTTCCACGAGACTGGCGCCGAGGGATTTGTACAATTCCAGTGCAGCATTGACCGCATCTCGGACAGGGGCTTCGGCCTGTTCGATAAACTGCGGTACATAGGCAATTTTCAAGCCTGTTACAGCTTGTTGGAGGGCATTTAAATAATCCGGCACGGCAGCGATGTCGGTGCTGACGGAGGTGCTGTCACGTTCGTCATGCCCGGCCAGGACCTGCAGCAGGATAGCGGCATCTTTGACGCAGGTGGTCATGGGGCCGATCTGGTCGAGACTGGAGCCGTAAGCGACCAGGCCATAACGGGAGACTCTGCCGTAGGTTGGCTTAAGACCGACAATTCCGCAAAACGAGGCGGGCTGTCGAATCGAGCCGCCTGTGTCGGATCCGAGTGCGGCACAGCACAGGCCCGCTGCGACGGCCGCGGCGGACCCGCCGCTGGAACCGCCGGGGACCCGGGTGGTATCCCAGGGGTTGACGGTCTTTTGGAGGCCGGAGTTTTCGGTGCTGGAACCCATTGCGAACTCGTCGAGATTGGTCTTGCCGAGGATGACGGCATCGGCGGCAAGGAGTTGTTCGACCACGTGGGCATTGTAGGGGGGCTTGAAGTTGCTCAGGATCTTTGAGCCGCAGGTGGTCAGGCCTTCGGTGTAGCAAAGGTTGTCTTTGATAGCGATGGGGATACCGGCTAATGAGCCGACGGGCTGGCCGGCGGCGATTTTTTTATCCACGGCCTGGGCCTGCTGTAATGCCTTGTCAGCGAAGACGCTCAGATAGGCCCCGATTGCGGCGTCATAGCGTTGGATGCGGTCGAGAAACGATTGGGTGATGTCCCGGCTTTTGACTCGTCCGGCAGCAATGTCCTGTTTGAGTTGGAAGACTGTGAAATGGTCAGTCATAAATTATAGTCCTGATAAAAGGCGTTTAAACCCCTGAATTGTCATCGAGAATCTGCGGTACTTTGTAGAAATCCTCTGCCCGGTCGGGGGCGTTGGCCAGGGCCTGTTCGGTTGGCAGGGACGGCCGGGGGATATCGGGCCGGAAGACGTTGTGTACCGGCAGGCTGTGGGCCAGCGGTTCTACATTTGTTGTATCCAGTTCGTTGAGTTTTTGGATATATTCCACGATGGACGACAACTGTCCGCTGAACAAATCCAGCTCCTGGTCGGTCAAATCCAGACGCGACAGGTGAGCGACCCGTTCGACTTGCTGACGATTGATTTGATTGCTCATAAGTATCTCAAAATCAAAGACATAGTTCTGTTATGCGGTCTTTTTCATTCCACGTTGCGTAAGATAACACGATTTTGGCGTTCCGGCAAGTGATGCAGCCCCAGATTTCGCAGATTGCACAAATAGTGATGCTTCGATACCGCAGGGGTTGGTTTTGGTTATTGGGTTGTCTTTGCGTGTTATTCATTTTTATGTACCTCCGTAGTAGGGGGCGGAATTGCAGTTTTTGTTCGAAAAATCGAAATAGCCTATGGCGTGAGATTTTATAAGTACAGGCCTGGCAAGGAGAAAAAAATTTTTATTTTTTTTAGGGATAGCAAAATTGTGTTAGCGTAATTTGTTCGATGTGGACAAGGAGAATGCAGAATCCAAGGTATTTAGGAATAGAGGGGGTATCCCTATGGATTTATGGTGCACAGGCGTTTTTTTAGGGTTGGGACGTGGGGGGCGTTTTCTGGGACCTGTTTATGGAATTTCTGATTATTCTTTATCGGTCTTTGCAAAAACTTTACGTTTTCTTCAAAAATTTTCACGGTTCATTTGCCAGTTCGCCTTTTTATTTCTTAGCTTTTGTTTAGAAGCGATTGATGAGTTCTTTGACAAATAAATAGGCGACCCGGCAGTGTCCAATGGACACACGAAAAAGACTAATATAAGGACGGCGAATGGGCCGGACTTTCAATCTTAGCCTCCGGCCCTGCTGACCCGCGACTGGCGGGTCAAGGGCCTTCGGCATTCCAAAAGCAGCAAATCGTAAGATCGTAATGCGTTAAAAATGGCCGGCCTAAGGTGGCCGGACTCGAAAAAATCGATACCGAAAACGATGTCAAGAAACACACACAAGTAAAGGAGAAACACACAATGAAACGAGCAAGAAAAGGGTTTACACTGGTTGAAATTTTGATCGTCGTGGTCATTCTGGGCATTCTGGCTGCCATCGTGATACCTCAGTTCAGTCAGGCCAGCACCGATGCCAAACTGAGCAGTCTGCAGAGCAACCTGCAGAGCATTCGTTCTGCGATCGCCCTGTACAAGATTCAGCACAATGACACGGTTCCCACTGCCGCGGAGTTCTCGAATGTGATGCTGAACAAGACACGGCTTGACGGTACAGTAGATGCCGCAGGTGAATATGGACCTTATCTGCAGGTTGGTATTCCCAATAATCCTTTCACCAATGGTAATGTGATTGGTACAGACTGGCTGTATAACCCTACCGATACGAACGGAGACAGCGTACTGGACTCATGGGAGTTCACCGCAGCTGCTCCTTATGATAGCTACTAAGAACAGATATTTATTCCTGAAAAACAACAGGCCGGTCGGGAGAGCGATCTCCCGGCCGGTTTTCTTTTGGGTTCGAATGAATAAGCCTGTTGTATTGCAGGGCAAGCCTCAGAGCTTGCCGTGATTGCGTTTTAGTAGAGCAAGCCTCTGAGATTGCTGTTTTTGAATTTTACTGAAGATGACTCTGAGTCAATTGGAATGCCTGCGGCGGGGGGATCTCAAGCACGGAGGCTTGAGCTGCAATGGATTTTATCTCAAGCACGGAGGCTTGAGCTACAATGGGGCTTGAGCTGCAATGGATTTTACCTCAAGCACGGAGGCTTGAGCTACAATGGGTTGAGCTGTTATACCTCAAGCACGGAGGCTTGGGCTACAATGGGGCTTGAGCTGCAATCGGATTTTTCCTCAAGCACGGAGGCTTGGGCTACTATGAATTTTACCTCAAGCACGGAGGCTTGAGCTACAATGGGTTGAGCTGCTATACCTCAAGCACAGAGGCTTGGGCTACAATGGGGCTTGAGCTGCAATGGGATTTATCTCAAGCACGGAGGCTTGAGCTACAATGGGGTTGAGCTGCGATGGGCGGTATTCCATGGGGCTGTATCCGGGTTGTCCTGGGGATGAAATGAGAATTTAGAATAGAGAATGCAGAATGAAATAAGTCTGTCTCAACAGATTTGTGCAATGGGAAAGAATCTCTGCTCTACATTCTCAATTCTTCGTTGTAAATTCTAAATTTTATATGGGGGCACGAGGTTTATGGAATCGAATCCACCGAAAATCAATCCGAAACCGACATGGCTGGAAATCGCCGTCGGGTTTGTGGTGCTTGTGGGCATCTCGATGATCGTGGTTCCGCAGTTTAGCCGGGCAGC
>JAWRKM010000080.1:0-10432 GCA_040306945.1 Anaerohalosphaeraceae bacterium
ATATCACATATTTGCTTAATTTGGTAAAAATTCAGTCTAAAAAGTCGATTCTAAATGAGTATAGATTCAGAGAGGAATATGGGTAGCATGTGGCAACGCAGGTGAATGAGGGTAGAGGGGTGCTAAAACAGTTATAAGTCTTTTAATAATAGGGGCTTGCAGTAGAATGGAGTGAGGCAGCCAGTATCCATAGAGAATTGGAATAGTAATGTCTTTAAAAGGAAAATAGATGCACGAAAAAATATATACCCCGTCGATATATAAAAGATATTCTGTGGTTATGGCTTTGGCTGCTTTTTTTATAATGGCCGACCTGAAAGCGGATACAGTGACCCTCACTGATGGCATTGCGACCTACACAAGCCTGTCCAATACGACAGTCAATATGACTGGCGTCTCGGAATTGCACCTGACCAGTGCAACGGCTCCATTGACCGGCTGTACGATAAATCTGGACTCGGTGGATTCATTTTTGTTTCTGGAAAATGTCAAGCCCTCGACAGCAAACTCGACCTACCTAAGTCAGATTAAGGTTAACGGGGCCAATGCCGTCTTGGGGACGAATGTCCGGGTGGTGGAATATGCCGCCGGGGCGGTTATCATCCCGCAGTCTTCGACGTTTCAACCCCTGCAGGTCTTTACGGAGGAAAATTTCCAGGGTAACTCCGCCTATTTAAATCAATATACGGCCTATAATACCAGCTCCCTCGGCACGATGGCCTCGTCGATCAGTTCCTTTATCTTAAAACGCGGCTACACCGCGACATTCGCCCAGAACGAAAACGGCACCGGCTACAGCAAAAACTATGTCGCACAGGACTGTGATCTGGAAATCGGTGTTCTTCCGGGCAAGCTCAATGATAAGATTAATTTTGTCCGGGTGTTCCCCTGGCGCTGGGTCAGCAAAAAGGGCATTGCCGGCAACATCGGTTCCAACCTGAATATCAAGTGGTGGTATAACTGGAATCTCGATCAGAATTCCACACTGGACAAGGAATATGTCCCCATACGTCAGAATCGCTGGTGGCCGGGCCTGAATCAGAATTGGCAGACGCGCGGTGCCAGTCATTTGCTGGGCTATAATGAGCCGGACAATACCAAAGAGGCGAATATTGCCGTCGACGACGCCATCTGGTCATGGCCGGATCTGCTGGGTACAGGCCTGCGTGTGGGTTCGCCTGCCCCGACAGACGGCGGGCGAAGCAGTTGGCTGTATCCGTTTATTCAAAAGGCCGACGCCGCGGATTTGCGGGTCGATTTTGTGGCGGTGCATTACTACTGGTGCTACAATCCTTCCAATCCCAGCGGTGCGGCAACACAGATGTACAATTTTCTTAAAGAAGTGTACGACAACACCGGTCGGCCTATCTGGGTGACGGAATGGAACAACGGTGCCAACTGGACCGGATGTGGTGATCCGACCTATGCCCAGCAGGCCGCAGCCGTCAATGCGATGATAACCATGCTGGATAATACCCCCTGGGTGGAGCGATATGCGATTTATAACTGGGTCGAGGACGTCCGGCGGGTGGAATGGGATGATGGCTGGCCGACGGATGCCGGTATCGTCTATCGTGATAAGGTCTCTCCGATTGGCTACCAACAGGAAGTTCCAGGGTCCGGACGAAGTACCAATACGATTTATCACTTTGACGAGAATTTCCGGGACAGTTCAGGCAATGGCAACAATCCGCTGAGGTATGGGGCTCCCAAGCTGACCGCAGGGCGGAACGGTCAGGTTCTTGTTCTGGATGGCACAGATGATTACCTGGTGCTGCCGACGCATATCGGGGAATGTACGGATTTCACATTTGCTGCCTGGGTTTATTGGAATGGCGGCAATGCCTGGCAGCGTATTTTTGATTTTGGCAACAATACCACACAATATATGTTCCTGACGCCTTCATCGGTCAGCAATACACTGCGTTTTGGGATTACGACGTCCGGCAACGGCTCCGGCGAGCAGCAAGTCAATACCACCGGACTGCCTGTGGGGCAATGGACGCATGTGGCCGTGACCCTCAACGGCAATGTCGGAACGATATATGTCAATGGGACACCGCGGGCGACCAATAGCGCGATGACCCTCAATCCCTCTGATTTTCAGCCTTCCAAAAATTATATCGGCAAAAGCCAGTGGCCCGACCCGCTGTTTAATGGAATGATTGATGATGTGATCATAGCGGATTATGCATTGAATGCCGCCCAGATTGCCGAACTGATGACCACGACTCAGCCGGGGCAGTTTATCACGGCACCGCTGAATATTGTCAGCAGTACTGCCGGGGCGGAACAGTCGGGTAATCCTGCGGTCAATTCCTATGACCGCAACCGTGCAACTCGGTGGGCCAACGATGGCACAGTGGCTACTGCTTGGATTAAATATGACCTGGGGACAGTGTCTGATATTAGTCAAATCAAAATACGGTTTAATAATGGCGCGTCACGCACCCACCCCATTCGAATCGATATTGACGGTACGGAGGTCTTCCGCGGTAATACCACGACGACCACCGGCTACTGGCAAACCTCATTTGTTCCCGTGCGCGGCCGTTATGTTACGATTACCATGACCGGAAACAACAGTGCCGGCAGCGGCTGGTTCAGTATCTTGGAGACGCAAATCTGGAGTCCTCGCAATGAGCCGCCTTCCTTCCAGGCCAGTGCCTTGTATAAAACCGATGCGATTGAAGGCAGGCCTTACAGCGGTACGCTTGCCGTGGATGCCGGCGACCCGGAAGGCGGCGAGCTGACATTCAGCAAGGACGCGGGCCCCGACTGGCTGAAGGTGTCGCCGGACGGCACTCTGTCCGGCATCCCGCAGGATTCGAATGTCGGTGCCAATGTCTTTGCTGTACGTGTTGTCGATCCTGCAGGTTTTTATGATACCGCGGATATGACTATTCAGGTGGCCAATGTCTATTCCGGCGTGCGGGGTATGGAAGACTTATACGGGCTTGCTGCCCAATGGCTGATGCTGGATTGTGGGGATATTCCCGCCTGCCAGGGAGCCGATTTGAATGGCGACCGGAATGTTGATATGTCGGATGTTTCGGTGCTGGCCAATCGCTGGCTGTCTGATGAAGCTCTTCAATTGCATCTGAAATTGGATGACGGCAACGGTACAACTGCCAGGGACAGCTCGCTGTATCAGCGTTCGGGCCTGCTGGTCAACGGTCCAGTCTGGACTTCCGGAGTGACTGGTGGAGCCTTGAGCCTGGATGGCACGGATGACTATGTTATGATTGCCGATTATCGAGGCGTGCCGGGGGCTGCTTCGCGGACCTGCACGGCCTGGGTGAAGACGTCGGTATCCGGCCTGGATCAGATCATTACCTCCTGGGGGAGTGCCCAAACGGGTCGCAAGTGGATGTTCCGAATCCAGCCGACAGGGGAACCGGCGGTGGGGGTCTGGGGCGGCTTTGCCAAAGGCACTGTTTCTGTTGCGGATAATCAATGGCATCATATCGCCGCGGTTCTGAATCGTGATGAAACGCCGTCGGTGGATGAGATTCAATTCTATGTGGATGGACAATTACAGGTTACAGCCGCAAATAATACCCAATCCATCAACACCTCGGATAGCGACGGGGTTTATCTGGGTGTTCTGGACACGGGAACACTTCAAAACTACTTCAGGGGTTTGCTGGATGATGTCCGGATTTATAGCCGGGCATTGACAGCCGAGGAAATTGCGGCATTGGCTGAATAAAATGGTTGCGATTTCTGGACATTCCTTGGCCCTATTTACTATAAGAATTTCCAATCGTACAGCCTAACTCTTTCTGGAGTTGTTAGTCATTCTTGTTGTAGTGGATTTGTAGTAGAACCGATATGTATTTCTATTTTCCATTTGACATTTTCTATGTTTTTGTTACTTGTATTACTGTAATATGCTTTACTATATTAAGCATTCAAAGGTTCTGTTATGAAATTTTACAACCGCAAGGAAGAACTGAAAGAGTTAACAGCGATTTATAATCAAACCAGTCAAGGCGGTCGGATGACCGTATTGACTGGACGGCGACGTGTGGGCAAAACATTGCTGGCAACCGAATTTGTCCGCCGCAAGCCTCATTTGTATCTGTTTATATCCAAAAAAACGGAACCGCTTCTCTGTGAGGAATTTCTTGAGCAAATTCGGCAGGTCTTTGAAATTCCGGTCATCGGACAGGTTAGGCAGTTTAAAGACATCTTCCAGCTCATACTGGATCTTTCCACCCGAAAACGGTTTACACTGATTATCGATGAGTTTCAGGAATTCTACACCATCAATCCCTCTGTGTTTTCAGAGATTCAGCATCTATGGGATCGATATAAAAGAAAATCCAAGTTAAATTTAATTGTCGTTGGGTCTGTCTATTCATTGATGAACAAGATATTCCAGGATTCCAAAGAGCCGCTGTTCAATCGTGCCGATCGTCAATTTTTTATCACACCGTTTTCTGTCCAAGACACAGCGGCAATCCTAAAAGATTATCGCCAAAGCTCAATCCATACGATATTTGATTATTATGCAATCACCGGAGGAATGCCTATTTATATAGACCTATTGACCGCGAATAAGGCATTTTCGTTTGATGCGATTTTGGATTTTGTACTACATGCCAATTCCCCCCTTCTATACGAAGGGAAAAATGTGCTCATTGAGGAATTTGGCAAAGAATACATTACCTACTTTTCAATTCTGTCGTTGATTGCCGCTGGCAAGACATCCCGCCCGGAAATGGAATCCATCCTGGGATGTAATATCGGGGGCTATATTGACCGGCTGGAAAATGATTTTGCCATCCTAAGCAAGTTCCTGCCGATTGACGCAAAGCCCGGCGGACGTCGAATGCGGTATCGGATTCAAGATAATTTTCTGAACTTCTGGTTTCGGTTTATTTATCGCAATATGTCCGCGGTTGAAACAGGCAACTTTAATTATATCAAAGAGATTGTCCGCCGGGACTACAGCGCTTTCAGCGGCATCCTGCTGGAAAAAATGGTCCGTCAATTGCTGGCATCAAGCCAAAAATACAACAAAATTGGTACCTGGTGGGATCGTAAATCAGAAAATGAAATTGACATTGTTGCCGTCAATGAGCTTAAAAAATACATTCTTTTTGCCGATGTCAAATTCAATGAAAACAAAATTAATCTGGAAAAACTCCAAAAGCAGTCACAGGCCGTCCTGCGGTCTTATCCAGGATATAAGGTAGAATACAGGGGATTCTGTCTTAATTCGATTCAGGACTTTTTGGCATAAAGACGATTCAGGATGACTGCGATTAACCGAACACCGACAGGTCCGCTTCGCTGGGTGGATGAAAACCCGCTGAATCCTCCGGATTTTCGGAGGATATCACAATAGTGTTTGAGCTCCACTGGACCGAAGGTCTTTTTTGCATCGGCAGCGAATATGGTGCAGACTGCCGGAATGCCGACCCTGCGGCAGGTGGCTATATAATCCCATTGTCTGGCGAAAGTCAGACTGACCGGCAAAGAATACGGCCAAATCGGGATTCAAGCGAATTTTGGAAATCTGATTGCGGATTGTACCGTGACCCACTGCTGGGCAGGCATTGATGTCAGCGACGGCAATATTATCCTGGATTGCACGGCCCGGGACAATGGGGAGTGTGGGATTGGGGCAAATGCCCAGAATGTCATTATGCGGTGTGATTCCTCGGGTAATGACCTGTGGGGTATCTGGGTGCGGGATAAGACGATTGTCAAAGACTGTGTGGCATCCAACAACGGTCACGCGGGGATTGATATCCGCTGCTGCGGTCAGGGCTGCCGGATTGAATCCAATCTTTGCAGCGGCAATCAATACGGCATTCATGTGGAAAACGACAAGGCTGCCCACCATCATTTGATTGTAAAAAATACCTGCGGTGATAACGGGACTAATTATGATCTTGGCTCCTACAGTTCCTGGGGACCGATCATTGATCTGTCATCCGCTTACGGTGATATTTCGGTGATTGCCGGAGCAGAACATCCCTGGGCGAATTTTGCGTATTCGCTGATGTATCCTGCTGCCTCAGGGGCCTCTTCGGCGGTGAGTCTCTGTGCAGCACCAGGTTGTGTTGTGGGACAAAATGTGGCACCTTAAAATAAGGAGGCTTCCATAATGAATTATCAATGTAAATATGGAGTGGTTTTGGCGATGCTCCTGCTGCTATTGAGTGTTCAAACCTTTGCTGAAAATATCGATCCGTATAATACTGGTGCCCAGTATAGCTGGAGTGAAAATACCGGGTGGTTAAATTTGGAGCCATCCGTTGGCAGCGGGGTTCAGGTCTCCGATGACAAGCTGCTGGGCTGGATCTGGGGTGAAAATATCGGCTGGATCAACCTGTCGTGCGAAAACACCGGCTACTGCGGTACTGTTAAGTTCGGCGTGGTCAATGACGGCAAGGGCAGCCTGTCGGGTCTGGCCTGGGGCGAGAACGTCGGCTGGATCAATTTTGACCCTGTCGTGCCCGGCGAAACACGGATGAATGAATACTGCGTCCGAATTGGCGATGACGGCACCTTTTCCGGCTGGGCGTGGGGCGAGAATATCGGGTGGATTTACTTTGACGGAACGGCCGCCTGGAGTGCGCGGGCCTGTGTGGTAACGCTGGAAGACCTTGAGCGTTTTGCCCACTACTGGCTGACCTTCTGCCCGGACGGCCGGTCCAAAAGAGCGGAACAATACCAGTGTTGTCGTTGGGCTTGGCCATGAAATTCTCGTTCCGACGGACGCTGCTTCTGGCCTGCCCTCTGGGCGTCGTCAGCATAAGCCGTTGATTGTGACCAAGTATATCGATAAATCGACGCCTCTGCTTTATACTGCTCTGGTGAACAATGAAAATCTGACCCGGGTGGAATTACGATTTTATCGCACCAACGACAAGGGCCTTGATGAGTTATACTACATCATCCGTCTGACCAATGCCCGAATCAATGACAGCAAAATCGCCGGGCCGAATATTGAGCAGATCAGTTTTGTCTATCAGCGAATGGAATGGATATGGATCAATGGAGAAATTACTGCCATGGACGACTGGGAAGCCAGTCCAGCATAACATAATGGGTGGTAAATAAACAGACGGGCCTGTGCCTGATTTTTTTATTGTATTTTCCAGACAATACAATATAGTAAAAAAAAAGACATAATAAGTATTGTGTATGGAAAATGCGGACAATCAGGGCGGTGTCGCCCCGATACAGCCGTTTGATCGTTTTATCAGGAGGTTATTGAGTATGGTTACACGAATGTTGTTGGCTGCTTTGGTCGCTGTGTTGGCGGTTGGCTGTTCTAAAAAAGAACCCACAAAGCCGGTAGCACCGGCCGCACCATCCCAGACGCAGGTTGATCAGACTGCTGCGGAAGCTCAGAAGGCGGTGGATCAGGCCAAGCCGGAAGTGGAAAAAGCCGCCGCGGATGCTCAGAAGACGGTCGAACAGACCGCCGCGGATGCAAAGGCTACTGCTGAGAAAGCTGCCGAAGATGCAAAGAAAGCCACAGACCAGGCCGCTGCAGATGCCCAAAAGGCTGCCGAAGATGCCGCCAAAGGCATTCAGCTGCCAAAGTAACATTTTGCAGCTTACCATTTTCACCGACAGGATTGAAACGGGATCCTGTCGGTTTTTTTATGTGAAGAAACAGCGTATTGTTTATCATTTATTAGAGATATGTAAAGCTATTGAGCAATGAACAGCTTTCTGGTATAACCGTGCGAGAATATCTTATTGGAGGTATAATCTCAGTTTGGAAAAAATTCGTGAGCAGTTGCA
This sequence comes from Anaerohalosphaeraceae bacterium, assembly GCA_040306945.1. Classification (GTDB taxonomy): domain Bacteria; phylum Planctomycetota; class Phycisphaerae; order Sedimentisphaerales; family Anaerohalosphaeraceae; genus Anaeroglomus. Next base: position 7,774 of record JAWRKM010000080.1, read on the forward strand.
GGTTCTCAAAGAACGTGCGGTTCTGGTTGGTGCATACACCCGGGACCGTCAGGTTGATATCAATAAAACAGATCCGCTTGCTGAGTTGACCAGTCTTGTAGAGACCGCCGGAGCGGTTGTGGCCGGACGTGTCCAGCAGCGACTCAATCGGATTCATCCCGGTACGTATATCGGTTCGGGCAAGGCCGAAGAGCTGGCCGAGAAGGTCCGGCAGCACAACGCCGATGTGGTGATTTTCGACAATGACTTATCGCCGGGGCAGATTCGTGAACTGGAAAAAATCATCAAGGTCAAGGTTCTTGACCGCAGCGAACTGATCCTCGACATCTTTGCCACGCGGGCTCAGACCAAGCAGGCTCGGCTGCAGGTGGAACTGGCTCAGTTGGAATATACCTACCCTCGCCTGACCCGGATGTGGTCGCACCTGGATACGGTGACCGGTGGGGCGAGCACCTCGGCGGGTGCGGTTGGCGGTATCGGTACCCGCGGTACCGGCGAAAAGCAACTTGAAATCGACCGCCGGTTGGTGAGCAAACGCATTACAGAGCTCAAACGCGAGCTGGAGATTATTGATCGTCGCAAACTCCGCGAAATCGAGGGACGCAAGGATTTTTTCACCATTTGCTTAGTGGGTTATACCAACGCGGGCAAAAGTACGCTGATGAATGCCCTGACGGATGCTGGAGTGTATGTTGAAGATAAGCTCTTTGCCACGCTGGATACCCGTACCCGCAAATGGCGGCTTGACTCGGGAGTGGAGGTGCTGCTCAGCGATACGGTTGGATTTGTCAGTCACCTGCCGCATCATCTGGTTGCGTCGTTTAAGGCGACCCTGGAAGAGGCCCTTGGGGCGGACCTTCTGCTGCATGTAGTGGATGCATCCAGCCCGCAGGTCTTTGAGCAGATTCACAGTGTTCAGCAGGTCCTTCAAGAGATCGGCTGCGGGGGAAAACCGGTTCTGACGCTGCTGAATAAGTCCGATTCCATCTGCGACATCAAGCTCTTTGAAACTCTGCAGACGGTCCATCAGGATGCGGTGGCCATCTCTGCCCGTACGGGGATGAATCTGGATAAACTGTCCGCTGTTGTTGCTGAAAAAGTGCGCGGCGGGAGAGTGCGTCTGCGGCTGCGTCTGCATCCCGGCCAGGGCAAGCTCATTGCTTTTCTGAAGGCCAATGCCACGGAGCTGACCGAACAGTACGAAGGCGAGGATGTGCTGATTGAAGCGACGCTGGGTAAAAATCAGATGCTGTCGCTGCAGAAGATGGGGGTCGTGGAGTATGAACTGATTTGATTGACCGTTTCTTTGGATTGAACCGGCTGACCGATGAAAATATACCATGACTATGATTTGACGGGTTGCAATTCCTACCGGGTGAGAGCCGTTGCTGCCCGGGTTTATATGCCGGAAACGGACGAGGATATCGCTGCGATTTTTTCGGATCGCAGCAGGCCCCGCGTTATCCTCGGCGGCGGCTGCAATGTCATTCTGTCCAAAGCCTATTACGACCAGGTTGATTTTGTCATCTTTAACAACGCCTTTTCCGCCTGTTCGGTGCAGGGAAACAGGCTTACCGCTGAAGCAGGTCTGCCTCTTAACATTCTCAGTGAAACGGCGCTGGAGAACGAATTGTCCGGGCTTGAATACTTTTATGATGTTCCCGGCTCCGTCGGCGGGGCGGTGTTTATGAATGCTGAAACCCTGGGTGAATCCTTCAGTGACTGGATTGAAAGCGTGACTTTCTTTGATACGCAAGATCTGTCATTCAAGACACTGCCCAAACAGGAGCTTGCCTTCGGTTATCGTCAGAGCCTCTTTCAGCAGCGTCCCGAGTGGATTATCGTGCGGGTTCGGCTGGGTCTGCCGCACGGCAACAGCAGGGCGATCCATAAAAAAATGATGGATAATCAGGCCCTTCGCCGCCAGAAGCAGCCGTGGGATGTGCCCAGTGCCGGCAGTGTTTTCCGTCGTCCGTCGGGGCGGTTTGTAGGGCAGATGATCGAAGCACTGGGCCTCAAAGGTTATACCTGCGGCGGGGCGATGGTTTCGCCTAAACATGCAGGTTTTATTGTCAACTACAACGGCCAGGCGACCGGACGGGATATTCTTGAGCTTATCGCTGTAATTCAGGACAAAGTTTTTGCCGCCTATCAGGTCAAACTTGACCTGGAACAGCGGATTATTTAACGCAGGTCGCTGGCGGTTTTAAGCCATTGGGTGGCGAAGAAATTCATGTCCTGCAGGCAGACGAAACTGTCGCCTCCGACGGGGACCATATCCGCCAGGGTGTTGGCGGTCAGCCAGACGTCAGCCAGTGTCAGCAAATCCGACAGGCCCACCTCATTATCCCGGTCGAAGTCCGACCGCAGATGATCTCCCAGCCAGACCGGCCCGATGCCGGTGTCGGTCTGCATGATGGGCCTGATGGCATCCCCGTCATAGCTGATTTTTTCGATGGCCACCGAACGGGATCCGGAATAGGGGCCGCTGTCCAGTCGCTTGTTCCATCGGTGATAGACGATATACCACTCATCCAATGCGCCATTGTACATAAAGGAATGATGCCCTGGTCCCTTGAACCAGCCCTGGCTGGACAGGATTTTGCCGCGGTAAGTCCACGGGCCGGTCGGTGTGCTTGAGGTACAGTAATGGACGGAG
>JAWRKM010000081.1:0-47467 GCA_040306945.1 Anaerohalosphaeraceae bacterium
CCAGGCGACGCTGCGAGCTAATGAGCGGGATCCGTTCAAGCTGGAAAAGGACGAATTTTTCGTCTGTGGCGACAACAGTCCTAACAGCCTTGATGCCCGGCTCTGGTCGGAAGAAGGCAAGGGCATCACCAACCAGCCGGCCTACCGAATGGGCGTTGTGCCCATGGAATATATGCTGGGCAAGGCGTTTCTGGTGTACTGGTCGGATGCATACAGTCCGATGCCCAATATGCTGCCGGTGATTCCCAATATTGACCGGATCAAAGTCATCTTCGGCGGCTCAGACGAGGTGTATTGAATGGCCTGATTGGGCATTGCCCGGGATTGTTTGATCGGTTGGTTCTTTTTGAGATGAGGTCGCAGACTGATAGGGCAAGGATAGGAGTTGTGTCGAAGCTCTCTGAGGTTGCCTGAGCAGACAGGATGGCGGCGAATAAACACAAATAAAGCTGTAAAATATCGCAAATCAGTTCGGGCTTTGGGTAAATCATCCGCTTTTGGTTGGATTTTTGATAAAAACACTTGACGGCCAGCACGAAATAGCTATGATAGCGTTTCCTTTGCGGATGTGGCGGAATTGGCAGACGCGCAGGCTTCAGGTGCCTGTGGGCTTAAATGCTCGTGGAGGTTCAACTCCTCTCATCCGCATTCCTTTTTTTGGGATGCCATCCAATTCAACTGGCACGCTGAATGATCACGTCTGCTCGATTCGTTTTTTGGCGGTGCGCCAGTCGATACCTGTAATGCGGGCGACATCCTGATACGAGGGATATTTTGTGTACAGCCACCTGCAGTACTGATTCAAGAGCTCATCCGCGGAATAATTTGCCTGCTGAATGCCATTGAGAAAACTCTGAATCTGTGTTGATGGTTTAGGGATCTGCGGCTGGTAGTCTTCCTTGAGGATGACCCGGCGGATGCACTGGGCCAGCTCGCGGACATTACCCGGCCACGAGTAGTCTTTGCCCAGTCGTTTTTGAATTACATCCAGTACCTTCTCGGTCAGCTCCGGAATATCCTGTCCAGTGATAAGAACACTGAAATGTTTGACCAGCTCAGTCAGTTCGTCGGGATTTTCCTCGATCCGCTGGGCCAGGCTGGGCATCTGAATACAGTCGGCGCAGAGTCGGTAATAAAAATCCTCGCGAAAAGCCCCCGTGCGTCGCAGCTCTTCAATCGGTCGATTGGTTGCTGCCAGGACGCGCCCAAAGAACCGCCTTGGTTTGTGGCTGCCCACTGGAGTAAAGGTCCGTTCTTCAAGCACTTTCAGGAGCTTGACCTGGACATAGGGGGCGACTTCGCTGATTTCATCCAGAAAAATCGTCCCGTGAGGCCTGCACAGGCCGAATAAACCATCGTGATCAGTAACCGCTCCGGTAAATGCCCCTCGGGTATGGCCGAATAGCTCACTTTCCAGCAGTGTTGGAGCGTATTGACTGAGATTGGCGGCAACAAACAGGTTTGTAAAGCTGTATTGGAAGGTATTGGCGGCGGTGTCAAAAGGAATCCAGCCGCTTTTGCCGATGGCTGCTGCGGCTGCACCTTTACCTGAGCCGGTGGGGCCTTCAATTAAGGTCGCAAAGTCCTCCATTTTGTCCCAAAGATACCGCTCATAGCCGCGGATATCCTGTGTGAAGATATTATTCCATAAATCCATGCGAAGCTTGCGCATGGAGGCACTTTGCCCGACCAGGCCGTGATTGATAAAATAAAATGCCCGCCGGATCTGGTAAAATAGGGCAAACGAACGAGCCTGTTGCGGCGGTGTGAATCCCCTCGCCGCAAGATGCTCAAATGTTTTGGCGGCAAACGGTACAGGAAGCGACTTGTCCGGATTTTTTTCTTGTTTGCGGATAAGGGTGTCAAAATCCAGAGCAAATCGATGGAATATCTCAAATAAAAAAACATATTTCATCAATTCCCGATCTTCTGGATTAAAATGGTCGATGGAGGCGGCTTGTCCCGAAATCTGGTGGTCCAGCTCGGCCAGCTTGCTGTGGACCTTATGAATCACTGCAGGCACAATCTGCGGCCATGACAGGTCTTTGGTGTTTTCGGTCAGCCCCGCGATTTGCCGATCCAGGAGTTCTCGCTTCTCGCTGAAAGGATTGGTATAGGACGCATCTGCGATCGTCTGGAAAAACACGCGGTCGGCCTGAGATATTGTGATAGATTTCATGCATAAAATGTATATCTAATATTCATAAAATGCAATCAAAAAAATCTTTTTGACTGTTTTCCGTGGAGATGCATTTGATATGTCTAGGAATATCAAGGAATTATGATTATTCAGCGTGCTGGCACGTGATTTGATAAACCTATTCATCATGGCAACAAGACGAGTTGATAAACAAGAAGATGGACAATAGGTTTGTAATTTTGAAATATGCAACATTGTTCCAGTTGTATCTGGAAGTTTTGGATGCGGTTTTGTATGATATTGCCGGTGGTAAGACCAGGCAGGACATTGTTGATACATTTTAGAGGTCTTTGGAAGGTGCCTTATGATTCAATCGAGGGTAGAAAACGGGTTATTTGTGGGCTTTGACATTGGCAGCGAGGCCGTTCATTATGCTGTGCTGAACTGCCGGCAGGAAGTGGTCTATTCGCCGACGCCGATTAAGCATTTTGCCAATCCCATTGCTGCCCTCCGGCAGGCCTGGCAGGATATCTGTGCTCAGATGGAACCGAGCCGGATTATCAACACCGCCTTTACCGGCAGCGGGGCACTCTTATTGAAGGATGCGATTGCGGGGATCACGTTTGATTACGACAGTGTGGCGATTCCGTATGGGGCGACAGTGATAGCCCCCCAGACGGCGTATATCTTTCATATCGGCGCCAAGGATGCCTATTTCTTTCATCTGAAGACGATTCAGGGCCGGATGACGATTATCGAATGCCGTCCCAGCAGCAAGTGCGGCGGCGGTTCCGGAACCCTGCTGGCCAAACAATGCAAACGGCTTTTGGATGCTGAAGTGGGTGAGCAGGAAGAATCCAACCTGCAGGCCCGATATGCACGGATGTATGCCCTGGCCGAAGAAAAAGCCCGCCAGGCCCATGCCCCCAGTGAATTTCTGGCCCGATGCGGGATTGTGATTCAGTCGGACCTGATTCACAAGCAAAACGAAGGTGTTCATAAAGAAGACAATCTCGCCGGCTTGTTCCGAACCACGGCACGCAATTACATGATAGACGTTTTGGGCAATCGCCAGCTGATTCCGCAGCAGGCCATCGGAACCGGCGGGGTATTCCATAATTTGCTGATTAAGGCCGAGCTGGAAAAGGCCATCGGTCTGACGATTCGGCGGCCCGAGTATTTTGAAAATATCGGGGCTATCGGCATTGCCCGCAAAGGCATGGACGCATTGCAATACTATGTGCTGGACGTCAAGGATCTGGATGCGGTTGCCGAACAGGGCCGTAATCGCCGCAGTTTTGCCCCGGCGCTGAGTTCCCATCTGCATCTGATTCACGAAATCCCTCCCGCTCCCGATCAGCCGATTGCCTCGGGTACGGAAGTTGTTATCGGTATTGACGGCGGCAGTACGACGACCAAATGTGCGATGGTTCGGCTTGACGGTACGCTGCTGGATAAATTGTATATCAAGACCAACGGTGACCCGGAACATTCGCTCAAAGAGGTTCTGCGTTATCTGAGCCGGCACCGTGACCATGTCATTGTCCGTGGCATCGGGGCTACAGGCTCGGCCCGAAAACTCTACGAAAAGCTTCTGCTTAGCCGCAAGAAGGCTGACCAGATTCGCCAACAGGGCAAGATTCCCGCGGATCGCATTACCGACGAGATTACCTGCCATGCCCTCGGTGTCCGTCACTACGACAAGCGTGTTGATACGATTTTTGAAATCGGCGGTCAGGATATGAAATACACCGTTTTCAACAAAGACGGCAGTGTTCGCGATGCCAAGATGAACTTCAGTTGTCAGGCCGGCTGCGGCCAGACGCTTGAGAATATGGCTGATTTAATTGGTCTGGATGTTCGAACGACTCTGCAGGAGTATGCCCTGCGGGCCGAACGGGTTCCGATTATCGACTCGACCTGCGGGGTCTTTATGGAAATGGACGAAACCCGGCTGATTTCCGAAGGCTTTAGCCGCGAGGAAATTGCTGCGGCAATCGTCCGCGGGACCGCCGCCAGTTACTATCATAAATTTGTCGGCGGTGCCCAGAATACCGGCCAGGTCTGTTCGGCTCAGGGCGGGCCTGCACTGGGCAAGGCGTTCCTGGCGGCGCTGGCCCAGGTGGCCAACAAGGACATCTACGCCTATCCGCACCGTGAAATATTCGGGGCCTGGGGGGCGGCGCTGGATGTGCTGTCTCATCTTCATCAGATGGCTCAGAGCGGTATGGCCTGTGATACGGCATTTCGCGGATGGGACCTGGTGACCATGGAATTCTGCAAATCGCGTCGGAAATGCAAAGAAGTTGTGGACCGAAGCTGCGACATGCGGGATTGTGTTCTGGATGTATTTTCCATCGATAATGAAACGATTCTCAGCGGCGGATTCTGTCCCAAGGGCAATTCGGAAAGCCGCGAAAAACCGCGGACCAATTATGTCGAAGTCTTTCATTCGATTTTCGACAAGCATTTCCGCCGATATGGTCTTCTGCTGGCTGATCTTGACGGCCAATCCGCCCCGGATAAAACCGTAGGTATCCGCCGGGCGACGTCAACCATTGCTGAAAAAGGCATCTGGTCTGCGGCGCTGCTGGCCCGGCTCGGTTTTGTGCCGGTGGCGTCCCCGGTCAGCAATCCAGCGATTGCCCGTCTGGGGGTGGACCATTCCAAGACGGACTTCTGTATTGCCCGTAAACTGGTTACCGGCCACGCTATGCTGCTGATGAATCATCCCGGGATTTGTTATCAGTTTAACCCGACTTTTGTCGAGCATTTTCAGAAGGACAGTTTTTCTCTGAAATACTGCATTTACACCGAATCCGAGGCTTTTATCCTGAATGATGACTTGTCGATAGACCCGCAAAAACAGTTCAGTCCGGTGCTGCGGTTCAACAGCGGTCCTATCCTGGTGGAAAATATCGACAAGGACCTGCGCAGCAAAGGTTATCGATTCTCGCGTCGTCAGATCCGCGATGGGATTGAAGCTGCTGACGCAGCGGAAAAAGCCTTTCTGGAAGACCTGTACGATCGCGGCGACAGCTTTCTTGAAAAAACCAAAGATCGCATCGCTTATCTGGGCATTGGACGGGATTATGTGGTGCTGGACCCGGAAGCCAGTTCGTATGCCGGTGCGATGTTCTCGCAGACGCGGGGACTGGATTTTATCCCGCAGATTTTTCTGCGGCACCGGTTTGCCGCGCTGAGTCAGGAATTGAAACGGACCGAATACTGGTGCGAAAGCATCGATATCCTGCGTGCTCACCTGTATGCGGCGTCGCGTCCGGGATTATATCCGATTCGCCTGATGAATTTCGGCTGCGGGCCGGACAGCATGAAAATCTATCAGGAAGAGCGTATTCATCTTGCCGGCGGCAAGCCGATGCTGACATTGTTAACCGATGCACAGACCAATAATGCCCCGTTTCTCACTCGAACCGAGGCTTTTGAACGTGTTGTGCATAGCCATTATCACAAGGAGCATGAACATGACCGACATCACAAGCCCCAGCCGCCTCGAAGGACGGACGTGGCTGCTGCCCTACATGGGAATCAGCAGCCGGATCGCGGCGGCGTGCCTGCGTCATTATAAGATTAAAACCGTCGTGGTACCGACCAATACCCGGCGAGGCTATGAACTGGCCCGCAAGCATATTCACACCGAAGTCTGCCACCCGCTCAAGGGTGTGGTAGGCGATCTGCTGGGCTTCCTTGAGCAGGAAACGCAGCGGGATGGCCGGCAAGCGGTTACAAGCCGCTATGTGTTTATCCTTCCGACAACCGATGGGCCGTGCCGCTTTGGCAAATATCGGGAGACTGTCCGGTTTTTCCTCGATGATGAAGGTTATGCGGACTTGCCCATTGCCGGTCCGACGACCCAAACCGACTATCTTGATATCCTCAGCGGCAAATATACTGCCGCTGATCAGATGAAGATACAAAAACTGCTGCTGCGGGGACTGATTGCCAGCGACCTGCTGGATGATATCACATTGCGATATCGCCCTTATTGCCCCAAAGACCAGATCGAACAGCTCAAGGAATCCCGACTGACTGAACTGGAAGAATGTCTGGCGCGGGGCTGCAGTGTGAAGGACCTGGCTGGGTGGAGTCGGGAGACGGTTCGCCAATTTGGCCAGTTTCAAACCAGCGAACGTTTTCCGCTGGTGTTGTATTCCGGCGAGATTTATATGCGAATGCATGATCCCTACACCAATCACGTGATTGAAACGCTCGAAGACAATCGCCTTGAAGTCGTCCGCTGCTCGATGATCGAATGGTTTGATTATATCAATTGTACCAATCTGCTGCAGACGCATTGTCGTATCGCAACGGCGTTGAAGACATTCGATTGGCGTGATTTCTTCGGTGGCCTTGCCGCCTGGACCAGACTGGCTGTCAAATATGCCTATATCCGACATATCCGCAAACGGGTCTCGGAACCTTTCCGTGAGGTTCTCAAGGGAAGGCATCCATTCCCGCCGATGATGACCCTGCTTAAGACGGTCGAAAATGCCGGGGAATTCCACAGCTCTATCAGCGGTGAATCCATTCTTGGGATAGGGCTGGTCTATGTTCTGCTGCATGGCATCTCTGGTGGGCACGGACACGGCATCTCCGGCATCTTCCATGTGGGGCCATTTACCTGCATGCACGAAGGTGTTGTGACTGCCAAGACCGAAGGCATGATCCGCCGGTGGAGAAAACAGCACCCGGATATCGTTTTTCCGGTGATTGATGCCTACTTTGGCGACTCTCCCAATCCCAATCTGGACGCCGAAATTGCTATTTTCCGCGAACAGTGCTATCAGAAGCAGCACCTGGCTGCTCAGCGCCCGGAGGTGGCCTCCGTCGGCTAATCCCGGCGTGATGATTTTCCATAAATATTAAGGTTTTAAAAGTCGCATTTCAAGGCCGGGGCCTGTGTCCCGGCTTTTTTTTATGGATACGAATTGGATATACAACTGTAGTCTATTGAATATGCAATTGTTGTATATTCAAGCTTTTGCTCTCTGGCATACTCTTTTTTGTGGTAACCATAATTCATTTAAATATATAATCTTATGGTGGTTTTGTGTTGTGGCACGCTGTTTGTTTATATCATTTCACAGAGATAATAAAATTAAGAATAGAGGAAAAAAATACAAGAAAGGGTGTGTAAAATGACGTGGACATGGTTAACAGTTCTGAGCATGGTACTGATTGGAATGATATTGACGATCGGAATTGCAACAGAAACGACACGCATGCAGAGCAGGAAGATGATTCGGTCTTAAAAGCGGATAGATGAATCAATCCCGGACGGGAGGATGAAAATGGAAACAACACATGTCAACAAAAGATTTTGTTCAGGTATCTTTATAATCGTTGGCATGATGTTCTGCGGCTGCTCTCAGGATTTTATCAAACAAACAGAATATCAAATCAAGAAATACAAAGAAGAGAAAATTGCACCCCATTATCAAAAGACCAAAACAGCGAATACGGGCATAGCAGCCAATTGCAGTCCTATTCATCGATGGGTGATGGAGGAATCAAAAAAAAATACAAATTGATCCCGGTCGATTCCCATCAATGCATCCCTAAATCAGTAAAAGTTCACAACCATGGGCTTGGGGCTCAGTAAGAAAGCATCCATAAGGAAAGGAAACGTTACAGCATGAAAGAGACGATGGCCGCAGGTCTGTTTAGGTGTACTACTAAGAAATTGAATATACAGGATAAACAGACAATCCAAACCGTAATAGGCTGGCTGGCCGAAACACCCGGGCCGGCGTATCCCGAACCCATTCAATGTTATTTTGACCATTACGGACTGGATTGGCCCGGTATCAGGCACCGCTTCGGGTGGTTTTCCAGCGGCGGGCTGAAACTGGCCGGGCATCTCTGGATGCCGTCGGCGTGTAAAGCCCTCGTCATCGTTTTGCATGGCTATATGAATCACACCGGCCAGATGAAGCACCTGATTGCCGGCCTGCTGGACGATGACTTTGCGGTTGGGGCGTTTGACCTGCCCGGACACGGGCTGAGTGAAGGACATCAGGCGGCAGCAGGAGCATTAAAGGATTATACCCAGGCCTTAGGGGACTTTGTGAAGGAAATCAAGCAGATACTGGATGCTGAATCTTGTGTGCTCAAACCCCGGGGATTACGAGCGGGGTTAAGTTTCTATTCAGCCCCGGGTCAGCCTCCGGCCGATTCGTCTGTGAAAGTCCATCTTGTCGGATTCAGCACCGGGGCCACGGTGGGCCTGGACAGTCTGATTTCCGGCTCGGATGACCCATTTGACAAGGTCGTCCTGGCCGCCCCCTTGATCCGCTGGCGGGGCTATACCATCTCCAAGGCAACATATGCCTTTTACCGGACGTTTACGGATCGCGTCCCTCGCCTCCCCCAGGCCAATTCCTCCGACCCAGACTTTCTCCATTTTAACAGATATTGCGACCCTCTGCACATCCCCGTGGTCTCTCTCGATTGGGTCAAGTCGATTTTTGACTGGAATGACCGCTTGACACGTATCCAGCCCAGCCAAAAAGAGCTGTTTATTTTGCAGGGAGATAGAGACACCACCGTGGATTGGCGTTATAATATTCAATTGCTGCGGGACAAATTCCCCGCCGCACAAATAGAGATCCTACCGGCCGCAAAGCATGAGTTGTTGAATGAGGCTGCGGTATTACGGGATCAATGTATCGCAAAGGTGATTGACTATTTATCCAGTGAACCCGCAAATGCATGCAGGAGTCGTTAAATGATATCTATGATGCTGCTGGCGGTTCTCATTTTTCCTGGTACGATCTTTTTTACGATCCGCCATTGGGCCCGAAGCACAGTGTATTTCAAAGGTGCTTTTGTTTGCGGGCTGCTTGCTTTCTGGGGCTATATAGTCTGGGCTATAGCTCAAATGGAAGGCTCTTGTTCTTCTACAGCCTGTATTGGTTATCTGTTTATCGGCACTTTTGCGACGTGGATTTCCTGTGCGGTCTGGCGTGTGGTCTGGCTGTCCGGTTTTTTGTGTGCAAAAATAATCAATAGAGTATCAAATAATCATAACCGTTCGGTATAAAGCGAACTTGAAATCATGAAAACAGAATCGTCCAAAATCGGCAATACATTCGGTTATATGAATACCACGCAGTTTCTCGGCGCGGCCAACGATAACCTGTTCAAAGGGCTGATGATTTTCTTGTTAATCGGCAAACTCGGACAGGACAAGGCCTCCCAGGTCAGCTCGACCGCTGCGATGCTGTTTGTCATTCCGTTTTTACTGTTTACCCCGTTTGCCGGCGTCCTGGCCGACCGCTTCAGCAAAAGCCGTATTATCATGCTGGTCAAGTTTGCCGAAATCGTGCTGATGGGACTGGGCTGTCTGGCATTCTGGATGTCCAATACGGTCTTTTGTTATACCGTGCTGTTTTTGATGTGCACCCAGAGCGCCTTCTTTGGGCCCAGCAAATACGGCATCATCCCCGAGCTGGCCGCCCCGCAGCATTTGTCGCGGGCTAACGCCTATCTGGAAGGCATGACCTATCTGGCCATCGTATTGGGCATGGCCGCCGCTCCTGCACTGGCTCAGCTTACCGGCGAAAATTATCCCCTGGCCGGCATCGGTTGCGTTGTCGTGGCCGTGGCCGGAACCATTACCTCGCTGCTGATCCGCAAAACCCCCGCCGGCGGACAGTCGGCCAGTTCCCATCCGCTGTTTTTTGTCGAGGTCTGGCGGACCCTGCGGCTGGTCGGGCGGGATGTCGATCTGCTGGCGTCGGTTTTCGCTGCGGCGGTCTTCATGTTTTTGGCCGGCTTTGCCCAGATTAATCTGATTCCGTATGGTATTGAGGTTTGCCAGTACAATGCGATCCAGAGCGGCTATCTGTTTGTCATCGCCGCTATTGGCATCGGCATCGGCTCCCTTTGGGCGGGCAGATTGTCGGGCCGGAGTCTGGAGGCCGGCATCATTCCCCTGGGAGCGTTGTTGTTTTCCATCGGTACGATATGGCTGGCCGCCAACCCTTCCAAAACCTGGGTTTTCATCGCTATCTTTTTGATGGGTACCGGTGCCGGTTTATACATCGTACCCGTCCAGACCTTTATCCAGATTCGAGCTGACCGTGCCCTGTTGGGACGTATTATCGCCGCCTCCAACTCGCTGGGCTGGGTGGGGGTTGCGCTGGCCTCGGGCGTTGTGAGCCTGCTGGCCGGAATGCTCAACATGTCCGCCGCATCTCTGTTTATCGTCCTGTCGTGTCTGGGAATCGTGACTTTTCTCGTAACGTTGTATTACCTGCGGGAATATGTCTTTCGTTTTGTCCTGTCGATTCCCATTCGCATGATCTATCGATTGCGTGTCTTCGGCGAAGAACATCTGCCCATCGAAGGGGGGGCGCTGCTGGTGTCCAACCATGTCTCGTGGGTGGATGGGCTGGTTCTCAGTGCTGTCCAGCATCGGCGCATCCGCTTCCTTGTGGATCGCCCCATCTATGAAAGCCGCCGTCTGCACTGGTTTTTCCGCTTTATCAAGGCCATTCCCATCAGTGCCGCCGACGGCCCGCGACAGCTTGTCGAATCCCTGAACAAGGCCCGTCAGGCCATTGAAGACGGCTACCTTGTGTGCATCTTTGCCGAAGGCTATCTGACCCGCACGGGTCATCTGGCATCGTTCCGGCCCGGCCTGGAGCGGATTATCAAAGCTGCCGACTGTCCGGTCATTCCCGTTTATCTGGGCGGCTTGTGGGACTCCATTACCAGTTATCGTTACGGCAAGCTATTTGGCCGCAGACCCCGCCCGCTCGAATACCCCGTCAGCGTGCATTTTGGTGCCCCCATGCCCGCCGATTCCACCGCCCGCAAGATTCGTCAGGCGGTTCTGGAATTGTCCTGCGACTGGATGGAATCCCGCAAATACTATCGTCTGTCGATGGCCCAGACCTTTGTCAAGGTTGCCCGGCGCAATTGGAGCCGCCTGTGTATGACCGACACCACCGGCAAGAAGCTGACCTACGGCCAGGCCCTGATTGCCGTAATCCTCTTTGCCGAACGCTGCCGGAGTATTCTCAAAAATCAGCAGAACATTGGTATCCTGATGCCGCCCAGTGTTGGCGGGGCAATTGCCAATGTTGCCATTGGTCTGCTGCGAAAGACGGCAGTTAACCTGAACTATACCGTTAGTCCGTCTGATCGTCAGGCGGCCATTGACGAATGCGGTATTCGAACGGTGATTACGTCGCGGGCATTCCTTGAAAAACTGGATTTGCCTGCCGAAGATCCCAAATATGTTTTTCTCGAAGACCTCACTGCCGACATCACCCGGCGTGACAAACGGAATGCTGTTTTGAAGGCCATTCTGATTCCCGCCCGCTGGATGGGCGGATTCCGGAAAGTTGATCCTGACCAGACGGCTGCAATTTTGTATTCCTCGGGCAGTTCGACCCGCCCCAAAGGCGTCATGCTCAGCCAGCATAATCTGCTGTCCAATATGGAAGCGGTGCGGATGATCTTCAAATTCGACAGAACCGTTCGTCTTTGCGGGATTCTGCCGTTTTTCCATTCCTTCGGCCTCAATACCGCTATGTGGCTGCCGATTCTGTCGGAGGTCTCGGTCCATTTTGTCCCCAATCCGCTCGATGGCCGGCTGGTTGCTCAGACCGTCAGCCAGTACCAATGCACGATGCTGTTTGGTACGCCGACATTTTTGCTGACCTACCTCCGTCGCTGTGAACGCGAAGATTTCCGCAGCATTCAGCATTTCATTGTAGGGGCTGAAAAGATGAAGCAGTCGCTGGCCGACAGCTTCGAGAACTATTTCGGCATTCGCCCGCTCGAAGGCTATGGTGCCACGGAATTATCGCCGCTGGTATCGGTCAATGTGCCGGATGTGGAAGTGGACGGCTGCCGCCAGCAGGGCACCCAAGCCGGCTCGGTCGGCAGACCCATCCCCGGTCTGGCTACCCGGGTTATCGATCCTGACAGCGGGCAGCCGGTCGAGCCGGGCCGGCAGGGGGTTCTGTGGGTTAAAGGTGCCAGCGTGATGAAAGGCTACCTTAACGCCCCCGACAAGACCGCCGAAGTCATTCAGGACGGCTGGTATAACACCGGCGATATTGTGATTATCGACGAAGAGGGCTTTATCACCATCACCGACCGCCTGGGACGCTTCAGCAAAATCGGCGGCGAGATGATTTCCCATACCGCCATCGAGGAAGTCTGCCAGAAGGAACTCCAGCTTCAGGATCGCGCTGTGGCTGTGACCAGCATCCCGGATGAGAAAAAGGGCGAACAGATTGTAGTCTTGTATGTCCAGTCGATGGTGGACGGTCAGCACCTGTGGGATATTCTGAGCCGCAGCGACCTGCCGAATCTGGCCAAGCCCAGACGGGACAACCTGATTGCCGTCGAATCCATTCCGACACTTGGCTCCGGCAAGCTGGACATCCGCAAAATCCGAACGATTGCGATGGAACACAAACAAGTCCAAGTATGAAGGGACACTCAAGATGCTGTTTAAAGGACTGGTGATTTTATTGGGACTGGGGTTTGCTCTTCTTGGGCCGATAGGATTTATGATTGCTTTAGTCTGCCTGGGCAGGCTCGGCACCCTCAGCAAAGAATTAGAGAACCTCAAGTCTGAATTGCGACGTCTGCGGTTTCATCAGGATAGTCCGGCAGTCTCACCACAGCCGCAGCCTCAGTCCAGTCCACAGCCAGTCCAGTCTGTCCCTGGTGAGCCGCTCCCCCATCTGCTCGAATCCGCTGCAATCGAGTCGGCGATCCAAAAAGAAACATCCCCGGTACAAACCCAGCCAAGTACAATCGATATTCTTGTTCAGAAGCCTGCAGAACCGCAGCAGGTTATTGGCAAAGGACTGGAACAGCAGATTGGTACCCAGTGGGCCTCTGTTGCTGGTATTATCTGTGTGATTGCCGGAGTCGGCTTATTTTTAAAATTAGCCTATGACAAAGCCTGGCTGGGGCCCTGGGCGAGGGTGGGAGTGGTTGCAGGCAGCGGGATAGCAGCCTTTGTGATTGGTGAAATCACCCGTCGCCGCGGCTATGAAGTTGTTGCCAAAGGGGTCAGTGCGATGGGGTTTGCTCTCTTGTATGCCGCCGTGTTTTGGGCGTATCGGGGATATCACCTGATCGACAGTACCTCAGCCTTTGCTGCCGCCGGTGTTATTACCATGGCTGCCATGACCTATGCGGTCCTGCTCGATGAAGTGCTGGCGGCCATCCTGTCGCTGCTGGGTGGATATGCCACACCACTATTTCTGTCCACGGGCCAGAACCTGCCGCATCATCTGTTCGGCTATGTCCTGATCCTGAGTCTTGGTGCGATGGGCTGTGCATTTTTCCGCCGCTGGCGTACAGTCAACCTGCTGGCTTTTGTCGGCACCTTTCTGCTATATATCCTGTGGTTCGAAAAATTCACCCGGCCCATCCTGAACTTTACCGAAGCCCATCCCAGCCGCCTGCTGATTGCCGGACTATGGGTGGGCGTATTTTTTGTGGTGTATCTGGTCATGCCGCTGCTGTATGGCTGGGTCAAACAGGCTGTCACACGCGGCGAAGACGTCCTGCTGCCCTGTGCGGCAGGGGCCATCACTTTTTATTACCTGTGGATGATGCTCGAAGAACGGTTCCGTCCGGAACTGGCCTTTTGTACCGCACTGCTTGGTACAGCTTATTGGGTTGCCGCGGTCGTTTCACGAGTCCGCTGTAAACAGGATCAGAACCTGTGGACAGCCATGGGTATCGCCGGCACTGCATTCCTGACTGCAGCCATGCCTCTGTATTTTGAGACCTATGCCCTGGTTATCGGCTGGACGGTCAAATCCGTGATTCTGATTGCTGTCGGGATCCTCTATGGCGGTGTCTGGATGCAGGGGATGGGGTTTCTGGCGATGGGCCTGAGTCTCGCTGGGCTGTTCTTTTTGCCGTCCCGGGATGCCTCGTTTACTCCGGTGTTCAACGGTTTCTTTGGCACCTCGTTTTGTGTGGGGCTGGGGACTGCGATTCAGCATCTGCTTTATCGTTTTTGGAAGACGTCTGATCCTGAACGCTATGCCTTGCAGTCACAATGGCTCTATCTCATCACCGCCGCTGTGCTGCTGGGTACTGGCGTCCTCGAATGGCATTGCTATTGGACTCATCGGGGGGTTGAAGAGGTTCTCGTTAACACACGAACCCTGCAGGCATTTCTGCTGGCAACGGCAGTCTTTATTGTTGCCGTTGTCTGCCGCCCCGTCTGTCCGGCCGGCCTGATATGCAGGACCGCTGCGGTGCTGGCTGCTGTTATCGGCTCCATTGCCGCCATTGCCAATCTTGATGCACTATATGATTCATCATTTCCGTTTATATGGAACGGCTCGTTTGCCGTACAGGCGGCCATCGTCGCGGCCATCTTCATCGCCGCCATACAGTTTCGAAAACAACATCGCATCGAAGGACTTGACCCCAAATGGAATCAGTGTTTCGGCCTGGCCGGAGTGGTTACTCTCTGGGCCATTCTCAGCCAACAGGTCTTTGCCTATTGGTATTGCCTGGATCAGTATGGCTCGGGGGGATTGCTCCATTGGAAATTTAAGGCCTACATGAGTCTGTCGCTGCTGTGGGCGGCCTATGGTGCGGTCCTGCTGATGGTGGGTTTTATCCGTCGGATTGCCCTTGTGCGTTATATGGCCCTGGGCCTATTTGGAATCCTGCTGGCCAAGATATTCCTGTTTGATATGAGCGAAGTCAAGAGCATCTACCGCATCACGGCCTTCCTGGCCACAGGCCTGACGCTGGTTGGCGTGTCCTATATTTATCAGTATCTCCGCAAGCAAGGCTTCTTTGAGCGTCTTGGTGAACATTCCGACTCTGTACCAGCAGACTAAGGATAATACACTGACTCCGGAGGGCATTATCATTTTGTCCGGCTGAGCTGCAATGGGGATAAGACGATGAATTTGTGCCTGTCTTCTGAATGATCGTCGTGCATCCGGCGTCGCTTATTCGATCTTGCGAATGGCCAGGACACTGGTGTCGTCAAACTGGCTGGCCAGCCCCACAAACCGCCGTCGATAGCCCAGGATGGTGTGCACCAGCTGCGCCGCTGAGGATTCACGATATAAATCCAGTACGGTCAACAAACGTTCCTTACCCCACATTTTGCCTTCAAAGTTGACCGCATCAATCAGACCATCGGTGTACAACAGCAGGCAGTCATTTTTGTTAAACGGCAGCGTTTCTGTTTCATATTGGGCATTTTCCATCAACCCCATAACCAGTCCGCCTTTTTCGAGGTTTTGTACGGGTTTTCCCGCCGGCAGCAGCAGTCCTGGTTCATGCCCGCAGTTGCAGTAGGTGATGGTACAGGCCCGAATATCAATACAAGCCAGAAACAGAGTAATAAACTCTCCATTCCGGCATTCCCGGCAGGCCACCAGATTGAGCTTCTGAATAATCTCCCGCATTTCATGCCGCCCATAGCCGCCGTCGGCATAGGCCCGCATTGCCCCGCGAAACATGCTCATCATGATTGCCGCCGGCACGCCCTTGCCAATGACATCGGCAATCGAGACGATAATTCGGTGGTCATCGATAGCAAAGAAATCGTACAGGTCGCCGCCGATTTCATAGCAGGGCTTGTAGATGGCTGCCAGGTCCAGTCCACACATACAGGGGGCTTTTTCAGGAATCATCCGCCGCTGTACAGCGGCAGCTAAGTCCATTTGCTGCTTCATTTTAGCACCCTCGAGTGCCTCTGCAAACAGCCGGGCGTTGGTAATCGCAGTGGCACACTGGCTGGCTACCAGCCTCGCTACACGGATTGCCTGACGGTTAAAGCGGTTGGGCTCAGGGCTGTATAAGCGTAATACCCCCAGCGGCTTGCCCTTAAAGGTCATTGCTACAGTAAGCTGGCTGATAAGGCCCTCTTTAATAGTGGCTTCGCGATAACGAACCCGCGGGTCAATCCGCATATCATCCAGCACGACTGCCCGGCCAGAGAAGGCCTCCTTGATGACCGGCTCGTCCAGTGTTACCGGGCCTTTATTGCGGTATTCCTCGCTCAGGCCGTAGGTACTGCGCATCTTCAGGTCACCGGTATTGTCGTCCAACAGTCGGATAGAACAGGCCGTGGTATTGGTTACCTTGACCGCCGCCTCAGCCAGTCGATCCAAGACCTCCTGCAGCTCAAAATTACCTGCTGCAAGCGTTGAAATCTGATATATCTGGTCCGATAATTTCAGTTTTTTTGGTCGCTTTGCCATAAATTATATTCCTCTTTGACGGATCCATCCGTCAGGGGAAAAGCCTTCCCACCTCATTATAATGACAAATCGATTCTTTTACAGGGATTTTTGGATAGAGGATTGTTTTTTCTGTGTCAAAATTGGGATACTTTGGGTCAACAAACAATCTGGTCTGCCCGTACCTGCCTGGTGTTGGGAACAGGCAGAGCCGCATATAGTATAATTATTTATGGGATTTATCAGTCTTTTTGGGGGTGCGGAGGAGGACTAAGCTGTTGGCAACGCGGCGTTCGCGGCCGTCGGAGGGAGAGTTGACGACTTTGCCGCCCAGCCAGAGGGTGGAGGAACCGCCGCCATCAAGATTCATTGCTTCGGTACATCCGAGTTCGAGCATCAGGGCGGCTAGTTCGTCGCAGGTCATCCCATCCGAAAGCTTTTCCTGTCGTCCATCGACCACGACCCAAAAGAACCATTCATCGTTCCAGCCGAGGGCGGTACGGGGGTGACGGGTGGTGTCGTTATGTTTGGGACATTTCCCGGCGGTTATGAGGAGGGGGTGGCCGGCAATGGCGGTTTGGACATCTCGTAAATCCGGGTCGGTTTTAATGGATAATACCATTCGGCTACCCTCGGCCAGAGGGGGAACGGTGGACCAGAGTTTGGGGCCGATGGACAGCACCATCTTGCCGGGCTCAATAGGCGTGTTGGGCTGCTGCTGGATTTTGGTGAGGGTGACAGGGTAGTCCAGTCCAGGCTTGAGCGGCAATGTTGGGCCCTCAGGGGCTGGTTCGAGCACCAGTTCCACGCCATCGGTGGTTCGGGTGGATGGGCCGAAGGCGGGAGTGAACAGGACGGCCTTGTCGGCGGCGCGTTCCTGGTTGAGACCGAATGTCCAGTTCAATCCGTTGGGTTCGCGGGCCATCAAGCGTGAGATGACATTACCGATATGCGGCTGGCCATCCGGGGTGAGCCAAAAGCTCAGGCCGGCGGGAGCACTGACAATCTGACCATTGACGATGTGCAGGCCTTCGGGGTCGCCCTGATAAGGCCCGACCTTAATGACAAAAAAGTCCCCATTGATGGCGGCTAGCGGCTTGCCCCATTCGGGCGGCAGGGCTTCAAGCTGTTTGCGGACGGTTTCAAGATCGACAATGGTTTGTTTGGCCAGAGTCGAGACGAAACGAAAATCTTCCCGCGTGCGGTCAATCTTGACGATGTGAATGGACCAGGGTACCTGGCCGATACGGCGGTGGATGTATTCAATGCCCGGCTCAACCTCAGGCCACTGGGGTTCGGTTTGGGACTGCGGAGTCAGATTAAATGGATTGATTGCGGGGGCGGCGAAGGCAGTCAGGCTGATGCACAGCAGGGTGATGAGTGCTGTATGATGCCGTTTTATCATCATCGGGACTCTCCTCTTCTTGCGGTTACTCCGCGGCGGCCAGCGTGTCAAGGGCTTTGTTCAGAATCCAAGCCTCGTCGGCGTCTGCGGGGATATCAATCCAGTGGACATTGCGGAAGGTTTTAAACCAGGTCCGCTGGGCTTTGGCGAGTTTGCGGGTGTTGATTTTGATTTGTTCGATAGCTTCATCAAAGCCCAGCTTGCCTTCGAGATGCGCGATGATTTCGGCATAGCCGATGGCGACACGGGCCTGGGGGCTGAGCGGTTGCGGTTCGGCCAGCAGGGATTTGACTTCGTCGAGAAGGCCTTTTTCGACCATAAGCTTGACACGCAGATTGATGCGTTTACTTTCGAGCTCTTTGTCTCTGCGCAGGCCGATGACGAACCAGTCGTCGGCAGCAGGGGTGGACCATTGCTGCTGTAGGGCGGAGATGGGTTTGCCGGTCAGTTCCCAGACTTCCAATGCCCGGATAATGCGTTTTTCGTCGTTGGGGTGGATGCGGGAGGCCGCTTCAGGATCCACCGTGGCCAGCCGTTTGTGCAATACGGGCAGGCCCAGAGTGGCAATGTCGTGACGGAGCCGGTTGCGAATGGACGAATCTGAAGGCGGAGCCTCAAACAGGCCATGGAGCAGGGTTTTGATGTACATGGCGGTGCCGCCGGAGGCGATGACGGTTTTGCCGCGGGACAGAATGTCGTCGATAGCCTTTTGAGTCAGTTCCAGAAAGCGATCCACGCTGAAAGATTCACTCGGTTCGACGACATCGATGAGGTGGTAGGGGATTTGTAGGCGGCGCTGGGGATTCGGCTTGGCGGTACCAATATCCATCCTGCGATAGACCTTCATCGAATCAACGCTGATGATTTCAGCATTGAGCCGTCCGGCCAGATCAAAGGCTAGGGAACCCTTGCCGACAGCGGTGACACCAAGAATTAGTATTTTGGATTTATTATATCTTTTGTCTATTTTAGGCACATTAGTACCCGAAAAAAAGGCATAAACTCACAGAAATCGCTCTTGAATGTCTTCTGTATTTTGTTGTGTGCATTATAAAGGAAATCGATATAATAGGAACTGTTTTTTGAGGAAATCAAGAGTCTTGTGGACTATAATCATTCTGCGGCGGCCAGGCGGACAAGTGGTTACCGCGACTGTAGTAAACCTGAGCTGGCAGGTTACGGGATTGGCGAAGACTTTGAGCCAGATGGAACAATTGGATGCGGCAAGTGGACTTTACGACAGAATTGAAAGAGAAAGCGGCTCTGACTGACCGGGTGCTGGAGCAGGTGCTGGCCGACCAGACGGGGATTCCGTCTCGTCTGAAAGAGGCGATGCGGTATATGCTGTTCAGTCCGGGCAAGAAGGTCCGCTCGGCGATGGTGCTGTGGTGCTGTGAGATTGTCAGCGGGCAGGTGAATCCGTCGGCGATGATTGGGGCGGCAGCGATTGAGATGGTGCACACGTATTCACTGATTCATGACGATTTGCCGGCGATGGACGATGATGATATGCGGCGGGGGCAGCCGAGCTGTCATAAACAATTTGATGAGGCAACAGCGATTCTGGCAGGAGATGGGCTGCTGACGCTGGCGTTTGAGATATTGAGCACGCAGGTTGCAGATCCCTGCGCGGCCCTGAAGATGGTTCGGACGCTGTCTCAGTCGGCGGGGCCGTCGGGGATGGTTGCCGGGCAGATGGAAGACCTGATGGCTGAACATGTCGCCGGGACAATGGAGCTGCTGCGGCAGATTCATATGAATAAAACGGCTCGGATGTTTGCTGCTGCGGCGGGACTGGGGGCAATAGCCGGTCATGCCAGCGAGGCACAACTTGAGGCGCTGCTGGAATATGGGCTGAAGATGGGATTGTGTTTTCAGGTTGCCGATGATATTCTCGATGTGACGATGGAAAGCGCACAGCTGGGAAAGACTGCGGGTAAAGACCAGCAGCAGGGCAAGCTGACGTATCCGGCACTGGTTGGCCTGGATGAGTCACAGCGGATTGCTGAGGCTCTGACCATTGAGGCGGTGGATGCCCTGCGGATTTTTGGTCCGGAGGCGGATATTTTGCGGCATTTGGCTCAACGCCTGCTGCATCGGAATAAATAGGCCGTTACAGATGGGTATGTGGATGATATGCCCGGCAGGGATGGGTTTTATGATGATGGCAGCGGCTGCAATGCTTGGTGGATGTGCAGGGACGGCCAGGCCGGTGCGTTTTGCGGTGGTGGCGGATGTGCAGTATGCCGACAAGGATACTGCGATGGGACGATATTATCGTGCTGGTATTGAGGGATTGAGCCGATTCGTTGAAGCGGTTAACCAGCAGCCGCCTGATTTTGCCATTCAGATTGGTGATATTATCGATGGCGGGGACCATGCTGCCGATGAGATGGATCAGGTGCTGGCAGTGTATGACCGGCTGATGTGCAGGCATTATCATGTGGTTGGCAATCATGATTTTAATGGACTTTCCCGCGAGGCGGTACTGTCGAGGCTGAAGCTGGATAGTGCCTTTTACAGTTTCGAGGTGCGGGGCGTCCGGTTTATCGTATTGGATATGCTGGATTTGGGTGTGCAGGGCGGATGGGCCAAAGACAGCGAGGCGTATCGCAAGTCCGAAGCGATGCTGAAAGAATTAGCTGCCTGCGGCCAGGAGAATGCTCAGCCGTATAACGGCGGGATGGGGGAGGGGCAGCTGGCCTGGCTGGATGCGGAACTGTCGGCGGCGCATCAGAAAAAACAGGATGTGATCATCTTCGGTCATTTACCCCTGGTGCCCGAAACAGACAAGCATATAGCGTGGAATGCGGCAGCGATACGGAAAGTCCTGGAGCGGTACGGCTGTGTGCGGGCATATATCGGCGGACATCATCATGCCGGCGGGTATGTCCGTCAGCAGGGTATTCATTACCTGACGCTGCCGGCGATGGTGGACGATCCGACCGGGATGACCTGGGCGATGATGAGCCTGTATCCGGACAGGCTTGAGATACGCGGTTCCGGACGGATAGAGAATCAGGTGTTGGTATTATACCCAACGGGTATAATTATTCCGTGAACAAAAGAAGCATGTGGTTGAAGCTGCTGTACTGAGCCGCGACAAACCTGGAAATTATTAGTAGGATCAGTATAAATCCATAGAGAACGATGGCGAAATTATTAGATACAATATACGGGCCGCAGGATATTAAATCGCTTACGGCGGAACAACTCAACCAGCTTGCTGATGAGATGCGGGAACTGATTACGGTGTCCGTCAGCCGGACAGGGGGGCATCTGGCCAGCAATCTGGGAGTGGTGGAGTTGACGATCGCACTGCATTATGTGTTTGACTTTTCCAAAGACCGGCTGCTGTGGGATGTGGGACATCAATGCTATGCCCACAAGATTCTGACCGGCCGCAAAGACCAATTTGACCAGCTTCGTCAGGAGTCCGGCCTGAGCGGATTTCCCAGCCCAGTGGAAAGCCCCTACGATGTATTTTCGGTGGGTCATGCCGGCACGGCGATAGCGACGGCGCTGGGGATGGCACTGGGGGCGCAGTACAAAAACAGCGATGAAAAAATCGTGGCGCTAGTGGGCGATGCCAGTATCGTCAATGGGCTTTCGTTTGAGGCCCTGAATAATATCGGTCTGGCCAAGCGTCAGATGCTGGTGGTGCTGAATGATAATTCGATGGCGATTGATGTAACCCAGGGTGCGGTGGCGAAATTTCTATCGGGGATTCGGCTGAGCCATACGTATGAAGATATTCGCAAGACAACCAGCCGGATTCTGGAGCACCTGCCGGTGTTCGGGCGGACGATGGAGGGGGCACTGGAGAATTTCAAGAAGACCCTGCGGATGGCGATTTCGCCGAGCCGGTTGTTTGAAAGTCTGAATATTCCGTATTTCGGGCCGGTGGACGGGCATGATATCCGGTCGCTGATTGATTTGTTTACAGCAATCAAGGAGCTGGACCGGCCAGTGATTCTGCATGTCTATACGAAAAAAGGCAAGGGGTTTACGCCTGCCGATACCAACCCCCGCAAGTATCACAGTACCGGTCCGTTTGAGCTGAACGGCGAGGCGGGTGTCAGTGCGGTGCCTGGCAAGCGTTCTTTTACTGAGGCATTCGGGGACGCGCTGGCGTCGCTGGGAGAGCGGGATGAGAAGGTGATTGCGATTACCGCAGCCATGCCGGATGGGACAGGCTTAAACAAATTCCGCAAGCGTTTTCCGAGTCGCTATATTGATGTGGGAATCGCTGAAAGTGTCGCTGTGGATATCGCTGCGGGGCTGGCCAAGCAGGGGTTTAAGCCGTTTGTATGTATTTATTCGACATTTCTGCAGCGCAGCATCGATCAGATTTTTCAGGAGGCATCCTTGCAGAATCTGCCGGTGGTGTTTTGTATTGACCGGGCGGGTGTCGTTGGCAGTGATGGCCCGACGCATCACGGGATGCTGGATATCGGTTTTATGCGAATGCTGCCGAATGTGGAAGTGCTGTGTCCGGCCGATGAACAGGATTTGAAGCTGGCGGTGGAATATGCGGCGGAGGCGGCGTGTCCGATTGCGATACGGTATCCAAAGGAAGACCTTGCCGAAGGCGGGCTGGCAGCGGAGCTGGCGGTACCGTATCATCGCGGTAAAAGCATTTTTGTGCGGCGCAGCGAGAATGCCCGGATTGCTCTTGTTGCAGTGGGGCCGTTACTGGCTGAGGCGCTCAGGGCGTCAGACATGCTCAGAGAACAGGGAATTGAAACGGATGTGGTCAGCGTTCGTTTCGCCAAGCCGGTGGATAACGCTATTATTGAGCTGTTTGCACAAGATAAAACACTGATTATTGCCGAAGACCATAGTCTAAGCTGCGGATTTGGTTCAGCGACGCTGGAAGAGGCGGTTCGCCTAGCGGCTGTATCGGACGATGCGGTGATGCACAAAGCGATTGGCCGGACGGTGCTGCTGGCCGGGCCGGATGAATTTATTCCTATGGCGACGAGAAATCGTCAGCTGGCCTGGATTGGCCTGACTGCCCAGCGGATGGTGGAGGCAGCCAGGAAAATTGCAGTTGGCGAATCGGTGTCAAGTACACGGCAAAGCTGATGAAAAAACAAAGGCTGTGATATTGCGGCGGGTACGTTTGCGACAAAAAAGACCTTTTGGCAACGGGATTGGTAAGACCTATAAGATTATAGATTACAACCAGTTGCTTAGGATAGTTGAGGTTTTGCATCAGGGAACAAGCTGGCTGGATATGCGTGGCAAAGTGTTATTTCAGTCCGATAGCATTTGAAATGAATATATCAATTTGGTGAGGGCGTAGGGATAAACCTGAGCAAACCGGAATCGCGGTATGAATTATAATACCGGTGAAAAAAGGCCAAATTAGGATGAGAATCTGGCCGAAATGAAGAAGACGCTCTTGAGCTTGTCTATTTTGTAACAAAAGACAAGGAATGTCTTTATTTGGCAGATAAAAGATGACTCAACCAAAGTTAATTGTATTTGCAGATCCGAAAAGACCGCAGGCGGCTGGGGCGCTGGATCAATTTCTGGCATTTGTTGCCGGCAAAGCGCAAGTGCTGGCGAATTGCCTGGATGCAGGCTGCCCATTAGACAATCTGCATCAAGCGGATTTTGCTGTGGTATTCGGCGGGGACGGGACAATTCTGGGTGCAGCGAGGCTTTTGTGTGAGAGCGAAGTGCCTGTGATTGGTGTGAATGTGGGCAAGTTGGGGTTTTTGGCGGAATTTAGTCTCGAGGAACTGGAAAGTCAGTTTGAACGGATCATTCATGATAAGTCATTGATTGAAAAGCGGATGGTGCTGCGCTGCGGGCTGTATCGGGAGGGTCAATGTATTTCCACCGGCAAAGCGGTCAACGATGTGGTATTCAGTGCCGGAGCGCCATTTAACATGATTGAGCTGAAAGTGGAAGTGGATGGGCAGGCTCTGGTAAGCTGTATTGGCGATGGGATGATTCTTTCAACCCCGACGGGTTCAACAGCGTATAATACCTCTGCGGGCGGTCCGATTCTGGCTGCGAATCTGTCGGCGATTGTGTTGACGCCGGTGTGTCCGCATTCGCTGAGTTTTCGGCCCATTGTGATTGATGCCGACAGCCGGGTTGAAATTTGTCCGGTCAAAGTCAATGACAATACGACCCTGCTGATGGATGGCCATGTCCAGCATCGGCTGATTGCGAATGATATGGTTGTAGTTGAGAAAAACGAAGGCAAGTTTCTGGTTGTCAACAATCCCATGCGGACGCAATGGGACACGCTGGCATCCAAATTAAAATGGGCGGATAAGCCCAAATATGCAACGCCCTGAGATGTTGAGATGATAGGAACAAAACAATACGCCTAAATGCGGATTGGAGGTATGTCATGAGCTTGGCTTATGTGGCAATGATGATGTTGACCATCAGCGGAGTGATTGCTGCTGCGGTGGATAATCCAGCGACCCGTCCTCCGGGAGGGTCTGCGACCGCTGTTCCCAGTGCTGGTCGAAACAGTCTGATTCCCAATCCCCGCTCGTCATCGACTTATTCAAGCAATGATGTGGTGACAGGCAATGTCGGGGGGGGGCGACATTTTCGGGGATCTGTGCCCTACAATTCCTCATATTATGTGCAGGGGGCATCCCGTTCTTCGGTGGATGATTTTTTACGTCGGTCGGCGAGTTCTCGTTCAGTGACAGCGGGTGGCTATCAACCGTATTATGATCCGCGTCTGGCAGTGGGGTCTCAGGTTCGTCAGCAGGCCAGCGGCAAAGCCATGGTGAATCCTTACACGCCGGCGAATCTGCCCCAGACCAACAATACTCCGTTCAGTCTGCAGCCGCGTCCGATTTCCTCGCGGACGGATGATTTGTCCGTGGTGTTAAAACAGCAAATGCAAAAAAGAATGCAGGATGATGTATCCAAAATTACTGACGACCTGAACGTCATGGCGAAGGATGCCCGCAAGAGCCTGGATCCGGAACTGGAGAAACTCAAGCAGGAAATGCAGCGGGACAAGCCGCAGTCAGAACAGGAACTGAATGAGAATCGCTATCTGACGATTCGTGACCAAATTCTTGATGAGCTTCAAAAAGAACAGGAGAATGCGGAGCAGTCAAAGTCGAAGGATCAGGAGAAGGCTCAATCCGAGTTGGACTCGGGAAAAGGCGACAGTCAGCAGACTCCGCCTAAACTGGATGGTTCCGGGCTGCTCAAAGAGCATAAGACCTTTGCCAACCTGGCCCAGGCCAAGGCAGGCCAATATATCGATGCCGGGATGCAGTGGATTCAGCAAGGCAAATATTATAAGGCTGCCGACAGCTTTGCCATGGCGGCCATCTGGCAGCCGGACAACGGGCTGGTCTATGCCGGACAATCCTGGGCGTTATTCAATGCCGGGGAATTTATGAGCAGTGCTTATTATCTGGGACGGGCGATTGAACTGAACCCGAAGCTGGCTGAGCGGAAAATTGCCTTGTCGATGCTGACGGCGGATCGGGATGTCTATGAGAACCGACTGCTGGAAGTCTCGGAATGGCAAAAGCGAAGCAATAGCGGTGAGCTGGCATTTTTGATGGCTTATTTCTACTGGCAGGACGGCAAGGTATCCCAGGCTCAGGAGTCTATGCAGACAGCTCTGGCTTTACTGCCGCAAGAGCCTGCAGTCAAAATCCTTGCTGGGGTGATCGGTGTCCAGACAGAGACGCAACAGACGCCTGCGGTTCGGTAATCGTTGAATCCGGGAAAAACCATTGTTGAGAAACCAGTAAGGACTACGGGTGATAGCATTTTTGCCGAATCAGGGATTGGATGCGGATAAACTGCTGGGCGAAGGTGGTCTTGTAGCAGGCGTGTGGAGCAGTTTTGAAAGTCGTCCGCAGCAGATTGAAATGGCCCGCAAGGTTCAGCAGACGCTGCGTGAGGGTAAGCGGCTGGCCGTGGAAGCGGGGACAGGAGTGGGCAAGAGTTTTGCCTATCTGGCGGGTGCGATTGATCAGGCACTTCAGAAAAATGGTCCGGTCATTATCAGTACCTATACGATCAATCTGCAGCATCAGCTTATTCAGAAAGATATTCCATTTCTGGCAGACTTGCTGGAACAGGGATTTACCTATCGGCTGGCGATGGGGCGGAATAATTATTTGTGCCGGCGGCGTCTGGAATATGCCCGTCGACGCCAGTGGTCGCTATTTGACGATGGGGGGGCGGAGCTGGCCAAAATTGAGGAGTGGGCACACACGACCGAAGAAGGGGTTCTGAATGAGCTGGATTTTCTGCCGTCGCCAGCGGTTTGGCAGGCCGTTCAAAGCGAGCATGGCAACTGTCGCGGCCGCAAGTGCAAGCATTTTTCAGGGTGTTTTTATCAGCGAGCACGGCGTAAACTGGAAACAGCTGATATTATCGTAGTCAATCATGCTCTGCTGTTCAGCGATTTGGTCATCAAGGCCGAGGGAGCGTCGGGGCTGCTGCCGGAGTTCAAGCTGGTGATACTTGACGAAGCCCATACTGTCGAGCATGTGGCCGAAGATCAGTTTGGTATCCGCATTCATCAGCCATCGGTCTTATATTTTCTGGATAATCTGTATAATCCTCGCAAGGGCCGAGGGCTGCTGGTTCAGGTCAACGGGGCTGAGGATTGCCAGGCGGCGGTGCGGCATTGTGTTACCGCGACACGACTTTTTTTTACGCAGATTGCGGCCTGGCTTAAAAAAAAGCCCGACAGCTCCACGGCCCGCTGTGAGCCGGGATTCGTGCAGGATAATCTGTCGGCGGAGGTCCGGAGGCTGCGTTTGGCGATCCAGAAGCTAGCCAAGTCACTCGATGAGGAGGATGATGAACGCTTTGAATTGCAGCAGGCGGGGATGCGGTGTCTGAAACTGGAGCAGGAATTAACCGAAGTGATGGCTCAGGGGCGGGAAGGTTTTGTGTATTGGGTGGAAAACGATACCAGCCGTGCCGGGCGAATTACGCTGCGCAGTGCCCCGATTGATACGGCGCCGTTTATTCGGGGGACGCTGTTCGAGCCGTGTGAGGCCGTGGTGGTGACCAGTGCGACGCTCAGCTGCGGCCCGCAGGATGAACAATTTGATTATTTTGCCTCCCGGATTGGTATGGAGAACTATGAGTCGCTGCGGGTGGGGTCGCCGTTTGATTATCAGCGTCAGGTGCGACTGTATCTTCAGGCGGATATGCCCGACCCCAACGATACAACCTTTATTGAGCGGGCTGTGGCGGCGATTCAGAAATACCTGATCCAGAGTGATGGCCGGGCGTTTGTGCTGTTTACCAGTTTTCAGATGCTCCAGCAGGTGGTCGAGCGGCTGCGCGGCTGGATGGCCGATCAGAATATGGAAATGCTGGTACAGGGGGAAGGACTGGACCGTATTCGTCTGCTGGAACTGTTCAAACAGGATGTCCGCAGCGTGTTATTCGGGACCGAAAGTTTCTGGCAGGGCGTGGATGTGCCGGGCGAGAGCCTGTCTAATGTGATTATCGTTCGGCTGCCGTTTGCAGTGCCCAGCCATCCGCTGATTGAAGGACGGATCGAGGCCATTAAGGCCAAAGGCGGCAATCCATTTTACAGTTATCAACTGCCGATGGCGATTATCAAATTCAAGCAGGGCTTTGGCAGACTGATTCGCAACAAGACGGATACGGGGATGGTAGTGGTGCTGGACAGCCGGCTGGTGACCAAGCCCTATGGGCGGCTGTTTCTGGATGCCATCCCGGCGTGTCAGGTTGAAATTACCCGTGGGTAAGCGGGAGGAAATAATCTTGTTTCTGTGGCGGGATTTCCGTTAGAATGCCCTCTGTTTGAACAGCCTGTGATCCTTTAAACCATTTAATGGATAAGGTTGGATTCCTATTTTCTTGACTTATTGGACAACAGGAGTATTGCAATGACAGCCAAAATCAAAATTGCATGTTATATGATCGTAGGGACAGGGATTCTGGCTTGGGTGCTGGGGGGATGTGGGGTATTCAAGACGGATCTATCGGCTGTTTATGATGAAAACGGCCAACATCGTAAACTTGTCTTTGAGGATCGGGCATTGGATTCGGACTGGCGTTTTTCACGGGCCGATGTACCGGGTGCGGAACGTCCGGAATTTGATGATTCGGGATGGCGTATCCTGGATGTGCCGCATGACTGGAGCATCGAGGATTTGCCTCCGCTGGAAACAACTGTTCCTGAATATCCGGCTGTACGGGGTTTATGGCGTTTCCATAAGGGGGATCATGCCGACTGGAAAAATGCTGACTGGGATGACAGCGATTGGCAGCAGGTGACGCTGCCGGATACCTGGGAACATCACTCTGATTATACCCAGGATAATGTGTATGGCTGGTACCGTCGGCAGCTTGATATCCCTGAGCCGTGCAAAGGCAAAGATTTTGATTTATTGCTGGGTCGCATCGATGATGTGGATGAGGTCTGGTTTAATGGTCATCGCCTTGGCGGGACGGGGGCCTTTCCGCCGGACTACCAGACGGCCTGGAATATCGAGCGGCGCTATCGTGTTCCGGCATCACTGGTGCGGGGTGATGGTTCGGATATCCTTGCGGTTCGCGTCTTTGATGGGAATGGCGACGGCGGCATTTATGCGGCGGGAGCGAAAACAGTCCGCATTGGTCCGTTTGATACGAGCCAAAGCGCCAGCGGCCATTTCACAGGCTATACGGTTGGCGGTACCGGCTGGTATCGCAAACACTTCACCGTGACTGAAACCGGCAAACGCACAGCCGTATGCTTTGATGGCGTCTATATGAATGCCGAACTCTGGATGAATGGCCACCGGCTCGGGGAACATCCTTACGGCTATACGAGTTTTGAATTCGATTTGACACCCTATCTGAATCCGCCCGGCCAGGATAATGTACTTGCTGTGCGTGTTCGGAACGAAGGCAGAAGCAGCCGGTGGTATTCCGGTTCGGGGATTTATCGGCATGTGTGGCTTGCCGTCAATAACCCGATTTACATACCGAGGTGGGGCGTGTTTGTCACTACGCCTGAAATCTCCAAAGATAAGGCTGTGGTGAAGATTGCATGTGAGGTGATGAATACTGACAGTATGGACAATAATGCCCAAGTGCGGGTACGCCTGCGGGATACTCAGGGCAAATCGGTTGGATCGGCGGAATGTACATTACCTCTGCCAGTCCATCAGCGCAGCATCGCGGAGCAGACGATTGTGGTAACCAAGCCGGAACTGTGGTCGCCCGATTCGCCAGGACTCTATGCTGTCGATGTGGAAATCATTGTCGCCGGGCAAATGACAGATGCGGTATCCACGCGATTCGGCATCCGTAAGATTGAGGTGGATGCTCAGCACGGTTTCCGGCTCAATGGCCAGGAGCTCAAGCTCAGGGGCGGCTGTCTTCACCATGACAACGGCCCGCTTGGCGCAGCGGCGATTGACCGGGCAGAAGAACGCCGCGTGGAATTGATGAAAGCCAACGGCTACAATGCAGTCCGCACCAGCCACAATCCGCCC
Source organism: Anaerohalosphaeraceae bacterium (assembly GCA_040306945.1). Classification (GTDB taxonomy): domain Bacteria; phylum Planctomycetota; class Phycisphaerae; order Sedimentisphaerales; family Anaerohalosphaeraceae; genus Anaeroglomus. Next base: position 29,251 of record JAWRKM010000081.1, read on the forward strand.
TCGACGGCATTTCTTGATGCCTGTGATCGGTTTGGTATGCTGGTTATTGATGAGGCATTTGATCAATGGAATGAAATGAAGGAAGGCAATCAGCAGGATTATCACCGGTTTTTCAGGGACTGGTCCGAGCGGGATATTGCGTCGATGGTCCGGCGGGATCGCAATCATCCGTCGGTGATTATGTGGTCTATCGGCAATGAAATTCCCGAGCAATTCCGTGATGAGGCGACGGCCAGACGTTTGCGGGAAGCGGTTCTGTCGCATGATGCGACGCGTCCAATAACTCAGGCCATCTGCAACGACTGGGGTATTGTGACGCGGAACTGGGACACCCTGTCTGATCCGGCGTTTGTGCATCTGGATGTCGGCGGCTACAATTACCTGCCGCAGCGGTATGAGTCCGACCATGCGCGTCATCCAAACCGTGTGATGATGGGCACGGAATCCTATCCGAAAGATGCTTTTGACTACTGGTCGCTTGTGGAAAAACATCCTTATATTATCGGTGATTTTGTCTGGACGGCGATGGATTATTTGGGTGAAGCCGGTATTGGTCACCGTGTCCTGAGCAATGAAACCGACAGCTTTTTTATGAGCTGGCCCTGGTATAATGCCTGGTGCGGCGACCTGGATGTGTGCGGATTTAAAAAGCCTCAGTCCTTCTACCGCGATGTCGTGTGGCGGCGCAGTCCGATTGAAATGATGGTGCATTCGCCGATTCCGGCAGGACTTACGGAAAAAGTCAGCGGCTGGGGGTGGCCGGATGAATTGCAAAGCTGGACGTGGCCGGGCCAGGAAGGCAGGCCGCTGCAGGTCTCGGTGTACTCACGATGTGAGCAAGTCCGGCTCGAACTCAACGGCAGGGTTATTGGTGAAAAACCCATATCCGCTCAGAGCAGGCTGACAGCCCGGTTCGATGTGCCCTATGCCCCGGGCGAACTGCGGGCACTGGGTATCAGCGGGGGAAAAGTCATAGCGCAGACCACGCTCAAGACCAGCGGGGCGCCGAAGAAATTGAGACTGGTTGCCGACCGAACAATTATTCGTGCCAATCGCAATGACCTGTGCTTTGTGACTGTCGAGGTGGTCGATGCCGACGGCCGGCGTGTGCCGAATGCGGAAGTCCTTGTGTCTTTTTCTGTTAGCGGTGTCGGAGAACTGGCCGCCCAGGCAAGCGGAGTACCGAATGATCCGGCCAGTTTTCGACTGCCGGAGCGAAAAACCTATCAGGGGCGTTGTCTGGCCATCCTTCGTCCGACAGGAGCCGCAGGCGATATTCAGCTGCGAGTAGAGGCGGAGGGGATAGAATCTGCCACCCTGACGGTTCAGGCACGGTAACAGGCAATTTAATGATGTTATGGCGGTTGATTTTCCAGAATGACAAGACATAACACGATACCGTAAGCCGAGTTTGGTTAATGGCATGAACTCAGTATTGATGGGCTCTGGAAGAATAACACAGAAATGTGCATCTGTCTGCGATGAGTTGGATCTGTTATGGAAAGGATAAGATGGGATTTTGTGATCATAGACTGCTGATTTTTGATGGGGCCTGCGGAACCAATCTGCAGATGATGAACCTGCCTGAATCCGTCTGGGATGGGCATCAAGGGTGCAATGAATACCTGAACCTCTCGGCGCCGGATCAGATTGTCCAGCTGCATCGGTCTTTTGTGGAGGCCGGGGCGATGGTTCTGGAAACCAATACCTTCGGTGCCTCAAGAATCGTGCTGAGTGAGTATGGGCTGGAAAACAAGGTCGAGGCAATTAATACTGCCGCTGTGGAAAATGCCCGCAAAGCCATTGGGGATAACAAGAATGTCTATATCGCCGGTTCGGTGGGGCCGGGGACAAAACTGGCCAGCCTGGGGCATCTGTCTGTCGAGGCTCTGACGGAGGCCTTGCGCCAGCAGATTCAGGTTCTGGTTCAGGCCGGCGTGGATGCGATTATTCTGGAAACCTGTCAGGATTTGCTTCAGGCGAAGACCGCGGTCATCACTTGTGTTGAGATTCTGGAGCAGTTGGGGCGAGATATTCCGATTCTGCTTTCGGTGACGATGGAGCAGCAGGGGACTATGCTGCTGGGGACGGATATCGCGGCGGTGGTTGCGACGATGGAGCCGTTTCCGCTGTTTTCACTGGGATTGAACTGTGCGACCGGACCGGCGGATATGGAGTCGCATATTCGCTATTTAAGCCATTCTTGGCACGGACGGATTTCGTGTATTCCGAATCAGGGACTTCCGGAAATTATCGAAGGCCGGACGGTGTACCCTCTTAAGCCGAAGGCCTTTGCCGAGATCATGCGTCAGTTTATCGAAACACTGGGGGTTAGCATTGTGGGCGGATGCTGCGGCACCACAGCAGAGCATATTCGCTGCCTGTCGGATGCGGTAGCGTCGCTGATGCCGGCAGCGAGAGATGTGGTTGTGAAGCCTTCGGTTTCCAGCCTCTATCAGGCCATTGAAATACGCCAGGACATTCCGCCGCTGCTGATTGGTGAACGCTGCAATACCAACGGCTCCAAAGAATTCCGCCAGATGCTTCTGGCCGAGGATTTTGACGGCTGTCTAAAGGTGGCGCTGGATCAGGAGGTGCAGGGGGCCCAGGTGCTGGATGTCTGTACGGCTTATGCGGGCCGGGATGAAAAAGCCGACTTGATTCGTCTGTTTAAGATGTTGATTCCTGCGGTGAAAGTGCCGCTGATGATTGACTCCACACAGGCCGATTGTGTCGCGGCGATTTTGAAGCTGTATCCGGGACGGTGCATTATCAATTCCATCAATCTCGAAGACGGCGGGGCCAATCTGCACCGGATTTGCACGCTGGCTAAAAAATACGGGGCTGCGGTTATCGCTTTGACCATCAATAAAAAAGGGATGGCCATGACCGCCGATGAAAAAGTCGAAACCGCGGCGCAGATTTATCATCTTGCCGTGAATGAACACGGGCTGCGTCCCGGTGATGTATTGTTTGATCCGCTGACATTTACCATCGGCTCCGGTGATGAAACCCTCAAAGACGCGGCGATTCAGACGCTGACTGCGATCCGTCGCATCAAGAAGGAATTGCCTGGTGTCCATACCCTGCTGGGGGTCAGCAACATTTCGTTTGGGCTTCGGCCTGCGGCACGAAAAATCCTGAACTCTGTCTTTCTGCATGAAGCCGTGGAGGCTGGGCTGGATGCGGCGATTATCGATATCGCCAAGGTGATTCCGCTGGCCCAGATTAGCCAGCAGGACCGGCAGGTGTGTCTGGATTTAATCTATAACCGCCAGTCCGCGACAGACAAAACGCCGCTGCTGGCGTTTATTGATTATTTCGAGGCTCAGGGCGATCCAAAACAGCAGGTTCAGGAGACCCGGGAAACCGCATCCGAAAAAGTCATGCATCAGATGATTGTCAAAGGCAATAAAGACGGGCTGGAGGATGTGCTGACGATTCTACTGCAGCGTTATGGGCCGCTGGAAATCATCAATACCATTCTGGTTCCGGCCATGCGCTATGTGGGGGAACTGTTCGGACGGGGAGAAATTCTGCTGCCGTTTGTGCTGCAGTCGGCGGAGGTGATGAAACGCAGCGTAGCATTTCTTGAACCCTATATGGATAAAACCGACCAGCCCGCCAAGCTGAAAATCCTTCTGGCAACGGTGCAGGGTGATGTCCACGACATCGGCAAGAATCTGGTCGATATCATTCTGACCAATAACGGTTATCGCGTCTATAATCTGGGCATTAATGTTCCGGCTGAGACGATTATTGAAAAAGCCCGGGAATATGCAGTGGATCTGGTAGGCCTTTCCGGCCTGCTGGTCAAGTCGGCTATTGTTATGCAGGAAAGCATGGCCCAGTATCGGCAGGCGAAACTGAATGTTCCGATTCTGCTGGGGGGGGCGGCTCTGACGCAGAAATTTGTCGCCGAATCGTGTGTGCCGCAATATGACCACCCGGTGGTCTATTGCCGGGACGCCTTTGCCGGCTTAAAAGCGGTGCGGGATTTTGAACAGGGGAAATTAACCTCGACGGTGTATGAATCCAGTACTCCCAGGGCGGCCAGCGTTCCCGCTCCGAAGTTGATTGAGATTGACAAAACCAATCCGGTGCCTTCGGCACCATTTCTGGGACAGCGATATGTGACAGATATCGACCCGGCCCGCATCTATCCGTATGTGAACGAACAAGCCCTGTTCCGAGGACGATGGGGATATCGTCGGGGGAAGATGTCTGCCCAGGAATATCAAACCCTGATTCAGGAGACTGTCATACCGATTTACGAAAAGCTCAAACAACGTGGTATCGACGAACAACTGATTCAGCCTCAAGTAACCTATGGCTATTTTGAATGCTATAGTCGGGGCAACTCGCTGTTGGTTGAGGATTGCGGCCGGCAGTATGAATTCTGCTTCCCGCGGCAGGAATTTGCACCCCATCTATGCATTGCCGATTTTTATAAATCCAAAGACCAGGGCGGCGATATTACGGGATTTTTCGTTGTTACGGTGGGGCCTCGTATCGGACAAATGGCCAAAGAACTGTTTGAAAAAGATGCCTATCATGATTATCTGATGCTGCACGGATTTGGTGTCGAGGTGACCGATGCGCTGGCGGAATACTGGCATGAGGTGATGCGGCAGGAACTGGGGATTGCCCAGCAGCGTCCCAAAGACACCGCCGGGTTTGCCACGCAGCAATATCAGGGCAGCCGATACGGTTTTGGCTATCCATCGTGTCCGGATCTGGGAGCGCATGAGTTGGTGTTTAAGCTGCTCAGGCCGGAAGCGATTGGGGTGACACTGACGGAGAATATGGAGATGGTACCGGAGCAGACGACCTCGGCGATTATTGCCCACCATCCGCAGGCGAAATATTTTGCGGTCTAAGGGAAGCTGGTTATGAAGAAGTATATCTGTGTCAATTGCGGCTATATTTACGATCCCGAGAATGGCGATCCAATGAGCAATATTCCTCCCGGCACGGCCTTTGAGGATTTGCCGTCGGACTGGAAATGCCCGATGTGCTATCTTGAAAAAGAATCCTTCGATCCTCTGGATTAGGAGAGTCTCAAGGATTTCGGTGGAAACAGAGCCGTAATTACGGTAAAATATCCGCCTGATGTGTAACACAGGATTAGTTAGCTGACGGGAGCAGTGCATCATGGCAAAGATTTTATTTGGTGTAGCCGGGGAGGGATTTGGCCATAGCAGTCGTTCGGAATTGATTGGCCGATGGTTTCTGGAGCGGGGCCATGAAGTGATGTTTGCTGCCTCAGGTAAGTCGCTGGCCTATCTGAAGCCGCTGTTTCCGGGACGAGTTCAGGAGGTCTATGGGCTGCATTTTGTCATCAAAGACGGGCAGATTCAGCCGATCTCCACGCTGGTGGATAATATTGTTCAGTATCGCAAGGGATTTCTGACCAATCGTCGGCTGTTCAGCAGGGCGGTAGCGGATTTTGTTCCCGACCTGGTGATTTCAGATTTTGAGCCGTTTAGTGCCTGGTGGGCATTCCGTCATCGAATACCCTGTGTGTTTGTAGATAATGAACATCTGCTGACTCTGGCCACACTCGAACAGGTACCGGGACGGATGGATCGCCTCAAGGCCAGAGTTGTTACCCGCGGTTATCACACCCGTGCAAAGGCGTATGTGATTATGAATTTTTTCAAGGCTCCTCTCAAGTCCTCAAGAGCGGTGTTTGCCAACCCGGTAATTCGCAAACAGGTGATGGACTTAAAGGTGGATACAAAACCCCATATTACGGTTTATTCGACCGATTCCAGGCCTGAAGCTCGCCAGAAACTGATTTCGGTATTCAGCCAATTTCCTTCTCATCCATTTTATATCTATGGTTTTCCTGTCGAAGACCAGGACCGTAACTGCACCTTTAAAAAAATCAGTACCGCCGGATTTCTAACCGATTTGGCAACGGGGGCTGGCGTGGTGGCCTCAGCGGGCTTGTCGCTGCTCAGTGAGTGCCTGTATCTCAAAAAAAAGATGCTGATGGTCCCGGTTCAGGGACAGTTCGAGCAGAAAGTCAATGCTGTCTATGCCGAACGTCTTGGCGTTGCTCATCAGGCCAGCCAAATCGATACCGACAATCTCCGTTGTTTTCTGGATGCTCTCGAACAGCCTTTTTCGACCGACGAGCGGATTTTATGGCCGGATAACGCGGCTTATTTTGCTATCCTGGCTCAGACGCTGGCCGGAATCGGGTTTGATATATAATCGATCTCTACCAGCGGAGAAGGACAATAAGGCGGGAACCACGGTCTATTGGCGGTAAGGATGATTGGAGAGAGGCTTGCCGCGAATCAGACCCATTTGTTTACTGATCATTCCATGCGTTGAGGTTCATCGTGTCCAGAGGGTAATGTGTTCAAGAAAGAACAGGCTGTTATTCGTTCATGCGGTACACGCGGACATAATCGACTTCCATCTGTTGCGGAAATACCGCGGTGATGCACGAGGCATCCGGTTCAGTGCATCCGACATAGTAGCCTCCCACGGCGACGTTCAGCAGGATATGAAAACGCTGGTCAAAGGGGGCTGGGTAGGGACCGTTCGCACTCCACCACGAGGTCTGGGTACAATACAGATTTCCATCTACATACCATCGCATTCGAGTCGGTGTCCATTCGAGTGTATAGACGTGAAAATCTTTGGAAAAGTCCATCCCAGGCGGTCTGTAGGTGCATCCTGCAGACACATTATTGGGATACTGACCACCGAAGTGAAGGGTTCCTTGAATGGATGAGGTTGGATATTTGGTTTCCATCACGTCGATTTCACCGTGAGCGGCCCAGTGGAGATAAGGCTCACCGTAGGTATTGCCTGTGGGCATTAACCAGAAGGCAGGCCATATTCCACCGCCGCCCGGAACCTTGATGCGGGCTTCCAGTTTTCCATACATAAAATCCTGCAGGCCGGCGCTGCGTATCCGTGCAGAGGTGTATTTCCGATTGTCGTAATTTTCCCGGCGGGCTACCAGATACAGCTTGCCGTCCTGTACATACACATTCTGGGGCCGTGCGGTATAATACTGGAATTCACCGTTTCCCCAGCCCCATAATCCATAATCAAAAGGAGCGTCATTACCGGTGCCAGTCATGCATTCCCAATGAGCGGTTTTCAATTGGGTGCCGTCAAATTCATCTGACCAGATCAGGTCCCACTGGCCGGCAGCCAGACAGTCATCGTTAGTTTTAACAAAGACTTCACGAATGGAAAATCCGTAGGCAGTGGCACGCTGCAGGCAATGGATTCGAATGTATTGAGCTGCCGTTGACGCAAAAGTGATATCGTCGAAATTGCCATCGCCGTCGGTGTTGCTGTAGGCTGTTGTCCAGGCCAACCCATCCGGTGACACATCGATGGTGTATTTCGATGCAAAGGCCTCTTGCCAATAGATTTGGAGCCCACGGATAGTGCGTATCTGCCCCATATCCAGTTGAAGCCATTGATTGTCCAGAAAGGCACTGGCCCATCGCGTTGCCAGGGTGCCGTCGATGGTATGGGCTGCCGAATACCCGGCATTTTCAACGCTGGAGGCAGTTGCAGTGATTGGACTGCAGTAAAAGATCTGCCATTGGGATGCAAGGTCTGCTACATCGTCGAATGTCACGCAGCAGTCTCCTGTCGTGTCCCCCGGACATCGAGGTGCGTTACATGTCAGCCAGCTTTCGGCAAGAATCAGCAGGTCGGGCATATTCACCCAGCCGTCCCGGTTGAAATCCTCTTTGATTGCAGCATGCAGAGATGCGCATAAAGTGAAAAATAGAACCAACAGAAACAACCATTTTCTGCCAATAGAATCTACCCACACTGTGTTACAGTTCATACGCTGCCAATCGCTTTTTAGGCTTTATTCGAAGACAGGGATGATCCTCACAGATTCATCCCTGTCTTTACATCCTTTGATTGTTTTATTTGCGTCGTTTGAGCACCAGGGCGCCAAATCCCAGAATGGCTATTGTGGCCGGTTCCGGCACGATGGTCACCCGGCCTGCTGCGGCTTCACCGGCAGGGTCGGCCACCAAACCACGGAGCATAAATCCAACCTGAGTGACAGGGTTGGCAATGGTATCTACGGTCAGGGAAATAGTACCGCTGCCGGGGGTAAGATTGGCGACAGCAATATTGATCGTGGCCCAGCCCGCATCCGGATTTAAGACTTTAATAAACGCCTGGGCGTTATAACCTGCCGGCAGTGTATTGATCCCTACGGTATAATTGAATGTGACCAGTTGCCCGGCAAGGCCGCTCCACTCCAGATAGAAGTTGGCTTCCATGTCTTTATTGCCCGAGCCATCCGGATTAACCCAGTACCCATCGGTGGGATTGTAGCAGTTTGTGTTCGGTGCCAGAGTCAACACCCCAGCGCCGTCAAAGCCAGCCCGCAGATCAGCTATCCCCCAGGGACTGCCCCATAAGTAGCCGCCGCCATTGGCAGGTGTTTCAAAAACGTTCATCCATCCGTTCCATGCAGCTGCCGGGTCTGCTCCATTAACGACCAGATCTGCCTGAGCAACTCCCATGAGGCAAAGAATCGCACACACTACCCATACATTCTTCATTTTTGGTTCCTCCAGATAAATAATAGGTATTTTTACAGATAGCAAGAGGTTGCTTTTGGTACCTGATTTTCGAAGGACTAAGAACAGAATGGGCACACCAGGAAAGTTTTCCACTAATCCTGCGGCAGGGGGTAGATATAAAAAATGGTTTGTTGGTCATTTTTCCTCACTCTCCCTGGAAAGACAAGCTGCTTTTATCAGTTTGGCAACTTGCTTCCGTTAATTATGGTAAAGATTTTGAACGGATGAGTCAAGAGGATTCCTGGGATTTCGCCAATGGAATGACTAAAGATGTGTCATGTCTTGATTTGGAAAGAGTGTGATTTTATACCGAATAGACGGTAATTCCCTGAAAATAACGGCTCAACAAAAGAAAGGCATCTCTATGATCTTGGGGGGGCAGGGGATAAATATACAGGACTAAATACTATCTTTTTGAGGTAATATAGGTTGGGCAGGCTGTCTGCGGTGGAATTTGTCTTGCCCTTGTCTGGTCCAATCGATATACTTGGTAATTGACTTGAAGAGCATTCAGTCATCACGCTTCTACGGATTGCATAAACGTATTGGACTGAAGACGGATACAGCCTAGCAACCGGGGATCACACTCAACATCAGGCCAGGCTGAGTTTAAAATCACAATACTATCTGGTAAAGGAGGTTGCGATGCGTATGAAAAAGGCGGCGATTCTTTTCATGGTTATGGTGGCGGTTAGTATTGCCGGTGCGGTGCCGGTTAGGAACAACGCAGGATTTGATGTCAGTGCAGCCGGCTGGAATGCGGCTGGGGGAGGAGGGGCATGGGTGCCCGCCCATGTTCCGACAGGCGGTAATCCCGGCGGGTATTTGACCCTTCAATCGGCCAATAATACCTGGTCTGTCTGGTATCAGGTTATTAACGAGGATTTGGCTGTCTGGGGGATATCCCCGGGTACGGAGATTGTCATCAAGGCGGATATGATCGATCTGGGTACCCTCGGTAATAATGCGGTAGGGGGCCTGAAGGTTGAATCATGGAGTAGTGCCCTTCTGAGTGAAGGTGCAAATCAATTCACTGTGACCAATACCTGGGCACCATATTCGTTTCACTATACGATTCACCCTGAGGCTCAAAGTGTCAAGCTGGTGTTTACCAATGTTAATTATAACGGACGTGGAACAGCGAGATTTGGTTTTGATAATGCACAGATCTGTTTTCCCAACGACATGACTCCGGCCTTATTTCCCATCCCGACGGTCGGGAATACTGGTGTAGCGCCGGCTTCAGATATCCTCAGCTGGACAAATCCGGCGCCATTAAAGAACCCGAATGACATCATTCGATGCGATGTGTGGTTCAGGGAAAGCGCCACACCGCTTGCCGATCCGAACCTGGTTGCCAGTCAGCCCGGAGTGAGCAAAATCGTAGTCAACGAGCCGGTAAATTCCGTTGATTTATCTTCTAAAGGGATAACGCTTTTGCAGGATCATTACTATTACTGGAAGGTGGATGTTATCGATCCGAACAACGGTGGCACGCCTATTGTGATTGATGGATTCACCTGGTCATTTAAAACCGGGGATGCTCCTCCAGTGGCAAATGCGGGTCTGGATCAGTATGTCTGGCTGAGTATGGATGATGGGACTCCGGTTGACGGGAAGGTGACCTTCACTTTAACGGGCGATTACACTGACGACCAGAAAAGTCCTGTGACGACACTGTGGGCTTTAGATGAAATTCAGACTCAGACCGATCCGGCAACGCAGGTCCTGATTGCAAATCCGGATCAAAAGGTAACCCCTGTTACGATCGATGGTACCGGGTGGTTTTTCTTCCACTTTACAGCGACGGATGCCGCGGGTTCCAGCATGGATACGGTTAACGTCGGAGTCTATGTCGATGCCTGTGCGGCGGCGATGGCAGATCCGTCAGATATTCCGGCGGCATATCCGAACGGATATGGTGATCTCAATGGTGATTGCCAGATTAATATGAATGATTTTGTAATTATGGCAGCAACCTGGCTGGATTGTTTGAGTGCCAAGCTGGGTTGTATCCCATAATTGCTATACCTGTTGGGTATAATCGGACGCCGGATGGGTATTCTTGTCAGACTGAGGCGGGGGATATTGCCGCCGTTAACCATACAGGACAGTCCGCAGCATAATCGTCCGGCGTCTTCTCTATCTGGAACGAAGGCTGCTGCCTGATTGATAATACTCCGTCAGGCACCTATACAGTCGCTGTTTCTGCGGCGAATAATCTCACCAGTCTGGTACGATAATGCGGCTATTGAATCTTGCCTGGCTGCGATATCAACAGTGTCACTTAAGCCGGTAAATTTTTATCTGCAAAGTCCCAATTCAGCAATTTGGTAATTACCGCCGCGACATGATCGGCCCGACGATTTTGATAATCCAGATAATACGCGTGTTCCCACACATCAATCGTCAGCAGGGGCTTAGCACCCTGCGTCAGCGGTGTTTCGGCGTTGGATGTCTTGACAATCTTCAGATGTCCATTTTCCGCGACCAGCCACGCCCACCCGCTGGCAAACTGTGTCACTGCGGCCTCCGCAAGTGCCTTGGTGCACGCCTCAACGCTGCCGAAGTCGGCCTCGATTTTGGACCGCAGTGCGGCCGGAACCTCGCAGCCGCCGGGTTTGAGGCTTTTCCAGTAAAAAGTATGATTCCATGTCTGTGCAGCATTATTGAACAGTCCGGTTGCCTCAGCCTTGCCGGCCGTTTCACGCACGATCTGTTCCAGCGGCATCTTCGCATACGGCGTATTTTCGATCAGTCGATTCAGATTGTTCAAGTATCCTCGGTGATGCTTATCATAATGAAAATTCAGTGTGCGGGCCGAAATCACCGGCTCCAAAGCATCCTCGGCAAACGGCAAAGGCTCCAGCACAAACGGTACTGGGGTCGCTTCACCTGCAGCCGCGATCCCTCCGCCTGCAGCCATCACGACACCGGCGGTGACGGTTGCAGCCATAAATTCACGACGATTCAGCTCAGATTTGAATTGTTTTTCATTCTTGTCCATAGTTTTCTCCTGATAACCGGGGTTTAGTGTGTAGATATTCCTGATTATACGCGTTTGATACTCTGGATGCAAGCAAGCGGGCTTTTCAGACGAAATTCCTAGGTGGTTCATCCTATGTTATTGCGGCTGAGGCCGGCTGGCGCTGTCTGCCGAATTGGGGCAGAGGACTCTTGCTGTGAACAAGATGATTTATATCGTATTACCTATTCACGTGATGGACACAAATTATTTTCCTCGGCAAAAAAGAGTTGACAACAGAACTCCCCCACAATATATATGGCCTCGCTGTTGGTTCATCCCCCAATTGGGGGGTGTCGCAAGAGGGAATCCGGTGTAAGTCCGGAACTGCCCCGCAGCGGTAATCAGGAACGAAAGCCTTAAAAGCACTGTCTTGTTTAAGATGGGAAGCCTGGCGAGTAGGGATGTACAATGTGCCTGAGAGTCCGAAGACCTGCCAATAGTCCGCTTGTTGCGGTTGACAATGTTGCTTTCGCGGGAAAGGCAAGTGAGATCTATAGGCCAGGGTAGCTTGATTCGGCTGTAGAGGTGCATTTCTTTTTGTCCCCCGAAGCTGTTGTCTGGAAACAGGCAGTTCGTCTGTCTGCACAATGAGTTGTTTTTCAAATTGTTCAAGGAGTGAATGATGCATTCAGCTACACAACAGCAGCATAATCAGACCATAGCAGTGTCTTTGAATTCTGACAAAAACACCTTTACTCATATACGAAAACGGGATGGACGGCGGGTTCCCTTTGATGTATCTAAAATTGAAGGGGCGATTTCGAAAGCCGGTCGAGCTACCGGAGAATTTGACGGAACGATTGCGGCTCAATTGACTCGGCGGGTTTTAAATCTGGCTCACATGACATTATGTTCTTCGTCGCTGGATGTGGAACAAGTTCAGGATGTTGTTGAAGAGGTGCTTTTGACTAGTCCTTTCAAGAAAACGGCCAAGGCTTATATTTTGTATCGTGACCAGCATGCTCGTATTCGGGAATTTGTTCAGAAGGCGGAAGTGGACATGATTGATCATTATTTGGAGCGTCTGGACTGGAAGGTTCAGGAAAACAGCAACATGTCGTATTCGCTCCAGGGGCTGAATAATTACATTTCCAGCGAGATCAGCCAGGCCTATTGGCTGAATAAAATTTATACTGCGGATATCCGACAAGCACACCAGGAGGGGGACTTTCATATTCACGATCTTGGCCTTCTCAGCGCGTATTGTGTGGGGTGGGACCTGCGGGATTTACTGTGCAGTGGTTTCAAGGGGGTCTCTGGAAAATCGGAAAGTAGTCCGGCCAGACATTTCCGCACCGCACTGGGACAGATTATTAACTTTTTTTATACATTGCAGGGGGAAGCGGCGGGCGCTCAGGCTTTTTCCAGTGTCGATACCCTGCTGGCTCCGTTTATTCGACATGATCGATTAAATTATGTTGAAGTCAAACAGGCCATTCAGGAATTTATTTTTAATATTAACATTCCAACGCGGGTTGGTTTTCAGACTCCATTTACCAACATCACTTTGGATTTGCAGCCACCTGCAACGCTGGCCAATCAGCCCGTGGTCATCGGAGGACAGCTTCAAAACAGCGTTTACGGGGAGTATCAGGAGGAAATGCACCTGTTCAATCGCGCCTTCCTGGAGGTCATGGGTCAGGGAGATGCCAAAGGGCGAGTATTTACGTTCCCGATCCCGACCTATAATATTACGAAGGATTTTAACTGGGATGCCCCTGCATTGGAGCCCCTGTGGGAGGTAACGGCCAGATATGGCATCCCGTATTTTGCCAATTTTGTGAATTCTGAAATGTCCCCGGAAGATGCACGGTCGATGTGCTGCCGCCTGCGTCTGGATTTGCGTCATTTGGAAAAACGCGGCGGGGGATTATTTGGTGCCAACCCCTTAACCGGTTCCATTGGTGTGGTAACGCTCAATCTGCCAAGACTGGGGTACCTTGCCAAAACCGAAGCGGATTTTATGGCACGGCTGGAAATCCTGATGAAAAAAGCGTATGTTAGCCTGGAAACCAAACGTCTTTTACTGGAGCAGTTTACCGATAAAAATCTGTACCCCTATACACGCTATTATTTACGCAGCGTCAAGTCCCATTATGGGCAATACTGGCATAATCATTTCTCCACCATTGGGATTGTCGGGATGAATGAAGCGTGTCTGAATTTACTGGGCAAAGATATTGGTACTTCGGAAGGAAGAGACTTTGCCCTGCGTGTTATGGATAAAATGCGGGATCAGTTACTGGTTTTTCAGAAAGACAGCGGCAATATGTATAATTTAGAAGCTACCCCCGCCGAAGGGACCTCCTATCGTCTTGCCAGACTGGACAGGGAACGCTATCCGGGGATTCGCTCGGCCCAGCCTGAGTCCAGTGACCCGTCGCGGAATAAGCCGTTTTATTCTAATTCCACACAGTTGCCTGTGTACTATTCCCGTGATATATGGCAGACCCTTGAATTACAGGATGACCTCCAGGCCAAATATACCGGCGGCACCGTACTGCATATTTTTCTCGGAGAGTCCGTTGCGGATCCGAAGGCATTAAAGGCGTTCATTCGCAGAATCTGCTGCAATTATCGATTGCCCTACTTTACCATTTCTCCGACATTTAGTGTCTGTCCTGAGCATGGCTATTTGCGGGGACGACAGCAACAGTGTCCCCACTGTGGTCAAAAAACGGAGATTTATGCCCGCGTGGTGGGTTATCTGCGTCCGGTGGACCAGTGGAATGAGGGAAAACAGGCAGAGTTTGAATTGCGTCAGCCGTATCAGGTTGAGGGGCTTTGATGAGAGTGGGTGGATTTCAGCCTTTGTCGTTGAGCGACTATCCCGGGCATGTATCAGCTATTTTCTTTACCCAGGGATGTAACTTTCGATGTCCATTCTGCCACAATAGTGCCTTGCTGGCGACCGAGACAACAGGTTCATTTGATGGAGCTGCGGCAATCCAAATGCTGGACGAGCGAAAACGGTTGTTGGATGGTGTTGTGATCAGTGGCGGAGAACCAACCATTCACCCCGATTTGCCGGAATTTATCCGGAGTATTCGGAGTCTGGGGTTGCTTGTCAAATTGGATACCAATGGCAGTCATCCCGGGATGTTAAGACGGCTTCTGAGGGAAAAGCTGCTGGATTATGTGGCCATGGATATCAAGGCTCCCTGGGCCAAATACCCGATGCTGACGGGAGGGTTTACAGGGATAGAAGATATTCAATGCAGTATGAATTTAATTGTCCAAAGCGGGATTGCATCTGAATTCCGTACGACGGTTGTGCCCAGCCTGCTGACTCCGGAGGATGTTGAACAGATTCGATGTGAGATGCCTGTGGGTGCAGTCCACAAAACACAGGATTTTATTGCCGACTATGCATTGGACCCGGCATTACGAAAATAAACAAAGAAGTAATCTATTTCAGGAGAAACGAATGAGTATTTGTCCGGATACATGGATAAGAAAGAAAGCATTGGAATGCGGTCTGATTGAACCGTTTGAAGCCAGCCAGGTTCGTTCGTTTCAGGGACGGACGGTGATTTCCTATGGACTGTCTTCGTTTGGCTACGACATCCGGGTATCACGTCATTTCCGCATTTTTACCAATGTTCACGGGACGGTGGTGGACCCCAAAGCCTTTGATTCAAGAGGGCTTGTTGAAGTAGACAGTGATGTCTGCCTGATACCGCCGAACAGCTTTGTTCTGGCCTTGAGCGTGGAGAAATTTCGCATCCCACGCAATGTCATGACGATTTGTGTCGGCAAATCGACGTATGCTCGCTGCGGTATTATTGTCAATGTTACCCCTTTTGAGCCGGGATGGGAAGGTCAGGCGGTATTGGAAATATCCAATACGACGCCATTGCCAGCCAAAGTGTATGCAGGCGAAGGATTGGCCCAGGTTCTCTTTTTTGAATCCGAAACCCCCTGCGAGATTTCTTATGCGGACAGAAAAGGAAAATATCAGAATCAGACGGAAATTCGTTTGCCCTGTGTGTGATGTCCGGATGCCATGACGTAAGCTTCTAACCAGATGGATGCGTGTCGACATCATTATTTGATATCATAAGTCGTTGAAAAGGCAGAACTAAGCCGGATTGGCTACCGGTCGTAAACTCATTTTGGAAGACAGTGACCGCCTGAAACGAGTCGGGGGGGATTCTGTTGGTTTTTGGTTTACGGCGCGCGGAAATGCGGATATGATGAGGGGGAAAACAGATTTTCAAATACTCATCTGAAAGCAGGGAACGGCGATGCGCATTTTTGATTCGACACAATTGGAACAGCTCCGGCGGGGCGGAGCGGTCAGTATTGGCAACTTTGACGGCCTGCACCTGGGACATCAGGACATTTTGCGGGCGTGCCGGGAAATGTGCCCGGCTGGGCCAGTTACGGTAATGACCTTTGAGCCACACCCGGCGGCGATATTGCATCCGGAAAAGGCCCCTGGTGTGCTAAGCCCGTTACCAATGAAAATCAAGCTGTTGGAACAGGCCGGCGTGGACCAGCTTGTGGTGATTACCGACAGCCTGCGTCTGCTGAATTTGTCGCCGAAGGATTTTGTTGATGAATTTCTGATGAGAGCCGTAGGTCCCAAAGCGGTGGTCGAAGGTCCGAATTTCAATTTTGGTTATGGTCGCAGCGGCAACGTACAGGTATTGCGTCAACTTGGGCAAAGCTGGGGGTTTGAGGTGGTCGAGGTTCCCTATCGAGAAATTCATCTTGATTCCGACCGGCGCTCGGTGGTCTGTTCGAGTACCCTGATTCGCCGCCTGCTGGAAAAAGGCCAGGTGCAGGAAGCGGCAAGCATTCTGGGCAGACGATACCGGTTAATCGGCAAAACCATTCCGGGTCGCGGCGTGGGCCGGGAGCTGGGATTTCCCACCGCCAACATTCACCCGGAAAAGCAGATCCTCCCAGACGAAGGGGTCTATGCGGGATTTGTCGTAGTCGGTGAGTCGCTGGAGGATGTCTGCGTGGGCGGACATCGTCGCCCCAGCGCATTCAGTCTGGGCCGGGCAAAGACATTTCTGAGCGATTATCCGCTGCTTATCGAAGCCCATATTCTGGAACCCAAAGTCGAGAATCTCTATGGTAGATACCTGGCAATGGAGTTTGTGGAGCGGATACGCGGCCAGCAGCGATTCGAGAGCAAAGAAGCTTTAATCGACCAAATTCATCTCGATTGTAAAAAATGTATGGACATTCTGGAAAAACGGGCTACAGTTTGAGTCTATAATAACAGCTCGATGTGGCTGTATCACTGTTAAAATTGGAGGTATTGCCGTGGACTGGAATGAATTTCTTAAGGCGGAATATATCTGGGCAATGATTGGCGTGTTTTTGCTGATTATGGAGTTGTTTATTCCGGGATTATTCGTTTTTTTCTTTGGCATTGGAGCGCTGGCTGTGGGGATTCTCTGTGTGTTGGTGGATATTGGCATTAATACCCAGCTGCTGCTATTTATTGCCATTTCCGTGGTCCTGATGCTGGTGCTGCGGAACTGGCTCAAGGGCGTATTTCTGGGTTTCACTCGCAGCAGGCAGGATGCGTCGCAGAATTTGTCGGATTTTGTCGGCGAAAAGGTTACCGTGACGGCGGCAATTAATCCGCTGGTTCCGGGTGCTGTCGAACTGCACGGGACCCCGTGGAAGGCCCGGGCGGATTGTGCCATTGCCGTTGGGACCGTAGTGGAAATTATTGGAAATGACAACTTAACATTAATCGTCAAACCTGCGATGATGCAGGAAGGAGAAAACAAATGAATGAGATGCTGATTCTGGCGGCTCGCGGCCCGATTGAACCACTGACGGTGATTATTATTGCAATTCTGGTATTTGTCCTGATTACCTTTATCAAGACGATACGGATTGTCCCCCAGCGTGAGGCCTACATTGTGGAACGTTTGGGTAAATATTCAGCCACACTGGAAGCAGGCTTCCACATCCTGATCCCGTTTATTGACCGGGTTGCTTATAAGCACACGCTCAAGGAGCAGGCCCTCGATGTCAAGCCGCAGGTCTGTATTACCAAGGATAATATTGCTGTGGAAGTTGATGGTATTTTGTATCTGCAGGTCGTGGACCCCAAGAAGGCATCCTATGGTATTGACAACTATATGTTTGCTTCGATTCAGATTGCCCAGACGACCATGCGTTCGGTGATGGGCAAACTCGAACTCGATAAGACATTTGAGGAACGCGATGTCATCAACAGTGCCATTGTGGCCGCTGTCGATAAGGCGTCTGACCCCTGGGGTGTGAAAGTGACGCGGTACGAAGTCAAGAATATCTATCCGCCCCAGAGTATCAAAGACGCGATGGAAAAGCAGATGCGTGCTGAACGCGAAAAGCGAGCGGTCATTGCCCAGTCCGAGGGTGAACGGCAGGCCAAGATCAACCGGGCTGACGGCGACAAACAGGAAATGATTTTCCAGTCCGAAGGCGAAAAGCAGAAACGTATCAATGAGGCCGAAGGGCGGGCGGCCGAGATTGAGAAAATTGCTATGGCCACAGCTACAGGGATCCGTGAAATTGCCAAAGCCATCAATGAGCAGGGCGGCAGCGAGGCCGTCAAACTGCGTGTGGCTGAGCAGTACCTCAA
>JAWRKM010000082.1:0-3387 GCA_040306945.1 Anaerohalosphaeraceae bacterium
CTGTTTATCATTTATCTGATAGGAGCTATCGCCAAATTCGTCGCAGGCCGGAAACTTTTGGCATTGGGCGAGACTCTGGTCATGCGGATTCCCTTAGCCAGCACTATCTACTCGGCCACCAAACAGGTCACCACAGCCCTGTCCCTGCCGGACAATACGGCTTTTAAATCGGTGGTCATGGTCGAATTCCCACGAAAAGGGCTATATTCCCTTGGATTCCTGACAGGCAATATCCGAGACAATACAAGCTCGGCCTATTGCAAGATATTCATTCCGACCTGCCCCAACCCTACTACGGGCTTTTTTATCATGTTGCCAGCCAGTGAGGTTTTTTTGACCAAAATGACCGTCGAAGAGGCATTCAAAATGATTATCTCCGGCGGCATTGTTGCGCCTGATGCTCTTTCTCTCACAGGTCCTGTTTCCCAAAACCAGAACTTTATCCAGTAATTCTCTGGTGAAACCGTGCTTTATCCAGACAATACGCTAAAGTCTTTGCTGGTATTAAATTAATGTAACTCTACCGGATTGTAAATTCCGTATTATTTGTTTCGGGTATTTCTGTCTGATGAACAGCAGGGAGATAACCTGATTTCACTGTATTTGTATCCATACCGCCGGTCAATATAATTACTGGAATTAACAGATTCATATTATATAAAATATAGAAATCAGCTCGAATGAGAGTCTTTCCCTGTCTATTTCTTCTTGTTAATTCTGAAAAAACTCCAAAAAAAACTGGAAAAAGGAAAGCTTTTGGCTACAATTCGCAGGCTATGAAATTCATACTGATAGACAAAGTAACGGCCATAGAGCCGGGAAAATCGTTGACCGCGGTCAAAAGCGTCTCGCTGGCCGAGGAATATCTGGCGGATCATTTCCCCATATTCCCCGTCCTGCCGGGTGTGTTATTACTGGAAGGTCTGATTGAGTCGGCATCCTGGCTGGTGCGGCAGAACAATCACTTCGCCCAGAGCATGGTTTTACTGGAAAGTGCTCGGAATGTGCGGTATAAAAGCTTTGCTGCTCCGGGTATGCAGATATGCTACACGGTAACCGCCAAGGCTCTTGAGGACAACACCAGCAGTTTTACGGGTGTCGGTGTCTGTGGCGATGAGGAAATTGTGGCTGCCAATTTCACGATGCGGCATTTTAATCTGGGTGATGAGAATCCCAAGCTGGCTCATGTCGATGGTCAGATTGTGGACAATATGAAAAAGCGGTGGAAGCTGCTTTACAGCGAATAATGGATAGTCAATAAATTAAATCGCCATCGGCGAAGGATTTTTGGAAACGATAATGGAGAACAGATATTATGGCAATGAGCCGAGATGACATTTTCAATCAGGTCAAGGATGTTTTGGTTGATGCGCTGGGACTGGACGATAGTGATGTGACCGAAGACGCCACGCTGATGGGCGATCTGGGGGCTGAAAGCATTGATTTTCTGGACATCGTATTTCGTCTCGAAAAGGCATTCAATATCAAGGTGCCCCGCGAAGAGCTTTTCCCTGCCGAAGCGGTGATGAACAATCCCGAATATGTCAGCGGCGGCAAAGTTACCGCCAAAGGGCTTGCTGAACTGAAGGCCAAGATGCCGCATACGGATTTCTCGGAATTCGAAAAGAATCCCGATGTCAACAAGATTGCGGACCTGTTCACTGTCAGCGCTATCGTGAACTTTATCGAAGGCAAACTGAAATAAGTCTCCCACGTTCATTTTCCTTTTCCATTTTCACCCAATCGGACCTGGAGATGGGCTGGATTCTGAAATTGAATAAAAACCATAAACTGGATGTATCGGCAGGCTCGCTGATGTAGCGCTCCTGCCGATAGCCTTTTTGAGAACAAGATTATGCGTTGGATTTGGATTGATAAATTTTTGGAATTTGAAAGCGGAAAACGGGCGGTTTCGCTTAAAAATGTGTCCCTGGCCGAGGAACATCTCCACGACCACTTCCCGGGTTTCCCGATTATGCCCGAGTGCCTGATGATCGAGGCGATGGCTCAGACGGCCGGTATCCTCGTCGGTGAGGCCCGTAAGTTTCAGGAAAAAGTCGTCCTGGCCAAGATAAAAAACGCTGTGTTCCATCACTATGTCCGCCCCGGTGACACCATTACTTTGCATGCGGAGATCGAATCCATCGCCCCTGAAGCAGCCAGCACCACCGGTGTCATCAAACGCGGCGACACACTGATCGCTCAGATTAACCTGATGTTCAGTCATGTGGATAAAAATCTGGCCGGCAAAAAATTCCCGGAAGAAAATTTTGTCTTTACGGACATGTTCAATTCCCTGCTGACCGGCTTTGTCGAAACCCAAACCACGGAGGGTGCCAACTAATGCAGCGTCGGGTTGTGATTACCGGAGTCGGGGCCGTTTCCCCGCTTGGCCTAACCAGTGACCAGATGTGGCAGGGGCTTCTCGAAGGTCGGTGCGGGCTGGGGCCGATTCGCAATTTTGATGCGTCTGCCTTTGACTGCAAAATCGCCGGCGAAGTCCCCCCATTCAACATCCGTGACTATGTCCCCAAGAGTCATCGTAAAGCCACCAAGCTGATGAGCCGCGACATCGAGCTGGCCGTTGCCGCTTCGCATGAGGCTGTCAAAAACAGCGGCTTAATCAGCAAAGCCGACGAAGGCAAGACACCCACGCTGATCCCCCAGCGAACCGCCATCAACTATGGGGCCGGCCTGATCGCCTGTGATCTGACAGAGATGGCCCAGTCCGTCAAGCTCTGCGTTATCGACGGCAAATTCGATATTCGCAAGTGGGGCAGCGAAGGAATGCAGACCCTGACGCCGCTGTGGCTGCTCAAATATCTGCCCAATATGCTGCCCTGTCACGTGGCCATCATTCATGATATCCAGGGCCCCAGCAATACCATTACCTGCGGCGATGCCAGTTCTTACCTGGCGATTTCGGAAGCCGCTGAGATGATTATTCGCGGCGATGTCGAAACAGCCCTGGCAGGAGGCGGCGAAACCCGCATTCATCCCATCGGTATCGTTCGTCAGTACTTGATGAAACGAGCCAATTGCTCCTCCAATGACAATCCCTCAGCCGCCTGCAGGCCGTTTGATGCTCGGGCTGCCGGAACGGTGTTTTCCGAAGCTGCCGGAACCCTGGTTCTCGAAGACCTGCAGACCGCTCGTCACCGCGGCGCACCCATGCTGGCCGAAGTTGCCGGCTGGGGTGCCAGCCACAGTCTGAATCCGGACTACACCCATCTGGAGCCGAACGGTCAAGCTGTCACTTATGCTATCGAAACCGCATTGCAGCAGGCCGGTATCACCCCGGACAAACTGGATTTGATCATCCCGTGCGGCACAGGTATTCCCTGCGATGATCAGGCAGAAGCCATCGGCATCCAGAACGCCCTTGGG
>JAWRKM010000083.1:0-30441 GCA_040306945.1 Anaerohalosphaeraceae bacterium
ACATCTTCGGCACGGCCATGCAGGACAGTCAATGTCTTGAGACCCAGTTGGGCGGCGACTTTTTGCTGGAAATGGACTTTTTTGCCGGTAGCTTCGATGGACACAAACTGCCAGTCCGGCCGGACGATGGCCAGCGGCAGCGAGGGAAACCCGGCGCCGGAGCCGACATCAACCACAGCAAAACGCTCTCGGCCGGCAGCCATTGCATCCAGAATGGGCAGCACTGCCAACGAATCGAGAAAATGCCGGATGCGCACCTGCTGCGGGTCGGTAATCCGCGTCAGGTTGGTGAGCTTGTTTTCTTCCGCCAGCAGCTCGGCCAGGGCATCAAATGCCTGCTGATGCCCTGCCAGCAGAGTGTTGGCTGTATTCATATCCAGCAAGGACACGTTCATCATAAATACAGATCAGGTATTCTGCCCGCAGCATTTTTTGTATTTCTTGCCGCTGCCGCACGGACAGGGATCGTTGCGGCCAACTTGCGGCTTGTCGTGGCGGATCGTTTTGACAGTCTGTTCGCCCTGCGGGGCCATCGCCGCGGCGCGCTGACGCTGGGCGGCCTCGAACTGGCCGGTCTGGTCGTGGCTGGTGCGGCTGACCTGATAGACGCTTCGCGCCCGCTCGCCAGCCTGCAGACGGACCTTGAAGATGATATCCGTCACGCGCTCGGCGATGCCGTTGAGCATCTGAGTGAACATCTTGTAGCCTTCGTGCTTGTATTCGATCTTCGGATCTTTTTCGGCATAGGCCCGCAGCATGATGCTTTCCTTGAGATGGTCCATCGCATAAAGATGGTCCTTCCAGGCGACATCGAAAATCTGGATGAGCACATAGCGTTCGAGGTTGCTCAGCTCGCTGCGCATGAATTCGCGTCCGACGGCCAGCAGTTTTTCCTGGGCCTTGGCCGCATCGGCCAGCTCGGACAGCGGAATTTCAATGCCGAACCGTTCTTTGGCAAACTGGGCCTTTCGGTCAGGCGTTTCGTTGGCGTATTGTTCGACCTGTGCGGCCAGCCGGCTTTCATGCCAGCTTCGGCTTTCTTCCAGCAGCAGGTGATAGATCGCCTCCGGCTTCATCTCGGTCAGCTGTTCGGCAGTCAGTCGGGTCTGATATTTCTGATTGGCCCAGTCGGCCAGCGACTGAAAGGCATACGCATTAGGCCCCTGCTGCCCGAAGACCATACTCATCGCAAATTCAACCGGGTATTCGATTTCCCGCTGTCTGTATTTATCTTCAATGGCAGCCAGCAGTTTCTGATGGACCGCCGGAATGGGTTTATCCTTCAGTTCGGCAGGATCAATCTGGATGGCAAATTTAGCCCCGGCCCACTGAGCAAATGTCCGCACGGCAAAATCTTCCGAGAGAAAATCCTTCAGGCGCGACAGGTCTTTTTTATCAACCAGCCCGCAGGCCGCATCAATCAGCAGATGCTCAATCTCGTCGGCTTTCATTTGCTTGAGTTTGGAGGCCGAAACGCTGACCTGGAAGGCGCTCATTGCCCAGCGGGTCAGTTCGCTGATATTCCACGTGCTGGGATCTTCGTAATCTTCCAGATATTCTCCAAGCGAAACCGAGATGGTGTTTTCAATGCTTTTTTTCGCTTCGTCGCGCAACAGCTCTTCAAGATAGCCGACGTCCTGCCCGCGAATGCGACGCATCTCCAGATCCACCCCGAATTCAATTTTGGCCCATTCGATGATGCACTGGTACGGATACTCAGGACTCAGAACGGTCTTGCAGGCCTGCTCAGAAACCTGGCGAAGCATTTCTTCGATCACCCCGCGAAGGTCCTTGCCCGCCAGGATGTTGCGGCGACGGGTATAGAAAATCTTGCGCTGATAATCCATCACCTCATCATATTCGAGCAGGCTCTTGCGGATTTCGAAGTTGCGCTGCTCAACTTTTTTCTGGGCCTTGGCAATTCCGCGGCTGATACTGGGATGATAAATCGGCTCGCCTTCCTGCCAGCCAATCATCGACAGGGCCTTGACCGTCCATTCCGGGGCGAAGATGCTCATCAGATCATCGTCGAACGACAGAAAGAAGACGCTGCTGCCCGGGTCGCCCTGACGACCGGTACGGCCGCGAAGCTGATTATCGATGCGGCGGGCTTCGTGACGCTCGGTGCCGACGACATGCAGGCCGCCCAGTTCCCTGACACCGGGACCGAGCTTGATATCAGTACCGCGACCTGCCATGTTGGTAGCAATGGTCACATTGCCCCGCATGGAGCCGTCGCGGGCGGTGTGCTGATGGCCGGCTTTTTCAACGATAAGGGCTTCACGGGCATGCTGTTTGGCGTTGAGCACTTCATGTTCCAGTCCATACCGCCGGCTCAGAGCCTGTGAAAGGGCCTCACTCTTTTCGACACTGGTTGTTCCCACCAGCACGGGACGGCCGGATACGCTGGTCGCATGGATTTCTTCGACCAGCGCATTAAACTTCTCACGGACGGTCTTAAAAATCATGTCGTCCCGGTCTTCGCGGATACACGGGCGATTGGTGGGAATCGTCACCACATCGAGCTTGTAGATATTCATGAATTCTTCGGCTTCGGTCGAAGCGGTACCCGTCATTCCGGCAATGCGTTCATAGAGCTTGAAGAAATTCTGCAGGGTAATCGTCGCCAGCGTCTGGGTTTCTTCCTTGATGGGAACCCCTTCTTTGGCTTCAACAGCCTGATGCAGACCATCGGACCATTGCCGGCCATGCATAAGACGGCCCGTGAATTCATCAACAATAATCACCTTGCCGTCCATGACAACGTATTCTTTTTCTCTTTCATAAACCACATGCGCCCGCAGAGCCTGCTCCAGCAAATGCGGCCAGTCCATATTCGATCCGGTAAAAAACGACCCGACACCGGCAATTTCCTGAGCCTTGCCAATGCCTTCATGAGTCAGATGAGCGGCCTTGCGATCGTATTCCACTTCATAATATTGAGTCATCGTTTCGAGGCGTGCTTTGTCCTGCTCAATTTGCTTGAGGGTCTGGTCGATAAACCGTTGGGCCTTCTCCATCCGCTCGCTGTCTTTGGCCTGTTTGGCCTCGGCCAGTTCTCCCCGCGCATTGGCAATCGCTTTTTCCGCTTCGTCAATGGTCTTTTTGAGACGGTCATACGAGCTTTGCAGACTGATAATCTGGCGGGCCACTGCGTCGGCTTTTTTGTAGCGGGTCACATCATCCTGCGCTGGACCCGAAATAATCAGCGGCGTACGGGCTTCATCAATCAGAATCGAATCCACTTCATCAATAATCGCGTATTCCAGCGGCCCCTGCACCATCTGGGCCAGTGACGATTTCATATTGTCGCGCAGATAATCAAAACCGAATTCGTTGTTGGTCCCGTAGGTGATATCGCACTGATATTGAGCACGGCGTTCTTCGCCGATGGTATCCATATCCGACTGAATCGCCCCGACCGTCAGCCCCAGCGCCCGATACACCGGCCCCATCCACTCCGCATCGCGTTTGGCGAGGTAGTCGTTAACAGTAATAACATGGACATGCTTGCCGGTCAGGTGGACCAGATAGGCCGCCAGAGTCGCAACCAGAGTCTTGCCCTCACCAGTCGCCATTTCAGCAATCTTGCCGTCGAACAGCACGTTGCCGCCGATAAGCTGCACATCAAAATGCCGCATGTTATTGTTCCGCCGGGCGGCTTCACGAACCACGGCAAAAGCTTCGGGCAGAATCTGACTGGGCTGCTGCCCGGAGGCCAGACGCTGTTTAAATTCGGCGGTCTTGGCCTTGAGGGCTTCATCATCCAGCGCCTTGACCTGTTCCTCAAAGGCCCCCGCCGCCAGGGCATCCCGCATATATCCTTTGACCAGCCGCTCGTTCCGCGACCCGAAAATCTTGACCAAAAACCGACTTAACGAAAATGCCATCTGTCTATCCTTATATTACTTAAATTATTATTTCGTATATATATCGACATTATCCCTATTATGGACACAACATTCTACCCCGTTTTTCCGTAAAATCATACCCTGAAATTGTTAAAAACCAGTAACGGCCGCAAAAGCATCAAGGCATATCGCTTTTGGGAGTTCTTTAGAATCATAGCAACTCAACATTGTGGTTAATCGTCGACGACAACAGGAAGCCCTTCTTGACTCTGCCGGTATAATCATCAAATAAGTCTTTGAAATTTCAGGCACCGTCGAGTATTGTGTGATGCTCTACTGAATCGGATGGAATAAGTATGACGCTACTATCGCTTCGTGATATTCATAAATCCTATGGGCCGGAAGTGGTCTTTCATAACTTGAATGTCCAAATCCACCCCCATCAGCGCGTAGGCCTTGTCGGACCTAATGGTTCCGGCAAGACAACCCTGTTTCGACTAATTACAGGCCAAACCCATCCGGATATGGGCGAAATAAACCGGGCACGGGATTTGAAAATCGGCTACCTCGCCCAGGAACCCCAACTGGATTTAAACCGGACGGTGCTGGAGGAAATGCACGAAGGACTCGTCGATATCCTCAGCATGCACAAGCGTTTAGAGTTATTATCACACGAGCTTGGAACCTTGTCCGGCGAGCGGCTCAATGCCGCCATGAAGGAATACGACAGACTCTGTCATCAATTTGAGATTCAAGGCGGTTATTCCTATGAAACACGAGTCAAAAGCACTCTGGCAGGCTTGGGATTGCCGCAGGAGCTGTTCGAGCAGAAAATTTCTGCTCTTTCCGGAGGTCAAAGGTCTCGATTATCATTAGCCAAGATGCTCATTGCTGATGCCGACTTACTGTTGTTGGATGAGCCGACAAACCACCTTGATTTACAAGCGACACAATGGCTGGAAAAATTTCTCCTGAACTGCGAAAAAGCGGTATTACTGATCAGCCATGACCGGTTTTTGCTGGATGCAGTAGCCCAGCGAATCCTCGAACTCGATAACAAACGGGCAAGGTCTTGGCGAGGCAATTACAGTTGCTACATCGATACCAAAGCTACCTTACGGCTGCAGCTGGAACGCCAGCATCAGAAACGCCTGGAATTTGTAACTCATGAACTGGATTTCATCGCCCGTAACAAAGATAAGGAGGGCATGCGTAAGACCGCTCGTGGACGCAAGACCCGCCTATTACGGATGCTCAAAGAAAATCCCGATTATCTTGACAAGCCCACTGACCAGAAGACTATCCAGTTTTCCTTTTCCGACGCCAGGGTGCAAAGCGATATCATCTGTCGGGCACAGGGTGTATATAAAGCCTTCGGGCCGATTGTACTGTTTGAAGATTTAACCTTTGATCTGTATCGCGGCAGCTTTCTGGGGATTACCGGCCCCAACGGCACCGGTAAAAGTACCCTGCTGAAAATGGCACTGGGACAGATGAAGCCGGATCAGGGGTCGATCAAACTCGGTAAAAATTTACGGATTGGCTACCTGGACCAGCACGCAACGGTCCTGGATCCGGAAGCAACAGTCCTGCAGGAAGCGGCCCGAATTCGTCCAGACCTGACCCCCGAACAGCTGCGGAGTAAGCTGGGTACTTTTCTATTTTCCGGCGAAGATGTCTTCAAAAAAACAGGGACTCTGTCCGGCGGACAGCAAAACCGGCTGATTCTGTTTCGCCTGGTTCTGTCGGAACCGGATGTGCTGGTGCTGGATGAGCCGACCAATCATCTGGATATTCCAAGCCGCGAGATGCTGGAGGAGGCTCTCGACGGATTCAATGGAGCCGTGATTGCCGTTAGCCACGACCGCTATTTTCTGGATCGGCTGGCCGATCAGTTACTGGTCATCGGATGTAATGAATTCGGCGACAAACAGATGGGCCGATGTGAGATGGTCTGGCCGATTGACAACAAAGGCGTCTGGAGCACCTATACCGAGCTGCTTCAAAAACGACGACACACTGCAGCCGAAGAAAAACAGAAAAAATCCGCCGGCCAAAGCCGCCCCGACAAAGTCCGGATAGCTGCACCCCCGGAACTGAAACGATTCAACCGTTTCACCGTCGAACAAATTGAAACCATGATTGCCCAGCTGGAAGACAAAATCGCGCAGATGCAGGAACGCTTCGGCTCCGATGAGATTTATCGCAGTGCTGAAAAACTGGCCGCGCTGCAGGCCGACTTCGAAGCCGCCAAAGCTGAATGTGACCTGCTGTATCGGGCCTGGGATTTCCGCTCACAATAAAACAGTCTTTACAGCAACGGTCTAATATGTCCGCGGTTACAGCGCATCCGCCAGCGGTTCAGTCCACCATTTCGGATCGCGAAGATAATGCTTCATCCACATCGCCGCATTGACCCCATCAGCCACCGCCGTCACCAGCTGCATCGCTGCTCCCACACGACAGTCCCCTGCCGCAAAGACACCGGGAACGCGTGTCCGCAAATAGGCTGGATCACAGCGGATAAACCCCGCCTCAGTCAAGTCCACAAAGCCCTTCAAAAAAGCTGTATTGGGAACCATCCCGACAAAAATAAAAACGCCATCACAGGCAACATCGGTGGTCTGGCCGGTCTTGACATGTTTCACAACGGCTTTCTGAACCTTGCCGCTGCCTTCAATCGAAGCCAGCGTACTGTCGAGCATCAGGTGAAGATTCGAATCTGGCGCATTGACTTTGGCCATCAACTCCTCAACCAGAACCCGGGTCGCGCGAAATTCCTGACGGCGATGGACCAGGATGACTTTGGCGGCGTACTTACACAGATGCAGCGTATCCTCGACCGCCGTGTTGCCGCCGCCAACCGCAACGACAGTCTTGCCTTGAAAGAACGGCGCATCGCAGGTGCCGCAATAACTCACCCCTGCACCGGCGCTGCGAAATTCCTCTTCGCCCGGCACCCCCAGATGCCGATACGAACTGCCCGGCGTCAGAATAACGACTTTGCCGACAAACAAATCTTTATCACAGGCCACTTCAATCATGCCGTCATCACGGCGACGCAGCCCCGTAACTTCGCTGCCGGTACGGAGCTCGGCTCCGAAAGCAGTCACCTGAGCAGTCATTTTTTCTGTCAAATCCGGGCCACTGACTTCCGCAAAACCGGGATAATTTTCAATCCGGTCGGTTGTGATGATTTGTCCGCCGGGGTAAAATTTTTCAAGAATAATCGTTTTCATCCGGTCGCGTGCAGCATACAGAGCCGCCCCCAGCCCTGCCGGTCCGCCGCCGACAATGATACAATCATACTGCTGTTCAGCCATACTCATCTCCATAGGAATCGCAATGCAGATATTATTGATGTTCGAAACTCCGCAGCAGCGCCGTGGACCCCTGCCAGACAACCGGACCGCTGCGCTGTGGTCGGGTATCAAAATACTTGTCTATCTCCTGACGGGTGGACGGTTCCCATAGCAGGGCCCCGCCGCGGCCGGCCGTGGTTAATTTTCCAAGCAGTTTTTTATCTGCCGCATAGTAAAATTCCATCTTGCCGCCTTGAATCAGGTTCACGCGAACGGCATGGGCCAGCTCGTCGGCCTTAGCCGTGCTGTCCGATGTGGAGATGGCCTCAATAATCGCCGGCGTAATACGGCCTTCCGGGCTGATGATGTCCAGCACAATTTTCGGCTGACCGCTGTCCAGAAAAAAGGGAATCAGCCCGTCCAGCAGCATTTCGCTGACCGCCGATGGCCCGGGTTCAAGAGTCCGGGACTGCCCGGCCGGTTCACGCACCGTCAGCATGCCATTGCTCAGTTCCAACTGAAACACACTGCCCTGCCCGGACAAACCGCTGTATCGATTTTGCCAGCGGAACCCGCGGAAGGGATTGGCACTTTCAAACGTTTGCTCTTTGCGCCGGATGGCTGCGGTGTTGACCACCGTCGTTTTATCGATCCGGAGATTCCCCTCGGAATCCTGCTTGATCTGAGTCCGTTCATAGCCGCGGATACTGCGAGCCGCATCCCGAACCAATAAAGTCTGCCCTTCTTCGCTGGGGAAAAACTTGTCCGCACCAAATCGCTGGGCATTTTCAAGCAGTTCAATTCCCGCCGTCAACTCCGACGGCAATTTGTATTCCAGGGTCTGTGCCAGGGTAATAAACACATCACGCCCGTAAAACACATCCTCCGCCGCACGGACTTCCAGAATCAATACCCTGCCAAAATCCAGCATTGCCACACCCACGAAGCGATCTTCTTCAGCTTTCGGACTCACCAGGTGGGCAAATTGCATCGGACATGGCACGCTCAGAGTCGTAATGTCCTGTAATTGTCCGTTAGATTGTTTGGCGATCAGATCCAGTATCTCGCGGTTGCTTTTTGCTGGAGCAGTCAGGCAATAACGCCATTGGACTTCAATCACCGGACGATTCCGACGAGCAACAATGACAAAACAATTGTTCATCTCATATTGCCATTCGGTCAACCCCTGCCAGCCGGGCTCGGCAGGCAGGTGCACGGTGACTCCCGCTCCTGGCAGGATCACAGGCGGGCCAACCCGAATAAAGCTGCGCTGCTTGACAATTAAATTGGCCGAAAATAATCCGACCGCAAATATCGCCAATAATACCAGCTCAGAAAACGAATGTTTATTGAATAATCCCTTTGACATAACACCAATCATACGAGCCAAAGCGCGATTTTGCAATCGTGCTCTCAAGAAAGCCGTGTTTTCTGTTGTCCCGATTATTTTAATTTGGGTAGATGTGGAATGGTTTTGTATAATTTATCAGGAGCCAGAACTGAAACCTGAAACAAGACACGGTTATCAGACCTTAAAAAGTCTCAAAAACTGAAGGTGTGATTGTTATACGAGCAGCCAGCTCAAGATATAACTCAATTATGCCGAAGAAACAACATCTTGAAGTATAACCAACTCAATAATAAGTAGTTATTGTTTCGAGACTAAACCGTGAACAGCCTTTTTATGAATAAAACAGAAATACTCAAAGACATCAAAGTAACTGAAACCATTCAAGAGGCTGTCCAGCAAAACCTCAATGCTAAGATGTGCCATATGATAGGCGGTATGTGGATACGAAATACCGTCTATTTAGTTGAACTATCCGCCACCGGCGTGGTTTGCAGGGCCTTTGAAGAAGACCATTGTCATTTTGAAAAACTACAAATAAACCAACCGGTTGGCATATCCTTTCAAATTGAGCATGACAAATTTATCTTCGACACGACTGTAATGGGATTTGAGTCCTCGGTGGCCACCAAAGGTGGACGGATTCTGCTTGAAATACCCGACCGAATTGAGAAAATGCCACGCAGGGCCTATGAACGCCAGGCCGTTCCCGGAGAACTCAATGTCCATGTTCTCTTTTGGCACAGAGGCCATATTGACAATGTAAATCATTCACCCACCGAGAGTTACTGGCAGGGCAGCATGATGAATTTATCGGCTGGCGGAGCCCAGATTGCCGTCTCGTCCTCCCTGGCACATTGTTTTACTCCGGGCCAGCTTGTCGGCATGCAGTTTACCCCGATGTTCTACCAGAAACCGATTTTGGTGGAGGCACAAATCATTCACCTAAAACCGGATGAGGAGACCAGAGAACTCTATCTTGGACTGGAATTCCTCGGATTGGAAGTCAGTATCGATGGACGCAATATCCTCCATCGCCTGATGGATGTGGTCGAAGAATATGCCAAGATGAATAAGGATAAGGATTCCGGCCTTCAGGACAGAATTGACTGAACCTATTAAACAAATCTAACAGATAAAACCGCGATATCAATACTGATATCGCGGTTTTTTGTTAAAACGATTAAGGCCTGTAATCTCTATTGGCCGGATGAGCAATCAGAAATTCCGTGATCAGCTTGATACAGTTGTCCAGGTCTTTGGTCGAGATCACCTCAACCGGCGTGTGCATATAACGATTGGGGATGCTGATAAGGCCTGTGGCCGCCCCGCCGCGTGATAATTGTATCGCGTTGGCATCGGTACCCGTCGCACGTGCCTCAGCAGTCAGCTGATAGGGAATTTTTTTGGCCTTGGCAATCTTGAACAGCTCTTTTTCGATAACGGGATTAATATTTGGACCACGATGCAGAACCGGGCCGTTACCCAACTTCACGGTCCCTATTTTCTTAGGATCGGTTTCCGGATGATCACTTGCGAAAGTGACATCTATCGCAATGGCTGCCTGGGGGTTGACACGATAGGCGGAGGTGATTGCACCCCGCAAGCCAATTTCTTCCTGGACGGTTGCAACGCCAATGACGGATATGTTTAACTTCTTTTTGGACAGTGCTTTAAGAACTTCCGCAACGACAAATGCCCCGGCCTTGTCATCCGTTGCACGGGATACAATTTTATCTCCATTCAGCGTCCTGCAAGGTACATCAATGACAATTGGATCACCAACGCTGACACGTTTTTCAGCCTCTTTTTTGGTCGCAGAGCCAATATCGACCCAGATGTTTTCCATTTCGACGCCCTTTTTGCGTTCGTCGGGCTGCATTTGGTGAATGGCCTTACGTCCGATAACGCCCAAGACTGGACCTTTTTCGTTTATAATAATCACACGCTGCCCAACCAGCAGCGCTGGATCCATACCGCCGATTTGTGCCGTGTAGATGTAACCCTTTTCGTCAATGTGAGTTATCATCAGGCCAATTTCATCGATATGTCCGGCCAGCATGAATTTAAAGTCAGCTTTAGGATTGATCACCGCAATGCTGTTGCCGTGAACATCCGGTATGAGTTCATCCACGCTGTCTTTGACATAATCACGCCATAATTTTGCAGCAGGCTGTTCATATCCGGACGGACTGGGTGCCTCAAGTAAGGCTTTTAAGAAATCATGGGATGGTTTGTTCATTCTTTTTCCTTTATGTAGATAATGTATATACGTCTATATCATTTCATCTGAAGATTTTAGTCCCATACGTTCTGTCAGGCGTTCAAAATCATCCAAGCTGTAATATTCAATGACGATTCTGCCTTTATGGGCACGCCTGCCGGACTCAATACGGACTTTAGTGCCCAGGATTCTCTGTAATTGTTCTTCAAGATCAACAATATGTGCAGCCTTTTCCTTCTTTTGGGGAGGTGTTTTTTTGTTATCATTCAGATAATTCTGTACCACTCGTTCCACTTCACGAACACTGAGCCGCCCTGCCAAAGCTTTGTTTGCAAGAGAGCGTCGGAGCTGCTCCGTGGGAAGGGCTAAAATCGCCCTGGCATGCCCCATCGAAAGCTTCCCTTCCATCAGCATATCTTTGATATCCTGCGGTAAATCCAGAAGTCGCAAGTGGTTAGCAACCACTGAACGGTCCTCTCCAAGACGTTCTGCGGCTTCTGTTTGATTCAAATTGAACGTGGTCATATAATTTTGATACGCTTTTGCCCGTTCAATAGGATTTAAATCAGAGCGATGAATGTTTTCTACCAGCGCCAATTCCAGCATCTGCTGGTCTGTAGCCTGACGAATCATCACAGGAACAGTCGATAATCCAGCGAGTTGTGCCGCCCTGAACCGGCGCTCGCCGGCAATGATCTCATACTTGTGATCCCCAGTCGGACGTATAATGACAGGCTGTAATATCCCGTTTTGCCGAATCGACTCAGCCAAACTGTTCAATTCTTCCTGATTCCATGCCGACCTGGGCTGAAAAGGATTCGGTTCAATCAGGGATATAGCCAGTTCCCTGGTGCTTTCCTGTAAGTCCTTATCAGGAGGAAAACTCGGCTTCGTTTCGCCCGCCGGTGCTTCAGTCTCAGGAACCGTCGCAGCAGGAGGGAAAGTGATCGATCCGAGAAGGGCCTCAAGTCCTCGACCTAAATGGGGCTTTTTGACTTTCTTATTATCCATAGCATTTTCTCCATTCACTCTATATTTCTTTTCGGACGTTTTATCAAAAGTTAAACACAAATACCAGCGGATTTTTGAAATGTTCCACGTGAAACACGAAAAAAACCAACCCTTTGAAAATGAATGCACCAACTGATGCCGTCAAAAAATAAATACACATCATTACTTTATGACTTCAAAAAAACAAAAAAGGCCGTTTCACGTGAAACAGCCTTTTTATACACCTGTATGTGTACGCTATATATCTTATATATTCTTTAATGATGGAATGCCGTAAATCTGTCCAATTTGTGCATCGTATTGCCCGATATTTTGCCGCGGAATGACCACTTTAGGCGCATTTAATTCAAATTCGATTACTTCAAAGGGCTCATCCGGATTTAACTGGCGGGCTTTGACGATGTCTTCAAAGGAACGTATCTTCATTCCATTCCAAGTACTTACAACCAGTCTTCCAAGATTTTGATACCCTAAATTGATTGGAGCAGGCAAAACATAACTTAAAATCACAATATCCTGACGTTCGTCTGTAGGATTAAATGCATGGTTGGAGTAATATTGATACAAATGGGGCGGAACTTTGCCAGACCAGTTGTCACCCCACAAAGCAAAGTAATTTCGTGTGAGTTTTTGGAACACATATCCGCCTGTCACTAAATACGACGGCTGCCTGCCATATTCATAATAAGGCACCAGCATTTGATCCGTAGTAAAATTCATAACTTCAACATTTAAAGTAACTTGTGCACCGTCCCGAAAAACTGTAAATTCCAATGTATCGCCCGGTCTTTTTTGCGAGATCAGATAATCCAAATCGATGCGATCATATTGAGGATGAAGAAATCGCCCATACGGATTCACTGTATGGTTATCAATTGCCAGGATGACATCGCCGGATTTCAGTTCCTTTGAACCGGTGCCAAGGGTGTGTACTTTGCTGACATACACACCATGCTTCATATCCTCCGGCATTTTTAAATGTTTGCGAACCGTCGGGTCAAGCAGGGCGGTTGTGCGGAACCCAGGAACGCCAAATCCTTTGTAGACAGGCTGTTGTGATTCTTTCAGGAATCGATTAATCATCTCGGCTGGAATAACGCCTAAATCGGTGTCACTTGAGAAACCGATAATCCCTATAGTTTTATCTTTATAACAAACCACCTCGGCCTGATCCGTGGACCGCGAGGGATTGGTAAAGATGTAAAAGAGATTATCCGTAAATGACACCGGATTAGATTCACACTGAGCACGATCCAGAATACCGCGAGCCTCCGTCAAATGCCCGCCGCCGGATAACCAATAGATGGAATGCTCCTGGCCCTGTGTATATTGTTCGACAAATTGAATGGGTTCAAAGGGCTGTCCGGCCGTGTTCGGGTCCAGTTCCAGCAGGCATAAATCATACTCATAATCGATGGTTTTAACCGCGGCGGAAATCCATTCATTCTTTTCATATCTTCTTATTTGAACCATCGTTGCATTTGCTATATTGTCTGCAGTAGTCAGAATCAGGTAGGGGCCTACCGCACAGCCATACCCGGATTGCTGGGCAACGGCTCGCTGTTTCCAGGGCTGAAACTGTTCATACCCGCCCACGGAAATCCGCAGATTCACCAGGCTGTTTTTCATTCTCTCCGAGGTGCTGATCACCTCGGTTTTCTTTTCTGTTTTGGCACAGGATGTCAAAGCGACGATAACAGTACTGATAATCAGGGTTTGTAGTATTTTCATAAGCTATTCCTCAATATATGCATCGGAAGTGACCTGGTATTGTTTAAGAATTGCGGTGTGCCTTTCCATAGCCTTTGCTGCATCGATAATCAGCGGCATGTCATTATTCAAGAATTGAATTTGATGGCAGCCGTTTTCAGGTGTTTTCGAGAGCTGTTCCCGAACATCCTTGAGTGAATAAATCCTCTGGCCGTCGATTTTTTCAACCACCTGGCTGAGGAACGGATTACAATAGGTATTCACTTCGTCGGGGAGAATTTCAGACAAAACCACATATTCCTGCCGGTTTGGGTCTTCATTGAGTTCCATGGAGTTATGAAATAAGTAACGCAAGGTAAAAGGAATCTCGGCAAGCCAGTTTCGTCCGAAGGTCTGGAGATAATTTCGGCTTAATGGTGTGAATGTAAGTCCTGCATATACAACGTATTGCGGTTTTTTATCAAACTGAAGACTCCATGGCAGAATAGGCACATTCAAAGCCGCTTGCATAGTTGCCTGATTCGGCTTGCCATCTCGGTAATAAGTGATTTCAATCGATTCTCCGATTTGTTTGGCCTCGAGTGCCTCCGCCCAGTTGAGTGAGAGGCCATAAATTTTGATCATACCATCATTATCAATATTGAAACCGTCGATTTGGGTGATAACATCGCCAGGTTTGAGGATTTTCTCGGCCGTGCTGTTTTTCTGAACCAGCAGCACAACAACACCTTCAACGAAAGCAGGTAATTTCAGATAGTATTTGTAGGCGGGATTGTGAAGCCCTTCAAAAACAGCAACGGCAGGGGAGGGGAAACCATCATATTTCCCATCTTCTATGTCCTTGAGAAAATGCCGGATTACTGTTGTGGGTATCATGTATCCAATATTGTCAGCGGCCTGCAGACCTTGGAATGCAACACCGACGACCTTGCCATTTTGCAGGACAGGACCACCTGAGTTGCCGGGATTGATGGCTGCGTCGGTCTGTACCAACAGGTGCATATCGGCCTGGGTATGACTGTAGTTGCCGACTTCAATACGCGACACAACTCCTTTGGTAATAGAGACTTGACGACCGCCTACAGGGAATCCGCAGGTGGTTACGGTGCTGTTGACTCGAGGGATTCCTCCCAGCTCCAGCGGAATCATATCCTCATAGAAAGAGGGATCTTCGACATCAATAATTGCCAAATCGCAATCGTGACCGACAAAGACTGCCTTGGCAGGGAATCGCTTGGCGAGATTCTGTTTCTTTACTTCTAAATATTTGATATTGCTGACGTTATGAGCATTTGTCAGAATTCTTTTGCCACCGATGATAAAGCCGGTTCCGACTCCTCGAGCCATCGCTGATTGCTTCCACGGGGTTTTATAGTCCCAATCCTGCTGAACAACTTCGAGCATGACCACGGATTTTTCATAAGTCAGGTCTTCAGGGTCTTCTTCAGCCGGGGAAGATACGACGGACGGTACTTCCGTGGATTCCTGTGAATCCGTTTCCTGAACAGCCTTTTGATCTTCCTGCTCTTGTGCGTGCAGGCAGGGGGGCAGCAAGATAAAAAAACTAAGGACAAACAAGCTGCGAATTATCCACATTGTTGACATTCTCTTCATTGACGCATTCCTTATCATATAGGGATTATGGATTACTCGAAGTCGTAGTGTTTCTTGACGGCTTCGATAATATGCCAGACGCACTTGAGGCCGACGGGAAAGACGACATAATCGCCGGGGCCAAAGCTGACAGACTTCCCTGTAGCAGGGCGGTCATAGATGGTCACTTTGCCCTCGAGAATCAGGCATTTTTCGGTCTCGTTATATTCCCAGTCGAACTTGTCGGCCTTATGCGTCCAGATCGGCCAGGATGCGGCCTGCTGACTCTCGGCGGCAGTGGG
Organism: Anaerohalosphaeraceae bacterium; assembly: GCA_040306945.1. Taxonomy (GTDB): domain Bacteria; phylum Planctomycetota; class Phycisphaerae; order Sedimentisphaerales; family Anaerohalosphaeraceae; genus Anaeroglomus. The sequence continues at coordinate 15,342 of JAWRKM010000083.1, forward strand.
TTTTCGAATGATAATATCACTGACTGTAGGCATTGCGGTTCCTTCCAATAGATTATTTGAGATTTTTATTCCTTTTTTCGGATTGTACGACGTAAAATGGAAAATGTAAAATTTAAAAATCTGGTCCATACTCAGGCTTGTATAAAAGCATTTGAGCTGCAGCATTATATCGCTCCGCCCTTTCAAGATAATCTGTCGTTCAATTATTTATCTCCACGTGACTCCACTGCTTCTGTCTGGAAACCTCCTGAATTCGAAAAACAGACCCAACTCTTGTCAGCGTGCATCCGATGGACCCGATGCGATCGACGCCAGTACAGGCTATTTGGAAAGGCAACTTTGCTTGTGTTTTATAAACCGTATCAGCCGCACGATCCAAACTCGGTATATTATGTGGGTCAATTCAGCGGCGGAGTAAACACTCTGGATTATTTTTTATCCAGCTTGCAGCAAAATAAAGATTCATTGAATTCACTGAACAGTCAATATCGCATACTCATCCAGCAGTATGATGCACGGATCAGGGTCTTGTATCATACGCTCAAAGAAAAGAAGCTGCTGCGTGAGCCGGATATTTTATTTCATCATGGTCTGTGGTATAGTAGGGTCAGTCGGCGGCGGGCCGTCATGTAAATACTATCTATCTGAATACGAGTGTATGGAACAAAAACAATTTGATGATCTGGTGCAGTGGTTTGGCGGCTATATCCAGCGCTATTTCAGCCTCGATGGCGACACATATCTGAATAATAATCTGCATTTAAAGGAATGCCACACGCACCGGGTCTGCGGTGAGACGCGGCGGCTGGCCAAAGCCCTGAATCTGGATGCCAACGATACGCGGATTGCTGAGACGGTCGCTCTGCTGCATGATGTCGGGCGGTTTGAGCAATTCAAGAAGTACCGCACGTATAAAGATTCCACCAGCGAAGACCACGCCGTACTCGGTCTGCGAATGATTCGTCAGGAACGGATTCTGGAAGGACTGGACGCTCAGGAAAGACTCTGGATTGAGCGGGCAGTAGATTATCACAATAAAATGGAACTGCCGGCCGGACTGGACGAGAAAACCGCACTGTTCAGCAAAATCATCCGCGATACGGACAAGCTGGATATCTATTACATTGCCATGGACAATTTCCGGCAATATCACGAAAATCCCTGCACTTTCCAACTGGAAATCGAATTTCCCGATGAGCCGTGTTGTTCGCCGGAGATTCTGGATGCGGTTGAACACGGACGGCTGGTCGATTATCGTCTGCTGCGAACGATGAACGATGTCAAGCTTCTGCAGCTTGACTGGGCGTATGATATCTATTTTGGGGCGACGCTGCGACGCATTGTGGAACTGGGGTATCTCAAACAGATTATTGCCTGGCTGCCGGATACCAAAGAGGTGAAGCGGGCAACTCAGGCAGTGATGCGGTATGTGGACAACCGCATCAACCAGCCGGAGGCTTGAAAGCCCGGCTCGCAAATATCTTATTTATATATCTAAAATATAGAGGACATCTGATATATAGAATATTTTTATTGAATTTTTATTGACATACTATATATTGGATTTAATAATGTATCTGACTACATATTGATACCCACAAGGTGAAGCCGTGAGATGTCCATACTGCAAGGAAGACAAAGATAAGGTCATAGACTCCCGTTCGAGTGACGGCGGGCGAATTATTCGCCGCCGGCGGCATTGCCTGGTATGCAAGCGACGATTTACCACCTATGAAAAAATCGGGGAAAGCGTCAAATTGAGCGTCATCAAAAAAGACGGCACCCGGGTTCCCTATGAGCGAAGTAAAGTAATCTCAGGCCTGCAGAAGGCCTGCTATAAACGTCCGGTTTCGGCTGAGAAGATTCAGGAAATTGCCGATATTATCGAGGAAGATATCTTCCGCAATTTTGACAAGGAAGTATCGTCGCGATTTATCGGCGAATGTGCGATGCGTCATTTACGATCGGTCGATAAGGTTGCTTATATTCGTTTTGCCAGTGTGTATCGTGATTTTACCGACGCCGGCGCCCTGATTGACGAAGTCCGTCAGGCCATCCTTGAGCCCGACATCCCCGAACAGCCGAGCTTATTCAGCGGTGCCCCTGAAGAATGATGGTATCAAGCAGGTCTGATTGTGAAGGTCAGACCCGACGGCAAGGCAACGGCTCTGAACCATGCAGCGGCTGCGACGGATACGACGGTTCAGGATGCGGACGCCGCCCGAATTCATGGAGGATTAGCTATGAAAATCGAAGTGCTCAAAGCCGATGGCACGGTCGAACCTTATCTGCATACGAAGGTGCTGGGGACCTTCCATAATGTCCTGTCGGTGGTTCAGGAGCACGACCTGACCATTGCCGAGCAGATGGCCGAGGCGATTACGTTCTATCTGTATCGTACCGAACATCCCGCAACGATTTCCTCTGACCAGATTCATCTGATGATTCAATCGGTTTTGGCCTCCACGGGATTTGCCCATGCAGCGGAAGCATTGAATGAACATCGCCTCCAGCGCAAACTCCAGCGTAAACGGATTCAGGTGGTCAAGATGATCCCGGATTTTGGCGATGATGAGCCGCTTTATTCGCCATGGAACAAATCACGCATCGTCAGCGACCTCATGACGCACAAAGGTATGGATCGTCTGACAGCCCGTGCCATCGCCGGGGCGGTGGAAGAGAAGATTTTGAAGATGGGTGTGCTTCGCGTGCGCAGCAGCCTGGTGCGGGAACTTGTGATTGAAGATACCGACGCCATTTTGCGTGCGGAAAAACAATTACAGACGGTGTTGTAACGTTCGCAGTAGAAGAGGTTTACTGCAATACGAAGCAGGCGTTATTTAACAGGAAAATACGTCCCCAGCCCGACCATCAGCATCCGAACACCAATGGCAGCCAGAAAGACCAGCATCACCTTGGATACCGCAGTAATAACCAGCCTGCCAACCAGTTGGTTAATTTGCTCGACATAATACATGATTCCGCGAAACAGAATCAGCACCACTGCCACCGCAATCATCGCCGCCAGCGGACCCTGCTGCGGATTTTTCCAGATCATCAACGTGGTCACAATGGCTCCAGGCCCGGCCAGCAGGGGACAGCCCAGCGGCACACACCCCACTTCATCGGCGGACAGGGTTTCATCCGCGGTCTTGGGGCGCCGCTGAGAACCGAAAACCAGGTCATCAATCGCCATAATCACCAGCAAAACACCACCGGCGATTTGCAAGTCTGCTATCTGTATCCCAAATATCCGATGCAGAACAACATCCCCGGTAAATGAAAACAGCAGCAGAATGCCCATAGCAACGGCGACCGAAATCGTATAGGCCCGCTGACGTTTTTCCTGCGGCACCCCCCCGGTAACACTCAGAAAAACCGGAATATTCCCTATCGGGTCCACAATCACACACAGTGCGATAATCGCTTCCAGCAAATGTATCAGATCCATAGATGATATTGTCCTACAAACCGCTTGGGAAGCCTAATCTGCTTTATGTACAGGTTCGGCGGAAACCGCAGACTCAACAGGCTGCTCAGGGGCAGCCACATCAGCGGGTTTTAACCTTGCCATTCTGGACGATAGATCGTCAAGCTTTTTTTCGATGCGATCCAGCCGGACCAGAATATCGCGGTTGTTGGCGGTCATCCCGTTAAGCTGATTCTGAACCAGCGACAGGTATTGGTCGCTGAGCCGTTCATAAGCATCAATCATCCGCTGGGTATCGCTTTTGACAGCGGGTACGGTCACTTCATATTCACGCGTGGTGGTACGTTCGGCAATTGTGGATGTGATAAATATGAAAACTACCAGCAGGGCACTGAGTCCCGCAATTATCAGACGATGTTTCCGGCTTTTCATAGCTCAATTCCTCACAAAAGCATCTATATTGCATTGATTCCTTAGTATATCGGCTGAAAAACCGATCCACCACCAGAAATTATCCACGGTTGAAAACAATGTCATTGTGTGGTACAAACAGGCCCAGGAGTACGGCAGCATGGCGATACGATTTATCCTGGGTACAAGCGGTTCCGGCAAGACACGGTGGTGCATTGATGCCATCGCAGAGGCCCTGCGTCAATCCGACGACCGGCCGTTGGTGTTTCTGGTACCCGAACAGGCGACTTTTCAGGTGGAACGGGCCATTTTGTCCTGTCGGGGGATTGCCGGATACAATCGGCTTCATATCCTGTCATTTAATCGACTGCAATTCTGGCTGTGTAAAACCGATCCTTCCGAAGAGCTATCCAGACTGGGCCGACAGATGCTGGTGCGACAGGCCCTGTCGATGTGCTCGGGGCGGCTGACGCTGCTTGGTGACAGTGCCGCCTCAGCGGGCATGGCAGCCGCCACAGCAGAGCTGATCGGCCGACTGCATGAAGACAATTGCGACCCGGATTATCTGGCCGATGTTGCCCGACGGATCCTGGACAAAGACCCCGCCAGCCTGAGCGGTCGAAAGTTTGCCGACATCGCTGTGGTCTTCAAAACCTATATCGAGCTGCTGAGCCGGCCGGAGTGTGATTTCATCAACCCCGATGCCGTGTTGACTCAGGCTCGGATGCATGTGAAGGACTCGCCGTTTTTAAACCAGGCCCGGCTGTGGGTCGATGGCTTTTCCGGCTTTACCCTGCAGCAGCGGGATGTGCTGTTTGAGATGTTGTCGGTTTGTTCGGAGGCCTCCATTGCATTGTGTCTAGACCCGCAGGCATTGGATTTGAATGCAACCGATGCCGCACAGCTGGATCCATCCTCTCTGTTTGCTCCGACGGAGCGGACCTATGTGGATTTGTTGACGATTCTCCGTCATCAGAAGATGCCGATGGACGAGCCGATAATTCTGAGCCAGCATCCGCGATTTAACACGGCTGCGGCACTGGCCCAGATTGAACACCATTTTTTCGCTGCCGGTACCCCACGGCCTGTCAGCAGCAGGGGGGCGATAACACTTCGCGGCTGTAACGATGCACGGGGGGAAGCATTCTTTGTGGCCGGTACCATTCGGCGGCTGGTGCGGGAAGGCCGGTATCGCTATCGTGATCTGGCCGTGATTGTCCCGCAGATGGATTTATATGCCCATTATTTGACGGCGGCATTGGAGCACTATCACATTCCGTTTTTCCTGGATCGTCCTCAGACACTGCATTATCACCCGTTGATAGAATTACTGACGGCGGCGCTGACGGCCATTCAGGATGATTTTTCCCTGCCGCGAATGACCGCCCTGTTGAAGGTTGAATTGAATGGTCTGGATTTCCGCGATGCCGACTTGCTGGATAATGTATGCCGGGCATTCGGGATTGGCCCTGCAGACTGGCGGTCTGAACAGCCCTGGCAATTCGGTAACACTGTCGGCCTGGATGAGACCGAGCGAATTCACAGAATCCGAAAACAATTGTTCGACCCGCTGCACCGCTTGTCCCAGGAGTTGGCCGGCACGATTTCGGCATCCCAATGCTGCCAGGCAATATATCATTATCTTGAATTACTACACGTCCGCCAATGGCTGACCCGTCAAACCCAGAATGACCCGCAGGACACTGCCGCCCATCGTCGCGTGTGGAAAACACTTAGCGAGGTATTCGACGAACTGCAGCGTATTTTCGCAGGACTGGTTTTGCCGACACAAGAATGGCTGACTATCCTGCTGGACGCTCTGGGCACTCTGACGCTCAAACAGATTCCCGCTACTCTGGATCAGGTCCTCATCGGTTCTATCGAGCGGAGTCGTCATCCCGATATCAAAGCTGCGTTTCTGATTGGCGCTACCAGCAACCTGTTTCCGATGCCGCTTGCCGGCGATGCCATTGTGACCGAGCAGGACGTTAGAGCCGCCGCCAAAGAGCAGCTGCATTTAACCCAGCGAACCGAACAGGCCCTCGAAGCCCGGCATTATCTGGCGTATATTGCACTGACTCGGGCCTCGGATAAGCTGTATATCACGTATCCGCTGCTGGATGAAAATGCCTCGCCGAATACACCCTGGCCGGGATTGCAAAGGCTCTGTTCGCTGTTTACCGATGTGCAGGTACAATACGGCGATGCGCAAGACCCGTCGGCACTGCTGAAAGAGTCGCCTGCTGCAATGACGCAATGGCTGTGTGCCGCACTGGGCGCCGACAGCAATGAAGGCGATACGGTCAAAGACCAATGCCGCGATGTGCTTTCGCTGTGTAAATCCGCCGAGCAGCCCGAATTGCAAAAAATGGCCGCCGAAGTGGAATACGCCTTGGGGTTCCGCAATGCCGCGGAACTCGATCCGGCCATCGTAAAGACCTTGTTTACCTGGCCAATGACCGCATCGGAAACACGGCTGACGACATTTGCGGCCTGTCCCTATCAGCACTTTGCGCGGTATGTCCTGGATCTCAAAAAGCGTGATCTGCTGCGGCTGGAGCCGGTGGATATCGGCGATTTTTATCACGCCATCTTGCGGCAGTTATTTTCGAATCTGCATGCCGACGGATTGGATTGGACAACCGTTGCTGTCGAGGACCTGCTGAGTCGGTGCCGTCGTATCGCGACGGAGCTGTTGTCCAACGATGTCAAGCTGTCTGCCTTTGTGCGCCAGAGCCGCCATAATGCCTACCTCATGCATCAGGCGGTTCAACGGCTCTGTTATGTCCTGCCGGCGATGGCAGCGATGAGTGCGGCAGGGCAATTCCGGCAGTGTCTGGCCGAGCAGACCTTCGGCAAAGACAGTCCGGTTGCAATTGTCGTTGGGCCGGGCCGGATGCTCCATCTGAATGGACGCATCGACCGGGTGGACTGGGCCCAGATCAAAGGGGTCCCGACAGGCATTGTGTTTGATTATAAAACCACCCAACACTGGATGAAATGGAACGAATTTGCCCACGGCCTCGATTTGCAGCTGGCCGTCTATCTCCTGGCCTTGCGTCATCTGACTATAAACGGCCAGCCCATCGCGAAAGCGGCAGGGGCCTTTTACCTGCCGATTGAAACCAAATATCTGCCCGCGAAATTTGAGCCGGCCGAAGATTCATCAGAAACGCCGGGACTCAAGGCACGCGGGCTTTTCGATGCTGCGTTCGCCTTTGATCTGGATTCAGCAGCCGGCAGAGAGAGACGCCAGAGCCGCTATTTCGGATTTTCAGTCAAAGACGGCCAGCCGCTTGGCGATTATGGCCGCAGCGATGTGGTTGCTTCCGACGCCTATGCTGCAGTGCTGACCTTTGCCGAACAGACTCTGGCACGGCTGGCAGCAGGCATCGCCTCCGGCGACATTCGTGCCTTTCCTTATCGTCTCGGCACGCAAAGCCCCTGCTCGCATTGCGATTATCGATGCGTATGCAAATTCGACTGGCTGCTCAACGACTATCACATTCTGCCATCTGTCCGCAAGATCGAATTACTCAACACGCTGAGCAAAGGAGCATCCCAATGACCGCGCCGCAATGGACCTCTCCGCAAAAGCGGGCCATTGAGACGATTGGCCGCGATGTCCTGGTTACCGCTTCGGCAGGCACAGGCAAGACTGCCGTCCTTAGCCAGCGATGTGTCGAGCGGATTTGCGATCCGAGGCATCCGGTGGATGCCGACCGGCTGCTGGTGCTGACTTTCACTGAGGCTGCTGCCGAAGAAATGAAAAGCCGCATTGCCGAAAAATTGTCCGCCGCATGTGACAACGAAGGCTCCGGCCGCTTGCGTCGTCAGCTTGTCCTGCTGGATGCAGCTTATATTGGTACCATTCATGGCTTCTGCAAACGCATCCTTACCGAATTTTTCTATCTGTCGGGCCTGGACCCGCAATTCGGCATCCTCGACCCGGACCAGCGTGACATCCTCCGATCCGAGTCTATGAATGAAGCCCTTGAACAGGCCTGGAGCGATGAATCGCTGGCCGTGCAATTACAGGCACTGTTTGATGGCCGTAATCTGCGAAACGCCAACACCTCCCTGCCGGCATCGCTGTTGGAGGTGGCCAATGATCTGGACAGCCTGCCCAGTCGGGAGGCGTTTTATCAATCCGCTCTGAAGGCCGTCAGCGAGGACCCGGCCAGTCGGCAGGCGCTGGATCAGATGATATGCGAGGGACTGAGTCGTCATCTGCAAACCGCCCTCGACCGATTGCATGAGGCCCGGCGGCGCGACCAGCTGCTTACTGGCGGACAATATCTGTCCGACTATATCGACTTCATACTGAGCCAGCTCCAGCCCTGTCTGATGGATTTAAACTACGGCAAGCTCGCCTCTGCCGCCGCAACTCTGTGCCAGGTGGACTATGGACGCATGCCTTCCCTGAGTAAAAAACTCGACGTGGACAAAGCCGCCGCAGAAAAAATCAAACAGGAAGTCGCCCAGAGCCGTGATGCTCTCAAAACACTCAAAGACCTTGTGTTCGTCCATCCGGACTACATCGCCGCCATCGCCCCGCAGGTTCGAACTCAGACCCAAGCCTGCATCGCCCTGCTGCGATTATTCGATGAGCGATACCTTCGCCGCAAGCAGACTCTGAACGTGCTGGATTTCGCTGACCTTGAACATCAGATGCTGGCGCTGCTGGAAACCCGGCCGGGGGTAGGCGAAATTCTCCGCGACCGTTTTGAATATGTCTTTATTGATGAATATCAGGATATCAACCGTGTGCAGCGTGAAATCCTCCGGCATGTCAGCCGTCCCGGCAATCTGTTTGTCGTCGGCGATGTCAAGCAGAGTATTTATGCTTTTCGCCAGAGCCGTCCTGAGATATTTTTAGAGCAGCTGGCTGCCGCCGCAGATGATCCCGCTGCCGGGGATACACCGCTGCGGGTGGATATGAATCACAATTTCCGTTCCCGTCAGGAAGTGCTGACCTTTGCCAATCGCGTCTTTGGACGCATTATGACCCAGGCCGTCGCCGGGCTGGATTATGACAAACGTTCGGAATTAATCGCCGGGCTGAACTATCCTCCGCTGGAAGAAGCATCCGCCAATCGGGTCGTCGAGCTGCATCTGCTGGATGAAGATAATCCCGAAGACAAAAAAAAGCAGGACGAGGACGCCAGCGAACAGGCAGAATCCGATGAAAGCCAGGACACTATCGACACAGTCACCGCCGTCCAGCGGCAGGCCGCGATGATTGCCCGCCGCATTCGTCAGATAGTCGGTGCCGATACCGGCCGCCCGGAGTTTCAGGTGTATGATAAATCCACCGGGACGATGCGTGATGTCCGCTACAGCGACATCGTTATTCTCATGCGGGCCTTGTCGCATCGGGCTTCAGAATATGTGGAACTGCTGCGGCTGGCCGGCATTCCTGTCAGCTCGCAAACTCAGTGCGGCTATTTCGCCGCGACCGAAGTTGCCGACTGCATTGCCCTGTTCAAAACACTCGACAATCCCCTGCAGGATATCGAACTGGCTGCCGTGCTGCGCAGTGCTCTGTTTCGTTTTACCGATTCGGAACTGGCAGCCATGCGATTGTTTGCCAATCGGAAAAAACACCATAATGTCTGTTTTTATGATGTCGTCACAGACTATTCACAAGATGGTCCCGATATTCCCCTGCGTCAAAAAGCCGCTGCGGCCCTCAGCACACTCGAGTTCTGGCGACAGCAATCACGGCGAAAGCCGCTGTCGGAATTGCTCTGGCGAATTTATGAATCGACGTCTCTTTTAGCCTTTGTGTCGGCCTTGCCCAATGGACGGCAGCGTCGGGCCAACCTGCTCAAGCTCCACGACCGCGCCATTCAGTATGAATCCTTTGCCGACCCCGGCCAGAGCCGCAGTGTCTCGGGCTTTGCAGCCTTTCTCGAGAAACTGCTCGAGCAGGAAACCGACTGGGCCCCGGCTCAGCCCGACAATTTCGCTGAAAATGCCGTACGGATCATGAGTGTCCACAAAAGCAAGGGCCTGGAGTTTCCCGTCGTCATTCTGGCCGAACTAAACTGGCGTATGCGAAAGCAGGATTCCGGCGGGCCATGCCTGGTCAATGCGACCATGCTCGGACTGGAATTGGTTGATCCCCAGCGAGGCTTGCGGATAACCACCCCGATCCATCAGCTTATTGGGATGGAAAAACGGCGTGCCAGTCTTGCCGAAGAAATGCGTATTCTCTATGTGGCAATGACCCGCGCCCGCGACCGACTGATCCTGACGGCCTCCACCCAATTGTCCCGCTGTCGGGAACGCATCGAGCGATGCCGTGAATTCCAGACACTGCCTGAATGGGAACTGCTCGACGCCACCTGCCATCTGGACTGGCTGCTGACGGCACTGGCCCAGTCCCAGGCACTCCACTGTGTATGTTCTGCAGGGCAATCCACCTGTGCCCTCGATGAACTGTTCTCCGTTTGCAGCCACGACAAGACTCAATTAAACCAGCTAAGCGACACCATCCGCCGGCAAAAGCAGCTCCGCTGCCGCAGTGTCGCGCCTGTTTCCAGTCAATGCTCCAATCCGCAGAATCGTCAGCTCTTTGAACAGATCGTCAACCTGCTGAACTGGCAGTATCCGGAGGAGGCGCTGACCCGCCTGCCCGGCAAATTCTCCGTTACGGGCCTGACTCATCGCGATGATGAGTTTTCACGTCCGCAATTAGACGATCTTTTTGCATCGCCTCAGCCTCGCAATACCGCCGGCAATCCACGAGCCGAAGCCTTGGCACGCGGCCATGCAACGCACCTGGTCTTTGAGCATCTTCCGCTAACCTCGATACCGGATCGGGCCATCGTCCTGCAAACCATAGAAAAACTGGTCAACTCCGGACGGTTGACATATGCCCAGTCTCAAGCCATCGATATCGAAACCATCATCTCCTTCTTCCAGACCCCGGCCGGAGACCTGGCAATCCAAAATGCCGAAAGAGTATATCGGGAATGGCCTTTTACCATAGCCCTGCCGGTATCGGAATTGGGCCTTTCCTGCCCCGATGATTTTGTCGTCGTCCAGGGCGTGATTGATTTGTTGATTCCCACAGACGATGGACTGGTCCTGGTGGACTTTAAGACCGATAAAATCACCGAAAACAAAATTGAAAGCCGGACTGCTCGCTATCAGCCCCAGCTTGCCTTATATGCCCGTGCCGCTCAAACCATTTTAAAAATCCCCGCATCCGCCGGCTATTTATACTTTTTGCATCCGCGAATTCTCCAGCCGGTCGAAATCTCGCATCTGAATTTACACTCTGCATTATTATCAGACAAAGCCTCGTAACGATCCTCTTTTTGCATCTTTGCACAGCGTTTTTTTCGCAGGTCGAATACCGTTTTTTTAGAAAGACAACCTCTTTTCCTAAAAGGTTTTACATTCCATTGACCAGAATCGCCTTGAATCAAAACGCACGATGGTTTATAATGACCTTTGTGATGAATGACATGGCTTCGGCTATGGGGGGTGCGAAACAAACAATGTTAATTGAGGGGATTACAATGAGTCGCTTCTACAATACAATTTGGCTGCCTTTTGTCGAACCGAAAAAACGGATTTTCCTGCTTGCTCTGGCTGCGTACATTGCTTTATGTTAGTTGTGTGACTCCTAAGACACCTTGTTCGTGGAGAACAAAACGAAGGCCGACTCAACCTCGGCCTTTTTTATTGCGCACTTTGATTGCTTGACATCCCTGCCCTTTGGCTTTACCCTGTAATCAGAATTCGACCCGATTTTGACCCTATTAGAAGGGATGTGATATGATTATTGTGACAGGCGGAGCAGGTTTTATTGGCTCGGCACTTGTGGCAGAACTGAACGCTCGCGGAGTGGATGATATCCTCATCGTGGACCTGCTGGGCACCTCAGACAAGTGGAAAAATCTCCGAAAACTCCGGTTTTTGGACTATATGGAGGCTGACGATTTTGCCCAGTCCCTCGATTCGGACCAGATCGAATGGGACGTCGAAGCCATCCTGCATATGGGAGCCTGCTCCGACACCACCGAAACCGATGCTGCCTATCTGCTTCGCAACAATTACGAATACAGCAAAATGCTGGCCCAGTGGGCCTCTCAGAAAGAGATTCGTTTTGTATATGCCTCCAGCGCCGCCACTTACGGCGATGGAACTATGGGGTTTTCTGACTCCGAACCGATCGATCGGCTGATTCCCCTGAATATGTATGGCTATAGCAAACAGCTTTTCGACCTTTGGGCCCAGAAGACCGGCCTGGCCGACCAGATTGCCGGCCTGAAATATTTCAATGTCTTCGGCCCTAATGAATACCACAAAGGCCAGATGCGCAGCTTCGTCGTCAAAGCTTTTGAGCAAATCAACGCCGAAGGCAAAGTCCGTCTGTTCAAGTCCCACCGTCCTGACTATGCCGACGGCATGCAGCTGCGGGATTTCATCTACATCAAAGACGCCGTCGAGATGACCCTGTTTTTCCTCGAAAATCCGGACATCAACGGCTTGTTCAACATCGGCACCGGCAAGGCCCGCTCCTGGCTGGATTTGGCCAACGCCGTCTTTGCCGCCATGGACAAAAAGCCCACCATCGAATTCATCCCGATGCCCGACACCCTTCGCGACAAATACCAGTATTTCACCCAGGCCGACATCTCCAAAATCCGCTCGGCCGGCTATCATACCAACACTATCGAACTGGAAGACGCTGTCGCCGATTTTGTCCGAAATTATCTGATGAAAGGCGAATACCTGGGCGGAGAATAATATACAGGATAGCTCTATTCCGAAGGAGTGTCTGAATGCTGAATTCAAACGTCGATATACAGCTTGGAATCATCTGGTATCTGATATTTATTCTCTCGACGGCGGCACACGAGGCGGCCCATGCCTTTACCGCCTATCAGTTCGGCGACCGAACCGCATGGCTGGGCGGCCAGGTGACGCTCAACCCCATCCCGCATATGAAGCGCGAGCCGTTCGGCATGGTCATTGTGCCGCTGTTATCCTATGCCCTGGGCGGCTGGATGATTGGCTGGGCCAGTGCTCCCTATGACCCTTACTGGGCACAGCGTTACCCCAAACAGGCTGCCCTGATGGGACTGTCCGGGCCGGCGGCCAATCTTATCCTGATGCTTATTGCTGCGGCACTGATTCGCATCGGTCTGGCCATCGGGTTCTTTCAGATACCCCAAACCCTCCGCTTCACACAGATGGTCATGGGGGGCAGTGATGGGTTATTACAGGGTCTTGCCGTTGGGGTCAGCATTCTGTTTACCCTCAATCTGCTGCTGATGGTATTCAATCTCATCCCGCTTCCGCCGCTGGACGGCACTTCCCTCATGGAACTGATTTTATCCGGAGAGGCTCTGGAAAAATACCGCGAACTCATTCTTCACCCGGGCCTACGGACCTTCGGCATCCTGATTGCCTGGTCTGTGATGAAATGGCTCTTTCCGCCGGTCCATCTTGCCGCCGTCAACCTGCTTTATCGGGGTACCGGGGTGTCCTGGATCTAAGCCGCCCCGATCCTGACGAGAATGGGGTTTCACAGTCTTTCTTTTTCTGTCAAGTTCCTGGAACCGCTGCCGCACCCGAGACAACAGCATCCTCCAGCTTAATTAAGCCTCCTCTTGACTTTGGGAACGGTTTATGCGATACTGATACCGCTAATTTTCCCTAAATCCAGGCCGGGAGCGTGTCCCGTCCACTGATTTGGGCCTCTTATGACAAGGTGTTCGATGAAGGCATCGGAAATGAAAAAAGGGCAGACCATCAAGGTCGATAATACCCTTTATTCGATTGTAGATTATCAGCATGTTAAACTCGGCAAAGGCGGCGCGGTTTATCAAACCAAGCTCAAAAGTCTGGCCGATGGCTCCATCCGGGATATCCGCATCCGCGCTGAAGAAGTGCTCGAAGATGCATATCTGGACAAACGCAATTTTGAATATCTGTATTCGTCCGGCTCCGAACACATCCTGATGGATCTGGAGACTTACGACCAGATTTCTCTGGATGATGATGCCTTTGGGGAAGGTCCCAAGTACCTCAAGCCCAACACCCAGCTTCAGGTCAGCATGTATCAGAACAAACCGGTCCAGATTTCTCTGCCGACGACGGTGGACCTGAAGGTGGTCGATACCGCCCCTGAAATCAAGGGCGCCACTGCCACCAATCAGTACAAGCCGGCGACCCTCGAAACCGGCCTGGAGATTTCTGTTCCACCGTTTATCAAAGTCGGTGAGATGGTCCGAGTGGACACCCGCACCGGCGAATATGTCACCCGCGTCAAAGAGTAATCGACGTTTTTATCCTGTCTGGACAGGGGGGCTGGCCAATACACAAATACAAGGGGGCGCAGGGATGCGCTCCTTTTTCTTGCGCTCAGCAGCCTCTTATTTCCTGGCCGTTTTCCTCTGCTTGTATCTGGGTATCTTAAAATCTTGACTTGGTTTTATTTTCTATTGGCCGCCTCATAGACCTTCTTGAGCGTCGGCCTCAGCAAGTCCGCCCACCTGGCGTTGCCCTCGCTGGTCAGATGAATCTGATCGTCCAGAAACAGGCTCGGCTCCGGTGTCCCATCAGCCCCCATCATGCCGGTAGTCATATCAACATAATGCAAATACTCCAGCGTCTGGGCCATCTCCCGAACAGCGGCATTGACGCAGTCGGCCTTGGGATGATGCGGCCACCATGCCGGCCCCAGCCGAATCGACAAATAAATCACCGGCGTCTGGGGCAGGCCGGCATGAACCTTCGCCAGGAACTGCTTGAAATCACTGACAACCTGCTCCGGCGTCTTGCCGCCTCCGACAATATCATTCACTCCGCAGTAAAACACGATAACCCTGGGCTTATACGGCAGCACAATCCGCTCGACATACTGGTTGACATCCGACGTCTGCGCCCCGCCAAACCCCCGATTGATCACCGGATACTCTGCAAACAGGTTGGCCGTCTCCCACATCCGGATGCTCGAACTGCCCACAAACAGCACCGCATCCTTTGGGAACGAATTCTTCGCATCCCACTGCTCAAATGCCTTGATGTCGTTTTCCCACTTGCTGGCCTGGGGCTTGTCCGCCTCCTGCCCGATCATGCACGACGCCAATAGGCCAACCAGTACGATTCCTGCACAAACCCTGCGTCCATATCCGTCTGTCATGGTGTTCTCCTGAAATAAGGTTATTAACCCGCCGATTTTACTCCTGGCGGCACCATCTGGCAACCGTAAATCAGGGGGGCAGGAATACAGCA
>JAWRKM010000084.1:0-18635 GCA_040306945.1 Anaerohalosphaeraceae bacterium
CTGACCGGCTCGGCCACGCCGATGGCATAGCTGAGCTGGACTTCGCAGGCATCCGCCAGATCCGCAGCGACGATGTTCTTGGCGATATAGCGAGCCATATAACTGGCTGTGCGGTCCACTTTGCTGGGGTCCTTGCCGCTGAAAGCGCCGCCCCCATGACTGCCGCGACCGCCGTAGGTATCCACGATAATCTTGCGTCCAGTCAGACCGCAGTCACCCTTGGGGCCGCCGATGACAAAGCGTCCGGTCGGGTTGACGTGAATGATCATCTTCTTGTCAACCAGCTTCTTGGGCAGCACCGGCAGGATGACCTGCTCAATGATCTGCTTGCGAAGCTTGGTGTAGCTGATGTCTTCGGTATGCTGGGTCGAAATGACCACCGTGTGAATCCGTTCGGGTTTGCCATTTTCACCGTACTGGACTGTAACCTGGCTTTTGCCATCCGGCCGGAGCCATTTGATTTTGCCGCTTTGACGCAGTTTAGCAAGACGGTCGGTCAATTCGTGGGCCAGATAAATCGGCAGCGGCATGTATGCGGGTGTCTCTTTACAGGCATAACCAAACATCAGCCCCTGGTCGCCGGCGCCCTGTTCTTTATGAAGGCCCTGGCCTTCCGTTACACCCTGTGAGATATCCGGGCTTTGTTTGCCCAGTGTGACCAGAACAGCACAGTTGTCCGCATCAAAACCAACAGCAGGGTCATTGTAGCCAATTTCCCGAATGGTCTGTCTTACAACATCCGGAATATTCACTTGAGCCTGGGTGGTTACTTCGCCGGAGATCATCGCCATCCCGGTTGTTACAAGGGTCTCACAGGCCACCCGACTGTTGGGATCCTGGGCCAGCATCGCATCCAATACCGCATCCGAAATCTGGTCGGCCACTTTATCGGGGTGTCCCATCGTTACCGATTCACTGGTAAACAGGTGCCCGCGGCCGTTAAATCTCGTCCTTGCAGGTTTTGTCATATCAAAGTCCTTTCATCTGATTGGGAATTTATTCAAATAAACATAGCACTATACAATGTTCTTCCGGCCAGGTCAACGGAAAATAGCGGCAAGTCTCAGAACCGATCGAACTGGTAGGGGCAGCAATCATATCGCGAAATTACTTGCGTAAATGCAGAGATTAGTATAGAAGACATCCACGTTGAGCCTGTGTTTAAAGGCCCGGAACAGAGTACGAATATTCTATGCAAAAAGGACAAACAGGATGGATAATATCAGAGTTTGCGTGTTGCGAGTTTTGGTATGCGTAACTTTCGTTTTGATAATCATTGGCTGCAGCAAGAAAGAGCCTGCACAGTCTCAGTCTTTTTCCTCAGCCGAAACCAAGGCCCAGTTGGGCCAGCCGGCTGTCAAGCTGGACGGCTTAACCTGGATTAAAGGGGAACCGGTGGTTTTTCAGCCAGGTAAGGTTTATGTTGTCGAATTTTGGGCAACCTGGTGCGGTCCCTGCAAAGCGACAATCCCGCATCTGACCGAAGTCCAGAAAAAATACAAGGACCAGGGGCTTACGGTGATCGGTATCTCCAATGAAGCAAAAAGTCTCGACATGGTCAAAGCATTTGTTGCCGGGCAGGCCGACAATATGGATTACACCGTGGCTGTAGATACCACTGGAACTGTTGAAGCTGGCTATATGAAAGCTTACGAGCAGCGAGGTATTCCAACGGCATTTATTGTGGATGGTCATGGAAAGGTTGTCTGGTATGGGCATCCGCTGGCTGATATGGACGAGGTGCTCACACAAGTCCTTGCAGGGACGTTTGATATGGCTGCCTATGCCAGGGCCAGGGCCGAACGCGAAGCCCAGCAGCGCCAGACTCAGGCGTTGATTATGGAATATATCACCGGCCTCAGAGGCAACAAGCCGGTTGAGCTGACCCGCCCCATCGCCGACAGGGTGATCGAGATGGCTCCTGCCGATATTCTCAATCAGATCGCATGGTTTATGCTGACTGAGCTGGACGAAGCCAATCGGGATTATCCCACGGCGTTGAAACTGGCCGAAAAAGCCAATAATCTGACCGAAGGCAAAGAAGCCAGTATATTGGATACCTATGCACTGGCCCTGTTTAAAAACGGCAAGGTTGCAGAAGCCATTGCTGCACAGACCAAAGCAGTGGAATTGGCAGGGGACAAGCAGATGCAAGATGAGCTGAAGGATCGCCTGGACGAGTATAAAGCTGCACGGAATCTATAAATCAGGATCCCGCGCAAAGAAAAAGCTGATGCCTATCCAATAACGAAATACAACGCCCCTGACCGGGATGTTTTGTTCACAACAAACAAGCCGAATCAGGGGCTGTCCATAAAAAACCCCGTTCTCTTGAATCACAAAAAAACGGGGCAATTGAGTTATGGTCTGTTAAGAATCAGGCGAACATCGGTCGAATCAGATATACTCATTGAGAATATTTTCCAGGTATTCCTGCCGGCCGGATTGCAGCTTCGGCTCACCGTTTTCCAGAATATACTTCTCCAGTTTGACGAAATCCATCTTGCCGGATTCAATCTGTTTGCCAAACGGAGTATCCCACCCGGCATACCGTTTCTGGATAGCCTTGTCCAGAACCTTGTCTTTAATCATCCTGGCGGCAATCTTCAGACCGCGAGCGAAGGCATCCATTGCCCCGATATGGGCATAAAACAGGTCGACATTATCGATCGACTGACGACGCACATGGGCGTCAAAATTCAATCCGCCTGTTGTGAAGCCGCCCGCCTTGAGGATAATATACATCGCCAGTGCGGTATCATAAATATCGGTCGGGAATTGGTCGGTATCCCAGCCCAGCAGCAGGTCGCCGCGGTTGGCATCCACTGAACCCAGAATTCCATTGGCTGCTGAGAAGGCCAGTTCATGGTGGAAGGTGTGTCCCGCCAGGGTTGCATGATTGGCCTCAATATTCATCTTGAAATGCGGCAGCAGGTCGTATTTCTGTAGGAAGGCCATACAGTTGCCTGCGTCGAAGTCGTACTGATGTTTGGTCGGTTCTTTGGGCTTGGGTTCAATATATAATTGACCTTTAAATCCAATTTTCTTCTTATACTCCACAGCCAGATGCAGCAGCATGGCCATATGGTCCAGCTCCCGTCCCATATCCGTATTCAGCAACGTGTCATACCCTTCACGCCCGCCCCAGAACACATAGCCTTCACCGCCGAGTTCTTTGGTGATTTCCATGGCCTTTTTGATCTGGCTGGCAGCGTAGGCAAACACATGCGGATTGGGATTGGTTCCTGCACCGGCCATAAAACGAGGATGCGAAAACGCATTTGTCGTTCCCCAAAGACACTTAATGCCGGTATCCTTCTGGAGTTTCTTGGCCAGTTTAACAATCTGGTCGAGTCGTTTGTTGGTTTCGGCAAGATTATCTGCTTCCGGAGCGATATCCCGGTCATGGAAGCACCAGTAATCCACGCCCAGCTTGCCGAAAAATTCAAACGCCGCATACATCGTCTGCTCAGCCTTCTGCATGGGATCCGAGGCGCTGTTGTAACTGCGAACAATGGTGTTGGCACCGAACTGGTCGGCCCCCAGTCCCTTGAAGGTATGCCAGTAGCACACCGCAAATCGCAGATGGTCGGCCATGGTCTTGCCAAGCACTTTTTCTTTGGGATTGTAGTGTTTGAAGGCCAGCGGATTTTTGGATTTGGGGCCTTCGTATTTGATCTTTTTGACTTCCGGGAAGAACTCTGTCATTGTAACCTCCAGAATTTAACGCTGTTATTTATATTTGTTGTTTCACTGAGTCGGCATTATATCCCATAATCCGGATACCGGCACATTTAAAACCGTGTACTGGTAAATATTAAACACGATGGCCTGCCAGCACCATGGCCAGCGTTTGTTTCCATCGTCCATAAGCGTCTTTGCAGGCCTTGGCTGTCCCTGCATCCGGCTCGATTGTCTCCAGTTTATTCAGGCTGGCAAAGGCCTCCGAGGGGGTTCGATAAATCCCGGCCCCCAGACCGGCCCCGCGGGCCGCCCCCTGCGAGCCATCCGTGTTATACAGCTCCACCGTCGCCCCCGTCAATGTGGCGAACGTTTTGGCGAAGATGTCTGACAGGAACATATTGGCCTTGCCCGCCCGTACCGTCTCAATCCGCAGACCCATCGTGTTCATAATCTCCAGACCATAGTTCAGAGCAAACACAATCCCTTCCTGCGATGCCCGCAGCAGATGCCCGAGCTGATGCGTATTCAGTGCCAAATGATGCACCGAGGCCCCGATATTCTTGTTTTCCAGCGTCCGTTCGGCGCCGTTGCCAAACGGCAAAACCACCAGCCCCTCGGAACCGACGGGGATTTTAGCTGCCATCGCATTCATTTCCGGGTAATCCTTACCGCCCATCACCGTATGCTTCAGCCAGCTATTGAGCCGTCCGACGCCGTTAACGCAAAGCAGAACACCGTTGCGAGCCGCGGCAGGGGAGTCATTGACATGTAAAAACGCATTGACACGCGATTGGGGATCATACGCAGCTTTGTCTGAGATGCCATAAACCACGCCGCTGGTTCCGGCGGTAGCGGCAATTTCTCCCGGATTCAGCACATTCAGCGACAGGGCATTGTTCGGCTGGTCGCCGGCCCGATAAGTCACGGGCGTCCCCTGCTGGAGTCCCAGTTCGGCCGCTGCCGCTGCAGTCAGTTGACCCTGCATCCCGAACGTGGGCACCAGCTCCGGCAGGAGTGATGGTTCAAACCCGTAATACTGCATTAAAATATCCGCCGGTTTGCGGTTGACAAAATCCCACAGAATCATTTCCGACAGACCCGACGCGGTAGTTACCGCACGCCCGGTCATTTTCATCGCCACCCAATCCCCCGGCAGCATGATTTTAAATATCCGTTTGAAATGTGCCGGCTCGTTATCCTTGACCCATTTTAGCTTCCCGGCCGTAAAATTGCCCGGCAGGTTCAGCATATATTTCAGGCACGTCTGACTGCCAATCCCCTCGGCGGCCTTTTGGCCAATCCCCACCGCCCGGCTGTCGCACCAGATAATCGACGGGCGAATCACTGCCATGGATTGATCCACGCACACCAGACCGTGCATCTGGTAGCTGATGCCAATCGCCTTGATGTCGGCAGGGCGGGCTTTTGACTCACTCAACACCCGGGCTGTTGCTCCTTTTAGGGCGTCCCACCACATTTGCGGGTCCTGCTCGGCAAACCCCGGCTGAGGGCTGCTGATAGGCATTTCCGTCTGAGGCCAGGAACAGGCCGCCACGGGCTTGCCCGTCTGGGCGTCCAGAAGGGTCGCTTTCACCGATGAGGTGCCGCAATCATAACCGAGCAGATACATAATCAGACTCTCCGTTAAACAGGCTTAATCTACCGTTACAGATTCCCACAGCCTAAGAACAAAGCCTGAAAAGTCAAGTCTGAAGTTGGCCGGTGGTAAATTTCAAACAATTGTCTGTAAGGCCCAAATGTTGCCCGGGAAACAACTCGTCTCAGGGATGATTCAGGCTCAATCTCTGGCTATGGCAGATTACTCCTTTTCGCGAGTCAACGGAACAAAACGAACCGGCATCATCGAACGCTTGCTAATCTTGCCTTGAGAGTCTTTGGTTACCAGCATCAGTTGCTGGCCGTCCCTCTGTTCGCCAACCGGAATAATCATCCTCCCGCCGGGCTTGAGCTGGGCCAGCAGCGGCTCAGGAATTTTATCCGGTGCACAGGTAACGATAATCGCGTCAAACGGCGCATACTCCGGCCACCCCTGATACCCATCGCCAATCTTGACTCGAATGGTGTTGTATTTGTGTTTTTTGAAGACCTCAATTGCCCGTTCTCCCAGCGGTTTGATGATTTCAATGCTGAATACATATGGGGTAAATTCATTCAGTACCGCAGCCTGATACCCCGAACCAGTCCCAATCTCAAGCACCCGGCTGTTGGGATCCAGGGCCAGTACGCTGGTCATATACGCCACGATAAACGGCTGTGAAATCGTCTGGTCGTACCCGATCTGCAGGGGAGAATCGACATAGGCGTTGACCTGCTGCTCGGCTGGCACAAACCAATGCCGCGGCACATGCTGCATCGCCTCCAGAATCTTGGGAGCATTGAGCTTGTAATAGTGGCGAATTTCGTTGACCATCTGTTTTCGTTCCTGCTGACGTTCCTGAGACCGCGGGCGATTCCACACCAGCAGTTGATTCGGCTCGGCCTGCCGCGCCGACTTCTGGAATTCAAGGCTCGACTTATCTGAATTGGCTGTGGTGTGATCGCTGGCATTCCCCCCGCAGGATAGGAACAGGCATCCTGCAACACAGATCATCACTCGAAATGAAATGGTTTTCATTGCTTCACCTTGACTTTATTGTAGCGGGTTTATCACCGTCGGTGCAAGCAAAAATAGCGTACCCACCCATTGCTTATGATGTTACAAAGCGATACAATAGAGATGTTTCGCATACCAGAGCCGCTTTGTCGAAATATAGGTCGATGTTAAACACCGGAAAGGAAACCGTATGAAGACATGTCTCAAATCAGCAGCCCTCATTCTTGGTACCGCCGTAGTGTGTCTGCTTTACGCAGCCCAAACCCAGCCCGGCCCCGCGCAAACCAATCAGGGATTCACCTCCTGGCTGGCCGACCTGGAACAGGCCTATCAGAGCAATAATCAGGATAAAATAGGTCAACTGATTCAGCAGGCCAAACAGCGTCCCGAAGCCTTCCAGCCGTCTGCCGGCGGACCGCCCCCGCAAAGACAGCGAGGCTCAGGACGTCAGTTTGGTTCCGCTCAGTCGGATTCAGGATATGAAAAGGCTCCCATCCCCAAAGATGAAAATGAAAAAAACATCCTTGCGGTTCTGGATGATATTATCACCAACCAGCGTTATCTGAATGTACCCCAAAACGATGGCCGCCTGCTGCGTTTGCTGGCCGAGTCCACAAACGCCAAACAGGTCGT
Organism: Anaerohalosphaeraceae bacterium; assembly: GCA_040306945.1. Taxonomy (GTDB): domain Bacteria; phylum Planctomycetota; class Phycisphaerae; order Sedimentisphaerales; family Anaerohalosphaeraceae; genus Anaeroglomus. Next base: position 6,932 of record JAWRKM010000084.1, read on the forward strand.
CGAGCTGGGCACCTCGACGGGCTATTCCGCCATCTGGCTGGGTATGGCACTCCAGAAGACCGGCGGAAAACTGACCACCTATGAAATCGATGCGGGTCGAGCCGCTGCCGCTCGTGCTAATTTCAAAAAGGCCGGGTTATCGGATATCATCACCGTCATCGAAGGAGATGCCCACGAAAAGCTCACCCAGTTCAAAGACCCCGTGGACATCGTTTTTCTCGACGCCGACAAAGAAGGCTACCTCGATTACCTCAACAAGCTCCTGCCGCTGCTGCGTCCCGGCGGACTGATTATCGCTCACAATATCACCCCCGGCAGTGCCGACCCCCGTTTTATCGAGGCCATTACCACCAATCCCGCCCTCGAGACCATTGTTCGCTCCGGCGTCAGTCTGACCCTCAAGAAGAGATAAACGCCGTATGCAGAATCAATGAAAGAAAACCATGCAAGCATCGCCCCAAAGAGCATTGTCGCTGTTTGATTCGACCTGCATCATCGTGGGTATCATCATCGGCGCCGGCGTCTATCAGATGGCCCCGGATATTGCCAAGGGTGCCGGCTCAGCCTGGGGCGTGATGGCCATCTGGATTCTCGGCGGTCTGCTTTCATTCTGCGGAGCCTTAAGCTATGCTGAACTGGCCTCGGCCTACCCCGAACACACCGGCGGCGACTATGTCTATCTGACCCAGGCCTATGGCCGACCGGCGGGCTTTTTGTTTGGCTGGGCCCAGTTGGTCATTGTACGTCCCGGCGATATCGCCGTCATGGCCTTTGCCTTTGCGACCTATGGCCGTCGCATTTTCGACCCGCTGGCCGACTATCCCCAAATCAGCCAGCGTCTCTTCGCCGCCATCGCCGTCATCGCTCTGACCGCAATCAATATGCTCGGCATCCGGCAGGGCAAAGGCACCCAGAACCTCCTGACAACCGTCAAAGCCCTCGGCCTCCTGGCCCTCGTCGCCGTCGCTATGACCGCACCTGACAATACCGCCTCGGCCCAGCCTGTCGAGCCGCTGCCGGCAAGTCTGGCCCTGATTTTCGTCCTGTTTACCTACGGCGGCTGGAACGAAATGGCCTATGTAGCCGCCGAGGTCAAAAATCCCCATAAAAATATCGTCCGTGCCCTCGTAGCAGGCACAGGGACCGTGATGCTGCTGTATCTTCTGGTCAACGGAGCCTTTCTTGCTGTTCTCGGCTATTCCGGTCTGGCCGCTTCCCAGGCCCCAGCCAGCGACACCCTCGCCGCCGTCTTTCCCGCCGCTGGCCCTCGGCTCATCAGTACTCTGGTCTGTATCTCGGCCCTCGGTGCCGTCAACGGCCTGATTTTCACCGGCGCCCGCATCTCCTATGCTCTCGGCAGCGAATACCGCCTGTTCCGCCTGCTGGGCGACTGGAACCCCCACCGAGATACACCGGCCCCGGCCCTGGCCGTTCAGGGCCTGATTGCCCTGATCCTGATTGGCGTATTCGGCGGATATATCGATGCCATCCTCTACACCGCCGCAGCTGTGTATGCCTTCTACCTGGCCACCTCAATATCGGTGATTGTCCTTCGCTTTAAAGAACCCCATCTTGACCGCCCCTACAAAGTCACTGCCTACCCCATCACGCCAGTGATCTTCAGTGTAGTCTGTGCTTTCCTGATCTACAGTTCCATGACGTATGCCCTGGCAATCAAACCCGCCAGCCTCATCGTTCTGCTGACGTCGCTTCTGGCCGGTCTGCTGATATACGGTTTCGCGGAAAAACACCCACGACCGGACAGATAAGCTTGCCGGGGATTTACTCTTCTCTGGACAGGACCCCGGCTTTACGGTATAAATGCCCCTGTTGAATCGCTTAATAGGGAGAACCGATGAATCAGCAAAATGAACCTGTTGCGGAGCTGACTCTCAGAGTCGTAATACTCGGAATCGTACTGGCCATGATTCTGTCGGCCGCCAATGCCTATCTGGGCTTGTTTGCCGGCATGACCGTCTCGGCCTCCATTCCGGCCGCCGTCGTCTCGATGGGCCTGTTCCGGATGCTGCGGAAAGCGTCCATTCTCGAAAACAACCTCGTCCAGACCGCCGCCTCCGCGGGCGAATCTGTGGCCGCCGGTGCCATTTTTACACTCCCGGCCCTGCTGATTCTGGGATTCTGGACAGAGATGAATTTTCTCTATGTGACCCTCTTGTGCGGCCTTGGCGGTCTGCTGGGCGTGCTGTTTACCATTCCGCTTCGCCGCTCGCTGATTATCCAGGAAAAACTCCAGTTCCCCGAAGGTGTCGCCACCGCCGAAGTCCTTGAAGCCGGCCAGAAAGGCGGCAGGGGGCTTGCCGTTCTGATTAAAACCGCCATCGCTGGGGCGATTTATAAAACCGCAAATCTTGGCGCAGGCCTCTGGCCCGAGGCCATGGAAGGGGCCACCCGCCTGTTCGGCTGGATCCTCTACGGCGGCATCGGCCTAAGCCCCGCCCTCATCAGCGTTGGCTTCATCGTCGGCCTCAATATCGCGGTTCTGATTTTCGTCGGCGGGGCGATGAACTGGCTGGTTGCCATCCCCCTGTATGCCCTCCTGACTGATTCTTCCGCTGGCCCGGATGTCGTCGAATCCGCCTATGCCATCTGGAAATCACACACCCGCTACATCGGCGTCGGCGCCATGGTTGTTGGCGGATTCTGGACGATCTTCCAGATGCGTCGTACCCTCCTGTCGGGTGTCTTCAGCGGCCTGCGTGCCTATACACAGGCCTCTCCCGGCCGGCAGCAGGCTGACCGAACTGAAAAAGATATCCCCATGACGTGGGTACTGGGACTGACGTTGGTGTCTGTTGTTCCATTGTTTGTTTTATATGAAGTATTCATCAAAAGCACACCCGTCTCGCTGACCATGGCGGTTTGCATGGTCGGTGCCGCCTTTATCTTCTCTGCAGTAGCCGGCTATATGGCCGGACTGGTCGGTTCCTCCAACAACCCCATTTCCGGCGTCACCATTGCCACCGTCTTGTTCTGCTCGCTGCTGCTGCTGGGCCTGATGGGCAAAGGCTCGGTTACCGGTCCCGCCGCCGCTATTATCGTCGGCAGCGTGGTATGCAGCGCCGCCGCCATCGCCGGCGATAACATGCAGGACCTCAAAACCGGCCACATTATTGGTTCGACTCCCTGGCGTCAGCAAACCTTGCAGATTATCGGTACCCTGGCCGGAGCTGTCATTGTCGGCCCGGTCATGGCCCTGCTCAATCATGCCTATGGTTTTGCCGGTGCCGCCGGTGCCGGCGAAAAAGCCCTCTCCGCCCCGCAGGCAAACCTCATGGCTTCCATTGCCAAAGGCGTCTTTGCGGGCAACCTGCCCTGGACGATGATTTTCATCGGCATGGTCGTCGCGTCAGGGATTATTGCCTGCGACCTGTGGCTCAAGGCTCGCAATAGTACGTTCCGACTGCCCATCCTGGCTGTTGCAATCGGCATTTATCTGCCGTTCCAGTTGTCTGTGGCCATTTTTCTCGGGGGCCTGCTGCATTTTGCGGCCGGGCGGGTGCGGCGATACAAAACCCCAAAAACGGAGTTTGAAAAGGAAGGCGGCATGGGGCTGCTGGCTGCCTCCGGCCTGATTACCGGCGAAGCCCTCATCGGCATCCTGCTGGCCATCCCCTATGTCCTGCCCGGTGTCAAAGAAAAAATGCCTCTGGTCAAAAACGCAGGCCTGATCGGCCAAATGGCTGGTATCGTCTGTTTGCTGGGTATCTGCGGGCTGCTTTATCGGGCCGCGATCAAACCCTCCGAATCATAGGAGCCCCATATGGCAAGGCCTTTTACCCTGCTCATTAAACCCACCGGCCCGGACTGTAATATTGCCTGTCAGTATTGTTTTTATTCAGGCAAGACTGAGTTGCTCGGCACCAATGCACACCGCATGAGCCGACAGGTTCTGGAGCATCTGGTCAAAAGCTATCTCCAGCTGCGTCTGGCCAATAGCTGTTTTGCCTGGCAGGGCGGTGAACCGACCCTGATGGGACTGGATTTTTTCAAGCAACTCGTCGGTTTCCAGAAACAATACGCCACCCCCGGCCAGGTCGTCACCAACTCCCTGCAAACCAATGGTATTCTACTGGATAAAGAATGGTGCACGTTCCTGTCCGAACATCATTTTCTGGCCGGTATCAGTCTCGACGGCCCGCAGGAATTTCACGACTACTACCGCCAGGATCGAGCAGGTCATGGTACCTGGCAGCGCGTCATGGCCGGTATCGATCAGTGCCGCAAAAACGGTGTCGAATTCAATATTCTGGTCCTGCTTAATGACCGCAACGTAAAATGCCCCGACCAGCTCTTTGATTTCTTCACCGGCCTTGGCATTCGCTACCTGCAGTTTATTCAGTGTATCGAAAAAGACCCGGCTGCAGGAAAGCCTGCCCCCTATAGCATCACCCCCGAAGAATACGGCGTCTTTATGTGCCGTGTCTTCGACCGCTGGCTGGAGTATGGGCCGACCAAACTGAGCATCCGCCTGTTTGACAGCCTGTTATCCTATCTCCTCGGTCGTGGCCATACCGAATGCACGTTCGGACCCTATTGCAATGATTATATTGTTATCGAACATAACGGGGACGCCTATTGCTGCGATTTCTATGTCGAAACGCCGTATCGTCTGGGCAATATCATGGAAACCCCCATCGAGCGGCTGGCCGTCAGTTCCGTCAAACGGGAATTTTCCTACCGCAAAGCCAAACTGAATAATTCCTGTCTGATCTGCCGTTATCTGGACGTCTGTCGCGGCGGCTGTCCCAAAGACCGCAGGATGCTGTCAGACAATATCAATGTGCCTTCGTATTTATGCCCTGGCTATAAGCAGTTCTTTGCCCACGCCATGCCCAAGCTGCGTGAATTGGCCGTCAAACTCCAGCAGGGCAGAAAGATATCATGAACGGCTCTTTAGAAACCAGTCTGCTATTTTGACCCGAAGGGTTCATAAGTTTCACAGCCGGAGGCGTAGGCCTCCGGACAGGCGGAAATCCATTTTTCTCTGAGCTACGAACTATCAACTCTGAACTTCAGTGCGGCACTTCATACCATCGTTCCATTCAAAAAAACAGGCTGTGCGAGGCATCCTCGCACAGCCTTTATATTGTCGTCCGCGGGTATTTGATTTCAACCAGCGGAATGGATAGTACCACAGCAATTACTTACAGGAAGTCGGGTGATTGCACTGGAGCCAGTTGGCTGCCATCATCGCCAGGTCTTGCAGATTCACCCGACAGTCTTTGTTCACATCGCCGGCCATAATCGGGTGGTCCAGATCGCCGCATCGCGGTTCCGGCGACAGCACGCGGACAAAATACTCGCCCGGATCATTTTCAATCCGGATAAAATGCCGCCGCGGCAGCAGGTGATACGTATGGGTCACGCTGGCAATCCCGCCGGCCCAGAAAGCCGCCATTTCATACACATGTCCCGCTTGGTCTTCGTAATAAATCCGCATCAGCTTCCAGTTGTTCACAGTATTTTCCAGAGTAAACTGATAGTCACCCTCCTGACCCGCAACAAAAGTCATCCAGTCCAGGTCGGAATTGATGGTGGAAGTATAGTTGATGGAGCCCGCCACCGGCGTGTTGTCTTTGGGGATTGCAGTGGCTTCCGCAGAGACATTGCCGTGGTCATCCGTATAAGTCCCGATATCGGTAACCGTCAGGGTATAGTAATTGCCGACACGGGCTTCATCACCAAGGACGCGAATCTTATAGTCTTCACCTTTCCACGAAGTCAGGGTCATATTGGTGGTTCCGCCATAAACGTTGCTGCATCCGGCGCTGAACACCTCAAACCACACATTGCAGTTATTCAGGTAACCCAGCTGAATCTGGTACTGATGCAGCGGCTGGGTGTGGAACACAAACCAGTCGTTGTCATAGGGAGTCGTATGATTCAGTATTCCTGTCAGAGCCTGTCCATCCGCGGCAATCGGTGTCGGACTGGTGCAGGAATCCGAATACGTATCCGGAAGTTCTGTTTTAACATACTTGACATTCAAGCTGTACCGTCCGCCGTCAGACTCAACTTTCAGGTAGCAGGGCCGGGCATATTCAAAGTAATGGGTGTGGAATCCTTCCGACACACCGCCTTGCCACCAGGCATCGATCTCCACCGGGTCGCCGAATGCATTGGCCTGATACACCCGAATCAGTTTCCAGTTATTTTCGCCGTTGGCAAAGGTAATATCATATTTCGAATGAGCCTGGGGTATGAATGTAAACCAGTCAATATCGCTGTACACCATGGCATTGTAGTCAATTTTGGCTTCAATTTTGGTGCCGTCGGCAGGAATCGGGGTGCTGACATCCCAGGTATTGCCGTGGTCATCCGGGTAGGTTCCGATATCCGTAACCTCCAGCCAGTATAGATTGCCGGCCAGATTCACATCGCCTTGTACATGAATCTTGACATCCTCCCCATACCATGAAGTCATGGTCATATCTGTTGTAGCACCGTAAATCTGCGTCCCGCAGGTATCGTTCATCACATTGAACCAGACATTGGAGTTGTCCAGAAACCACAGTCGGATATGATAGGTGTGCAAAGGTTCCGTTGAGAAAACAAACCAGTCATGGTCATCACTGATGGGATTATTATTGTGATCCAGTGTTCCCACCGTTGCCGGGGCGTCCACAATAATCGGGGTTGCCGAGCCGCAGTCGTTCCCATAGCTGTCGGCCGGGGTAGTCCCCAGCGTTTCGACTTTGACGTTGTAGGAACCGGGGTCGCTTTCAACCCGAAGATAGCAGGGCCTTGCATATTCCATGTACACCGTGCGATATGTGCTGCCGACGCCGCCTTGCCACCAGGCCGTCACTTCAACCGGGTCACCAAATTCATTGGCCTGGTAGAAGCGAATCAGCTTCCAGTTGTTTTCCCCGTTACCAAAGGTAATCCGAAAGCGGGTAACGCCGGGACTGTCAAAGGTAAACCAGTCGTACCCTCCGCTTTCCAGTTCCCCATAGGTAACGCTTCCGTCTGCATCGATGGCAAATGCGGATGTGTAATCATTACCAAAATCGGGATCCTCAGCCAGTACCGCCTGACCCAAAAACAGAAACGCAAACAGACCTGCATACAGAATGCAACTTTTCATCACTTTTTACCTCCGGAAATATAAGTTAATGGACGACATCCATGAATCGACAGCCTCGCATAAGATTATACCTATATTAACAGAGGGATTCAAGAGAATTTGTTTTAAACAATTTGTATTCGTTTATAAGTATATACTAATAAATATTTTACAAAAAAGATTAACACAGGAGATATAGGGGATTTAATAAAAAAAGGCGAACGAAATCGTCCGCCTTTTTAGTACTGAAGTCAATATGTCTATTTACTGCTGAGCTGCCGACTGTTCTGTCGTGTTCTGGGCTTTTTGGGCGGCAGCTTTCATCTCAGCCAGTTGGCTTTCAAGGGTTTGGATTTGGCTGTCTTTCTGCTTGATGGTTTCACCCTGTTCAGCAATCTTGGCATTAAGCTCTTTGGTCTTGGCCTCTTGCTTTTCAAGCATGGTACGGATGGAATTTAAAGCCTGGGTCTGAGTTTCCTGGTCTTTTTTCTTCATCTCGGCCAGTTTGGCTTCCATCTGAGCCACCTTGCTTTCGGCCGCGGCAGCATCGGCTTTGGCCTTTTCCGCATCCGCTTTCAACTGAGCATTCTGAGCCTGAGCATCCTTGAGCTGCTTATTTTCGCAGCCGCACAAAACCACCATTCCAACCATCAGTAACACAATCGCTGTTTGCTTCATAGACAATCCTTTCGTTAACATAGTAGTGTACTTTCTATTACCATCCATGGCCGGCTATTCTACCGCAGGCAGGGCCTTGTCTGCAAGACTTTGGATCATGGAAATATCCCCTTGGTGGACCGGACACAGACGGAAGCTGTACTGATACGTCTGGTTGGCCTGCAGCGTGTATTGCCGGTGCGGACGAGCCCCCCAGCTGTTATCGCCGCCGACACCCGTCTGCCCATAATCCAGATTCAGAGTAATCGTGTCACGATTGAGCAGCTCATACGGATGACGGGCGATTTCCAGGTCCTGCTGCGTATAACCCCAGGCGCTGGTGTTCATCATGGGCTGACCCACAGCCAGGATACCAAAACCCGTTTCATCCGTCCAGCATGCCCAGCGGACATCGGTATGGTTGCCGTTTTCCTGAGGACGAATGTATTGATGTTGTGGATTATAGACGTCTTTATTGTAGATGCCCACGGCATAACCGCTCTTGCGGTCAGCATAGTTTTCTTCCGGACCACGCCCATACCACCTCATCGCCTTGAATGTCCCGGGAATCTGAGCCTGCAGGCCAAATCGCGGCACAAACGGCAGATTCCGGGCAACCTGTAACTGATTCTGGACCAGGATGTCTCCGCTGCCGTAAACCACATACCGAATCTGCTGCGTGCTGCCGGCTGCGGCCAGTTTCAGGGCAACTACCACTTCAACCGCCTGCGGAGCAATCTGCTTGGCCGTGACACTGTCAACAGAACCTTTGACATATGCATTTTTCCAGATGCCGTTATTCTGGGTCATATTATACCCATCGTCGTTATCGGTGGCGGCTCTCCAGAAATTTGGGGTCAGCGGTGCGGCCAGCATGGATTTGCCTTCAACCGTCCAGCTTTCCAGCAGGCCAGTGGTTTTATTAAATGTCACGGCAAAGTTGTCGCCTTTGATGGCAATGGCTTTATCTGTGTTTTCCAGAGCCACTTTGGCCATCGAATCCAGGGCGATTTCTTCAGGACTGGGGATTTCATACGGCATCCCGAACTGGTCCCAGGCAACCACATGGCCTTTGTCTGCCCAGAGGGTCTTTTCTTTGAGCACAAAGGAAATTTTCAACTGATAATCCGCAGCGGCTTTGGGAGCGAACTGTTTGAGCGGAATAGTGACTTCTTTGGTCGTCTGCGGGGCAATATCCAGCGAGCCCAGAGAGCCGTTTTGAATGACCACGCCGTTTTCAGTTAATTCCCACAGCGCCTCGGTAAAATCGGTATTGATGAAGAAGTATTTATTTTTGACGTTAATCTTGCCCGCCGTCAAATCGACCCCAGTCACCTTGATATTCTGATAGACTTTCTTGACTTCCAGAAGGTGGGGGTTGATGGTGCGGTCCGGCTGAATCAGCCCGTTGCAGCAGAAGTTCCAGTCGTGCGGCACATCGCCCCAGTCCCCGCCGTAAGCCATAAAGGTCTTGGCGGTTTCGGTAATCTGCACCTCATCGGTCTTCATATCCAGCGCCAGTACGCAAGAGCTGTCAGGTGCGGCATTCAATTGGTTCAAACGGTCAGCGGCAAGGGCTTTGTTATAGACGCGAACCGGACCAATCAGGCCTTTGAACAGACGAATGGCGCCTTTGGAATTGCGCCACATGTGTTCGTGGTCGGTGCCGATCATGGGGATATAGGCATTGAATTGAATGGTGCCGGCATAGAGTCTTGCCCCGGCCTGTTTGCCGTCGATAAAGACCTTCAGTTCCTTGCCATCATAGCTGCCGGCAACATGGTGCCAGGTTCCGACCCAGTTGGCCGGAAGGGGAGCCGAAACGGTCTGCCAGGTGGAATCATAGATAAAAAATTCCAGGTTCTTGCCGTCGCCGCTGATTTTCAGGGCGTACTGCGAATCGCCTTTGCTGATAATCGGGCCGTGGTCGGTGGCCGGTTCCGGCTTGACCCAGGCTTCCACGGTAATCTCGGTACCAGTGATATTCAGGCTGGGCGTATCACCCAGTGCCATAAAGCCGCTGACCGCCTTGCGACCCTGGGGGCCATCCGCGAGGGTGCCGAAGACTCTGGCGTTATTGCCATAACCGCTGCGGTCTTTGATTACGATGACCGGGTCGGCTTTCTTGGTCAGACCCTGGTCCACCCAGTCCCAGATGGAACCGCCCTGAAGGTGCTTATGGCTTTCGATGGCGTCCCAGTAATCCTGGAGATTGCCGACACTGTTGCCCATGGCGTGGGCATACTCGCATTGAATCAGCGGACGCGTCTGGGCTGTTGAGGCATAGCGTACCATGTGTTCAATCGAAGCATACATCGGACAAACAATATCGGTATGGGGGCGTTCTCCGGCCTGTTCATAGTGGATCGGGCGGGAACCATCACGCTGCTTGGCCCAGGCACTGGTGGCTTCGAAATTCGGGCCGTCGCCGGCTTCATTCCCCAGCGACCAGATGATGACGCAGGGATGATTTTTATCGCGTTCAACCATCCGCTGCATCCGGTCCATGTGAGCCTCGGCCCAGTCGGGCTGCTTGGCCAGACTTTCTCTGCCGTAACCCATACCATGGGATTCGATGTTGGCCTCGTCAATGATGTACAGACCGTATTCATCGCACAGGTCATACCACTCCGGCACATCCGGATAATGGCAGGTGCGGACGGTATTGATATTGTGCTGTTTCATCAGTTGAATATCTTTAATCATCGATTCCCGACTGACATAATGCCCTGTGTCGGGGTCGTGTTCGTGGCGGTTGACGCCTTTGATGTAAATGGGTTTGCCGTTGACTAACAGTTGGCCGTCCTTGATTTCCGATTTGCGGAATCCAACCCGGGCGGACAGGTACTCAAGAGCCTTGTTGTTTTTGTCAAACAAGGTAATGACCAGGGTGTACAAATTCGGGCTTTCAGCACTCCACAATTTGGGCTGCGGGATTTTGACGGTGGGGCTATTCAATATATTATGACCCGCAATGACATCAATAGCTTCGGTCTTGATGGTGGTTGCAGTCTTGCCGTCGCTGGTGAGCAGTTCAATCTGGGCGACAGCGGATTGGGCTGTGCTGCCGAAATTCACCAGTTCCATCTCGACTTTCATCGTCGCATCACGATAATTCTCATCGAGGTCGGTGCGGACAAAGAAATCACGGATGTGCACAGATGGAACTGAGTACAGGAAGACATTGCGATAAATCCCGCTGAGGCGGTAGAAGTCCTGGTCTTCCAGATAAGACCCGTCAGAAAACTGATAGACTTCCGCGGCGAGGGTGTTTTCCCCATCCTTGAGATATTGGGTAATGTCGAATTCTGCGGGGGTGCGACTATCCTGGCTGTAGCCGACTTTCTGGCCGTTGATCCACAGATAGAAGGCCGAGTCCACGCCGTCAAAGCAGATAAAGACTTGCCGGCCTTTCCAGTCGGCCGGGACGGTAAAGGTGGTCCGGTAGGAGCCGACCTGATTGCGCCATTTATAAGAGGTATAATTCACAGGGGGCTGGTCTGTTACCCTGGGGGGATTCTTGGCAAATGGATAGGTTACGTTGGTATAATTCGGGATGCCGTAGCCGTGGAGCTGCCAGTTGCTCGGTACGGGCAGTTCCTTCCAGCTTGAAATATCATAGTCGGGTTTGTAGAAGTCTGCGGGACGGCTTTCAGGATTCGGGGCCCAGTTAAACTTCCAGTTGCCGTTAAGGCTTTTACAATAAGGGCTTGCGGTTCGGTCGCACTGGGCGGCCATCGTTTTGTCGGCGTAAGGCATCAGGGTTGCATGAGGTTTTTGCTTGTTGATGCCGAAAACAGCCTGATTTTCCCAGTCCGGAGCGGCCTGAGAGAGGATGCTTAAGCTCATGATCAGTCCTGCCAATACGCTTGTGATTCCTTTGCTGTTCATTGTCGTCTTCCTTAAACCAGTTTTGTTGCTGTCGGGAAAAATACTGACACCATTATTTCTGATCACCAC
>JAWRKM010000085.1:0-4425 GCA_040306945.1 Anaerohalosphaeraceae bacterium
TGGACGCTGGATGCGGCCAGCTACAACGGCACAACCTATGCTGATGCAACAGGTCTGGGGCATCATGCGGTTGTGGATGGGACACCGGTCTTTGCTGATGGTATCGTCAACGGAGACAACAATGCAAGCGATGCTGTCGCCAATGGAGCGATCAATACCTCTGACCCGAACAGTTGTGCCAATGCTGGTGCTTTCAATCCGAGCGAAGAGACCGGCGCGTTCTCCATTTCGGCCTGGGTCAAGTTCCTCAATGTTGCGAGGAACAGTTTTGGCATGATTGCCGCCAAACGTGACGGCTGGGCTTCCGGAAATGAAAGCTACTGGCAGTTCCTGGTAGTTCATGGAACTGGCGCGCTGCGGATGCAGTCCTATGGTCTGACTTCCTTTGATACACCGGCCAATTTGATTAAGCAGGGTGAATGGCATCATGCCGTGGTCACTTTTGATCGCAGCATTGCACGGATGTATGTGGATGGTTTACAGAAAGCCTATGCCGGCTTTACTCCCGCCAATAATCCGGCAGCGACCTTCTATATCGGTCGAAATAACAGCCTTGACGAACGGCTCGATGGTTTGCTGGACGATGTGAAGGCCTTTAACTATGCCTTGTCGCCGGAAGAAGTGGTTGACCTGTTCTATGCCGAAACCGGCAAGAATGTCTGTATCTATGGCAATCCTGCTGCGGACCTGAACGGGGACTGCAAAGTGACTCTTGAAGACTTCTCCATCCTGGCAGGCAACTGGCTGACTCATGGATTCTATCCTGAATTGGATATTAAATAACAGCGTATAGCGATGGGGTTTTATTGAATCAGGCAAGCCGGGGAAAACCTCGGCTTGTCTGATTCTGTTATGCGTATTTCTCAGATTGGTAAAGAAGGATTGCTGCATCAGTTAGGATGTTGTTGAAATCACATGGCTCTGGGGTGGAATTATGATGTTGCACTGTACGGTAAGAGAATGGAATAAAAAGGTATTCATCTATTTTATATGTATTTTAGCCGGCCTGAAAACGACTCTGGCATATGCCGAGGTTCCTCTTGTGGATATCACGCAGCCCGGAGATATGATTATTGGTGTTCCCAATGATAACGACTGGCCAGCTGCAGAAGCACCCCAATATGCCATTGATAATAATATTAATACAAAATACCTGCATTTCAAGGGCGAAACCCAGGCCACGGGTTTTTGTGTTACGCCCACGGACTCCCATGTCGTCGTTGTGGGAATGTCCTTGACAACAGCCAATGATGCCGAAAGCCGTGACCCCGTTAAATATGAACTTTACGGTTCCAATACGACAATAAGCGGACCATATACCCTGATCGCTGCAGGCGATATTGTGGATTTTAATCAGGCTGCAGCTTGGCCTCGCTACACAAAAAATGCGACGCCGATTCTGTTTTCGAATACGGTTGCTTATAAGCATTATAAGCTTGTTTTTCCGGCCGTCCGCAATCCATCCGGCGCCAACAGTATGCAGATTGCCGAGGTGGAACTGCTGGGCCAGCCGGGCGGCCAATGGCCTCCGGTCGTTAACGCCGGGGATGATCAGGTTCTGGTACAGCCTCAGACGCGAACGCAGCTTGCCGGCGATGTTCAGATTTATGGAACCGTATCGGATCCTTATCAGTATCAATGGTCGCTGACTGCTGGGCCGGATGGAGTGTCGATTGATGATTTGGCTTTTGAACCGAATCAACGTGTTCTAAATCCGATTGTGCAATTTCCTGCAGTTGCAGGCATCTATCAGATGTCGTTAACGGTGTCCAATTCAAGCCACTCAGTCTCGGACTCCGTCTATATTATCATTTCCGATTCATTATGTCCTGTTGGGGATATGACCGGCGATTGTACTGTGGATACGGCGGATTTTTTAATCCTGGCTCAATCCTGGCTGGACGCGGATATTCTGGCCGGGCAGCGGCCGGATTTGGACGGAAATGATGGTGTAACTCTGTCGGATATGGCGGTGTTGGCACAGTCATGGCACAAGCAGGGGCCCTCTGTGGTCATCAGTGAATTTATGGCACTGAATACGGCGAAATTTCCTCTTCAGGCCGGACAAATTCTCGATGAAGATAATCATGCTTCCGACTGGATTGAATTATGTAACACCACGCCCTCAGCCATTGATCTGGGCGGTTGGTATTTGACGGATGACCCGACCCGACTGACCCGCTGGGAAATTCCGGATATTGTTCTGGACTCTGGGGCGTTTATCATCATTTTTGCATCCGGCAAAGACCGGCGAACCCCGGGAGAAAATCTGCATACCAATTTTTCACTGTCGTCCGGGTCGGGCTTTCTGGCTCTTGTCCTGCCGGACGGCAAAACCGTCGTTCATCAATATAGTTATCCGGCTCAGTTTGGCGGTATATCTTATGGGTTGGCCAGCCCCACAGGTCTGACTTCTCAGCCAGTGGAGCTGATTGCACCGGGGGCTGCGGCATGTGCCAAAATTCCAACGGCCAATGACGCCGGGATTCCCTGGACGGACAGCGATTTTATTCCCGAAGGCTGGAAAACGGGAACGACGGGGGTTGGGTATGAAACGCAATCAGGCTATGAATCGTTTATTGGACTGAATCTTCGGCAGGAGATGTATGGGAAAAACGCGTCTGCTTATATCCGCATTCCTTTTTGGGTCGATGATTTGACCGGCTTGCAGGATTTAAACCTGGAGATGATGTATGACGATGGATTTGTTGCGTATTTGAATACGGGAGGGGCAGTTGCTTCTGACAATGCGCCTGCGGTTCCAGTCTGGAATTCTCAGGCAAATGGTGACCGTAATGATACGCTGGCGGTGCAGTATGCGTCCTTTGCGTTGTCAAACGAAACCCTCGGGCGGTTGCGCAAGGGCTGGAATGTGCTTTCCATTCAGGGCTTGAATAAAGGTGTCAGCAGTTCTGATTTTCTGATATTACCAAAATTGTCGGCGGTGCGAGTGCAGAATATAGCGATGACATCTCTGCTGGAGTCATATTTCCAGCTTCCCAGTCCCGGGAGTAAAAACAATCCCGGCCAATTTAATCTTGGGCCGGCGATTCGCGATGTGACGCGCAATCCCGTGCCGCCGCTGGAATCGGATAATCTGGTGATTACCGCGGCGGTTACTGCGACTGCAAAGCCCATCCAGCAGGTGGAGTTGATTTACTGCGTCGGATTTGGCTCTGAGATGGTTTTGGCGATGAATGATGCCGGCCAGGGCGACGATCGTATTGCCGGCGATGGCGTTTTTTCCGGCACAATTCCGGCTTCAGCTTACCGCGCGGGCGATATGGTGCGGTGGGCTGTCCGGGCAACCGATACCGCGTCGGTCCAGACACGCGAGCCGGCAATACTGTTTACCAGCGATGCACCGCGTTACTTTGGTACTGTGGTGGC
The DNA here is from genome assembly GCA_040306945.1 of Anaerohalosphaeraceae bacterium. Lineage (GTDB taxonomy): Bacteria > Planctomycetota > Phycisphaerae > Sedimentisphaerales > Anaerohalosphaeraceae > Anaeroglomus. Next base: position 3,391 of record JAWRKM010000085.1, read on the forward strand.
TGATCCGTCTATTCAGACCAATCTGCCTGTATTCCGCTATTTTGTTCAGGATACCGCTGCCGAAGCGACCGAAACCGGCACCCGCTGCTCGGTCTTTTTCCGTAACGAGTTTTATGATAATGTGCGTATAGAGCTGCGCGGGGGCAATTATACCAAAGGCCGTAAAATTCATTTTAATGACGGCTATCATTTTCTGTTTGATCCAAATTATGAACGGGTGGATGAGATTAATCTCAATGAACAGGGTGCAGACCCAACCTATCTTCGGCCTTCCCTGGCGTTCAATACCTTTGCCGCGACGGGATTGCCGTGCAGCATCGTCTTTCCCATGCGTGTGATCCGCAATAACAGTGATCCATTTGTTCGTGTATTTGTCGAACAGCCGGACCGGCACCTGCTGCGACGTACCGGACTGGATGACGATGGGGCTTTTTATAAAGTGTATTCCGATTTAAACGCGAATCTGTCCGGCGAACAGGTGGAACGGAAAATTACACGGCTGGATGAGGATAACAGTGATTTAAAGACGCTGGCGATCGGAATCGACCCCGGAAACCCCACACGCGGCACATTTCTATTTGATAATGTCAATCTTCCCGCCGTCATTACCTATCTGGCGGTCTGTACCCTGGTCCACGAAAATGACCATACCCACAAGAACTATTTTCTTTATCGTGACACGAATGGTTCCGGGGAATGGATGTTCATTCCATGGGACAAGGATTTGACATTTGGGCTGAATCACGGTATTTCCGGCATCACTGCTGCTCTGGACTGGCCTGGCGACATTCGTTCACCCAGTCACCCATTCTTCGGCAGCCAGAATCATCAGAAAGTCGATTATAAATGGAATCGTCTTTTTGATGCTGTGTATGCGGATTCCACGGCTCGTCAGATGTATTTGCGGCATCTCCGGACACTGATGGATGCCTATCTGCAGGCCCCGGGAACTCCCGCGGCTCAATTGTATTATGAAACACGAATCGATGAGCTGGCTTCCCTGATGGCACATGAAGGAGTGTCCGATTTGACAGC
>JAWRKM010000086.1:0-25747 GCA_040306945.1 Anaerohalosphaeraceae bacterium
AGCAGGTCGCTTTTCATCCGCATCAGGATGGGCTGGGTCTCGGGATCACCGAAGCGGGCATTGAACTCGAGTACGCGCGGGCCGCCCTGTGTGAGCATCATGCCCGCATAGAGTACGCCTTTATACGGCGTGTCATTGCGATTCATACCATCAACCGTAGGGACGAGCACTTCGCGGATAATCTGATTCATCATTGCATCGGATACGATGGGGGCTGGGCTGTAAGCCCCCATGCCGCCGGTGTTGTCGCCGGTGTCGCCATCGCCAATCGGCTTGTGATCCTGGGCAGATTCCATGACGTAAATGCTCTTGCCATCCACAAAGGCAAGGATGGAGGCTTCCTGGCCCAGCAGCTTGTCTTCCACGACGACGGTCTTGCCGGCATCGCCGAAGATCTTATCGACCATGATTTTTTCGGCGGCCAGAATGGCTTGAGCGGGGTCATCGCAGACGAAGACGCCTTTGCCCTTGGCCAGGCCTGCAGCCTTGACCACGACAGGTTCGTCGCGGGTGGCGATGAAGGCCTTGGCATCCTCGAACTTGTCGAAGGTCCGGCCTTCTGCGGTGGGGATGCTGTTGGACCGCATAATCTGCTTGGAGAAGGCTTTGTCGGCTTCAATCTGGGCAGCGGCGGCGGAGGGACCAAAGGCCATAATGCCGGCCTTTTCCATCTCGTCAACAATGCCGGCTGACAGCGGGTCTTCCGGACCGATGACGGCCAGGTCGATCTTTTTGCTTTTGGCAAAAGCAACCAGGGCCGGGATGTCGGTGTCGGATATGGCTATATTCTCGCCGTATTGGGCGGTGCCGGGGTTGCCGGGGGCAATGTAGAGTTTCCGGAGCTTTTTTGATTGGGACAGCTTCCACGCAATGGCATGTTCTCTGCCGCCTGAGCCTACAAGCAAAACATTCATATCTTATCCTCTATTATTAAAATTCCAGGCCGTTGCCGCAGTTGTATTCCGGTTCGGCCCTGTTTTTTGGGTTCTCTGCCGAGGGGGAATAGTACCCTGAACGGGTGCAAAAAACAAGGCGAAAACAGTAATCACAGATTTCTCGGATTACGCAGACAGACAGTTTTGGGAATGGGGTTTGTTTGGTTTTTTTGATGGGATCAACAGGCTATACAGGATAAATGGGTCCGTTTTGTAATAATTTGCTGGTTTAATTTCAAATATTGTTTGTATTACAGAGAAAGATTCAACAAAATCTGAGGGCTGTTTTCTATTCTGGGCATAAAAAGCAAATAGTAACTGCCCCGATGGACACTTAGGAATGTGGGGCAAGCCTCTGAGCTTGCCAGTATTTGGGCTTTGCTGAAGGCGTTCCAATTGAATTGGAAATTGGATTCGCCTGCGGCAAGGTGGAGTAATCCCAAGCGCGGAGGCTTGAGCTACGATAACAATTCTCAAGCACAGAGGCTTGGGCTACGATAACGATCCTCAAGCACGGAGGCTTGAGCTACAATGGGAAAAAAGCCGTTACTGGCAACGCGGGGCTGCTGTTTGTTATGAATTCAGCCGGCGTGGACAGGTTGACTGATCCTAATGGCTGCAGATTGTGACGAATAAGGGCAAGCAAGGGACCATTGTCTCTACAAAGTGGGGGAAGATGGTTTTGCGGCCTGGGGGGCGGGCCGGGTGGTGCGGCGGGTTCCGGTGACGGTGACCACAAAATCCTGCGTGGGGACGTAATGGCGATAGATGAAGGCCTGCATCATATCCTGGCAGGCGGTGACCGGTCGGGTGACGGGCTCGCCGTCAATCTGGGCACGGGCCTGGAATTGCAGAGCCATTGCGCGGACGGGGGCATTGGCCGGTACGGTCAGGGTCATACTCATATCATTTTGTCCGGCGGGAACCGGCCCGCCGCTCAGGACAAAGCCTTTGGGGGCGTTTTTGAGGGTCAGTTCCACCTGGCCATCAAAACCGTCGCGGCGGAAGATATGGACGTTGACGGGGGCGCTGCGTCCTGCGGGAATGGTCAGGCTGGCCGGATCGACAAAGACAGAAAAATCGGGGCGCGGCGGGCTGATGCGCAGGCGATAGCCGTAGTCGGGGCCGCCGTGGGACTGGGAATCGGTCAGGCAGACCTGGTAGGCGCCGTCTTCGGGCAGCGTGAATGTCAGATATGAGTCGGCATAGTGGGTCATCAGGCCGGATTCCTTGTCTTCGCAATCGTCATTCCAGGCCAGGGTTTTGCCCTGGGCATCTTTGAGGCGTATCAGTGAATCCAGCGGGGAGTTCAGACGGCGGCCCAGGACTTCGATGACGATTTGCTGGCCGGATTTGCCTTCGAATCCAAAGACATCGATGTCGCCGGGCTGGGCGATACGGCCGTTAATGATGCGGGGCAAGTCAATTTTCTGGGCTGCGGCGATGGTATTGTTGTCTTCGTTTTCTTCGATTTCGGGCAGTGTATCGACGGCATAGAGCAACGTATTGGAGCACAGGCCGTCCTGCTGGAATTGAAAAGTACGTATTGCAGGACCATTGGAACTGGTGTCGAGGGTGATTTGTTTTGGGGACAAGTTCCAGCCGTGGGCTGTCGCAATCAGGGGTATATCTGCAGAGCCGCCCAGCGGGAAAATAGAGGTCACAAACGGCTGCTGCGCGACGGTGATGCGATAGACAAAATCTTCGCGTCCGCGATAGATGGCGTCGTTGATGGTCAGGATATAATCGCCGTCGCGAGGGATTTGGTAATACAGCACGGGGTCGGGGTCGAAGCGGAAATCGTCGGCGAAAGCGACTTCGCGGTCCTGGGCATCGGCCAGGCTCAGGGTCGCCTGAAACCAGCCCGGCACAGCATCGCCCAGGTAGGGAATCAGGCGACGGGCATGGGTTTGAATGACCAGATGCTGGCCCTCTTTGCCCGCAAAACGGAAGCGATCCACTTCGCCGGGCAGAATCTGGCCGTTGATGACCGAGGGAACAGTCAGGCGGGTGATGACAGGTTTGCCGGGGTCGGCATAGTCCGGCTCGCGGATTTCGGGCAGCGTGCCGATCTCGAAGAGCATCGGGTTGGACAAGCCGCTGGCGGTTGCGAGGCGGATTTGGCGGTCGCCCGGAGCGGCATCGGGGGCGACGGTGATTTCAATCACGACGGTCTCGGCGATCTGCGGATTGATCTGGTTGAGGTTGGGACGGAGGAATTCCTCGACCACTTTCTGGAGACCTTCGTCGCTGAGTTTGTCGAGGTTGCGGAGCAGCGGATGGTCGGGCAGCTTGACCGGTTCTGTCGGCGTGAGGACTGCGTTGGGATCGGTTTTGGGAGCAGTACTGTTCGGGGCCGGCGGGGTAAGGCGGCGCTGCTGGCCGGGCGGGGCAAATTTCTGACGGAGCTGGCGCAGGCGGCTGTTTAATTCATCCCGCTGCTGCTGATTGAGGGATTTGAGCCGTCCCTGATAGGCGACGACGGAGGCCTTGACGCCATCGCCGGAGACATAGATTTCTTTGACACCGCGAAGGTTTCGTCCGCCGACAGTGATCTGGACGGTTGTGCCCTGCTGTGCACCGGCCGGATAGAGATAGCCGATATTCGGCAGTTTTGGGGCCGTTTCCGCCCAGACACTGCTGGCACCGAGAATCAGAACCGTTACTGTTATTTGCGTTAATTTTCTCATAAGGAATCAGGCTTTGATAATTTCAGTGAGTCGGCCTCCGGTTGGGATGCCGTCTTTGTTGACCGAGGGCATGACTTTGATATCCATACCCATGGGGTTGGGCATCGGGCCGTCGGGGTCAATGCCCATCAACTGATAAAAGGTGCCGATTAAATCCTGCGGATAGACGGGCCGCTGGGCCACTTCTTCACCGCGGGCATCGGAGGCGCCAACCACACAGCCGCCCTTGAAGCCGCCGCCGGCAACGAGGGCCGAAAAACAATTGCCGTAGTGCCCGCGTCCGCCGTTCCAGGGCTCTTCCCACTGGACTTTGGGGGTGCGGCCGAAGTCACCGTAGCTGGAGACGATGGTGCTGTCCAGCAGGCCGCGGCTGGCTAAATCCTGCAGGAGGGTTGCCAGACCTTTGTCGAATTCGGGCAGTTTGCGGCGCATGGTCTCGAAATGCTGCTTGTGGGTATCCCAGCCGCCGTAATTGATTGCAACGTAGGGTACGCCGTGCTCGACCAGCCGGCGGGCCATGAGGCAGGACTGGCCAAAGGTGGTCCGTCCATACTGGTCGCGGAGTTCGGCGTTTTCCTGCGATAAATCAAACAGCTTGCGGGCGTCACCAAGAATCAGTTCGTAGGCATTGTTCTGGCACTGATCGAAACGTTTGAATTCGTCATTGCCGGGGATGGCTTTCCCCAGTAAATCGAGGCTGCCCAGCAGTTGGCGGCGGTCTTTCTGACGCTGGTCGGTGATGCCTTCGGCGACGATGCCTTCGACGGCAAACGGCGTCTTATTGGGGTCGCCGCCGGTGACGAACGGCTTGTATTTGGGGCCGAGAAATCCCACTTCCGAAAAACGGCCCAGGGCTGTGGTCAATACGACATACGGCGGAATGAGGCTTTTGTAGCCGTGGTCATAACCCTTGAACAGCGAGACCACCGCCCCTATCGACGGATAAACCAGCCGCTCGGCGGGGTTGCGACCGGTCTGCATCATATAGGTCGCAGTTTCGTGGGCATTGCTGCGATGGGTCATGCTGCGAATGAGGGAATATTTGTCGGCCTGTTTGGCCAGCAGAGGCAACATTTCGCCGATACGGATACCGTCGACGTTGGTTGCAATCGGTTTGGTGAACGGGCCGGTGTAGGCTTCGCCGGCATCGGGTTTAGGGTCAAACGTATCCAGATGGCTTGGGCCGCCCCACATCCAGATTTGAATGATGGCTTTTGCGGATGCAGTCGGCGGCGCGGCCTGAGCGAACAGACGGGCCGGCTCGATGAATGCTGGTGCGACCGCCGTGCCGAGCATCCATTTGAGCAAATCACGGCGATTCAGGGTTAGGATTTGTGATCGATTCTGGTTCATGGTTAACGTCCTCAACCTTTAATGCCGGAATACAAATTCTCTGCTGTTGAGCAAGGCCCAGATTAAATCTTCGACAGCCTCGCCGGATCGATTCTGTTTGGCAGCGAACAGCTTTTCGATCGTTTGATATTCCTGGGGCGTCGGATAACGCGATAAAATTGTGAGGTACAGGTTGGCGATCATCTCACGGGGTTTGCCCTTGCCGGCGTCAACGATTTTTCGCAGCAGCGGACTTTGGGTAATCTTTTTCCGCACGTCGGAGGAATTGAGCATATACAGCCGCTGGACATCGGTAGGATGGCTGTTGCGCTCGGATTCGAGGCCGGTATCGCGTGCAGGGCGGCCAAACATTTCGAGAAACTGACTGGTGATGCTGCCGTCGGCCAGTTCGATAGTGCGGTGTGCATCGGGAATAAAAGTAAACGGCTCGGGGATAGGGCTGGAGTATTTGACCCGGGTACCGCCCAGATAACAGAGGGCATCAATCAAAACCTCTGCGTCCATTTGACGCGGGGAGTAACAGGCAAAGAGGGATTCGACCTGCGGGTTATCGCTTTGCGGAATGGGAGATTGCTGATAGGTACGTGAGGTGCAAATGAGCTTGAACAGATGCCGAATGTTCCAGTGAGATTTCACCAGCTCGGCTTGCAGATAGTTCAGCAGAGCAAAATTAATCGGGGGATTGTCCGGTCGGATATCATCCGGCTCGTGAATAATACCGCGTCCCATCAGCCATGACCAGGCACGATTGGCCATCGCCCGGGCAAACCAGGGATTGTCCGGCTGAATCAGCCAATCGGCAAACACCTTGCGAGGGTCCTCATCGGGGCCTATTTTGACTTTGGTCCCATCGGGCAAAACGGCATCCAGGGGCTCTGTCCGGGCGGGGTCGGGATAGACGATTTCTTCTTTCCATTCGGCGGTGCTTTTGTAGGCAACCCGCGAAAAAAAAACTTCCAGTTCCTGACGACGTGCCTGCGGCCAGGTCTTCAGGCGTGTCCCCATAAACGTCAGTGCCACGGCTTCTGCAATGTCAGCAGGCTTTCGTCCCTGTATGGCCCGATAGAAATTGACTGGCGGGACGCGAAAATTGCTGCCGCTGGCCGTCAGCAGCTGGCGGGCAAATTCGTCATAGGGTTTGTTATCGCGGACGGATTCGAAAATCCAGCGGTGGTACGCCTGCACAGCATTGGGCCAGAGATTGACCGGGTATTCGGCCTTAACCCGCAAGACATCGCACCATTTCAGGGTCCAGTAGGCGGCGAATTCATCGCGGGCAAGCAGGGAATCAACCAGTCTGTCGCGTTTATCCAAACGTTTGTCACCAAGAAACTTACGCACTTCCTGAGCGGTTGGGAGTGTACCGATTAAATCGATATAAATCCGACGGACAAAGACTTCATCGGAACAGAGGTTAGCGGGGGTAATCTGGTGGTCGGTGAGACTGTCCAGAACCGCCTGGTCGATGGGATTGTTGATGGTAAATCCGGCATTGACCTCAAAGGGAATGACCGCTGCCGCCCCAAATACCCCACAGGAAAAAGCCAGCACACAAGTCAGCAACAAAATACCCCATTCTCGCATAGTTTTGTCCACTTATGAGCAGAATTATGATGACCTGATTCTTCCTATCGTTGTTTCGCTATTCTCTTTTATAAACGTTCATCTGGGACAGATATGACAAAGAAAATGGACAAAAACCAAGATTTGGATCACATTTAGAAATCGTAAAATACAGGATATAACCTATGCTCAATGCATCCCAAAGAAACAAAGCCATCGCCGGGGAATATAACTTCAAGCTCATTGCCTACCATGCAGGCCAGCATCGGGTGGGGAGGTTGGCGGCGCAGGAAATAACATCACACTCACCGCCCTGCTTCATCCAGCCCATGCTTGTCCGCGAATAGGAAAGCTGGGGGACTGCTTGAACATGAAGACAGCATTCCAATACCCCAATACCGGTCCACCTTGCAGTGGGCCCAACACTGGGATAAACGATTGCTGTGCCTGACGAAAAACAGGATTAACCCTCATTCGGATTGACAGAAAGCAGAAAAACCAGTTATGGTTTGTCTATATTTTCTGTCAGATACTCCATTGCCTGCCTAGAGATATCATACGGCTACTGCGCCGCAGCTTTCACGCCGCTGGGAGGATAGTTGATCACGGTTGTCCAGGCCAGTTCCGCAAGAGCCCGATTGAAGGCTTCGTTATTCCATTGCGGCTTGCCGGCGTTTTTGAGGGCGCTGGGAATCGGCAACCCCACCGGACTGCGGCCATAGATCACGGCATAGTGCAGATACGCATTCAGTACCTGCAGAGGCGCTGTGGGGTGCCCGATATTATCCGCAAACAATTCGGCCTGCTTGTCCAGACCCGGAATCTGTTTGTTATAAATCATCGTACGCAACGCTGTCAGGGCCTGTGAGGTGGGAACCAAAAAGACGACCTGGCGTCCAACCTGTTCATTGATTTTTGCGGCCTGTTCCTGGGCAGCCATTTCATTTTTCTGATTGAGCATTTTAAGCTGCTCGGGCGTCTTTTCTCTGTCCGGCTGAGTCATGAGCAAAGAAAAGTCAAAATCCTGATTGTCGATATCGGGCCCGCCCCAGGAAACCTGGACGGTAAACTTCATCTTGGGATTGTGCTCCAGACCCAACTTGACAAAGTGTTCAATTCCCTCGTCCGGGAACTGAATGGGAGACAGCGTCAACAAGTCGACATTCCCTGCCTCCAAGGCCTGCCTGGCCTGATTGCGGCCACCCTGATGATTCCAGTGCTGAATGGTACGTGATACCCCCAGACTCTGCACCCCAGCAATTTTATGTCCCTGGATACCGGAAGCGGAAGCCAATTCAGCAAGAATATCCGGGACATACCAATGCAGACTATGTCCGGCAGTAAAGACACGTAATCCCTGCAATTCTTCCGGTTCTGCCGGGGCGGCAGATTGGGCCTTCAGATCCGAGAACAAAAGCGGAGCAAACTGATATAAGCTGCGTCGCCAGGTCAGCCATTCATGCGCTGTCTGAGGCGACTCGTAGTAGACGTATTTCATCCCGACTTTATCCAGCATGGCCTTGAATGCACCCACAGAACCCGGGAACGGGGCAGGTTCTTTGGTGCCCAAGCCCAGCCAGAAGAGTTTAATTTGCTTGTTGAGCGTCTGGCCGTCTTTGAATGCTCCATTCATGAATGTTTCCGGATCAAGCGGTGAGGCATCCGGATAATTGGATGTGCCGCTGAAACCGCCGATATGGGAGAATATATCAAGGTTGTTCATGGTAATCCGAATGGTCTGATTGGCCCCCATCGAAAGACCAGCCATCGCCCTGTACTGACGATCGGCAAGCGTACGGTAATGGGCATCAATCATCGGGATAATTTCCTTGATCATCACCTCTTCGAAAGCCGAGGTGCCGCGGGGATCTCTGCGTCCGCCGCTGTCATTTGCCCCTGGTCTGGCCGCATAACCATTATCCATAACCACGATCATCGGGACGGCTTTGTTTTCAGCAATCAGATTATCGAGAATCAGATTGGCCTTGCCCTGAACAGCCCAGCCGGTCTCATCTTCACCGCTGCCATGCTGGAGATACAGAACAGGATACCGTCTGGAGCTGTCTTTATAATAATCCGGGGGCAGATAGACAAAACACCGACGCCAGGCATTCGTAATTTTAGAAAAATACCGATGTTCACACAGCTGTCCGTGAGGGACATCCTTGAGTGCATAGAAATCCTGATCCCGGGCCGGGATTTCGATGCCGCTGCCCCAGCGGCTGGCACCGTAGAAGTACATACTGCCGGGATCCGGGACCTGGGCTCCGTCAATCACCAACTGATAGTAATGAAACCCTTCGTCCTGAGGGTCAGATTGCCCTACCCAGGAGCCGTCTTCCTTTTTTGTGAGAGGATATTTTTTGCCGCCGATATCCAGAAGCACCTGTTTGGCATCGGGAGCCATGATTTGAGCTCGCACGCGGCCTTCGGAGTTGACCTGAGGATACAGGCGTCCGGGCTGATTGGTCGAGGCCGGCTTGAAATCCTCGGAAATCGCCTGGGAATCGGACTGAGCAAAGCCATTGCCCCCCCCCAGAACCGAAAAGACGAAAAAGCTCGTCAGCATTGCACAAGATAGTCTGGTTAGCATATGAATTCTCCTTTTAATCAGTAATTACTGCAGACAAACACCGAGATGGCTTGACGCGGAGCCATACCGTTTTTATTCATCTGCATTTCCATCAATAGTTTCAATCGATCCGTCGCTGCGATAATTCAGGTCGATGATTTTCATACTGCGCAGCCAGGTTTTGCCGCCGGATACTTTACTGTCGTGATGGAACAGATACCATTTGCCCTTGTATTCAACGATGGAATGGTGGGTTGTCCATCCGACCACCGGTGTCATCACAACTCCCTGATAGGTAAATGGCCCATAGGGATTATCCCCCACGGCATAACACAGCAGATGGGTATTGCCCGTCGAATACGAGAAATAATACTTGCCGTTGTATTTGTGCATCCATGGGGCCTCGAAAAACCGACGGTTTTCATCTTGCGTTTTCAGGGGGGTTCCATAGGCATCGAGAATCACCACATCACGCGGCGGTTCTGCGAATTCGAGCATATCGCCGGATAGTCGGGCAACTTTGGCACAGATCGCAGGTTCTGTCGGTTTTCGGAGGGCATCATCAGGCTCATATTTGCCGGTTTTGTACCGCTGCAGCTGACCGCCCCAAATCCCGCCGAAATAGATATAGTGCGTGCCATCGTCATCCTGAAAGGTCGATGGGTCTATGCTGAAACTGCCTTTCATCGGTTCCGGCCTGGCCTTGTAGGGGCCTTCGGGCTTGTCGCTGACCGCGACGCCAATTCGAAAGATATCGTTTTGATCTTTTGCGGGGAAATACATGTAATAGGTCCCGTTCTTGCAGGCCACATCGTTGGACCACATCTGCCGGCGGGCCCAGGGCACATCTTTGATATCCAAAGCCACCCCATGATCAATCACATCCCCTTCGGGATCCTCCATGGAATAGACATGATAATCGCGCATATCAAAGTGACTTCCCGTGTCATCTTCGGGAATTCCGGCATCGATATCATGGGATGGGAAAATATAAATTTTGCCGTTGTAGACATGGGCCCGCGGATCCGCGGTGTAAATCGTTTTTATCAGATGACGAGGTTTTTTGGGCATAGTCTCTGCCTTTCGAACATAAGTTCACTATTCTGTCAGATGCGATTTATGCTGGCCTGGGGTGCAGACTGCATCCCGCTGCAGCGCCCCAGGGGAGCATTTTCCATTTTAGTTCTTAAACCGCCACCAGTCAACACTAAACAGGTCACCTTCGCCTCCGACAAACTTCAGACACAGATCAATCACACCTGTTATTTTTCGAATACTGCACGTGACCTCTTTCCATTCCTGGGATTCGCCGGCGGCAATGTCGCAGGTGCCCAGAATCAGGCCCTCGGGACCGCCGATGCGGACTTCAATTTTGCCGCCTTTTTTGCCGATGACAGATGCCGTGAACGATTTGACACCGTCTCCAAAATTCACACCGCGAAGCTTGACCCAGTCGCCATTATGAATATCACAGAGATTCATGCCGCCTGCTTTACACGGTTCTGTTTCAATTCCCTTTTGAGCGTTAAATGTTTCGCCTTCCACTCTGTCAAAGGGGTTCAGGAAACCCGCCTGAACCACGCTATCCAAGGTGGGCACCTTTTTGATGATTTTTCCATTCTCATCGAAATCAAAGCTGTCCAGCGCAATATTGCGGCGAAAACCGGTTGGGATGCCGGCCTCATTGGCGACAATGCGGTTATGATACACTTCATACCATTTGCCTTTGAATTCGAAATGGGCGGCGTGATGATTATTATCGTTGAGCGGCGGCTGGTCAGACGTTTTGCCGGCATATGTAAAACCGCTGACGGGGCTTTCGGTGCTCATCATATAATCAAAGCTCATTCCGGCTCTGGGATTCGCGGAGTACGTGAAATAATAGATACCGTTGCGTTTGAACACCCATGCCGCTTCAAAAAAGTTCCGAGCATTCATCTTGATCACGTCACCATCCAGGCTGATCATGTCGCGTTTGAGTTTAACAACGCGGACATTATCATCCCCATTGCCGCCAAAGTACAGATAGGCCTGGCCATCATCATCAATAAAAGCTCCCGGATCAAACAGCCACATGTTGTTTGCCGGCTGAACGCCCGGGGTACTGTGTTCGATCAGGGGTTTGCCCAGGACTTCCTTGAACGGACCGGTTGGACTGTCAGCCACGGCGACTCCAATATTGGCCCCCCCATTGCCGAAATACAGGAAGATTTTCCCATCCCGTGCGATGGCGGTGGGAGCCCAGGATTTTTTGGCCCATGTTGTATCCCTGGCGGCATCGAATACAATGCCATGATCGGTCCAGTTTTTCAGGTCCGTTGTGGAAATACACACCACATTCGGGATGTTGTATCCGCCCTGGACCGGGCTTTCATCATCATTTGAACAGTAAACATAGAGACGCCCATCATACACCAGCGCTGCCGGGTCAGCCAGATAACGATGTGACATAATCGGATAATCAGCAATAACCACAACACTTATCATCTGGAGCAGACCACACAGAAACAGCCTTAAGGCAGTTGTTGTATTCATCACACGTTCCTTTCCTGTTTATACCAATAGATTCATGCCGGATTCGATTATGGTTTGGCGGGGGCAATTTTCACCAGGACCACACCATGGCGGCCCACCGGAGCTTCAAACTGTCCGGTGAATTTGCCCAGGTCTTTTTGACGCCACAGATCGCGAACCAACTGCTGGCCGGTAATGCCAAGATCCGACCAGGTTACGGTCACGGTTTGTTCCCGCTGACCGCGGTTAAACAGTCCTACGGCCATAGACCCGTCTTCCATCGGCTTAGCCCAGACTTCCAGAGTTCCATTTTGAGTAATCCGGCTGGCCTGACGTCCAAGAGGATCCTGATTGACTTCAATGACTTCGTCGTTGGTCAGCAAATTCAGGGTAAAATCGTCCAGCTTGGTCATATCGCAGCCAATCAACAGAGGCGATGCCAGCAGACACCAGAGACTGATATGGGTGTATTGCTCATTGGGCGTGAGCCTGGTAGGTTTGGGATTTCCCCAGCCTACGTGGCCAACGACCAGCATATCGGGGTCATTGAAATGTCCCGGGCCGGCATATTTTTCCAGGCCGGCCTGTCGGAATCCGATGCCTGACATGCTGCCCCAGCTGTCGTTGATATCCTGGGTAGTGCGCCAGGAGTTTCCACCGACTTCGGTTCCCCACTCCCAGACATTGCCCATGCCGTATTGGCAAAGACTGTAGATGATGTCCCGCGGCTGCTGTGCCAGCGCCTCGTGCATCCGCTTGAAGGGAAGCCGGCCTTTGATCGGATCATCCCCGCCGGAATACTGGATATTGGGAACCGAGTAGGGATCCCAGTTTTTGTCGTCACGACGGTCTTCGAAAGCAGGATTATAGGAACACCAGTCGTATTTGAGATAATCAAATCCCCATTCGGCATATTGCTGGGCATCCTGCAATTCATGCCCAAAACTGCCAACACAACCGCCGCATGTCCAGGGGCCGGGCACCGAATAGATGCCGATTTTAAGCCCTTTGCTGTGGACATAATCCACAAGTCCCTTCATATCCGCAAAACGCGGATTGGGCAGAATGCGTCCGTCGGCACTGCGTTTGGGTCCCTGGAGCGTCGGGTCCTTTGAATCGCGATGCACCTGCCAGAAATCGTCAATATTGATGTACGTCCAGCCGTGATTGATCAGGCCGCTTTTGACCATGGCATCGGCAGCTGCCTTGATATTTTCAGCGGTCACCGCACCGGCAAAGCAGTTCCAACTGTTCCAACCCATCGCCGGGGTCAAACCAATCTGAGAGCCGCATACGATTTTAAATTCCCGAGTGGCCTGGCCAAGGGCATTTTTGGCATGGAGCATCAGCTTGTATTCCCCTGCCTTTTCCAGCTTTCCGGTAATCTGTCCGGTTTCGGAATCAAGCACCAGTCCCGAGGGGAGTCCATCGGCCGAAAACGTCATCGGTCGCTCACCGCTGGCTGCTATGGTGAACAGAAAAGGGGACCCCGGGCGAACACCGAAGACCCTGGCGCCATTAATGCGGGGCGTTGGAGCGGGTTTTGGAGTTAAAATTACCGCATCTTCGATGGGCGGAACATCCAGTTTCGGCTTACCGTTATTGATCATGGTGATTTTCAGATCCACCCAGTCGGCATGGTCGTAGTCAAAACCATCCCCGCCATCCAGTGCCAGCAGCACCAGGGATTTGACTCCTTTGATATCCAGCGTAAATGCCTTAGCCTCATCGCCGGGGCGCATCAGCCCGCTGGTCCATATTGTCTTTCCGTCAGCGGTAATCTCAAACACCACCGAGCCCCGGCCGTTGGTTTCATCGTCCAGACCGGCACGTCCGGACAGCTCCACCCCATTACCGTCCAGGAGCAGAGGAATGCTGGAATTGGCATGGGTGCCGATGCCGTTTTGATATCGCTGACCCGCGATCATCAGACGCCTGTTATCCACGGAACGATTCGAACGCGCCTGTCCCCAGCCCTGTTCAATACGCGATACATCGAGACTGGACAGCCAGATGGTGTCCTCGGATACGGTGTTTTCTGACGCCGCCGATGCGGATCCCAGCCAAACACAGAGTGTACAAACCCATACTGTCTTAATTACATGCATCATACAATTCACATCCTTATTGAAATCATTAAACGGCGCACTAAAAAAACCATTTTTCTTTGATTACTTTTCTTGGGTAATGATTCCGGCAAAGCCGCCGGCAGGCCGCATTGAAATCGGAACGATGGTTTTGGCATCCACTGTCACCGCGGATTCAACGACAGCCTGATATTCAGAAGACTCTGTATTATCTGCGAAGCTACGCAGTGTCCATTTGCCCTTGTCCAGAAAAGTCAGACGGGCATGCAACTGCATCGCCTCATCCCCGTTCATTGCCGCCAGATACCAACGGTCTCCTGATCGCCGGGCGACAAGGATCGATCGCCCAACCTCGCCTTCTAAAACCACCGTCTCATCCCAGACGGTGGGCAGATTCCGTAGAAACTCGATGCCGGGCTGGCCGCGATAATTGCGGGGACTATCACACAGGACCTGCAGAGGACTAAAATAGACGATTGTCATGGCCAGCTGTCGGGCACGAGAGCCCATCACCTGGGTGGGAGAGGTGATTTTAAATTCCTCGGGGGAGCAGTTGAGGAAGCCGCCGGGCGTAAAATCCATTGGCCCCAGCAGGCCTCGCGTAAACGGCAGTGTCATGGTATGCAGCGGAGTACATTGATTACCGCCGAGTTTGTTGTATTCGTTACCGAGCACCCCTTCCTGGGTGATAAAATTCGGATAGGTACGAGCCATCCCGGCGGGCTTATAGGTCCCGTGAAAATTCACCAGCAACCTGTGTTTTGCCGCGGTGGACAGCACTTTTTCGCACCATTGGACCGTCTCCTGCGACTGGCTGTTGAGGAAATCAATTTTTACGCCGGCAAATCCCTGCTTTGCCAGATAGGTCAGAGCGTTTTCAACCCCGAAGGTTTCGATGTCGAGCGAATGGGCCCAGATCAGCAAACGGACGTTTTTGGACTTGGCATAGCGAACCAGCTCAGCCACATCAACTTCCGGCACCGGCTGTCTGAAATCACCCCGGACGGGATTGGGACTGGAATGCAGCGACTTGTCAAAACTCGTCATCCCCTGATACCAGAACCAGTCCATTAACTGATAGGGCCAGCCCATTTCAGCCGCCAGATCAATCCACTCCTTATGGGAAGGCGTGGACCCGCGGGCATACACCCCTTTATGGCCCGGATTGGAATCATAAGGATTGATTCCCGTCCACCACGCATCCCAGGCACAGGCCCCGGGTTGAATCCATGAGGTATCCTCCAGTCGACAGGGGGTTGCAAGATTGGCAATCAAATCAGACTCCACCACATCTTTGGCCTTGCGTCCTATGATCAACGCACGCCAGGGGCTGACACGCGGCGTGGAGGAGACCACCAGTCCATTTCCATCCGAACGTCTGTCAAGTACGGCTTTGACAGCGGCTGTGCCGGTCCCCGACAGGGACATACCGGCCCAATCCAGCAGATCGGATTCGGCCACCGCAATATATGCCGATGGCGTTTCAACCAGCAGCGGCAAAACACTTTGAAAGGGTCGGCCCGCCCGGCCTGAACGAATGGCACTTAACTTCTTTTCCGGATACTGATTCTCCGCACATGCCGATTCATTGCCGGCCCAGCAGCGATAATCCTCCGCAAAGCGAAACTCGGTCAATTCGTCGGTCAGCACAAAATCGCCAAGACCAGACTCTTTCGGAAGGTCGTATCGAAACGCAACGCCATCTTCATAAGCCCGTACAATCAGGCCGAACGTCCGATGCGGCTGGCCTTGTTCCTCCAGCGTCAGCTGAAGCTGTCGCCAGCGATCCGGAACGATACGCCGCTGGCCAAACGGGTTTTCCCATTGACCGTCATGGTCGCCGGTTTGGGCCTTTGCGATAATCGCCGACGGTCCCAGCCGGATCCCGTCCCTGAATTCAAGCCCCAGAACTGAATCCGTCAGTACGGGGGCACCTTCGTACTTTACCCGATACCGCAGTCCCGCCGTGTCGGAGACAACGACCTCAATCCGGCCATCCGGCGACGCAAGACGCTGCTCCGCCGCGGGCACGGATTCGGAACTATAAAACCAAATCAGACAAAGCCAGACCAGGCTTACGGACAGATAGGGTTGAGTCTTATTGTGAATCTGCATCATTACCTCTTTTTGCCATGAAATTCGAACAGCCCCCGGTCGGATTGCCGGAGGCTGCGGTTTGCTTTTGGATTAGGTCACCGAGCTGTAATCGTCAGCGGCAGCTTGATGCGAATATCATCAGACGCCGCACCAATCAGGAATTCATATTCACCCGGCTCCACGACATACTGTTTTTTCGTTGTGTCCCAGTATCGCAGACGGCTGGCTGGAATATCCACCGTCACAGACTTTGCCTGGCCCTGCTTGACATGCACGCGGGCAAATCCGCACAGGGCAAGTCTGGGCTGCGGAACCTGTGAACGGACATGGCGATAATACACCTGAACCACATCATCACCATCGCGATGACCTGTGTTTTCGAGGGTAAAGGATACCTTGGCAATACCGTCTGCGGAAATCTGCTTTGAAGCAAGCTTGCCGTCTTTGTATTCAAAGGTCGTATAGCTCAAGCCATGTCCAAAAGCATAGAGGGGCTTGCCATTGAAATACCGATAGGTCCGGTTTGCCATCGAATAATCTCTGAAGTCAGGCAAATCCGTTGTTGCACGGTAAAATGTCAGAGGCAAATGCCCCGAGGGATTGACCTGGCCGAAAAGGACTTCGGCGACTGCGCGTCCGCCTTCCTGGCCTGGATACCATGCCTGCAGAATGGCGGGCAAATGTTCGTCTTCCCAGGTCAGAGCCATGGCTGACCCGCTGCAATTGACCATAACCATCGGTTTACCGACCGCATACAATGCCCGGATAAGCTGGGTTTGGACTTCGGGCAGCTCAATCGAATCTCGATCAAACCCCTCGCCTTCCTGCGCGGGCGTAATCCCGCCGACATAAATAATCAAATCCGCATCAGCCGCCAGCTTGAGGGCTTCCTCTTTGAGCTCTTCAACAGGACGCTTTGTCTCATTATCCTGGCGACTCCAGGCCGCCGTCCCGGGTTTAGTGGTCACGGGACTGCCCAGGGCAAATGTAATTTCAATGCTTTCCCCGGCCAGCTGCTTGATGCCGTCCAGAATGGAAACCGGATGCGAAGCCGAACCGTGGTAATTGCCCTCCAGCATGGATTTGGAATTCCCATTGGGACCGATGACCGCGATGCGTTTATATTTGGAACGGTCCAGCGGAAGGATACCATCATTCTTGAGCAGCACCAGCGACTGACGGGCCACCTCGAGGGCAACTTGACCATGTTCGGGCTTGTCATTGTCTGCGATGGTGTACTTTGAATATGGCACTTTGTCGGCCGGGTCGAACAGCCCCAGACGGAAACGGGTCCACAAGGTGTAATACAATGCCTCGTTGATTTCTTTTTCTCCGATCAGGCCCTTTTGGACGGCCTGCACCAAGGCACTGTAATCGCCGCCGCAGCAGAGATTGCAGCCGGCCTTGACCGCCAGTGCTGCTGCCTGTTCCGGGGTCTCGACATACTTATGCGCTCGCCGATTCCAGATATCGTTGATAGCACTGCAATCCGAAACGACATACCCCTCGAACCCCCACTGCTTGCGCAGCAGGTCGTTGAGCAGGAATGGACTGGCACTGCAGGGAATACCATAGAGTGCATTGTAGGCGCTCATCACGCCGCCAACCCCGCCATCTTTAACCGCCCGTTCAAACTGGGGCAGATAGGTTTCATACAAATCACGTTCTGAAGGCTCCGCATTAAAGCTGTGACGTTCCCGCTCCGGGCCGCTGTGCACAGCATAATGCTTGGCACAGGCCATGGCCAGCATATAGTCGGGATGATCCCCCTGAATGCCCTTGATAAACTCCACGGCAATCTCGCCGGTCAGGAAAGGATCTTCGCCATAGGTTTCCTGGCCGCGGCCCCAGCGGGGATCGCGGAAGATATTGATGTTCGGCGTCCAGAAAGTCAGACCAGTCCACCATTTGGAATTACCCTTATTTTTGGAAGCATAATCGTTAAATTTCGCACGACCTTCGATGCCAATCACCATTCCTTCCCGACGAAGCAGCTCCGGATTCCATGTTGAGGCCATTCCCACCGGCTCCGGAAACACAGTTGCAATACCGTTGTTGGCAACACCATGCAGGGCTTCATTCCAATAGTTATAAGCAGGAAGCCCCAGCCGCTCGATGGCCGGCGCCTCGTTCTGCAATTGTGCCACTTTCTCCGCCAGCGACATCCGGCGAATCAGATCCTCGATGCGTTTGCGGAGCGGCTGAGCCGGGTCACGCCAGATCGGGGCATCCTTGATATCCGGTATCATTGTAGCATTGCCTGCAAAGGGTTCGGCAATCTGGGACGCATGGAAGGAAAGCATAGTCGTCCCCGAAGCGTCCTTGACCTCGAAGGTATTGAATTTGGCATTGTCCTGATGAGCCTTAAACGTCACTTTCAAAGGCCCTCGGAGCGCATCATCCTCATGATCCACGACGCCGGTAATATAACACACTTTGTTGGCCTTGCCGGCGGTTTTGACAATATCGAAATCCTGGGCCAATACCACATCGCCGGAAACCACGGTGTATAGCCGCTGCCCTGCCTCATTGAAAAAGGTTTCCGCCTGACCAATAATGATTTTGTACTGGCCTGCCGGCAGATTGGAAACGCTGACGCTGAACTCTTTACCATAGATTTCTTCACGAAATGCTGCCTCCTCGCCATCGGCCCCTTCGATGGCCACGGAATCTGCAACTTTGTAGTGAGTAAACTCGCCGGCAACAGTCACCTTATAAGTACAAGAACCACAGACCTCCTCGGCTGCAAAAGCCGTTCCCCCAAGCCAGTGATTCACGAGAAATCCCACCATCAGACAGGCCGGCAGCAGCAGCCGGAGGCTTTGATGTTTCAATAAATTCCTATCTGCTGTCGGGTACTTCTTCACGTCTTTTGTCAGATTTGTTCTTCTCATGGTTCGTCCTCAAATTATAGTTGCTGGGTTCGTATTCCTATTTAATTGAACAAGCCTATTCCTGCCGATCATGCAACAACCAACGCATCTATTTCAGATGCTTTTTCCATGGTCGGGTTTACGGCATCGGTGAGATGCGGAACAATCCGGCACCATGCAGCGGCACCTCTGCCTCAAATGCATCACGGTATTCACCCAAATCCCGTCGAGCCCACAGGTCTCGCACCCGGGCCTTGCCGGGAATCCCCAGATCCGCAAAAGACACCGATACCGTGCTGCGGTCAGACTTTAAGCGTTTCTGAGGATCCAGCAGAACACAAAATTCCAGCGCGCCCCGCCCCTGACTCCCTTCGGTAATCACGCCTTTGGAAGCAAACGTGTCATACCCTTCGGGTAATTCGAATTCAATCACAGAAACAGCGTGCGTTCCAATGCCCTCGACGGGTTTTCCATCCAGTGTCAGGGGACGGCCATCCACAGTACGATGTTTGTGAACAGCGCCCCAGCCCGCTGTTGCGAGGATCCAGTCCAGGTCGGTCAGTTTCAAGGTTCCTTTGGGGCCGGAGAGAACCGGTTCAATCCAGGCCGCATGGTCGTAATCACTGCCATTGCCGCCATCCTTCACTGCCAGCACCAGCCGGCGGGCATTTCGGATCGGGATGCTGATCTCAATAACCTGGGCCTTGGGTTGACCACTAAGCCGACGACTGATAAAATCGGGCTTGGACAGATCAAACGGATTATCATTGCTCTGGGCATTGAAGAGTCCAACATAACGATCCCGTCCGTCGGGGCTATCGGCTGCCCAGACAATCAAATCATTTTCGTTTTTAATCTGCCGGTTGTTTGTACTGGCCTGATTGACGGCCAGCACCTCCGGATTGGTCAGCAGACCAAGCGTTGCATCGTCCATGCGGGTCATATCGGCACCCAAAATCAGTGGTGAACGAGCAATGCACCACAGGGTCATACAGGTCTTTTGCTCATCCGGGGTAAACCGCGTGGGACGATTGAATTCCACAATCCCAAAAGGCAGCATATCCGCATCGGGCCATGCTCCCTCGGCCCGGTATCGGGTCCATTTCTCAAGTCGTCCAAACATCCCATACAGCGGCTGCCAGCGGTCCCAGAAATCATCGGAAATCCGCCACATATTGGCATGATTCATGACGTGTTGGCCCCGCTCAATCGGCGTATCGCCGGGCGACAGACTCAGTACAATCGGACGGCCGGTCTTATCGATAGCCTTGCGGATGGCCTCAATTTCCGCCTTCTGTACCTCATCATAAGGACGGGCAATATCGTCTACTTTCACAAAATCCACACCCCAGGAGGCATAAAGCTCAAACAGCGAATCATAATAGGCCTGGGCACCGGATTTGCTCATATCCACACCATACATGTCCGGATTCCATGGACAAGTTGAACGGGTATTGGCAATATCCGCCGCACGGGCATCTGTCCCAAGGATGGCCGTATTGTCACGTACTGCCTGCTTGGGAATGCCTCGCATAATGTGGATACCGAATTTGAGCCCTTTGGCGTGAACATAGTCGGCCAGGGGTTTAAATCCCCTGCCATTCGATGAAGAAGGAAACTTCTTCAGAGCCGGTATCAGCCGGCTGTATTCATCCATCTCAAGCCGAGCACCACGTCGATAGCTATGCCCTTGAGAATCCGGCTCATACCACTGGATATCCACCGTAAAATAAGTCCAGCCATGCGGTTTGAGATGCTTTTCCATAGCATCGGCCTGAGCTTTGGCTTGTTCTTCGGTCAGAGTCGTGCCAAAACAGTCCCAGCTATTCCATCCCATTGGCGGGGTTTTTGCCCAGGACCAGTAGGTCGGATTCGCAGTTAACGGTGCTTGAACAACAGGCTCGGCGGCATAACACAATCCGGCCAGAAATACAATTACAGCTATTCCATATATTTTTTTCATTCTATATGTTCCTGCTTCATATTGTCCGTTTTAGCACGGCGAAAACCTGCAGCTTCAATCGCGTGCGTGTTCGAGTAGCGGAATTTCTCTATCCGTTGGGGATCATTGCCTGTTTTGCCCGCACATCAGGATAATGTTGCGGAAAAGCATCCCTGTCAGGGTAACCGGAAAAGGAAAAAGAACAAGTTTGTTTTCCGCCAATACCTCTTTTTAAACAGTCCTGTCCCGCTGTGTTTTCCAGTTTTTTCTCTGATATTACCAACTCCCATAGCCGGTTTAAATTCCATCCACTATAATCTCACCGACAGGTCCAATAGTGTATAGACCCACTATGTCGACTACATTAGGTTGCCACAAGAATACCGGTAACCTTGATCCCGACATCCCCTCGCCGTATCTGGGCGGCAGAAGCCTTTTCAACCAAGGCTCTGTTTAAAATTTCACCGTCACCGATTTACCAGCGTAGTTGACCGTCTTGATGTCATCCGTCCCGGTTGCTATTCCGGCATTCTTACCCGGGGCGGCAATCACAAAATGAAGTCTGCGTTCAGCAATCATACCTGGAAATTCTCCTTTACGAGGACCGACAGTCAGTGTCCGAGCCGCATCATCCCAGACGATATCATACACGGCATATTGTCCTTTTTCGTAGTTGTAGGTCTCGTTATCGTCTTCGTAGATCGTGAATTTCGCATCGGCGCCCGGATAAATGCGGATTTCATACGGGGCATCCGGTTTTTCAGTCGCATACTGCATCACAGGCCCCATGGGCAGAATCGACCCGGCGCGGATATACAACGGCAGGATATTGAGCGGACACGCTTTTTCGACGGTTTTTCCGCCGGTGTATTTCTCGTTTGTCCAGAAATCATACCAATCGCAACCGGCAGGCAGATAGGTTTTCACTATGTTATCCAAGGCAGCTGCCCCCTCATTCTGATTGCGAATATCACTGGGAGTACGCCAACCAAGACGAATCACGCGTTCGCCGCCGCCCTGGTAAAATTCCAGTTTTAACGGCACCTGCTGTCCCTTGCTGAAGGTCACTTTGGCACTGCGGTAACGGGCAGCGTTGTCCCGCCAATCCTCGACGACTTTTTTGCCGTCCAGATAAAGACGGAACCCATCATCCCCTTCAACCCCAATTTCATATTCCCCATCCTGGGGCGCCAGCAGGAATCCTTCCCATCGCGCAGAGAAGTTATTGAAACCGTCCAGACCACCCGGGGGATCTGCCAGCGGCGGGCCGGGCCAGTCATGATCCACAACCTTATCCACTCCTTTTCCCATGGGGGTATTGAAATTGACCCCGGCAAAATACTGCACCGCCAGACCAACCTGACCATCCGGGGTTCGCAAGAACTCCGCAGGCACGGTCGGAGCGGGAGTATTTCCCTTGCGATACATCGCACGCGTCACCGGATGTACCAGGAAGGCCGGACCGAACATAAAGGCATCGCTGAGATTGCGTACCTGGACATCCTCCGGGAAATCCATCGGCAGTGCACGCATCAGCGTGTAGCCTTCGCTTGTGACCCGCCAGCTCTGACTGTAAAGATAAGGCATCAGGCGGTACCGCAGGTGAGTAATATCCAGCAGGGCCTGATACACCTCCGGGTCCATTTCTTTGAAAATATAGGGTTCCCGCTCGATGTTGGTCCCGTGAATACGAAAAATCGGATTGAAGGCGCCAAATTGATACCATCGCAAAAAAAGCTCACGGTAGGCCGGATTTTGTTCACCGCCGGGATAATTGTTGACAAAGAAGCCGCCAATATCCTGAGTCCACCAGGGATTGCCGGCCATGGTCACATGAAGGCCGCTGACCATCTGAGCCTTCAGTGTATTCCAGCTGGCCGAGGAATCCCCCGACCAGGACGCGGCAGCATAACGCTGGGCCCCTGCCCAGGCAGAGCGAGTCAGCGTAAAGACGCGGCGGTTATTGATAGCACGCTGTCCTTCGTAGGTCCCCTTGGTGGTCATGAGCGTATAGGGATTCAGATAACGTGAGAAATCGCCCATGGCGTTGTTCCCCAGCCGTTTGATATCACGAGCCACTTCGTTGGGATTCCAACAGGCCGTGCCGACTTCGACTTCGGTACCATCCATCCAGAGTGCATCCACCCCTTTGCTCAGGAGACCGGCGTTTATATGCTTAAAGTAGATTTCTCGCCCTTTTTCGCTGAAGGCATCATAAATCCGGGCCTTTCGGGATATCCAGTGCAGCGGCTCAAAGCGCAGATTATACTGGTCCAGTTCATGAGCCAACGGAGTATCATTGCCCACGGACGGCCAGATGGATATCATCAGTTTCATATTCAGGTCGTGGATAGTCTTTATCATACCCTCCGGATCGGGATAGCGATCCGGATTCCAGATCATGCCGCTCCAGGTGCCGTCTTTATCGCTTCCCCAGTACTGCCAGTCCTGGACGATGTAATCCAGCGGGAATTGTTCTTTGCGGAAAGTTTTGGCGACTTCGACAATGCGGTCCTGGGTCGGATAGCGTTCCTTGCTCATAAACAACCCCAGGGCCTGTTTGGGATACATGGGCGCACTGCCTGTCAGAGTGCGGTAGCCGGCAATAACCTCGTCCATCGTGTTGCCGGCAAAGAAATAGTAATCCACTCCGCCGGGGGCGCTTTCGGCCCACAAGGTGGCACCGGCAGCATCATCCTTGAAGCGCATAATGGAATAGATATCCCACATGATTCCGTACCGCTCGGAAGATACGATCATGGGAATTACAATGCCCATATTCGTCTGGATCAGCAGCAATTCCTGCCCGCGGCGGTTGATCTGAGTCGGGGCCGAATCAATATAACCCAACCCATACCAGCCCTCATCGGGTTTGAGGGCAAACGTATGTGACACCTCATAGGTCGGGGCACCGGAAATATCCACCTGTTTAATCGTGGCATGGTTTTCAGCACGCTCTCGAGTTAACAGCCTGCCGCCGGCATCCATAAACATCAGCGCCCCGGTTTTTTTGTCAGCCCGAATCTGAAGCTTCTCGGAGAGAATTGCAACATACTCTGCCGTCTCCTGCACCTTGAACGGGACCGCTGCCGGCTTACTCACAACAACAATACTGGGATGCTGCCAGTAATTGCGGCCAAGATTTTCATTGACGCGAACGGTGGACGGCCCGTAGAAAATCACGTTTTTGACAATCCCGTTGACATGCAGTTGAACGCCGTTTTCCAGTGCGGCACAGAAAAAGCCGTTATCGTTGGGACGTTCTATCGCCTGTAAATGTCCGGATTTATCCAGACCGGAAACTCCCGCCTGCAATATCACACTGGTGAAAAAAAACAGCAACCCAGTAAGAAAATGCATTGTCATCCGTGACCGTTTTTGCTGCCCCAATAATGAACTTTGGATTTTCATTCATAGTCTCCATAAATACAATTCGTATGGATTGTTGCGTCGTTAACGTTGGCCAATATTCATTGACTGATTATTGCAAAAGAGCAAGCATAAAGCGTAACCGGAAATGGAATAAGAACAAGTTTGTTTTCCACCACTAACTCTTTTTGAACAACCCGCCCTGTCCTGTTTTTGACCCACCATACGCCATGCTATCGCCAGGAGTACTCCTCAATTGCCAGTCCCTAATCCATCCCCCTTAGGTCGATATTTCAAGAATATAAGGGTCTTTTGTGTCGATTATTCCAAATACAGATCATTTAGCTGGAAAGGAATGGGCCCTTGAACACATGGAATCAGTGTATCACATAACACTCCTCCTGTCTTGCAAAGCCATGATGGCTTGCAGAGAAACCAGCCGGTAAGGGGCATAGCCTGCTTTTAATTTTCTTGCAAAATCGGCCTATCGCGTGTAAATTTAGTCAGAATTTGTCGGGACATTGTTTCCGGCTAGGTTTATTTTGCTCTTTGTAGAACTGATTTTGGTTTGCAGCTTCCATTTTGCCGGTTTTTTGCACATAACTGGTACAAAATAAAGCCTTTGGAGGAGTGACCGAGCGGCTGAAGGTGACGGTCTTGAAAACCGTTGTACCGAAAGGTACCGGGGGTTCGAATCCCTCCTCCTCCGATTCGTAAAGCCTTTGTCCTATGCAGGATAAGGGCTTTTTACTTTTATCCACACTCCCACGACTGAACCGCGGTCGTTCATCGTTGGATCCATTCTATCACTTTGCTGACCTGTCTACGTCGAGCCATTGCCTGAGATGGCTTTTCAATTCCTCGGCCGTCATTTGATCGACGTGGCCATCCCAGAAGGAGACATTTGCCTTGTCCTGATGGCGAAAGGCCGCGGTGCCGTAGGTGTTAAACCCCACCCAGTTCTCACCATATTCCAGATACTTATCGCATTGCCAGTAGTTCATCCACCAGTCCATCGCATCGGCCATACACAGAATACGACTGCTCTGCGATTCAAGGCGTCGGCGGACATAGTCCTCAAAATAATACACATGGGCATTGAGTCCGTAGCTGCGGTCCATCGGATACAGCCCTTCTTCGGGGTGATTCAGGGCATAGCCGGCGGAGGGGCAGATAAACCGACGTTCAAAGGCGGGTTTGTATTCCTGAAGCTGGCCAATCCGTCGGTCACGGTATTCCGGGCCGGTCGGCGGCAAATTCAGCAGCACCCGAAATTCCTCGAGAGAATGCCACGGATGCATCACAATCCCCCGACTCCAGTCCTGCACCGAAATCGGCAGCAGTTGATTGGTCTGCAGAAAATAGGCATACAAAGCCAGCGAATAGTTCTTTATCAGCGTCTTACATTGAATGGTCCTGGCGGATTCCTTCACCCGATGCAGAGTCGGCAGGATGACACTCATCATCAGTGCGATAACCCCCAGCACCACCAACAGCTCCATCAGTGTAAAGGCACGATTGGGCCGTTTGAATCTCATCTTACACCATCCAGATATAGATTAACACGCCGGATAATTATTCTACCCTAAGTCGGACGGGCTGGTTTTGTAAAAAATGAAATTTTCCGCACCAATCGCCAAGAGAGAATGGCAATATCCATTTTATTGTATAGAATGCCACAATGCATCGTCTGGACATCTATTGTCTGGTATTTTCGCGACTCACCATTGAGACAGCCAGTAAGATATTCAG
>JAWRKM010000087.1:0-46901 GCA_040306945.1 Anaerohalosphaeraceae bacterium
CTCAAATTCCGCTTTGGTGATTATCTTCTGGGCCGCCAGCATCCGCGCGTGGGCAATGGAGCCGACGATATCATATTGATACAGCCGCCAGTCGTACGACAGCGACTCCACAAAATCCACCGCCAGTTCATCCGTCGAACCGTCCAGCCGATGCTGCCAGCTTTTTTCCTGCTTGGTCATACCTTTATCCTTTAATCCTTAAGATATCAAAACGATAATCGATCTTTGTTCGCCTTAGTCAGCATTTCTTTTCCTCAACAAGGCGTTCTTCTTTGGGGCGGGTTTTCCAGCGGCGGTGCAGCCACCAATACTGCGAAGGATCCTTGCGGATGAAATCCTCGATGGCTTTGGTGTATTCCTGCGTCACCCACCGCAGCGGGTCGGGTTTGTCGGCCCATTCGTGCGGGTAGATAATCCGGGTCGGCTCCATCTCGAAGAAAAATTTCTTATAATGCTGCCGGCAACAACCAATCACAATAGGCAGATTATACTGCATCGCCACCAGGCCGATGCTCTTATAGGTGCTGGCCTTGCGACCGAAGAAATCGACAAAAACACCCTTTTTGCCTGCATCCTGGTCGGCGATAAAGCACAGTGTCGCTCCGTCCGCGGCCAACTGGTCCATCATCTCGGCGGCGCCCTTTTTATAGATAATCTTCTGGCCCCTGCTTTCGCGGACGCTCATCAGCCAGCGATTGATAAACGGATTATCCAGCGGCCGGGCGATGCTGTAAATCTTCAGGCCGTAGAGGCTCATCAGGTAGCCGATGATTTCGAAATTGCCGTAATGGGCCGTCACCATCAGCAGACCCTTTTCCTCTTTCATCATCCACTTGATCCGCTCGATGTTGCGGAAGCTGAACATCGTTGGCCAGGTTTCCAGCTTCACCAGCCGCGGCGTAAACAGCACATCCATTACCATCATCACGAGCTGCTCAAACGACCGCATGCCGGTTTCTTCCAGCCAGGCCTCGTCTTTGTCCGGGAAACTGGCCCGCAGGTTATCCATCGCCCGCTGTCGGCCGCGATGATAGCGTTTCCACATGATCCGGCCAATCCAGCAGGCCGTCCGCAGATTCGCCTCCACCGGGAAACAATAAAACAAACACGTCAATACCCGTACAAAAAGATATAACAGGTAATCCGTGACGACATTGCCTTTTTTCTTTTTCTTTTTTTCCTGAGTCATAGCTGGCGGCCATTATCCCCCCAAATCCGGCTTTGTCAAGTCCGGTTTCCAAACCCCAAAGCCATAAAATCCTGGCGTTTTTCTCAGATTTCCGTATTATTTACATCCCCAGCATACATCTATATTTACAGACACGTAGTAAAGGGATATATAACGTTGAACCTGAATCGCAGAAATTTCTTGAAATGGAGTGCCGCAGGTGCATTTGCCGCGGCGATGCCGGAGTCTGCCCGTGATGTCCAGATGCTGGGCCGATTTACCGCCACGCCCGCATCCAAAAAGATGAATATCCTGATGATATTTATCGATGAACTGAACACCTGGATCGAGCCTTTGGCGGGCCACCCGCAGGCCAAAACCCCCAACCTGATGCGGCTGGCCCAAATGGGCATCGTTTTCGAAAACGCCTACAGTCCAGCCCCGCAGTGCAACCCAGGACGGACGGCCATTTTGACTGGCCTGCGTCCGTCCAGCAGCGGCATTTATGATAATAATGTCTGTTTTCGCGATAAACCTGACCTGAAAGAACGTCTTACCCTGCCGCAATTTTTGCGAAAAAACGGCTATAAAACCCTGACTGGCGGCAAAGTGTTTCACCTGCCGCAGGGCAAATTCGCCGACCCGCAATCCTGGGATGTGATGTTTCAGCAGCGCTGCGGCACACCCGCCCCGGCCAAGGACAAGCAATACGCCCACCGGCTCAACGGCAAATTCAGCAGTGCTTATTATAACTCCTCCATCGACTGGGCACCGATTGAGGTCGATGCCAGCAAAACCGAAGACTGGAAGACCGCCCAACTGGCCGGCAAACTGCTGCAGGAAAAACACAACAAGCCCTTCTTCCTGACCTGCGGCTTTTTCCGGCCCCATTTGCCGTGGTATGTCCCGTCGGTATATTTCGATATGCACCCGCTTGACAAAATCATTCCTCCCGCCTACCGCCAGGACGACCTCGATGATATCCCGATGGCTGGACGCCGACTGGCCAGCGGTTCGGACTTTCGCCTTATTCGAAATAACGGGCTATGGAATAATGCCATTCAGGGGTATATGGCCAGTGTGTCTTTTGCTGATGCGTGTGTCGGACAGGTGCTGGATGCATTGCAAGCTAGCCCCCATAAAGACAACACCATCATCGTCCTGTGCGGTGACCACGGTTTTCATCTGGGCGAAAAAGACCATCTTGAAAAAAACACCCTGTGGGAAACGGCCACGCATACGCCGCTGATGGTCGTCGTACCGGGCCTGACCAGTGAAGGCAGCCGGTGCAGCCAACCCGTCAGTCTGCTGGACATTCACGCGACACTAATGGAACTGGCGGAGACTCCTGCCCGCAAGGACATCGACGGACGCAGTCTGGTACCGCTGCTGGACAATCCCGACAGAGATTGGAACTACCCTGTCCTGATGACTGCCCGCTATAATAACCATGCCGTCCGGGATTGCCGCTACCGCTATATTCGCTACTCTGACGGCAGTGAGGAATTGTATGACCACACCACCGATCCCAACGAATGGACCAATTTGTCCCAGCGTGAACTCTATCGCCCCATCAAGGACCAACTGGCCCTCTGGCTGCCGTCCCGTAATGAGCCGGAATTCACCCCGCCTCAGCCCAAAAAAGAAACACCGAAATAATCAGAACGCATACACGTCTATCCAGTGATTTGCAAATACCGCCAGATCGCCAATGTCCACCGCCTGATTTTTCGGCACGGAGATATCGCACGCCGGATTATAATGTGCCTGCCCCTGCTGACTCATCCACGCCGCCGACAACAGCATCAAATCCGGCAGCTTCACGTCGCAGCTTGCATCGAAATCGCCAATCATGGGTTGAATGGGCAGCGTGCCAATCAGTTGAATCGAAGGCAGCCATCCGCCGCCATAATGCCAGCCGTCGTTATACCAGAAATCCCATGTCAGCGGACTGGTATGCTGGGCCTTTTCGGTCACGATGGTCGTAACCCGCGAATCCTGCACATCGTGGAATAAATAGAAACCCGTATCTTCAGAAATCGTCGTATTGTTGAAACTGAAATCAATCAGCAGATTTTTCACGCCGTCATACAGAAATGGCGTCTGGAAATGGAAGTTGTACCATCCCTCAGCCGTCACCGTCACATCCCCCTGATAGACAATGGTCCAGCCGGTGGTCAGGAAATCCGCAACCACATCATCATAATAGGACATCGTCGTATGCTGCATCCGAATGGTCCATTCTTTCAGCGTAATCGGCGGCCGGGTCGTAAAATAAATCGCCAGGTCCGTGATATACTTTGAAGCACCAATGTCGCTTTTCAGATACAGCGCCTGTGACCGCACCGCGTAATAGTTGGTATTAATCATGGTGTTGGTGCCGATTCCGCTGTCGGTGCCGAATCCGGCAGTCACGGTATTATCGACATTGAGCGTTACCGCGGCGATATTGGAGTCCCCGCCGGTCGGACTGACGCCGCCGTCGTTGGCCTTGAAGGTGAAAATGTCCTGTTCGCCATAATAGGGGCACGGCGTATAGACCACCGAATCGGCATCCGCCGCCAGCGGCCACGGCGCCGTCGTAATCGCCCCATAGCCCGGCTGACTTAAAAATCCATGTTCCGGCAGCGACATAATGATATACGTCAATGTGTCCGGCGGGCTGGGCAAATGGTCGTCCAATGCCTCAAGCCCGATTGTGACTGGATTCAGCGAAGTGCAATCCACCGTCGCATCCATGGCCGTCGGCGGCGTGGCATTGGTCGCCACAAAGGAAATTCCCCAGATATTGCCGCTGGCCGCGTTCCAGTCCTGCGATTTGCCTGTCGAGGCCGTTTTATCCGCAAAGGCATAGCCGCTCTTGACCGCCGAAAGACGGAAAGAGGTATTGGAAGCCAGATTTTTCAGGGCGAAAATGCCCCGGCTGTCGGTTGTCGTCTGCTTGACCGCAGTCACACCTTGATAGGCCGTCACCGTAACCCCTTCCAGCGGCAGCCCGGCCATGCTGGTAATCCGCCCGCTGATAATTTCGCCAGTCCCGCTGACATAGATATTATACACGCAATCGGTCATCGCGTTGAACGTATAGCCGGCGGTAAAATTCGGCAGTTGATACCAGGCATCGTCCAGCCCGCCCCAGCCCATACTCAAATGATGATACATCAGGCCGGAGTTGTAGCCGTACCCATCGACTACGACGGCATGTCCGACTCCCGGCCCACTGATTCCCAGCAGCACCGGCAGCGCGGCATCCAGGTCGGTATTCACCATCCCCCATAATCCCGCATCTCCGGCGGACGAAAAGCTGTTGCTGAAAATGCTGTTGCTGTAACCAAATGTATTTTTCAGGGCATCATTGGCAGACCCCACGCCGGCACCCGAACCGGTCGGCGTATAGCCCATCCCCACCGATAAGCCTGCATCGTAACACAGCGCCCCGACGGCCTGCCGCTGGGTCAATGTTAATCCCCCGGCCTGCGGATCGTACGGCATCTGGCTCCAGTTATACGGACCGCCCGCCCCATTGCCGCCCCGGGTATTCCAGGTCTGCTCCACCTCATCCACATGAATCTTAAACGATTGCACCCCGATGCCCGCCGTCGGCCATGCATAATGCCGCATCAACTGCGCCATCGCCGTCGCCACGCAGCCCGTCGGATATTGATTGGGCGTATAATAATTATAACAGGGCTGCCCGTCCACTTCGTCCTGCCCCCATTTGACCTGCAGCAGCGGCGCCACACGGACATCACTGACCGAGGTCATCCCAGCCGCCTGAATTTCCCCCTGCTCAGCCGTCCCCGCAGCAGAGCTAATCAATTGCTGCCATAACTCTTTATTGGCCGTTCGTGCATCTTCGCGCTGCACTGAGCTGCTGTTAGCCGCCGCCGATGCCGCCACACGCACACACGCAAGCCGTTCCTGCATATCCTGCCGCAGCAAAACCACCAGCGGATTATCCGGCGTATCCGCAAACCGCCCCGTCTCCGAAAAGGCAACCACCGGCTCAATCGCATCATCCGACGAAAGCACCACAAATCCCTGCGGTTCCATTTCGACGACGTAATAGAGAATCCGACCCTCTGGGTCTGAATAGGATTTAACCTGTCCGGCCTGCTGACTTAAATACTGTTCCATCGGGGCGGGATTCTGCCTGAGCCATCCACGGGCCGCAAGTTCCACCTGCGATTGCTCGACCGGTCCGGCCCACGCCGCACAGCAAAATACCCATCCTATGAACAATCCTATCTGTCTCACATTACCCTCCGCTTTATCTTAAACCTTCTTTATGATGTGCTGCATAGATACGGATAAGATTATACCCAATTTCACATCCCGATTCAATCGAATTTGGACGCCTGGCGCCGGCACCCGACTTTTTGCCTCTTTAAACCGCTTTTTTCTTGTCAATTTCGGTCTTTTCTGCTCAAATTTGACTGTTTTCTGCAAACAAGAGGTGTGAAATCGAATACGAACACGGTGGACAACAATGGCCGAACCTAAACCCATCATTACCGTCGGTATCTGCCCTGCATGGGATGTCACCTGCCGGGTGGATGGGTTTGTCTGGGGCGAACATCAGAAAATCGACTCGCAGACCCTGACCTGTGCCGGCAAAGCGATGAATATCTCCTCGGCGCTGGCCTGGATGGATATCCCCAGTATCGCCGCGGGCCTGTGGGGGCAGGCCGACTTCCAGCAGATGCTTGCCGCCGTCGAGCCGCTCAAGCCCCGGGTGGAGATTCGCCTGACCGCCGCCCCCGGCACCACCCGACACAATATCACCCTTATCGATACCCGCTCGGGACAGGAAAGCCATCTTCGCGCCCCCGATACGCTGGCTAACACCGCCTCGCTGCGGTCCCTGGCCGACAACCTCGATACCATGGTCCGGCCCGGCAGCATCGTCGCGCTGGCCGGCTCATTACCGCAGGGGGCCCTGCTGGACGAATGCCTGTCCATTGTCTCCCGTCTGCGCAGCCGCGGGGCTTACATCGTTCTGGACACCAGCGGCCCGGCCCTGAAAAAAGCCGTCCGGCAAGGCGGACTCGAACTGATCAAGCCCAATCTCGACGAACTGCGGGAACTGCTGGACGAATCCATCCCCGATATGGAGCCGGATATCATCAAGGCCGCCCGCACCCTGTGCCGGCAGGTTCGCATCGTTTTAGTCAGCCGCGGCGCCCGGGGCGCCATCACCGTCACACAGGACAAGGCCTGCTCCGGCCGCATCGTCAATCCCCCGGCCCGGGTCGTCAATACCGTCGGCTGCGGCGATACCCTGCTGGCCGGCTTCCTCGCCGAATCCGCACAAGGCTGCGACCTCGGCCCGGCCCTCCAGACTGCCCTCAAAGCCGCCTCCGCCCGCGCCTTCGGCCTCTTCCCGACCGCCCCCTGGACCGCAGCCCGGGATTCGCTGCAAGTCGAAATCACAGAGTTTTGACCTGCACATCTTCTCCTTACAGCAAACCAATTTTGTAGGGACATCGATAGAAAATCTATCAGAAAAAACATATTGAGTCATAAGACACATGAATTGATAGACAGAACTCCCCCCTGCTTAAAAGCATTTAATAGTAGCTCACGCCTCCGCACTACTTATGGCAGCTCAAGCCTCCATGTCTGGTTTTTTTTTATAGTAGCTCAAGCCTCCGTCCTTGAGGTCAATTTCCCATGCCGAAGGCATTGCGCCTCATTTTCAATCTACTTTCTACGGTTCTTCCAGCATCTTTTTGCTCCGCAGCAGGTGGTGATAATGCTGGGCAAACCGATGCGCCTCATCGCGGATATACTGCAGCAGCTTCAATGCCGCCGACATCCGCGACAGACGAATGGGCTTATCCCGTCCGGCCATGAACAACTCTTCTTCACGCTTGGCCAGCGACATCAGGTTCGGCGTCGCCGCCCCCAGCTTCGCAAACACTTCCTGCACTGCGTGAAGCTGCCCCAGCCCGCCGTCAATCAGCACCAGATCCGGCCATAACTCCTCGCCGTTGACCGCCCGCTTGTACCGCCTGCCAACCACCTCCTGCAGGCAGGCATAATCATCCACACCCGTGACCGTCTTGATCTTGAATCGCCGGTAGCCATCCTTGAACGGCTTGCCGTCGATAAACTGCACCATCGATCCGACCATCTCCTGCCCGGCCAGATGGGCAATATCAAAGCCCTCGATAATCCGTATCGGCCGCTGGCTTTTGAGCATCGCCTGCAGCGTCTCCAGCGCCTCGGCCGGGTCGGTTCGGAACGCCTCCGGCTGCACATCCCGGTCGGCCGTCCCCCGCTTATCGAGATTCTCGATCTGGCGAATCCGGTCGCGGTACATCGCCGCCGTCTCAAAATCCAGCCGGGCCGCCGCCGCTTCCATCTGCTTCTTGAAATCGTTGAGAATCCCCGAGCGTTTGGACTTCAAAAACACAACCAGCTCGGCAATGCTCTTTTTGTAATCTGCTTTGGAAATCTTGTCCGCACACGGCGCCGAACACTGCCGGATGTTATACAGAATACACGGGCGGAAAAACCGGCGTTTTTCATCAGCCGCTGAAATCTCGAGCTGGCAAGTGCGAAAACGAAAGATCTTCTGCAGCACCACAAACACCGCTCTCAGATCACGAACCTCTGTAAACGGCCCAAATAGCCGACTCTTCGCATCGGGATTCCGCGTAATATACACCCCCGGAAAATCCTGCCGGGAGGGAATCTCGATATAGGGAAACGTCTTGGCATCCTTGAGGTCCGTGTTATATGGAGGATGAATATCCTTTATTAGGCGGGCTTCCTGCAAAATCGCATCGACCTCGCTGGCCGTCTGCAGATAGTCGACCGTCTCAGTCTTGTCAATCATCTCCACAATCCAAGGCCCGCGGCTTTCGGCCAGGTTCGCCGACGGCTGAAAATAGCTGCCCGCCCGGCTGCGCAGGTTCTTGGCCTTGCCGATATATAGCACCCGGTCGCCGGCATCCTTCATAAAATACAATCCCGGCGCCGTCGGAAACGCCTTGATCTGCTCCCGAATTCGTTCAAGTCTATCCTGTTTCGATTCTGCCATGCCTGAATTGTACCGCATTTACCCTCATCAAACCAGCCCCCGCTTCTCCAAAAGTACTTTCGATTCATAGCAAGATAAAACAGGATGATTTTGGAAAAATCATATATCCTAAGTCGTCTGAGAACAAAGAATGACCTAAAGCCCAAAATATGGAGATAACAGACAATGAAGGTTTTGATTATATTGCTGCTGTGGTCGATTTTGCTGGTGTTGTGTGCCCCGCTGGCCCTGCTGGTGCTGATTCTCTGGCCAGTCATCTGGCTGTTGTCAATCCCCTTTAAAATAATTGCCATCGCCGCCGAAGCCCTGCTTGCCCTGGTCCGGTCCATCCTCTTTGTCCCCGCCAGAATCCTCGGCTACCGGAAATACCCCTGAATCTCACAGGCTGACGTTTTTTAAAAGCCAAGCCAGTTTAGATTGTATGGGCAAATTTATAGAAATACAATATTGCAGTCAGAAAACTGGTCTGCTTGATATAGCCCAGACACTCATTTTGATCCTGGGGTTTTGCGGATTTGAATCGGCTTACAAACTCTTTTATTCCGGCGATATTCAAATAGGTGCTTAAGTCAGGATACGACACGAGAATCTCGTCAACATCTTTCCACAATTCCTGATTTTGCTGCATCATGTAGAATTCAAACATCTGCTGAGGTTCAATCTGCGATTTCTTATGGAACACAGCCTTGAACCGTCTTTTCAACGCCCAGAGCTTATAAGACATCATGGGCAGTTGTGGCTTTGGGATATATCCTTTAAGGTATTCCCCGGTATTGGCATAACAGACGTGTCGTATCTGCGGGAGGCACTGATAAATCATATATTTGTAAAAAGCCTTCCTATAAATCCATGTGGCAGGCAGTTTGAGCATCAGGTCATTATAGGCATAACCCAGGTGAGGATACAGACGCGACATGGTCGGATGACTGTTAATCACACCGCTGCAGGAGAAGGCGGGATTATATTGGACCATCCACCAGGCGGTTACCTTATGCGCGGCCGTAGGACCGGAGGCGTTGGCATAGGTTTCCTCCAGCAATTGCTGCATCCTGGGTACATACTCATCGATCAGGGCTGGGGCAAGGAACTGGCGAAATTTATTAATCCAGCCCTGATGGATCGTGGTATGAGATTTGATAAACTCCTCGGTTCTGGACGGCAGCGTATAATACAGGTTAGGGATATACCCGCCAGCCATAACATCCCCGGGACTGCCAGACAGACAAAACTCCTTATTCATCTCAGGAAACCGCATGAATTTTGCAGTCGCGTGCATCCCGGTCACATTCCCCGACAGCAGGAATATCTCACGCGAGAACATCGCAATATCCGAGGGCGGCAGCATGATGCGATCATGCGGGAAGCCATAGACGCGGCAAATTTCGGCGGCACACTCATACTCTCGATCTTGCTCAGTATTATAAGAGCCGACCGTATAGGCCGGGAAAAGGCTCGGCTCAGGAATACAGCCGGCAATCAGCCGACTATCCAGTCCACCGCTAAGAGCCAGTACGCCCTTTTTTGCAATACGGGTCCGTTCTTCCACTGACTTTTCGAATGCCGTAAAGACGGTTCTGGCAAATTCGGAAGGGTTTAAATCATACGAAACATCGTATTGAAGCTTCCAATATGGCTGGCAGGAAATGCCTTTTTCAGACAGAATCATCCGGCTGGCCGGACGTAACCGCTGAACAGAAGCCACATGCGTGCAGGTATCTACGGCGTGCAAAAACATAAATATCTGCAGCACCCCCAGAGGATCCAGCTTTACCGGTATTTGCGTCAGATGCATAAGCATCGGCAAATTACTGCAGAAAAAGACCCGTTCTTTGGTCTTGTAAAGATATAAAGGGCGAGCCGCAAATCGGTCGTTTATGAGATGCAACTGCCGACGGCGGTTATCCCAATAGACTGCATTAAACTCACCCTCGGCACGGGTCAGCACCTGGTCAAAGTCATTGGGCAGCGGCTGAGGGAGACGCAATGCTGCCTTGTCAACATCCCAGTCCTGCCAATGATTTAAAGTCAAATATCCCAGCGAGAAAAACAAGTCCTGATTGTCCATCCTGGCCGTGGTAATCATGCTGCGGGCATGAGCCTTTCCACTGACAAACAGATGTCCGTATTCATATTCTTCAATCAGAATCGAATCGGATGCATA
Organism: Anaerohalosphaeraceae bacterium; assembly: GCA_040306945.1. Lineage (GTDB taxonomy): Bacteria > Planctomycetota > Phycisphaerae > Sedimentisphaerales > Anaerohalosphaeraceae > Anaeroglomus. The sequence continues at coordinate 10,378 of JAWRKM010000087.1, forward strand.
TTGAGGTTTAACGGACGCTTGAAACGCCTGAAGTTTTGCGCGGATTTGCGCAGGTTCCATTTTGATCTTATCCGCAGAAAAATAGCCGCCTAAAATCCTCATAGCTGAGACCCTCAAGAACACGTCCTCTTATTATCCTCTTCATGCGAGGGGAATTATATCCAAGTCATCTATGGAAAGTAAATAAAAAAAATATCATTCCATGTTCATTTTTTGCTTGATATATCACTGTATTTCCATAACTGTATCTGGCTGATTTGGAAAATCTCAAAGCGTATAGCGATGTCAATCAAAATATCCAATCTCAGTCATAACCGCTGGGTAATCCTGGCCGCTGCTATTGGTGTGCAGGTTTGCCTGGGGGTCATTTTTGCATGGTCGGCCTTTGCAACGCCATTGACCAAAGCCCCTTATGACTTTTCCCGTCTCCAGACCCAGATTCTCTTTTCGGCCGGTCTGGCTTTTTTTGCATTGGCGATGGCGTTTGGGGCAAACCGTCTCCAACAGGCCCTCGGTCAGCGTCTGGCCATCTGTTTTGGCGGTTTGATTCTTGCGGCGGGGTATCTGCTGGCTGGCTTTTCGGGAACCCACTTCTGGCTTTTGCTGCTGTCGGTCGGGATCCTGTCCGGTACAGGAATCGGTCTGGCCTACGTCCACCCGATTGCTATCCTGGTCAAATGGTTCCCTGATAAAAAGGGAGCTATCACCGGAATCGCTGTCGCAGGCTTTGGGCTGGGAGCGATGCTGTGGATTATGCTGACCGGCGGTTTCAAGCTGGGTAACTGGTTCAATCTCACTCCCGGCTGGGACGGCCTGTATGCCGACGGCTGGACGGTCAACCAAGTCTTTCGACTTTATGGATTGTTTTTTGCCGTTTTGATCCCTATCGGGTCTTTTTTCATGGTCAATCCCCCTGCCGGACAGCTTGCCAGTAGTGCCAACGGCACCTCTCAACAAGTTTCGGCCAGTGCGGAACTGTCCATCTCAGAAATGATACGCACACCCCAATACTGGATACTTTTAAGCGGGTATGCGGCAGGGACCATGTCCGGCTTGATGGTTATCGGGATAATCAAGCTTTTCGGAGTCGATACCCTCACCAGCAACGGAATCGATCACGTCCAGGCGGCTGCAATGGCAAATACAGCGATGGGATTCTTTTATGCAATTACGAACGCGATTGGACGCATCGCCTGGGGTGTGATTTCCGACCATCTCGGACGCAAATCCTCGATTATCCTGATGAGTACCTCGCAGAGTCTGATGATGCTGCTGTTCTATCCTGTTGCCCAGTATGAATGGGGACTTTATCTTGGTGCCGCTTTGATTGGCTTTAACTTCGGGGGCAACTTTGCTCTGTTTCCTGCGGCCACTGCTGACTATTTTGGATCCCATAGCGTCGGGGCCAACTACCCACGCGTATTTCTCGGCTATGGGATTGGCGGCATTTTAGGTCCGATTCTTGGAGGATTCATGGGCGACCGAAAACTATGGCTTGCAGCCTTTATCCCCGCCGCTATGGTATGCCTGCTGGCCGCGATTCTGACAACTCGGCTGAAGCCCATCAGCCGTGTACATAACCTATAATTTCAGGCTATTTTAATCGTATTTTACCCCACATTAAAGCCGTATTTGTCCTACAATTGGTACATTTATCCTGCTTCCATTTTTTCTGTTAAATTGGCATAATTTATACAGCAATAAGTACAAGGGGTGGCATTAGAAGAATTTGAATTGCGGGGTATGATGGGTAAAATACGACTGTTCCCGATTGCTGTTATCGGATTGATACTGACTGGATTGGGTGCCGAGAGGGCCTGTGCAGTTTCGGACATAACCCTGCAGCAATGGGGGCAGGAAGCCACAAGCCAGATACGAACCGACTTTCGCCTGTCGAGCGGATTGTATGCTCAGTCGCTGACCCAACGCTTTCCCGCATATGCCTGGGGACAAGGGATTCATTTCAGTGCCCTTGTCGCTGCGGCCAAGGTCAATCCCTCCGCCTATCTTGCAGAAGCCGAATCGGTGGCCAACAAGATGCACAGTCAATACTGGTGTACCTCCAACGGCAAATCAGGCTACAATGCCAGTGCCAACAATTGCGGCGACCGCTATTATGATGACAATGCCTGGATTGCTCTGGCCCTGATGGAACTCTATGAGATTACCGGCAACACGACCTATCTGGATCGGGCCAGGGCAGTGGTGGTGTTTTGCATGAGCGGCGAGAACGGCCCCGGGGATACACCCAACGGCGGCATTCGCTGGCATGAAAGCAGTACCTGCGGAGCCAATGTCTGTTCGACGGCGCCGACGTGTCTGGCCAATCTGATGATTTATCAGGCCACGGGAATTCAGCAGTATCTGGTGGACGGTCTGCGGCTGTATAACTGGCTGCGAACCTCCGGTGTTCAGGATTCCGTAACCGGACTGTATTGGCAGAGCATCAACTGCAGCGGCGGAATCGATAAGGGCTTTCTGGGCTATGAGACCGCCCCGCCGCTTCAGGCAACCATCCGACTCTACCAAATCACCGGCGATGCCAGCTATCTGACAGAGGCCCAGCGTCTTGCGGCTGCAATGGAAACGCACTTTGTCAATGGCACCACTCACAGCCTCCGGCAATCCGGCAAGTGGTGCGGTCATGATATGACCAACGCCATGGTCGAGCTTTATGAAGTGGATCGCAATCCGCGATGGCTGAATGTGGCAGCGGGCTATCTGGAATATTTGTACCTGTATTGCAAAGATGCGTATGGCCGCTATCCCACAGACTGGTATAACACCGGCGGCGGATCGGCGGAACTGCTGGATAATGCCTCAGTCATGCGATCATTCTGGAAGCTGGCCCAGACACCAGGGGGAACAGCTCCGACCTATCCTGTGATGTTTTTCGAGAATTGCAGCTATGGAGGCTGGTCGGCAGGATTGGGGACGGGGTCTTATACACTGAGTCAGTTGAAGGCCTGCGGCATTGGCGACAACAGTATTTCTTCAGCGGCAATTGCTTCCGGATATCAAGTTGTCTTTTATGAGAATGATAATTTTCAGGGAGCGACGCTGACTCGAAATGCCAATGTGTCGTGTCTTTCCGATTTTGGATGGAATGACCGGGCCAGTTCGCTGAAAATCATCGGCTGCAGCCCGACCTCCATAACGCCCTATCTGTCGGTGAATGGAAACCAACAGGCCCTGACCGCCTGGGCCAGCCTGGATGTCGGAGATACCGTAACCCTCAGTCCGGAACCGGTCAGCGGCGGAATGTGGTCGTGGATTGGGCCGGCAGGATTCAGCGCTTCGACGCGGGAAATTACCTTGTCCAATATTCAATACGCACAGGCCGGCGATTATATCGCTACCTATACCAATAACTGCGGAGCAGTAAGCAGTCAGGTTTTTACACTCAGCCTTGTGCCGGCCATTACGATGTATCAGAATTGCAGTTACACCGGATGGTCAGCGAAATTCGGGGTGGGAGCCTATACCGCAGCGGATATCGCTGCCGCCGGCGGGAAAGATAATGATGCGTCCTCGGTCCGGATTGAGCCGGGTTACCGGGTTGTTTTTTACGCCAATGATCATTTCGGGGGCGCGACTCTGACTAAAACAGCCGATGATTCCTGTTTTGTCGATGACGGATGGAACGACCGGCTCAGCTCTCTGGTGATTGAAGAAATCACCGAGCCTGCGGGCTATTGGCAGATGAATGACGGCACCGGCCTAATCACGAAAGATCTTTCGGCATTCAGCCGGCACGGGACGCTATTGAATATGAATTCCAGCAATTGGGTTTCGGGCCGACGATGTACGGGACTTTCTTTTGACGGCGTGGACGACTATGTGGAAATCAGCGGATTCAAGGGAGTCGGCGGGATGCATAGCCGGACCTGCAGTGCGTGGGTCAAGACCACCGCATCCAAAGATAATCCCATCATCACCTGGGGCAGCCCGCTGGCCGGCCAGAAATGGATGTTCCGCATGGATCCGGACGGCACGCTGGCTGTGGGTGTCTGGAACGGCTATATCAAGACTCTGCGTAAAATCAACGACGGGCGATGGCACCATGTTGCGGCGGTCTTGATAGATGATTATACACCTTCGGTTAACGAAATCGAACTCTATATCGATGGCGAAGCTGAAATTACCCCTTATGCCAGCAATACCCAGCCGGTCACTACATCCCGTGCAGCCAATGTCCTGATTGGGGCTCGCATTGACGGCTTGTCCTCCAAAGGCTTTTATGCAGGGCTCATCGACGATGTGCGGATTTACACCAGGGCCTTGAGTGCCGCGGAAATTCGTGCTATTTATCGTGCGGACGCCCTGATTGGCGATTTGACATCGGACGGCATTGTGGATTTTGCCGATTTTACGTCGGTTGCCCAATCCTGGCAGAAGGCCGGAAGCTGCGAGGGGGATGTCACCTGCGACTGCGCAGTGAATATGGATGACTTTATGATTCTGGCCGACGAATGGCTGATGCAGATTGAATAAACGGATGGAAATTGAGACGCCGGAGAGTACGGATGAGACATGTGAATCGATATTATACCCCCCTGCTGCTGGGCATCTGCCTGATTGAACTTTTGGGCGGAACCTCGGCCGATGCAGGTCATTCGGCATTATACAGCGGCGGGCCATTGTACAGCAATGCAGGCACCTACCGGGATATGATTCGTGCATCGGGCTTTACTACGGTCATCTTGTGGACAATCCATGTCTATCCAGATGGGGACCTGGTACTCAACGACCAGAAGATCGTCGATGACGGCAAGTATGTGGGGCGAACGGCATGGCCTGGTGAGGTGGCGGCATTTAAAACCGGAACCACATCCGTCAACCGTGTGGAAATTTCCATGGGTTCGTGGGGCGTGGCTGATTTTGAAACCATCGAGAGTCTGATCGCCTCTCAGGGCACCGGACCTGACAGTATCCTGTATCGCAACTTCAAGACCATCCGTGATACCATCCCGGCCATTGATGCGGTCAGCTATGATGATGAGAGCAATTATGATGTCAATTCCACAGTGGCCTTGTCGTTAATGCTTAATGACATGGGCTTCAAAATCACCCTGTGTCCTTATACCCGATCCAGCTTCTGGAGGTCGGTCTATACCAACACCAATGCTCAGCGGCCCGGAGCGGTGGACCGGGTTTACCTGCAATGCTATGCCGGCGGTGCGGGAAATAATCCAGGGACATGGAACGGTTATTTTAGCGGTCTGAAAGTGACGCCGGGACTGTGGTGTTATTCCAACGGGCAGACTCCCAGCCAAGTCGCCGCCAAGATGAGTACGTGGAAATCGGCCTATGACATTGCCGGCGGATTCATGTGGTTCCTGGATGATATGCTGCCTCACATCGGGACCTATCCGGTGGCCCAGTATGGTGACGCAATCAATGATGCGATGGGGATTGTCGCCTACAGCGGCGAGGTGGTCCGGCTGCATCAGGACTGCGACTACGGCGGGTGGTCGGCGGGTTATCGCGTGGGTACTTATACCGCGGCCCAGATTGCCGCCAGCGGCGGAAAGGACAATGATGTTTCCTCGATACGGGTTGCGCCGGGTTATACCGTAACCCTGTATGCCGACGACAATTTTCAGGGGGCCACCTTGGTCAAGACCGCCAATGATTCCTGTTTTGTGGATGACGGCTGGAATGATCGGGCGTCTTCGATGATGATTGAGGCACAGACCCCACCTGCGGCACACTGGCAATTCAATGATACCGGCGACCTGATTGCGGAAGATTCCACGACTCATCACCGCAGCGGGACATTGGTCAATATGGATGCTTCGAATTGGGTGTCGGGAAAACGGTGCGGCGGGTTGTATCTGGATGGAGTCCATGAGTACGTCGAAATCAAAGGCTTTCGGGGGGTTGTCGGCGGACGTACCTGCAGTGCGTGGATCAAGACGACCGGAACCCGGGATTGCCCGATTGTGACCTGGGGCAGCCCGTCGGCCGGACAGAAATGGATGTTCCGGGTGGATCCGGACGGAACCCTGGCCGTGGGAATCTGGAATGGGTATATCAAGACCCAGCGTAAAGTCAATGACGGCGACTGGCATCATGTTGCGGCAGTGTTGGAGGATGACGGATCACCGTCAGTCAATGAAATTATGCTGTATATTGACGGGACTGCCGAAGTCGCCCCTTATGCAAGTAATACGCAGGCGGTTTTAACTTCGGACGAAGAGAATGTTCTGCTGGGTGCCCGCCTCGGAGGCAGCGCAACCAACAGTCTGTTTGAAGGCATGCTGGATGAGGTGCGGATTTATCATCGCCCTCTGAGCAGCCTGGAAATACGGAATTTGTATCGGGCCGACGTCCTGGTCGGTGATGTGGAATCAGACGGCGATATCGACCTGGCCGACTTTGCAGCGTTGGCCCGGGGCTGGCAGACACTCGATGGCTGCAACTATGATTTGACCTGCGATTGCATCGTCGATATGGACGATTTTATGATTCTGGCCGACGAATGGCTGATGCAGATTGAATAAACGGATGGAAATTGAGACGCCAGAGAGTACCGATGAGATATGTGATGCGTTTACTAAATGTGCTCGGTTCTGGACGGCTTTAGCCGCTCGATTGTCCATTGGGAAATTCGTGAATTCATAACCAAAGCCCAGTTCCAATACGATTTATACTCGACAGGGAATGTTTTTTGGCAAATAATAGCACATAAAAAGAGCAATGCATCGGATTGTGTGTCTATTTTTCGCTCTATGAAGAAATAAAAACGGAATCTCACTCCATTCCATAAACAGCTTTAATGAAGTTCCTTAGCCGCTTTTATCCAAATCCTTTCAAATAATATCCCCTTTATTTAAAAAAACAGGTTGTCAAACAGCTAAAAAAGAGAATGATATAGAAGAATAATGCAAAACGTTAGTCAACACCCAAAAGGATTACAACAATTGCACAGATGTTCACCCCGTCTGTCGCAAAGGAGCATATTTGTGCTTGCCGGATCCCTTCTCTTGGCAGAATTAGAGTATTTTCGGGAATCACCAGACAAATAGAATCCATATTAAGGAGAATTGTTATGAAGCTGAGGCTTTTGTGGGGGCTGTTGTGTATCGGAATGGGATGCGGTTGGAGTATGGGGGCCGATGCCCTAGAACAGGGATTCGACGTCCCGCCTGTCAAGGCCAGGCCGCATACCTGGTGGCACTGGATGAACGGCAATATTACCCGCGAGGGGATTACCGCGGATATTGAGGCGATGGCGAGGGCGGGTTTGGGTGGTGCTCAGATTTTCAATGTCGGCGACGAGGGCAGCGTGGATATCCCGACTGGAAAGATTATGTATCTGAGCCCGGAATGGCTGGATTTAGTACTTCATGCCGCTAAGGAAGCCCAGCGGGTCGGGATCGAGCTGTGTTTTCATAACTGTGCCGGGTGGTCCAGCAGCGGCGGGCCATGGATTACTCCCGAACTATCCATGCAGCGAGTAGTATGGACGGAAACCGAAGTGTCCCCGGAATCCAACTCAATCCGACTGGCACAACCGGAAGCCAAACTGAATTTTTATCGTGATATTGCGGTATTGGCATTTCCCACTCCCGCAAACAAGACATTTCGGATTAAAAATGCCAGGGCGAAAGCCGGATTTGACAGCCCCTATGGACTTCAGCCGGAAATCGAAGACGTCCCATTGGATGCAGTAATTGCCAAAGACAGCATTTTGAATTTAACAGATAAAATGGACGTTTCAGGTCGATTAGACTGGAAAGTCCCCGCTGGCTCCTGGACGATACTTCGCATCGGCCACACCACAACCGGCAAGACTAATCACCCTGCACCGACATCGGGTTTGGGGTTGGAATGCGACAAGCTTAGCCGCGAGGCGCTGGATGTGCATTGGAACAAGGGTGTGCAGCCGGTATTGGATAAGCTCGGCTCGCTTGCGGGCAAGGTGCTTAATAATGTGCTGGTGGATAGCTATGAAGTCGGCCCCAACAACTGGACGCCAAAGATGCAGGCCGAATTCCAGCAGCGTCGCGGATACGATTTAATTCCGTTTCTGCCAACGCTGACCGGACGGGTGGTAACCAGCAGTGCTGTTACAGAGCGGTTTTTGTGGGATTTCCGAAGGACGTTTGCCGACCTGTTTGCAGACAACTACTATGGTTATTTCGCCGATAAATGTCACCAACGTGGTCTGCTGTGCTCAGTGGAACCGTATGACGGCCCCTTTGAATGTATGGCTGTAGGTGCCAAGGCTGATATCGTCATGGGCGAGTTCTGGATCGGCGGCGGGATGAATCATACCCTCAAACTGGCAGCATCGGTGGCTCATACCCACGGTATGACCTATGTTGGGGCGGAATCATTTACCTCTTCGCCCGAACAGGGCCGCTGGCAGAATTATCCCGGCTCAATGAAGATGCTGGGCGACAAGGTCTGGTGTATGGGCATCAACCGCTATATCTTCCACCGGTACGCGCATCAGCCGTGGCTGAATGTGCTGCCGGGGATGACCATGGGGCAGTGGGGAACGCATTTTGAACGAACCAACACCTGGTGGGAGCCGGGCAAGGCGTGGATGAGATATATTGGCCGGTCACAGTTTCTGCTCCAGCAGGGGCATTTTGCAGCGGATGTGCTGTACTTTGTCGGCGAGGCAGCCCCCAACGGTTCGGTTGATGATAGCGAACTGCGGGCGGCCGGGTACGATTTTGATATGTGCGGTACCGATTTGATTGACAAGCTGACTGTGGACAACGGTATGATCGCCCTGCCGGATGGAATGCGTTATCGGCTGCTGGTCTTGCCGCAGACCCGTTTTATGACACCCAAACTGGCCGAGAAGGTTCGGGCCCTGGTTAGAGATGGTGCCATCCTGCTTGCACCCAAGCCGGAGCTGTCACCCAGTCTGGCGGGTTATCCGGACTGTGATGCGGCTGTCCAGAAAATAGCCGACGAAGTCTGGGGAGCTTCCACCCCGGCTACCGCCGGTGAACGGCGTTTCGGCAAAGGCTGCATCATCTGGGGACGCAAGCCACTGCAGACTCTGCAGCAGATGAATATCGCCGCCGATTGCATCGCATCGGATACCAAAGTCCCCATCACATTTATCCATCGAACCAGCAACGACGCCGATATTTATTTCGTCTCACATCAGGATGATTCGTCGCGTATGACTGAGGTCTTCTTCCGCATCAGTGACAGGCAGCCAGAATTATGGAATCCGGTCACCGGCGAGATTAGCCTGGCAGGCCTGTGGCGTGCTGATCCACAGGGGACCCGCGTGACCCTGCCGCTGGGGCCTGCGGGGTCGGTATTTGTGGTGTTTCGCAAGTCCGTCAGCCGCGACATGGTCACTGTGGCCGGATTGCAGCAAAACACACCGGTTACGATTGCTCAGTTGCTGCCCAGACCTGTCCAGAAACTGGAAATTGTCGAGGCCCTCTACGGTGTGGTTAGCTGTGATGGAGAAGATATGGTCGATGTGACCGCAGAGCTGGCCAAACGTGTACAGGATAACAAGCTGGATGTCCTGGCTTCCAATAGTCTGGCCGGAGACCCTGTGCCGAATGTCGTCAAGACCCTGTACGTTGAATATGAATACGACGGCAAAGCCGCCCGGGCTGAGATTGGCGAAAATCAACGGCTGATACTGCCGCCGGCGGGAAGCCCAGCCGGTCGGCCCTTGCGGATTCTCATGGCCGGTTATGGTGTCCTGCCGAAAGGCCAGACGTGGCTGCCGGAACACAAGGTCGTTGACGTAACCGCCAAGACTGCCGCGGCCGTGAAGGACAATGTTTTGAAAATCCGGGCGACTAATGATTTTGCGGGGACAGACCCCGCCTATTTGGTGCCCAAACGGATGCTGGTGCGATATACTCTAAATGGCGAACCCGGCACACTCAATGTCCCGGAAAACAGCGATGTGGTGTTGCCGCCGCAGCGCTGGCAGCCAGCCGCCTGGATGCCTGAATTGACTGCACAGAATAAGACCGTGAAAATGGTGGCATGGGAGAATGGTCAGTATATCCTGCAGACCTCTACCGGAAACAACAAGACCTTAACCGTGGATGCATTACCCAAGCCAATGGTATTAGATCAGCCCTGGACGGTGGAATTTACTCCCGGCTGGAACGCTCCGGCTAAAATTGAATTGCCCACGCTGATTTCGTGGACTCAGCATATGGATCCCGGCATCCAATATTACTCGGGTACCGCAACCTATCGGACCATACTGACTCTGCCACCGGATTTTGTCAGAACGGCAGACCGCATTCGGCTTGACCTCGGCGAAGTCTGCATCATGGCTGAAGTCCTTGTCAATGGGCAAAACCTGGGTGTGCTGTGGTGTAATCCGTATCGGGTGGATATCACCGATGCGGCTAAAGCCGGCGACAACACGCTGGAGATTCGGGTGACCAACCTGTGGGTCAATCGGCTAATCGGCGACGAACAATATCCGGACGATTGCCAGTGGAAAGGCAAGCCGCTGAAGGCCTGGCCAGACTGGTTCGTCGAAGGAAAGGGGCGTCCCGTACCCCAGCGTCTGACCTTTACCACATGGAAACACTGGACCAAAGACGATCCCCTGCTGCCATCAGGACTGCTCGGGCCAGTGTATGTACGAGCAGGCCGGCAGACCGAAATCGACCCGGCCCAATAAGCCAGTCGGCTAAAACCGAATCCCGACCCAGCCAATCCATTGTCTGGTTCTTTTGACCGGAGAGACTTGCCAAGGCAAGCTCTCCGGTTTTATTTAAGGTCACGCCGCACACCTACGTCTTACCATTCATAAGTTCTTTCTAATCAAATAGTTAATTCCGTGCAACCGACTGGTTCTTTATCCTCTGCAGTCCCCAGATTCCGACCAGAAAGGGGTATCCATTTTGCTCTGAGTATGCTATAATAGCTGTTTTTGAATCAATACCCCGGACCCATGAGTGATTTCAAAATAAACAGTGAGTTTAAACCGCAGGGCGATCAGCCCCAGGCAATAGACAAGCTGACCAACTGGCTTGAGCAGGGAAATCCCTTTCAGACCCTGCTGGGCGTCACTGGCAGCGGCAAGACCTTTACGATGGCCCATGTCATCGCAAAGCTTAATCGCCCTGCGCTGGTGATTTCGCATAATAAAACACTGGCTGCCCAGCTCTACGAAGAATTCCGTCAGTTATTCCCGGATAACGCCGTCGAGTATTTTGTCAGTTATTACGATTATTACCAGCCGGAAGCGTATATCCCCCAGCGGGACATCTATATCGAAAAAGATGCCGCACGCAATGATGAACTGGACCGACTGCGGCTGTCAGCAACAACCAGTCTGATGAGCCGGAAGGATGTCATCATTGTCGCCAGCGTATCCTGCATTTTTGGACTGGGTTCTCCCGAAGACTACAAGGCCAGTGTCATCAGCCTCCGCCTTGGCGACGAGGTCGTACGAAATGAGCTGCTGGGCCGGCTGGCAGATTTGCAGTACGACCGCAACGACATCGATTTCAGCCGCAGCAGATTTCGTGTTCGCGGTGATGTGGTGGAACTGTGGCCCTCTTATGAATCTTATGCCGTGCGAATTGAATTTTTCGGCGACCAGATTGAAAAGCTCAGTTATATCAATCCCGTCTCCTCTGAAATCCTGGCCGAAGAGCATCAGATTTTTATCTATCCGGCCAAACATTATATCATGCCTGCCGATCGCATTGAATCAGCCTGCCAGAGCATTGAACAGGAACTCAAGGAACGATTGCTGCAATTGCGGCATGAGGGGAAATTGCTGGAAGCCCAGCGTTTAGAAGCCCGCACGCTGTATGACCTGGAGATGATTCGCGAAGTAGGCTACTGCAGCGGCATCGAAAACTACGCCCGCCATATGGCAGGCCTTAAACCCGGCTCCCGCCCTTACACCCTGATTGATTATCTGCCGGATGATTTCCTGTTGTTTATCGACGAATCTCACGTAACAATCCCCCAGCTTCGCGGGATGTATGCCGGCGATCACAATCGAAAACAGGTGCTGGTGGACCACGGTTTCCGGCTGCCCAGCGCTATGGACAACCGCCCGCTGCGGTTCGAAGAATTCTATGAACGTTGGAAGCATGTTGTGTTTGTGTCCGCAACGCCAGGACCGTTTGAACTGGACTTGTGCAAAAATCATGTCGTCGAGCAGATTATTCGACCGACGGGCCTGGTTGACCCTGAAATTTTTGTCTATCCAGCCTCTGACCAGATTCAGCACCTCATGGGTGAGGTACAAAAACGCATTCAGGCCAAAGAACGGGTTCTGGTTACCACGCTGACCAAACGGCTGGCGGAAGATTTATCTTCTTTTCTGACCAGCAAAGGAATCCGCTGCCGGTATCTGCACAGTGAAATCGAAACGCTGGCTCGGGTTGACATCCTGCGTGATCTGCGGAAAGGTGAATTTGATGTATTGGTGGGAATCAACCTTCTGCGTGAAGGGCTGGATTTGCCGGAAGTGTCGCTGGTGGCGATTCTGGATGCAGACAAAGAAGGTTTCCTGCGGAGTGAAACCTCGCTTATCCAGACCATCGGCCGCACCGCCCGGAATGTCAATGCGACCGTATTTCTCTATGCCGACAAGATAACGCCATCGATGAAAAAAGCCATTGACGAAACGGCTCGACGGCGTACAATTCAATTAGCGTACAATCAGCAGCACGGGATTACCCCTCAGACCATACGCAAAGAGATACAAAAAGGCCTGTCGGATGAACTTGCAGCCCGTAAACGCGCCCGTGAAGCCATTTTGCTTGACGAAACGGAATTTGACCAGACTGAAATGCTGGCCGAACTGGAACGCCAGATGTTTGAGGCCGCAGAAAAGCTGGATTTTGAACGGGCCGCCATGCTGCGTGACCGCATTCAGGAACTCAAGGGAATGCCGGCCATTCAACACAATGCCGCTGCCTCGGCAGCCATGGAGAACAGCCCAAAGAAAAACAGGTCGATGAAGACCAGAAAGAGGTAACACATGGGAGAACGTGCAACACGAAGAGCCATCAAACCGCTCGACATCGAAAAAGTATTGCCGCTGATACGGATGGCCGTTGAAGAAGACTTCGGCGACGGGGATCCGACCAGCGAAATCAGCATCCCCGAAGATAGAATGGACAGGGCCTACATTGTCACACGCGAAGAAATCGTCGTCTGCGGCATGGAACTGATCAAGCACGTCCTGAAGTTATATGATGAGCGGCTCAAACTGCGCGTTCTGATCGAAGACGGACATCGGGCCAATGTCGCCAATCGACTCGGGGTCATTGAAGGACCGGTTCGATCGATGCTGTCGGCCGAGCGTGTCGTGCTGAATTTCCTGCAGCGGCTGTGCGGGATCAGCACGATGACCTGGAAATTTGTCAACGCCGTCCGCGGTACCAAGGCGAAGATCTATGATACACGGAAAACCATCCCTGGCTGGCGGGAACTGGAAAAATATGCGGTCCGGTGCGGCGGCGGCTACAACCACCGCATGAACCTCGGCGAAGCGGTTATGTTCAAGGACAACCACTGGACCGAGCTGGGCGAGAAATTTGAACCCAGACTGCACAAGATGGTCCAGCAGGCAATCGAAAATCCAAAAGTCAAATATGTCGTTGTCGAAGTGGACCATGTGGATAATCAGCTCGACCGTGTTTTGACGATTCCCGGTATTGATGTGATTCTGCTGGACAACATGGGCCAGTGGCAGCTTAAGCACGCCGTCGAAATGCGTAATCACATGTGCGGCAAAAAACCCCTGCTGGAAGCCAGCGGCGGGGTCACCCTGAACAATGTACTGGCGATCGCCTCCTGCGGGGTGGATCGCATTGCCATCGGGGCAATTACTCACTCCGCAGTCGCTGCCGACATCGGCCTGGATCGATAACCCTGATTACCGGTTTGCGGTTTGACAGTCATGACTGACCCATTAAATAGGGATTTAATCCGACAGCATCTTACGACCCGCAGGCTTGGCAATCCTGTTGTGATTCTGGACTGCACCGAAAGCACCAACGATATTGCCTGGCAGCAGCTTGCCCGGGCCGATTGCGACGGCCTGTGCGTTCTGGCTGAACAGCAGACCGCCGGGCGAGGACGTCGGGGGCGAACCTGGCTCAGTTCTCGGGGCCAAAGCATTCTGTGTTCAGTCGCCATCCGGCATGCTACTGCAGCCCCCCCCCTGACACTGGCAGCACCGGTGGCCGTCGTGGAGGCGATCACAACCCTCTGCGGTCTGCATCCGATCATCAAGTGGCCCAACGATATCCTGCTGGCGGACCGAAAAACCGCCGGCATTCTCGTCGAATCCCGCAAAATCAGAGACCAGGTCTGGTCGGTCATCGGTATCGGAATCAATGTCCACCAAAACCGCCGGACGTTTGCCGAAACCGCAGACCTGCTTTCCGCAACCAGTCTCGACATCGAAACAGGACATTCGGTTGATCGCAATCGATTGATACGCTGCCTGCTGGAACAACTGGAAGCCTGGATTACGGCAGCAGAAACCAACCCCGACAGCCTGCTTCATCACTGGTGCAAATATAACCGGCAGATTGGAACACGCATCGAACTGGAAAGCGATGGCCGACTTTATTGCGGCACCTGCATCGGGATTGATCCAACCGAAGGGCTGATTGTGCAGCTTGAAGACGGCCCAATTCGAGTCTTCTCGGCGGCCCACAGCAGCATTCTGAAAACTCCCTGATTCAAAAAAAAGGAAGCCCCTCGCCAAAGGAGTCTTCCTTTTCAGATATGTATCAAACGGATAGCAATTCCAAACCTATCGTCGGCTGGACGGAGCCCGCCGGACAGAGTCCTCTTTATGCTGCACCTCAGCATCGCCCTGCAGCACTTTCATCGCCTTTTTCACATCTGCAACCTTGAGAATCCCGGTAGTCCGGCCTCCCCTGGCACCGGCGGTCACATAGGCATACGCAATATTGATATGAGCCGACGCCAGCTTGGCCGTAATATCCGCCAAAGCCCCGGCCTTATTGGGCAAATTCACGCACAGCACATCGGTCTCGCTAAATTGCATATTGAGCTGGGTCAGCACCTCACGCACACGCTGATGCGAAGATCCCACCAGACGCATAACGCCGTGTTCAGCAGAATCCATCATTGTCATGGCAACAATATTGATTTTAGCCACTGCCAAGGTGTTCAGAACGCGGGCCAGGACTCCGGGTTTATTGACCATAAAAATCGAGAATTGTGTATCCAAATGCACTGTTGTACCCTTTCAAGCCCATCATGGTTCATTATGACCCAATCGCCGTCAGCCTTCTGCAGGCCGGGCCAGGGCCTTCAGAGCCGTATCGGTATCGGGATAAAAATCGAATACTTTATCCAGACTGGTAATCCGGAATACACGCGTCAAATTTGGGTTGATGCCGCTGATGACCACGGCCCCGCCGCAGTCCTTGAGCCGCCGCCACACATCCACCAGCAACCCCAGTATCTGGGAACTGAAAAATGAAACACGAGTAAAATCAATGATCATTTTGGTGGGCTGTCTTTGCACGATAATATCGCGGAGTTCATGGCCTAATTGTTCCAGATTCGTTGCAGCTCCAATGGCCGGGGCGTCAAATCGGACCACCAGAACCTCGCCCCGTGTTTCAAGCTCCATAATTTGTTTATGTTCCATCAATTTCGTTCTCCTGATACAAATCAGGATACCACAATCACCTTTGAAAGTCAATGAACAGGCCCCTTGCCTGTGAATTGTCAGCCGATTTTGTCGGCTTTCCAGCAGGCGGCAAGATGCTGTGTTGCTTTGACTTCCAACACCTGATCACTGGTCTTACATGACTCTTCGGCCCATGGACAGCGAGGATGAAAATGGCACCCTTTGGGGGGCTTGGCCGGACTTGGCACTTCCCCTTTGAGGACTATTCGGGTACGCTTTTTTTGGGGTTCCGGGTGAGGGATAGCACTAAGCAGAGATTTTGTATAAGGATGAATCGGGTTGCTGTAAAGCTCATCCCGGCGGGCATATTCCACGATCCGCCCCAGATACATCACGGCAATCCATTCGCTAATATGCTCCACCACCGCCAGATCGTGGGCGATAAATAGATATGTCAGCCCCAGTTGGTCCTGCAAATCCTGCAGCAGGTTGACAATCTGAGACTGAATCGACACATCCAGGGCACTCACCGGTTCATCACAGACAATAAAGTCAGGATTTACCGCCAAAGCACGGGCAATACCAATCCGCTGCCGCTGTCCGCCGGAAAATTCATGGGGAAACCGGTCTGCATACCGCTGCGACAAGCCGACCTGCTCCAGAATTTCAGCGACCCGGCGCCGCCACTGCTTGCCCCGGGCAATTCCATGCACCGTCAACCCTTCGCCGACGATATCCTCCACCGTCATACGGGGGTTCAATGAGCCGTATGGGTCCTGAAACATCATCTGCATCCGGCGGCGCAGCGGTTTCATTTGCTCCCTCGGACAGCCCAACACATCCTGCCCATCAAATATCACCTGGCCTGAGGTCGCGGGTATCAGCCGCAGCAGTGTCCGGCCAACCGTTGTCTTGCCGCAGCCGCTTTCGCCTACCAATCCCAGCGTCGATCCTCGCTGGACAGAAAACGAAACCCCATCCACCGCTTTCACAAAGCCCACCGTCCTGTTCAGCACCCCCTTGCGAATCGGAAAATGGGTTTTGAGATCTTTGACTTCCAGTACTATGTTTTGGTCCGGCATACACTATCCTTTCTTACAGAATCAGCCGGTTATCGTCGATAGCCTTGGGCATACCAGCAGGCCACGGCATGGCCCGGCTGGACTTCCTGCAAAGGCGGCTCACAGGTCTGGCAATGAGGATCTTGGGCCCCAATCGGACATCGCGGATGAAATTTGCAGCCGCCGGGAAACGCCACCGGATTGGGAACGGACCCGCCGATGACATCCAGCCGCTTGCGCCGCTGCCCCAGCCGCGGCAGAGACCGCAGCAGCCCCTGCGTATAAGGATGCCGCGGAGAACCAAACAGACTATGCACATCAGCTTTTTCCACAACCCTGGACGCATACATCACCACCACCGTCTGGGCCGTCTCAGCCACCACGCCAAGATCATGAGTAATCAGCAGAATGCTCATCCGGTTTTCTTTTTGCAGTGTCTTAAGCAATTCCAGAATCTGGGCCTGAATTGTCACATCCAGGGCCGTCGTCGGCTCATCGGCAATCAGCAGTCTCGGCGAGCACGACAGCGCCATCGCAATCATCGCCCGCTGCCGCATGCCGCCGGAAAGCTGATGCGGATATTCCTGCACACGTCGGGCCGGATCGGCAATCCCCACCTTAGTCAGCATATCAACGGCCATATCCCATGCCGCCTTGCCCTTGATGCCCTGATGCAGACTAATGACCTCGACAATCTGGTTACCGATGGTAAACACCGGATTCAAACTGGTCATCGGCTCCTGGAAAATCATCGCAATATCATTACCGCGAATGGCACGCATCCGATGCTCACTCAATTCGAGCAGATTCTGACCTTTAAAGATGATTTTCCCGCCAATAATCTTTCCCGGCGGGTCCGGAATCAGCCGCAGAATCGACAGCGACGTCACGCTTTTTCCGCAGCCGCTTTCGCCCACCAGCGCTGTCATATGCCCGGCCGGAATATCAAAACTGACATCCTGCACGGCTTTGGCAATCCCTTGCTGCGTGAAAAAATGCGTCGAAAGATTCTGTACCGACAGCAATATCTCGTGTTCACTCATCGGATTAATCCATCCTTAATTTCGGGTCCAGACAATCCCGCAGGGCATCACTGAAAATATTCAGTGCCAGCGAGATAATAAAAATCGCAACCGTCGCGGCGGCCATTTCCCACCAGACATCGCGCGCCAGTTCCGTACGCGCTGCATCAATCATCGCCCCCCAACTGGGCTTATCTGTCTCCCCCAGCCCCAGGAAGCTCAAAATCACCTCGGCATGGATAAAACTGACAAACCGCAGCGAAAAGTTAATCAGAATGATATGAAACACATTGGGCAGCAGGTGGAAAAACAGAATACGAAAATCCGAACACCCCATCGCCCTGGCCGCCAGTACATATTCACTTTCCTTGCGTTTGATAATTTCGCCGCGAATCAGCCGGCACAATCCCACCCAACTGGTCAGGCCAATCGCCAAGTACACCGACACCGAACCACGCAGCTCCCAGGGGCCGATATGAGCTCCCCGCAGCACGACCGCAAACGCCATCAGCAGCAGAATATATGGAATTGTCCCCAGCGTTGTATAAAACCACACAATCGCATCATCCACCCAGCCCCGGTAATACCCCGCCAGCGCTCCCAGCGGCACCCCAATCAAAATACTGATCATCGACGCGCAGAAGGCAACCATCATCGCCGTTTTGGCCCCGTAGAGCGTTTTTCGAAATGTGGATTGTCCCATAAAATCTGTGCCCAGCAGGCACCAGCCCTGCTGACTTTCAGTCTTCATTTCGGGGACAAATTCATAGCCCGACATAGGCTTCTGGTAGCTGGGTCCAACATGCTCATTCCATTGAACAAGCGGTATCTTCCAGCCAAACTGCGTCACCAGGATTTCGCCAACCCAGATAAAGGCCGCCAGTCCCGCATAGACAGCCACAATCCAGAAGCAGACCATCGCCAGCTTCCGCTTGCGAAGGCGGCGAATCGCATCGGACCAATACCCTCTCGGCTGTGTCAACTCATTTTGTGTCGTTATTTCTGTCATCTTGTTTTAACCTGTTATTCATCCTCGCCCTGCGGGCTTGCTTATTTCTTGTGCTTTTGACCTTATTTCAAGCTGATTCGCGGATCCACCAATGCATAACAGATGTCTGCAAGCAGGGTAAATATCACAATCAGCAGCGAAAAAATAAAGGTCATCGCATTAATGACAAAGAAATCGCGAGCTCCGATTGCCTCAATCATCAGATAGCCCAATCCGGGAATCCCGAAAAAACGCTCCAGCAGAAATGACCCGAGAATCAGATGCGGTATTGTCAGCACCACATTGGTGATAATGGGAATCATCGCATTTTTGAGCACATGCTTGAATAAAACCCGCGTCGTTGAAAGCCCTTTGGCAAAAGCAGTACGGACATAATCATTGCGCATCTCATCGAGCATAATCGTCCGATAAAATCGAAGCTCTCCCCCCAGCGACGCCACAATCCCAATCAGAATCGGCAGCCCGACACTTTTGATCATCGGCTCTTCCGGCAGATAAATAATCGGAAACCAGTCCAGCTTATAGGCAAAGACATATTGCCCGAAAATAATAAAACTCAAATAGGGAATGCTCATTCCCGCCACACAAATCACCACCGCACCAACATCCCAGATCGTCCCTCGGACATAAGCAATAATCAGAGCCAGACTGACTGCGGCAATAATCTCGCCGATAAACATCGGGACCGTCAGCATCAGAGACGGTCCAATGCCGCGAAGAATTTTGGCACTGATCCGTTCTCGGTCCATCGCCCGCCCGAAATCAAAAGAAAAAGCTTTTTTGAAATGATTCACAAACTGACTGTCCCAGGACCAGAATAGCGGCTTATCCAGCCCGTACTCATGCCGGATTTCAGCAATCGTTTCGGCATCGGCGTTTTTACCGGCAATTTGCTGGGAAATATCACCTCCAATCAGCGTAAACAGCGTAAAGGTGACTAGCAATACCCCTAATACAATTGGGAACATATAAAGCAGTCTGCGTATAATAAAGGCGGTCATTTGCCCTCCTTTTTTAAGGAATAATTTCTGTCGAAATACTGTTCTCTCTGCTCGACATCCACCCGGTGGTATTTCAGCACGCCATACCCGAAAACAAAGGGCTTGTAGTTTTTATACCAGTCATGTTCCAGGTAAAAGGTAATACGGTGCGTCATAAATGCCGCCGGGTAGTCCTCCAGAATGATGTGCTCCAGTTTGCGGTACAACGCCAGCCGCTCCGGAGAATCCTGCATCACCGCCACCTGTTCATAAAGGGCATCAAATTCAGGATTGGAATAGAAGAATTTATTGCTGCCCGGCGCAAAGTACTTGCTTGCAAACATTTCCAGAAAATCCATTGCATCAGGACAACTGGCTGAAACGCCGCTGATAAACATCTGGCACTGCCCCTTATTCTGTCTTTCCATATAAGTCGGAAAATCCATATAATCCACCTGAATCTGAATCCCCGCCTGCTCCAACATCCGCTGGAGAAGCTGGCCCATCTGCTTGGGCAGGGTATCCGTACCCGGCATCGCCAGAGTCAATTTGGGAATCGGTTTGCCGTAGATCGCCTCCGCCTGCTTCAGTAAAGCGCGAGCCTCGTTTAAATCAAATCTGGAATACCCATAATCAGCTATATTTGGATCGTAGGAATTCAGCCCCGGCGAAACCAGCCCATGAGCCACCTGGACCCTGCCGTTGAAAAGAATGTCGATATACTTTTGCCGGTCAATCGCCCGACTGATCGCCTTGCGAAGCGGGAGATTCGGTCCCAAAACCGGGTCTTTCATATTGAACCCGACCCAGAACGTCGACGGGTCGTTAAATATCGTCAGTCGGATCTGCCGGTCCTGCATAAACGACGACAACTGCTTCTTGTCAGGCATCATCACTTTATCAAAATGATCCTTGGGAATATACATCACATCCAGCTTGCCCCGCATAAACAACAGCCAGTTGGGCTGATCTTCTTCAATAATCCGGAAGATAATCCGATCGGCAAACGGCACCGGCTTGCCTGCATCGGCCAGCAAGCCATTCTCCTCATCTTCCGGTTCGCCTTCCGACGGATACAATTCCCCTCGCCAGTTGGAATTCTTTTCAAGCTCAATATACGAACTGCGCTGCCAGGTCTTCAGCCGATAAGGCCCCGTGCCGACCGGGTGCGACACAATATCGACTCCATAATACCCAACAGCCTCAAACGGCACCGGCGATGTACAATAATCATTCAATGCCAGCTCCAGAATCTGCGGCCAGGGACGCGTCAGCTTCAGTTGCAAGGTATAATCATCCAGAGCCTGAACCCCCTCCACTGGACGGGAATAATCCACATCCCATTCTTTCTTGAACCCCTTGGAATACTCGCGAAAATCATTTAGCCCCACAATGCGGTCGTCAAAAATGCTCCAGTTCTGGCTGGCATATCTGGCATTGGCCAGACGCTTGAACGCATACACAAAATCCGACGCCTTCAGCTCTCTGCCCTTGCCGTCGGGAAAACAGGGATCATCCTGAAAACGAACCCCCTGCTTGATGCGAATGGTGTAGGTCTTTCCGTCATCACTGATGTCCGGCATGGATTCGGCCAGCAGAGGAATCAGTTGATAGGGTCGCTTCAGATAATGATATACATAAAGCTGCTCACAGATCTGGGAGACCACCATCGCTGAATAAATATCGCGGGTATTGGTTGGGTCCAGCGTCTGCACCTTGCTGATCATCGGACGGCAAATCACCATCTCACCTTCTGCAGAGCTCTTGCGCTTCTGGCAGCCCCACACCGCTGCCAGAATACCACAGAAAATCAAATAGGCTTTGGTTTGTCTCATGTCACCGATATTTCTTCTTATACGCTTCGCGTTTGGCTGGGTCAATCCGGTAATATTTGGTCATCCCCCACCCGGCCATCTCATTCTTATAAGAGTTGGGTTTGACGTTGCGAATCCAGTCATGACACATTATAAAACTGGCTCGATGCAGGGTAAATGCACAAGGCAGGTCGTCATTGATAATTCGCTGAGCCTCCTGATATAATGCCGTCCGCTCCGGGCAGTCCGGCATCACGGATATTCTTTCAAAAATGGCATCATACTTCGGATTTGAGTAATGAAACTCGTTGGGATAAGGAATATTCTTGCTGTAAAATAACTGCAGAAAGCTTTCCACATCCGGATAATCCGCTGACCAGCCGGTAATTAACAGCTGCAAATCTCCCTTGCGCATCTTTTCCAGAAACGTCGGCCAGTCATATAACTCAATTTCTGCATCCAGACCGATAGATTCGATGCATCGCTGCATATACTGACACATCTGGCGGTTGGTTGAATCTGTACCGCCAATGGCAATCCGAAGACGGGGAATTTTACCGCCGGCAATCCGTTTGGCATCCTCAAGACAACGATGTGCCGCAACCAGATCATAACGGGAATTGGAAATCGCAACAATATTGGGGTCATAACCCGGCATCACCGGCGGAATAAAACCAAAGGCCTCATGCGCCCTGCCGTCAAAAAAAATTTCAATATATTTTTTTCGGTCAATGCTGAAGCTAATCGCCTGCCGCAAGGGCTTATTGTCTTTGAGCACCGGGTCTTGCATATTAAATGCCACCCAGAACGTTCCCGGCTCATCAAATTCCGTCATGCGAATCTGTCGCTCGGTAAACTCCTCGTTCAGGCTCACCCCCGAGGTGAAAACCTGTCCGAAATTATCCTTGGGAACCCCAACCATATCCAGATACCCCTTCAGAAACAACCGCCACCGGGGCTGGTCTTCCACCACGATGCGCCAAATGACCTTGTCCACAAACGGCAGCGGTTTGCCCGCATCCTCCAGCAATCCGGCCTCCTGGTCACCCGGTCCGCCTTCGGTCGGATAACGGTCATAATAACGCGGATGCCGGGAGGCCTCAACATACGCACCCGCCAGCCATCGATCCACTTTAAATGCTCCCGTCCCAACCGGATGAAATCCAATCTCATCACCGTAATATTCCACGGCTTCACGGGCCACCGGGGCCGTGGCAATATAGGTCAGCCAAAACACCAGCTGAGGCCAGGGTTTGTTCAATTTGATTTGCAGCGTAGTGTCATCCAGCGCCTGCAGACCTTCGACAGGACGATCATAATCCACCTGGCCCTTTTGACAGGTCTTGGTATATTCCCGGAAGTCATCCAGCCCCACAATTCGCCGATCCAGAATCCACCAGCTCACCGATCGGGTCTTGATATCCGCTATTCGTTTGAATGCATAGACCACATCCTCTGCCTTCAGAAGCCTGCCTTTGCCATCGGGAAAACACGGATCATCATGAAAATACACATCCTTGCGAAGAGGAATCGTATAACAGGTGCCATCCTCAGAAATCGTCGGCATCGCCGCTGCCAACTGGGGAACAATTTCATAAGGACGTTTCAGATAGTGATAATCATATAACGTATCAAATATGTCCGAGGCCACGCAGGTCCCGGTCGTATCCCGCACATTCATCGGATCCAGAGTCTGCACATACGCCCGAAGACGCTGCTGCAGAACAACGCCGTTGTCCCGGGCCTTATCGGGATTGTCTTTACACCCCGATACAGACAATGAGCCTGCAACACCCGCAAGAATACCCATCAAGGCAATCCAAACCGGGCAGCTGCAGATGTTCTTCTTGTCGTGATGGTACAGCCAGGAAACTCGCATTGATCGTGTTCAATTGTGTTATGGTTGGGCAGAGGCCTGGGCGGGAACTGCCGGCGGAGCAGGGAGAGGACGCGGACAGACAAGACTCTTGCCGCTGCTGTCTTTGCCATAATCAAAATTCATTCGGGTCGAAAGCTCCCCGGCCTTGTCCGAACTCCCAAACAGGGCCTCATACACCTTGTCAATCGGCTGAGCACGCTGCAATTCATTCCTGAACCGGTTGGTCGATCCGGGAAGCATTTTTTCCATCACGCCTGCTTCAACCTCGCAAATCACAGTCACCAGCTGATCTCGCGACGCCGCAGGCAGATGCGTTCCCATCAGGTAACGCTGCACCACACAGGAATAAAGCTGCCCGAAACGTCCAAGCAGTTCCTGACGGGTCGCCGCCGAAGCTGTCTCAAATACCAGGCCCCCGATGGTTTTCAGGATTCCAGCATCTGCTGCTTCATCGGTAACAGTCCATTTCATAAAGGCATCAATACGCTTATCCGCAATCGCCAGCAGAAGACTGTTGCCAGATGCATTTTTGATTCCCGCAGCAAATTCCGCAATGAACGGGAGCACAACAGCATCATCATATTGCTTGATATACTCGCCCAGCGAAGTGATAATCTGTAAGGTCAGCTTCTCATCCCGGGTGATGTCGGAAATCAACTGACTGACAACCCGGGGACTGGTAACCGCCCGCACCGCCCAATATCGGACCATCTTATCGTCATGCTTCAAGCGAGTCATCGCCAGATCCGCCAGTTCCATGCGACCCAACTCGGCAATCAGAATCATGAAATTTCGTTCGACACGCAGTTTTTTGGAATCATTATTTTCCCACCCGGCTATTGCTTCCAGCGCCGACTTCAAGTGAGTATCTGCAATTTTGATGTAAGTCGACGCATAAAAGCTCAGGTCTTTATCCCCTTTCTGCTTGACCAGGTCTGACCGCAACTTCACAATTTCACTGGTATCTTCTATCAACATCATGGAATCAAGACTTTTTCGCCAGAATTCATCGATGATCTGTTCTGCCGCCTTATCCGGCTGGGTATTAGACTGGATAAATTGTGTACGGACTTGTTCAACTTTGCTGGTATCAACCGCCATCGCAACAATACTGACAGATAGAAGCACTATACAGGACAAACATGATATACTTTTAATCATAATATACCCTTTATCATTTGATCTATGGCATTCTAAAAATTGCCGGACTTGCGGCTTTTCATAGACCTCAACTGAACCTGGATTTGCGGTCAAAAAAAATTAAAAAACTTTGCGTCAAGATACTCCGCCCACCTGGACCTGTCAAGGCAAATCACGATAAGACAATAGGATAAATAAAGCCAGCCGACTTACGATAATTTTCTATTTGACAACGAAATGAGAAACTGATTCATTCACCAAATTTACCGGTTTTCCCAGTTATTTGCCGGCGATATTTAGACGATTAAGAATTCGTCTGGAATACCTGTATTTGCTTTTAAAAATGAACATTATTATATATGATAGAGTACATTTATTCCGGACGTGTTTAATTTACAATTATAGATTTTCTGATAAATCCATATTATTTTATCTGTTTTTACTGATTGCTCGAAAGAAAGATAAATGCTTAACAAAATTGGTATTATTTTGTTTTTTTGCCTTGTCCTGGCATATCCCCTTCGATATGTTGGTGCAGATTCCGAACAGAACAACCCACCTAAAACCATCGATCCGAACAATCCGGCCGGTGCCAGTGCTCCGGAACCGGATAAAGCCGCCATTTCGGATCCCAATCAATCCAATGTGAATCTTGTATCCGAAGAACCGGACGATATGATCTTGCCTGGCCAATCTCCGTTGCCAGAACTGTATAAGGCCTGCGAAATCATTTACGGCCAGTATGTCAATGACAAAGGCGAAGTGAACTATTCGCTTTTACGACGCAAAAGGTCTGACTTAAATAATATTCTATCCTATCTGAAAAGTATCCATCCTGCCCAGATTATGGCGATGAATGATGCAGAAAAACAGGTCTTTTGGATCAATACCTATAATTTATGCACCCTGAAATTAATCATTGACAATTACCCGATCCAACCCAAATGGTATATGATCCTGTACCCCAACAACAGCATCATGCAGATTTCCGACCCGTGGACAAAAAATTATTTCGAAATTCAGGGCCTTCAATATAACCTGCAGGAAATCGAGCAGGAACTGCTCCTTCAACGATTCAAGGACCCCCGTATCTGTTTTGCGTTGTCCAACGCAACCCGCGGAGGAGCTGCTTTGCGAAAAGAACCTTATCGAGCCGAAACGCTGTCCGATCAGCTCGATGACCAGGTCAAAAAATACCTCGCGTCCCCCCATGGAATGACAATAGACACTGATACGAAAACGGTCTATATCTCTAATTTGTTCAATATCCACCGCGAATTATTCCTCAACTCTAAATATGCCGAAATCAAAAAATTCAGACAGCGCAAGCCCGATGAGAAAGCCTGGCTGAATTTTCTGCTGTTTTTCGTCAGCGACACAGACAAATCCTACCTTGAAAACAACGACGTGATCTTGAAATTCAAAAAATTCGAGTGGGACCTTAACGAGTTCACCGCATCGCAATAATAACGCCGGCCAAGTTGTAAACGCAATTGCCTATCGCTGCAAGGATAATCATGTATCGCCTCTTGAATGGTTTATACACATCACCCTGTAAGCTGGCCTGTGTGATCAATACAGGGTTTGCGAACACGATTCCGTAAGGACAAAGTAGCCCAACTATAAATGGCCATTTTTTTGAATAGACCCCAAGTTAGACTGATTGTACTTGAAGATGTTCGTTTCGTTGCGACTCAGGGGGTTCGGGGTGCAGCTTTTCGCAATCGCTCTATCATTACGGCTGCGTAAGGGTAGCCTTACCCGTGATTACGCAAGGGTAAAATGGCCTGTGGCCATCACGTAATAACCTTACTCGTTAGGTATAAACGTACCCGTGAGAGGCATCAACACTGGCTATTATAGTTATACGGATATGTCGTATCTACATCTCAATTGCGCAAAAGGAGAGCCTCGCTGCCGTTAGGCAACGAGGCTCATATATCCTGGCAATCACCTACTTTCGCCCCGAAGGACTATCATCGGCCGGACGGTCTTAGCTTCTGAGTTCGGAATGGGATCAGGCGTTTTCCCGTACGTATGGTCACCAGGAGTTCGTGAATCAGCTTTCGCTGAAATTCTCTGGACCAAGAAAATAATAGCGGATACGATCAGCGTTATTGAATGCCAATCTATGGCGGCGTCAGCGCCAATCTTGGATTGATATGGTCAAGTAATCGAGCGTTAGTACCGGTAAGCTGAATGGATTTCGCCACTTACACACCCGGCCTATCAACCAGTTATTCTAACTGGGCTCTCTCGAACATAGTTCATGGAATCCTTATCTTGGAGTAGGCTTCCCGCTTAGATGCTTTCAGCGGTTATCCGTTCCCGACATAGCTACCCGGCGGTGCAGCTAGCGCTACAGCCGGTACACCAGAGGTCAGTACTTTCTAATCCTCTCGTACTAAGAAAATATCTCCTCAAGATTCCTGCGCCCACGGCAGATAGGGACCGACCTGATTCACATCGGTCTGAACCCAGCTCGCGTACCACTTTAATCGGCGAACAGCCGAACCCTTGGGACCGCCTTCAGCCCCAGGATGTGATGAGCCGACATCGAGGTGCCAAACCGCCACGCCGCTATGAACGCTCGGTGGCGATCAGCCTGTTATCCCCAGAGTACCTTTTATCTGATGAGCGATGGCCCTTCCACACGGGACCACCGGATCACTAAGTCCTGCTTTCGCATCTGATCGACATATACGTCTCACAGTTAAGCACCCTTATACCTTTACGCTCGTCGCGTGATTGCCAACCACGCTGAGGGTACCTTTGAACTCCTCCGTTACTCTTTTGGAGGCGACCGCCCCAGTCAAACTGCCCACCAAGCACTGTCCCGTATCCGGATTCACGGACTACGGTTAGGCGACTAATATAGCAAGGGTGGTATTTCAACGTTGGCTCCGCGAAGCCCGAGAGCTCCGCTTCACAGCCTCCCACCTATCCTACGCATGATATATCAGGCGTCAATACCAGGCTACAGTAAAGGTTCATGGGGTCTTTCCGTCTTGCCGCGGGTACGTGGTATCTTCACCACATCTACAATTTCACCGAGTCGGTCTTTGAGACACTACTCCAGTCGTTACGCCGTTCATGCACGTCGGAACTTACCCGACAAGGAATTTCGCTACCTTAGGACCGTCATAGTTACGGCCGCCGTTTACCGGGGCTTCAGTTAGGAGCTTCGCCTTGCGGCTAACCCATCCCCTTGACCTTCCGGCACCGAGCAGGCGTCATTCTCTATACATCCACTGTACGTGTTAGCAGAGAACTGTGTTTTTGATAAACAGTCGCTAGAGCCACTTCACTGCGCCCTCATCAACATCTATTACTAAATGTCATGGAGGGACCCCTTATCGCGAACTTACGGGGTCAAATTGCCTAGTTCCTTAAAGACCGTTCTCTCGAGCGCCTTAGGATATTCTCCTCACCTACCTGTGTCAGTTTTAGTACGGTCACGCTGACATCAACCTACAAACGTTATTTCTTGGCACCTTCGCCGGTTACTTCGGAATCGTAATCGTCCTCGACCTTGCGGAACCCACACGACTAGTCATGGGATAACCCTAAAAGATGCGTCACGTTTTTCGTCCGCCAACGTGGTGCAGGAATATTAACCTGCTGTCCATCGTCTACGCCTTTCAGCCTTGACTAAGGGGCCGACTAACCCTGGGCGGATTTACCTTCCCCAGGAAACCTTAGGTTTTCGGCGAACGGGATTCTCACCCGTTTTATCGTTACTCATGCCGGCATAATCACTAGCAAACGCTCCACAGCTCGTTTCCGTACTGCTTCGACGCTGTTTGCTACGCTCTCCTACCGCGTTCGGATACCAGATTCAACACCCCGTAAGATGTTGAACCCAGTATCCTAAACACCCGCAGCTTCGGTTTTTCGCTTATCCCCGTTCATTATCGGCACCCAACTGCTTGATCAGTAAGCTATTACGCACTTTTTAAATGGTGGCTGCTTCTAAGCCAACATCCTGATTGTCACAGCAATTGGACTTCCTTATACTAAACTTAGCGAAAATCCGGGACCTTAGCTGACGGTCTGGGTTCTTTCCCTCTCGACCACGAATGTTATCACTCGTAGACTGACTCCCGAGATAGGCTTTACGGTATTCGGAGTTTGGTAGGAACAGGTAGTCTGGTGGACCCCTATTTCCAATCAGTAGCTCTACCCCCGTAAAGTATGACTCGAGGCTAACCCTAGAGTTATTTCGGAGAGAACGAGATATCTCCACGTTTGATTAGACTTTTACTCCTCCCCACAGCTCATCCCGCAACTTTTCAACGTTCCTGGGTTCGGTCGTCCAGGGATTTTTACATCCCCTTCCACCTGGCCATGGGTTGATCACGTGGTTTCGCGTCTATCCCTTACGACTTAACGCCCTATTCAGACTCGCTTTCGCTACGGCTCCGCACCTGAAGTGCTTAACCTTGCCACAAAGGATAACTCGCCGGCTCATTATGCAAAAGGCACGCGGGCAGCCATTTCAGCCGAAGCTGATATAGGCCTTCCACAGCTTGTAAGTGTATGGTTTCAGGTACTTTTAACTCCCCTAGTAGGGGTACTTTTCATCGTTCAGTCGCCTTACTGGTTCACTATCGGATATCGAGTAGTACTTAGCCTTGGAGGGTGGGCCCCCCGGCTTCGCACGGAGTTTCACGAGCTCCATGCTACTCTGGTACGCCACACAGGACTTCAACTTTCGCGTACAGGACTATCACCTTCTATGGTCGAACTTTCCAGATCGTTCCACTGGTCGTTATCCTGCTTATGTGACGCCCGCAACCCCAGGCCGAAGCCTGGTTTGGGCTGGTCCGCTTTCGCTCGCCGCTACTAACGGAGTCTCGGTTGATTTACTTTCCTGCAGGTACTTAGATGTTTCAGTTCCCTGCGTTCGCTTCTCACGGACTATGCATTCATCCGTGGATGACGGGATTCGGTTGCCCGTTCCCGCCAGGTTTCCCCATTCGGACATCCCGGGATTAACGGTTGTTTGACACCTGCCCCGGGCTTATCGCAGTCTACCACGTCCTTCATCGCCTCTCGACACCTAGACATTCCCCATACACCCTTAGTAACTTGACCATATCAATCGAAGACTGACTGGTCGCCGCTAACAGACATTTCATCTGTTGTGCATAGGTTTGGCAAAATAATAAGCGCTTATTGTAGTATGTGAAGTAATGACAATACTGCTGATCAAAAATTGTCATTTCACATCCCACGATCGCATCCGCTATTCACTTGTCAAAGAACATTATCTTCTAAATCCGGTTGAACCCGGAATCGAAAGATCAATCATGGTTATGTAATGGTTTCCAGTGGAGACGATGGGATTCGGACCCACGACCTCTGGCTTGCAAAGCCGGCGCTCTCCCAACTGAGCTACGTCCCCGAGCCTTGTGCGATTGCACGCTGCAAACTGCCATCTGCCTCGCTACGCAACCGCCATTCGTAAATGGGCCCGGGAAGATTCGAACTTCCGACCTCACGCTTATCAGGCGTGCGCTCTCACCAGCTGAGCTACGAGCCCGACCATACAGCCGTATCTGACTCGAACACCGCTGTCGTACCGACCAGTCGGCTCTCAAGACTCAACCATCTATCCACTTGTTCAAAGAGCAACAAAAAATGTCGCTGCTCTTGCGGGTCAGCGACATTGCTGAGAGTTCGGGAGTTTACTTACTCACCGCCGAGCAGTCAAGATAAAAATTTCATTTTTTTTCAGGATTTTTTTCAATCCGAAAATCGTCCTTTATTTTTCTGCCGAACACCTTCGTGTCGGCCTTACGAAACCACTCCCTTATTGTGTTTCGCGGGACGTCATTACTTTTCTCATCCACCCGTCAGCTCTGTTACCGCTAACGAGAAAACTAAGTTTACTCAGAATAGACTTTTCGTCAAGGGCTTTTTTGCAAAAATTTATCAAAAATTTTACTTCCACCGTAACATGCTGATACGAAAGCATTTACACAACCCACAAAAATTCTCTTTTTCGTCTGCAATAACCCTCTGTGAAATGGGGGCTGCGTTTTTTATTGATTTGCAAGACACCCCTTCTACGCCCACACACTTCCCAAAGATGACGCTTGGCCGAATCGAATATAGTTACTTTCTATTAGCCTGTCGGGGCCCTTTGCCCCAGCCCAACCCACCATTTCGTTCCAGCCTTTTTGCGTTTATCAATCACGCAAACGAGCACGAACAGCTCCATTTTGTTCAGAACGATTTGAAAAACCACAAGCTCTTTATTCCATCAACCAGCGACTTTCTTTTTCCCTGCTTTTGATGAACAACAGAATCAATTAAAAAGCCGCGGACATCCATTCCGCGGCTTTGTACGCATGGTAATAATCGTTGACCAACCGGCCGCTTACAGGGCCTGACGCCGTCTCAGCCAGCCCACCAGTCCCATCCCTATCGAAGCCAGCATGATCGCTCCAGGGGCAGGGATACAGACCAAAGCATCTTGAACTTTATATTGAGGATCTCCAATATGACCTGCTACCCATATATTCATGACTCTAACCGCATAAGCACCATTGTTATCATCGTCCCAATCATCTATAGTGGTACCTGCACCAAATTCGCTTTCGAGTAATGCTGCATAGGCTGCGGTTATATACCCCCCCTCGCCTTCAAGAGCCCAGATGGCATTCTGCAAATCAAGAGCAGAGGCCTCCCGTTGAGCCTCGGTACCATTGTAGTTGTAACCTGATAGCGTACCTTTTTGGAATTCATGATACAGAAACGCTGCCCCTTTTGAAAGCGGATCTGAGCTATTGGTTCCCCCATACACTGCTGCATCGCTAATCACCACATCATATGTGGTACCGGAAGATATGGTCTCAGCTTTTTCAACACAGAACGTCTGGAACGTATCTGCATAACCTTGGTTTTTTGCCACACCAGCATAATAGGGCAATGGATTCCAACCAATGGGTTTAAAAGTAAATTCCCCTCCTTGCCCTGCCTGATAAATTCCAAATCCTGGTACAACATAAATCTGCGTCACAGCCGCCATGGCCGGGCAGGCAAGGACGGCCGCGAGGCCTAAGACAACGATTAGTTTCTTCTCCATTTCGAATCTCCTTTCCAACAAATAGTATTCTCTACTTTGGAGAAACCCTCCTAGTCAGGCAGGATTTCTCCCCTCACGAGAGTCCATATCGCTACACACGTTACGACCCATACAGTTTATTATGGAGAATCCCAACCAAAAAAACAATCCGTAGAAGTACTTATTATTGGACCATAAAAACGCAAGTCCATTTATAAAATGGACTTACAAATTAATGAGTGGTAAATATTAAACAAAAATTAACAAAAAAAGCCGCGGATTTTTATATCCCGCGGCTTGCGATAAACCGATTTTTATGATTTTTTGGATGTCTTAGATAGATTGGCGACGTCTCAGGTAGCCAACAAATGCCATACCCATTGAGGCCAGAACAATCGCTCCCGGGGCCGGGACATACACGATCTGATCCTGGGCAAACTTGGTATGAGCAGCATCGGCCCACAGATTCAGAACGCGAACTCCGCCATAGCTGTTGGCACCTGAAGCCAGGGCATCTTCCACATATTTCTGCCACAGATTCTTGTTCGGATTCCAATCCGCAGAACCAATCTGGATGTTCGTCAGGGCCGTATTTTCCGCTTCGATGTAATGAATCGCATTCTGAAGAGCAGCCTGATTCTGATAGTCTGGATTTTTGGTAACGAACTGGGTGAACAGCCAGGCGGAACTATAATCCAGCTGATCTGCTCCATCGGAAGCAACCACGGCACTCTTGCCAATTTCGCCAGACCACACATTGCCGCCCCGTGTGGCTTCGTAGTTCTCGTTCATCACACCGTAGTATGATGTATTCAGACTAAACGTCTCATCCTTCTCGATGCAAATCGAGGCATAGACACCCGGCTTGACATCGCCGATCTGTTCCAGAACCTGCATCGTGTACGCCGGTGTGCTGTCGTTGAGCATCTTGAGATTCACCGCCGCCATCGCCGGCAGAGCCGTCAATGACAAAAGAGCCGCCACCATCATCAATTTTGTTTTCATCTTCATTCCCCTCAATTAAAACCGTATTCGATTACCCTGACCAGGGTAAAGTTCAAAACAACAATCCGACCGCCGGATCATTCCATAACAGATGAAATACTCATCTGAATCATGTCATACAACGCATTTGTGCTGTCCTGAAAACCACAACCCCCATCCTGGGTGAATCACAAAGCAACACTTTATTGTGTATCTGTCAGTGTATGAAAAAACGGCTCAAAAATCAAGTTGACTGGACGAGCAATTCCTGTTTCCCTGCATTAAAAAGGGTGTTCTGTATCGACTGTATAGCCTGTACAGCCAATTACAGCTTCCCTCCTCGCCGAAGATATCCAACCAGCATCATGCCCATCGAGGAAAGCAGCAGTGCCCCCGGGGCCGGGACGGCCGGCGGCGGGGTCAGGATCGTATCCTCTTTTATGACACGAACCGACCATTCTTCAAATCCCGAATCCGCAGCAATGTTTTCACCAAACAGTGAATACAGATACACGTACGGCCCGTATTCGGTCCTGAACAGTGCATCGGGAATATAAGCAAACATATCACCGCTGCCGCTGCCGTTGTTCAAATCATAATCCAACTTAATCCAGTTGTCTTCGCCTGCATCCAGATCATAGATTTGGGTCCAGCTTGTCTGGAGTTGTGCCAGCGTCCCATGCAGATTCCCTGCATTCGCCTGATAAATTTGAAGCCTATCCAGAGACAATTCACTCTTTGGGGAGGACTCATTGATATCCAACAAGAATTCTCTGTACTGCGTTCCATTGATATTTACCGTCGGAATCGATGCCAGCAGCAGCGAGCGTGTAAACTGAATCGATGCATTTTCATCATAGGATGTAGGACGATAGTCGGTATTGTATCCTTCTTCGGTGCCGGTTTTTTGAATGCGCAGGAAAGCGTCAATGACGCCTGTTCCTGTGGACTGCGCATCGATTTGCTGAAAGATGGCGCCGTTAATGGTTCCGGAAGCACCAGCCGTGGACAAATCCAGGGTCGGCCCGGCGAACACCGCAGCCTGCCAAGCAGCGAAAGCCAAAATCGCATATATTGTGTTCATGGTAAATCCTCTCAAATTCAAAATCTTTATTGCTCCCTGCCCAGACAGGCACGCTGTACATCTTAATGAACTCCATAATGAGTCGGGCCGGGTGAAACCATCACATAGCCCTAAAATAAGTCTGTTTGTGCCGTCCCAAAATACTCAAATCTCCATCCTGGTTACTCAGAAGCGGTTATTGTGTGGCACTGGTTTTGATTTACACCGTCCGTCCTCGCCGGAGATATCCAACCAGCACCATACCCATCGAGGAAAGCAGGAGTGCACCCGGGGCCGGGACCGGAACGGCAATCGCATAGTCCTGATACTGGTCATTGAGCAGTGCCCCCACCGAAGCCAGCTCGGCATCGGCCAACTGTCCCATCCAGGTGTTGGCATAGGTGATAAACGCACCGCTGGAAGTCGTATAAAAACTTCCAGCCCCATTGCTGATGGACAGATCGTTATCAAAAATGAGATTCCACACCGACAATTGAAATGCGGCGGTAATGTCTTTATTGGCAGCCGACGGGGTCTTTTCCAGTTCCGGCAGCACATAGTCATAATACGCGACATCATATAATCGGCGTATATTATCGGCCTTGGCCGCGGTCATCGGGCCATTCGGGTTATTGGTGCTACGCGGGGCATTTTCAAGAGTGGACACTTCAAACACGCCCGTATTAGAATGGTCGTATAAATCGATGCAGAAACCGAACAGATCACCTTGCTCAGTGGTCAGCTTCAAGGCGCCCACATAGGCCAGACCGGTATAGAGGTCACTTTGGATGCCGATAATTTTCGAGTAATCGGCGTAATTGACATTGGAAATGGTTAATGTCTCGGCGGCCAGACACGGGACAGCCCCAACCGCGGCCAGCAGTAAACTTGCAATCACATTCTTGTTCATCGTAAATCCCCCAACACTGTTTAAGTTTAGACTGATAACGCCAGCCGGCGTTACTCTTCAAATCCCTAAGCAACAATTGAGTCAAATCCAACCCCCAGGTCGAATGGCTCTGATGCGGCGGCAAAATTTCTTCCGGGCCGCATCAATACTCAGTGAGCTTACTATAAAAAAAACGGAGTTCTGGTACAAGGTCCGGAACTCAGTTATTTATCCACAATTCAGGAAACACAGGAAAGATGTAGCATCTGTAGCGATTGTAGGGCCTATTTTGCAAAGTCAATAAAAAAGGCCGGGAACTGGTGACGTTCTCGGCCTTGACTAAACAATATTCTGGCATTTACACAGATTGACGGCGTCTTAAACCGCCAACCACAGCCATACCAATAGAGGCCAGCAGCAACGCTCCCGGCGCGGGAACCAGAACCAGCTGATCCTGGGCAAAACCGCTGTAGGTTTTTGTCTGCGGGTCATAGTTGGTCCACAGATTCACCACACGAACATTGCCGATGGTCGTCCAGCCACTGGCGTTGGCCTCTGCATACAGGGCCGCTGCCTGTGCTGACCAGGGATTGCTCACCGACAGCGCCGCACGTTCGCCTTCAATGTAATGAATGACTTCCTGCAGCGCATTTTCTGTGTTAAAATCGTAGCCATAGGCTCCGGCCATGTACCGCGTGTACAGATAAGCCGTACGCGGATCCAGCGGGTCCGAGGTACCGGTACCGCCTTTAACCGCTGCGGTATTGATGACCGCATAATAGGTTACACCATTGGCAAACGCCTCGCCGGATTCCATGCAGAATGTTCGGAAATTTTGTCCGACGGTGTAAATGCCAAGCGAACCACTGGTGACCTTGAATTCATACGCCGGGCTTAGGGGGGCGCCATCGGCGATAGCCTTAACTGTGGTTGGGGCCGCGTAAACCGCACCGGCCAGGATGGTTAATGTCAGAATAGCTGTCAAATGTTTCGTACTCATGGTTGTTTCTCCTAAACAAGTTTTCTCCGTGCTTCATCCTTAAAACTTTACTCTTGTATCTTATAGGTCCTATATTGTCAACAGTATTCAGAAAAAAACTGAACCTGATTAATGTCAGTTTTTGAATTAGATAAAGTCAACTACTTTTGCGGTGTTTGGAAAGTTCTGATAGAAATTAGTATTTTCTGCAAATTAACAACTCTTAACAATTCCTGCACAAAACCTCTTCATTCTGCGGATGCTGCGAACTTGCGATTGCAGGACTGCCGTTGAATTTTCTGCGAAAATTAATCCAACGCTAACAAAAGAACACCACACGCCTATGTTGTGCGCATAAAAAAAGCCGCAGGCTCACTCCGTCCCGCGGCTTCAAAAGAGATTCGATAATTGGACTTAAATCACCGTCCTATGCCTCAGATAACCCACCAGCCCCGTTCCCATAGCCGCCAGCAGAATCGCTCCGGGGACAGGAACAATAATAACGCTATCGGGCCGGAGAATATGATAGCCAATAGAACCATCAGATGGTGGGGCTATCGGATCATCATCTAAAAAACCTTTGTTGAAGACATAAGGTATTGGTTGATTTGAATTTTGCCCATCAACAGCATAAAAATCTCCCCAGACAGGGATTCGATTAGTAGTGAACGAAATCGTATAACTCATAACACCATTAACATTGTATTTCACTCCTGTCAACGAGCCTGGAATACCAGGATTGCTCCCCCCTTGGGATGTGGAGGAATATACGTCAACCACAAAATTAGTCACATTATCATTAATCCAAATATCTGTGTCTGACACTTCGATGATAATATGACTAATATCTTTTTGAGGAACACTTAATGTGTACTCGTATGACCACATTGATCCGAGGTCTTTGACTGTCCAACTCAAATTTACGCCAGCTGCCCAAACGCCATTACCTGTCAAACCCGGATCAAAACCATCTGTTGATAATGATCCTGTATATGTTACTGCCGCATTCGCGAAACCTGCCAGCG
>JAWRKM010000088.1:0-39041 GCA_040306945.1 Anaerohalosphaeraceae bacterium
GTCCGGTCCAGCTTTTGCCTCCAGCTTCCTTCCCACCATACATCGCTGTATCGCAGTTGCCTTCGGCTTGCAGTTCCGCTCATCACGGCCTGCAGGGGACTTCAACCCCACGAGCGTTGAACCGTGCCCGGCGCACAAAAAAGGCTCCGATGCAAATATCGGAGCCTTGAAAATCATTCGAAACGTCGCAATTACCGGCTGGTATTTTCCCACAAAATCATCCCGGATTCATACGGTTCGGCAAGATCCGGATGGTTGGGGACGATTCGCAGACTGAAACCCTGCTGACCTGACACGCGGCATGGCAGTTCGCCGACGAATGTCGCCACGCCATCGGGATTCAGTGAATTCTCAACGTACTTCATATCCGTGATATGCCCACCTTCTATCCTGCCGGACGAATCCACCTGACCATGATAAATCTGCACCGAAATATCGGTCGGTTTCAGCCGACCCAGGCGAACCTGGGACAAAATCTTCAGTTCGCCGCCGACCATCAGTTCCGGCTTATGGCCATTCCAGCTTGTAAATGATTCTTCCTTGTTGGTTTGAACCTGCACATCGACAAACTGCAAATCACTCCAGGCATTGCGTGTCGCGGATTTCCATTGCGACAAGGCCTTGACACGTTCCATGGCATTGTCCGTCAGTTCATCCCACTTGACCGCAGAAGGATTATAGAACCTGCGGGTATATTCCGCCACCATGCGGCTGGTATTAAACCGTGGAGCGCACCATTTAATCGTGTTTTTCATACGGCGAATCCAGCGACGCGGCAGACGATCCTTGGACCGCGAGTAGAACAGCGGAACAACTTCCTGTTCCAGCATATTATAAATCGCCTGCGATTCCACCTGGTCCTGATAACTCAGATCGTCATATTCCTCACCGGCCCCAATAATCCAGCCGCCATCAGGAATATACCCCTCACACCACCAGCCGTCCAGCGTACTCATATTCAGCACGCCGTTGAGCGCCGCCTTCATCCCGCTGGTACCGCTGGCTTCCATCGGACGGCGAGGGTTATTCAGCCAGACATCCACCCCCTGAACCATATAGCGGGCAATATCCATATCATAGTCTTCCAGGAAAATCAGCTTGCGCCGAATCTGCGGATTCTCACTGGCAAAGTGCACAATCTGCCGGATAATGTCCTTGCCCGCGGTATCACGAGGATGCGCCTTGCCGGCAAAGATAAACTGAACCGGTTGCTCGGTATTGCTCAGCAGCTTCAGCAGCCGATGCGGCTCCCGAAGCAGCAGGTTGCCGCGCTTATAGGTCGCAAATCGACGGGCAAAGCCAATCGTCAGAGCTTCCGGATCCAGCACTTCTTCTGCCCAGCCCAGCTCTGTATGGAATGCACCACGCCGCTGCAGCTGGCGTTTGAGTCGGGCCCGCGCAAATCCCACCAGCCGTTCTTTGCAGCGCTGGTGAATACGCCATAATTCTTCATCCGGAATTTGGTCCACATTGTGCCAAATGGATTTATCCACAATCTCATCCGACCAGCGGGCCCCCAGATAACGCTCATACAGGGAATTGACTTCGCCGCTGAGCCACGTGCGGGCATGCACACCGTTGGTAATCGAGGTAATCGGAACCTGGTCCACCGGCAGCTCCGGCCACAACCCCGCCCAAATCTTGCGGGAGACTTCACCATGGAGCTGGCTGACACCATTGCGGAAGGTGCTCATACGAATGGCCAGCACCGGCATCTTGAAGCTTTCATGGTGATCTTGGGCCTTGACACGGCCCAGGGCCAGAAATTGATCGCGGTGAATCCCAAGCTTGCTGAAATAATGACCGAAATATTTATCCATCAGTTCCACTGGAAATTCGTCGTTGCCTGCGGCCACCGGCGTATGAACCGTAAAAATATTGCTGGCTCGCGTAACTTCTACCGCTTCGTCAAAACTCATATTATGCAGGCTGCGCATCTTGCGGACACGCTCCAGGGCCATGAATGCAGCATGCCCTTCGTTCATATGGCACACGGTTGGTTCCAGCCCCATCGCATACAGCGCCTTCAGGCCCCCGATACCCAGGATTATTTCCTGGCAGATACGCATTTCATTGTCGCCGCCATACAGCGTCTGCGTGATGGTCCGATCGGCGGGACTATTGGCCGGGACATTGCTGTCCAGCAAATACAAGGCGACACGCCCAATCGAGGCCTTCCAGATATTGCAAACCACCGTCCGAGCCGGAAACTGCACACTGATCGTCAGCGGATGACCGCTGGGCTTGGTGACCTGCTCCAGGGGCATATTATAAAAATCATTGTCCAGATAATGTTCCTGCTGCCAGCCGTCGGTATTGAGATATTGACGGAAATACCCCTTCTGATACAAAAGACCAACCCCCACCAGCGGAACACCCAGATCCGAAGCACTCTTGAGGTGATCCCCCGCCAGCATCCCAAGGCCGCCCGAATAAATCGGCAGCGATTCGTGAATGCCAAATTCAGCACTGAAATAGGCAATCAGCGGTTTCTGGGTCTTGGCGGAATAAATCTTGTCATACCAGGACGGGGCGTTCAGCGTTTCCTCAAGCTGCTTTTTGGCCTGCTGGAGCTGATACAGAAAACCCTCATTACGGGCTAAATCCTCCAGCCGGGCTTGCGACACCATCCCCAGCATCTTGACCGGGTTATGGGCACACTGCTTCCACAAATCATAATCGATACGACGAAATATATCTGTAATCTCATAATGCCAGGACCAATACAGATTCGAGGCAATGACTTTTAAATCTTTCAGTGGCTCCGGCAGTGAAGGCTTTACAGTAAAAGTTCGAACCGTTTGCATTACGAAAATCCTTTACGCATAATGCTCTCTATACAGGGACAATCTACAACGACAATCCCATCTACGAAACATCATCGGTACTATAACGGTGAATCTTAAGACTAAATTTGCATTCTATTTACAAATCATAAATAATCAATGTTTTATAGGACGAAAACACAGACTTTGTTCATGAACTGAGACCTTACTCACGACGTGGAATACACGGGTGTGCTTTATCTGCTTTGCGAAACATGGCATTTCTGCCTATAATACATAGACAATTAAGCTTATCTGCCGGTTCCCATAGCCTCAAATCCGACGCCGGTACTCCCATAGGGACCGCTATTGCTACTGCTGCCATATTCCAGCTCAACAGTTTGCGGACTGGTTAAGTCTTGAATCGGGTAAATCTTATTATAGGGCCTTTTTTGCAGGATTTCCGCACTGCCCAGCGTCAAAACCCCTCCTTCAACCACCAAAACGGGTTTAGGACCATTGCCAGCCGCGGAACGCAGAATCAGCTCCAGGGCATACCCAAAAGGAATCACAGTCATTCCCCCAATCCCCACCGGAGTATCCTGTTGAATATAGGTATTGATTTCCAAATCCCTCCATAAAACCACCAACGGCAGGCGAGGTTCGATACTCCGGCATAAAATATCAAGTGCTTCCGAGAATGTCGTCTGGTCGGTAATCGCCCGCAAATCCACGGGTTTTTGGAACAACTCACCTACTTTGATAGTCTGTTTTTGCCCTGTTGGGGATATGGGTTTCAAACTTGAAGAAGAAATTGAGCGGGTTTGACGATACTGCAGGCCTCTAAAGTCCGAAGTATCCGCCAACGGAATCGTCGGTTTTACCCCCCATCCGCGATCCGTCATCAATTTCGACAATAACACCTCTTCAATCCGAATATCTGCCGTCAATCGAAAACCATATCCATAATGAATTCTTTCCAGGCGAACGGATTTTGCCGAATCGAAGGTTTTTTTCAAAAAGTGCATCATGGCATTCTGGACATTCGGGTCGGAAGGTCTTTCTATCCCGCGAATCTCAACACGCAGTCGCACATTCCCCAAAACAGGATCGTCAACAGTCTTACAAAGAATGGAATCGGGCCCAAGAACCTCGAT
The DNA here is from genome assembly GCA_040306945.1 of Anaerohalosphaeraceae bacterium. Classification (GTDB taxonomy): domain Bacteria; phylum Planctomycetota; class Phycisphaerae; order Sedimentisphaerales; family Anaerohalosphaeraceae; genus Anaeroglomus. The sequence continues at coordinate 3,923 of JAWRKM010000088.1, forward strand.
CCCAGAGGTCACAGTGAGTGTCTCCGGCAGTCCCGCCCCCGAAACAAGGCCACCACCAACAATAAAGTAAAGTAAGATAAATAGCTTACGCATAATCTCTCTATCCTGATGCTATTATCTTTTACGCCGAAGAACAAGTCAAGATGGATTCAAAATCCGGCGGATTGCTTCAAAAACATACTTTTTTTACCATTTATGTGTTTGTATACCTTTTGTATCTTGTAATAACACCGTTAGAATGCCATTTTTTTCTTCTTGCCTGAATACCATTCTTTATGTAGAATTCGGCATTTTCCAGAATTCTGTCAAAACGAAATTATTCTAATTAGGGAGGTTTTGAACAGTGACAAATGTAAGCGATATCCGCAATATCGTGCTTTTGGGACATGGCGGCTCGGGAAAGACAAGTCTGGCTGAATCAATGCTTCATAAGTGCGGCGTCATCAACCGTTTAGGCAGCATTACCGACAAGAATACCGTCAGCGATTTTGACGACGAAGAAAAAGCCAGAGGGCATTCCATTCATTCCGCTTTGATGTATCTGACACACGCCGGCAAACTGATCAATATTATCGACACGCCAGGCTACCCCGACTTCATCGGTGCAGCGCTTCAGTCCATCCCGGCCGCGGAAATTGCTGCCATTGTCATCAACGGCGCTTCAGGCATTGAAATCAACACCCGCAAACTGTTCGCCGCGGCCACCGCAGCCAATCGGGCTCGGATGATCATCATCAATAAAATGGATGCTGAAAATGCCGATCTGGGCGAATTGGTTGCACAGATTCAGGAGAGCTTCGGCCCTCAGTGCCGCTGTGTCAACTTGCCTGGTGCGGACAAACAGAGCATCATCGACTGCCTGACCAACACCCAGGGCGAAAGCCCCATTATGGATGCTGCCTCAGCCAATATGGAATTGATCGAACGCGTTGTCGAAGCTGATGACACCCTGATGGAAGCCTATCTCAGCGGAGAAACCATCTCCCCTGAAAAGATCAAGGGTTGCTTTGTCAAGGCAATGATTGCCGGCACTGTCGTTCCGATTCTATTTACCGATGCCCGCAAAGAAATCGGCGTCACGGAACTATTAAACTTCATCACCAGCTATGCTCCTTCTCCTGCCGACGGCCCCTTTGCTTCGTTGAAAAAGCCCGACGGCACCACCGAAATTATCAAGCCTGATGCGGCTGCTCCGCTGGCCGGTATTGTTATCCGCCTCGGGTTTGATTCACGCTCCGGCATGAAATATTCTTCGATCCGTATCTTCAGCGGTTCACTGAATGCTGCAACGCACCTGATGGTCAATGATGCCAAAAAACCCCTCCGCGTCGGTCATCCGCTTCGCATGCAGGGCAATGAAGGCAAGGAAATCGAAGCCGCGACCGCAGGTGAAATGGTCACGCTGGCCAAACTGGATGAACTTCGACTCGGCGACTTCATTCACGACGGCAAATTCGAAGGCAAAATTGAAATGCCGCCTATGCCCAAACCGATGTTCTCTCTGGCCCTGGAACCGGCCAGCCGCAACGACGAAAGCAAACTTGGAAGTGCCCTCGAAAAGCTCGCCGAAGAAGACGCCTGCTTCAAAGTGACCCGCGACCCCCAGACCAAAGAACTGGTGATCAACGGCCTGGGCGATTTGCATCTGCGGGTTATGCTGGCCAAAATGGAGCATCGTTACAAAGTCAGCGTCAATACCAAACCCCCGAAAATTCCATATCGCGAAACGATCACCGGCAAAGCCGACGGGCACTATCGCCACAAAAAGCAGTCTGGCGGTGCCGGACAGTTTGGCGAAGTTTATCTCCGCGTGGAACCGGCCGAGCGCAACTCGGATCCATCCCTGGTTTTCAGCTGGGATATCTTCGGCGGCGCCATACCCGGCCAATACGAACCGGCGATTCTCAAAGGCATCAACGACGTCATGGAATGCGGCGTGGTCGCAGGTTTCCCGATGCAGGATATCAAAGTCTCCATCTATGACGGGAAATATCACCCCGTCGATTCCAAGGAAGTCGCCTTCCGCATCGCCGGAAAGAACGCCTTCATCGACGCCCTGCAGAAAGCCAAACCGTCCCTGCTGGAGCCGGTGGTGAATATGGAAATCACCGTCCCGGCAGAAAACATGGGGGATATTACCGGCGACATGGCCTCCCGTCGCGGACGTGTTACCGGCCAGGAAATGCTGCCAGGCAATATGGTCGTCATCAAAGCTCAGGCCCCGCTGTCAGAAGTCTCCCAGTACAACAGCCAGCTTAAAAGCGTTACCGGCGGCCAGGGCAGCTACTCCATGGAACTGAGCCATTACGAACCGACCCCGCCGAATATTCAACAGCAAGTCGTTGCTCAGTATGCCAAAAACCGCCAGCAGGTGTCCGAAGAATAAACCTGTCGCGATTCAGTACACTCTGCAAAGCCCGGAACACCATTGTTTCGGGCTTTTTTATTTTGCGGAGATCCGTAATACCATCTCAACGTCCCGTTGGAAGCATCTCCGCAGATGCTCATTTTGTCGGCACTCGTATTCAATATGCGATGAACACTCTACAGATTGCCCCCAGGACTTCTCCCACAGAGCCATAGAGAGACTTATACAGGACAAAACATCTTAAATATCTCCAATAAAACCACAAAATATACTTTCTCTATCTTAACACTGACTATTCCTGATCAAAATTATGGTAAGATTTTCTTGTTTCCTGTGTATTAAATATGACATCTATCTATTCAAGGGCTTGTTGGGAATTAAATAGGAACTTTAGATGTAACCCTGCAACAAAAATCAGAGTAGTATTAGAAAACTTTATTTCAGGAGAGTACGAATGGTAAATCAAAAACGCAGTACCGTCTGGTCGTGCCTGATACTGGCAGCCATCTGCTGTCTGTCAACCTCGTGCAAGGCCGCGCAGACCGCATGGAAGCCCGTCGAAGGCAAAATCATGACCCCCTGGGCAAAACAAGTCAATCCGGACAAAGTCCTGCCCGAATACCCGCGTCCGCAAATGGTTCGCAGGGACTGGATCAACCTGAATGGTTTGTGGGACTACACGATTGTCAGTAAAGACGCCCAGAAACCTCAGCAATATGATGGGAAGATTCTGGTCCCCTTCGCGATTGAATCCGCTCTGTCCGGCGTCGGCAAGACCGTCGGTGCCGACAACAAGCTCTGGTACCACAGAACCTTCACCGCCCCGACCGCATGGAAAGACAAAAATGTCCTGCTGCATTTTGGCGCTGTTGATTGGCAATGTGATGTCTTTGTCAATGGGACCCTCGTCGGAAGCCACAAAGGCGGATATGATCCATTCTTCTTTGACATCACCCCAGCGTTGAAACCCACAGGCGATCAGGAACTCGTCGTGGCAGTCTGGGATCCCACCGACAAAGGCCCGCAGCCCCGCGGCAAACAAATCAATAACCCGCACGGCATCTGGTATACTTCGGTGACCGGCATCTGGCAGACGGTCTGGGCCGAGCCTGTGGCCAAAACCTACATCAGCAGCATCAAGCTGACTCCCGATCTGGACGCCCAGAAATTAACCGTTCAGGTCAACGCCGCCGGCGACACCCAGAACCTCTCCTATGCCATCGAATCCAGGGCCAAAGGCTTTGCCGCCTCTGCCGCTTCCACCAGCAGCACGCTGACCCTGGATGTCAAAAATCCCACACTCTGGTCTCCGGACAATCCGTTCCTGTATGACCTGACCGTCCGTATCGAGAAAAACGGCAAGGTCATCGATTCGGTGGAGTCCTATTTCGGCATGCGTAAAATCAGCCTGGGTAAAGATGAAAAAGGCATCACGCGCATCATGCTCAATAACAAATTCCTTTTCCAGTACGGCCCGCTCGATCAGGGCTGGTGGCCGGATGGCCTTTATACCGCTCCCACCGACGAAGCCCTGAAGTTTGACGTGGAAATCCTCAAGGAACTGGGCATGAACATGCTCCGCAAGCACGTCAAAACCGAACCGGCACGTCTGTACTACTGGTGCGACAAACTCGGCATTATTGTCTGGCAGGATATGCCCAGTGGTGACCGCTATATCGGTCCCAACGATCCGGATATCGTGCGTACACCCGAATCCGTTGCCATCTATGAAACCGAATGGCAAAATATCATCACCGCCCTGTATAACTACCCCTCCATCGTAATGTGGGTTCCGTTCAATGAAGGCTGGGGGCAATTTGACACCGCCCGTATCGTCAAATGGACCCAGGAACTTGACCCCACCCGCTTAGTCAACAATGCCAGCGGCTGGGCCGATCGCGGCGTCGGTCATGTCAATGACATGCATCATTATCCCGCCCCCAATATGCCCAAAGTCGAAGACGCCCGCGCTGTGGTGCTCGGTGAATTTGGCGGACTGGGGCTGCCGATAGCCGGCCATACCTGGCAGGATGAAAAGAACTGGGGTTATCGCAGCTACAAGAATGAAGCGGAACTGACGACTGCCTATCTGAACCTGATGGCCATGCTGCGGCCTCTGATTGCCCAGGGTCTCAGCGCCGCCGTCTATACCCAGACCACGGACGTGGAAGTCGAAGTCAACGGCCTGCTCACCTATGACCGGGCCGTCTTCAAGATGGACAAACCCAGCCTGATTAGGGCCCATAAGAAACTCTATCTGCCCATGCCTAAAGTCCAGACCCTGATTCCCTCTTCACAGACACAGGCCCAGTCGTGGAAATACACCACCGCTGCCCCCGCTGAAAACTGGTTCCAGCCGCAATATAATGACGCGGCATGGACCACCGGCCAAGGCGGCTTCGGCACCCAGGGTACGCCGGGCGCCGTCGTGGGCACCGAGTGGAAGACCGGCGAAATCTGGCTCCGCAGAACCTTTGAGCTTAGCGATACTCCCAAAGGCGATATCGCCCTGACCATTCATCACGACGAAGATGCCAAAGTGTATATCAACGGGATCCTGGTCGCTGAGCTGTCAGGCTTCACCAGCGAATATGGAATCGTGATGCTTCCCGAAACCGCAGCCAAAGCCCTCAAAAAAGGCACCAACACCCTGGCCATCTACTGCAAGCAGACCAGCGGCGGCCAGTACATCGATGCCGGCATCCTGGAACTGGTGGAACAGAAATAACACCTAGCCTGTTCGGATAAAACAAAACCCCCGATTCAATTTTGAACCGGGGGTTTTTTATTCTATACCGATCCTGGCTGAAATTGTCCGCCAAAAGGAATTAGTAGAGGAACCCTATTTCGATTCAACCGGAATCGCACCCGGTGTTGTGCTCAGCCGTGTCTTCAACTGGCCGGTCTGCATGTTATAATCCACAACAGGCACCTTGACACCATCCACAAAACACGGTTGACTCTCCGTGCCTTCGATATGCACCCAGCCATCCGCTCCGATATATCGCAGCGTCTGACCGGCCAGCACATGCTGGCCGACCTGCTCCAGATAAATCCCACCCTCGGCCAGCATTTCGTTTAAGACTGTACGACCCGTGGCATCCCTGGCAAGCTGCAGCGTCGTCTGGAGGGACTGGGCCTTGGTCACCTTATCCGGATTGCCGTCTTTGATGGTAATATACCCCAGCGATAGCGACTTGTCCCCGCCGACAGCAATGATCTGCTGCGTCGGAACATTCCAGGTCAGCGTCTTGAATCCCTCGACCAAAGCATAGCACGGCTGACGCAAATCCAGTGAACTCGCCGGAGCATCGGGGGCAGCAGGTGCGATTTCCTGATTATTCAGTTCAATTTTGCCCGGCCCGGCCGCGGCAATCCGCCGCGTCGGATGGTCATAATCAAACCGTTCGCAACTCAATTTCACATGGCTGACCAGGGCCTGCTCGAGAAACCGCTTTGCCTCCAGACGCACATTGCCGCCGGTCACGGCCACATGACTGATTGTCGTCCGCCCATTGGGGTCGGTCCCCAGATCCACCGTCAGCTTATCTCCATAAAAGCGTCGGATCGTTTTTTCCCGGGGCGTTTCCTCGGTTGCATCCCCAATCACGTTGTCGTTAAACACCACCTGACGAATACTTTTGCCCGACCCCGTGATAAATTCCGCATTTTTTTGAGCCGTAATGGTCACCGGCAGACTCGAACCCGGGTCATTGGCATCGGCAGGTGTAAAGAACGTGAACACCACCGGCCCCTGGGCGATCGCCGATCCCTTGGACAATTCATAATCAATCCGCTGAGCCTCGAATCGTGCCGGTTTCTGGTCGGCCTTGTCGGATTTGCTGACCATCACCGCCTCGGTCGTACTGGTCAGCGTCACCGGCTCAAGCTGGCCCGATTCATTTTTGGCAAACTGAACGGTTGCATCGCCGGAAGTAAACGTGCCCTGCTCGGAATCAAACGCCACATGCCCTTTGAAGTCTGCCATCGACAGGGTATTTTCCGCCGCAAAACTCAGCACCGCCTTATCTGCCTGGGCCAGCGCCCTGCTCTGGTCTGCCTCAGAAGCAAACTGCACATCACCGTCCAGCTCCACGCGGGCAAGCTGATTGCCCGGCTTGAATTCGAGCCGGGCCGACTCGGCCTGCGTACGAAGCGTGGTACTGTTTTTCATCTTTGCTTTCATGCCCCCGGCCAGGTTGACCGCAGCAAGAGCGATCTCACCCTGCGCCGACGACAGGGACTGGGCAAAAAACACATCCATCTTCTGCCCGAACGTTACCTCCGCAGGCCCCGACAGCGACGCCGTCTCAGGTTTGTCAGCAGCTTCGGTCGTGCCGCCTGAAGGCTCAAACACCATCCTGCCCGGCCCATCCACAAGGGCATAACTGTTCCTGCGGTCCCACAGCACATTGCCCGTCGTCTCCAGATACCCGCCGTCGGCATTCATATTCAGCCGCACTGTTTTTTCAAATTCACCCACAAACAGCTGAAGCACTTCCTGCGAGGGACTATATTGCAGACTCTGACATTGCACCAGGGTATAAGGCCTCTGGCCGGCCGCAGTATCCAGCCGCTGAATCTGCAGCGGTTTGCCAGTCACCTGAACATCCAGCGAAACGGCTGTCTTGCCATCATACACACTGTCCATGGGTTTAACCACGATCCCGCCATCGCAGGTAACAATCACGTCGGTCGTATCATCATCAGCCGGGACCTGCGGCAATCGGGCTCGCTGCTCCCACGGCAGTTCACCTTCCAGGAGGGATTCAGGCGATTGAGCGGTTGCAGCCGCGGGCTGGGTCGTTGCCTGGGCGGACGACTGCTGTGCCGCTGGTTCATCAGAGGCCTCACGACCCGGCTGCGGCCCAAACAGGATATTCAAAATCGTAATTTCCTGCGCCCCTTTGATAATAGCCTGACGGGCATAGTATATCTCCACGTTGTCACGCAAGGCACACTGATACAGCAGTGGCGCTGCCAGCCCATCCGGACTGTTCGGCTCCCCCAATGCCGTCTTCGCTTCAGAATCAACCGGTTGGGCTGGTTCAGCCCTGCTCACCCCTTCGAGACTCGCCGTCCCGTCCCCGCCTTTTCCGGCCTCGGTAGCAGGTTCACTGCCGAACAATTTCGACGACACCGCATTTTTCAGCCGCAGATACTCCAAATTCTTGATCTGAAAATACTCAATCCGGCCATTGGCCGGGTTATGCATCATCAGCATCCCCTTGCCCACCAGTCGGGCCTGGGCCGATATCAGCTCCACCGGCCCATTTGTAAAAAACTCCGACCGCTCACTGCTGTAATTCAAATCATCCAGCAGAATCACCGTCTCAGTAAATTTCTGTCCTTCGACCGGAAGCAGCCGGATGACCACTTTGCCGGTCAACTGAGCATCCTGCGGAACCGGCGTACTGCCGCTGTCTTCTACCTGAATATCCCCCTTATCCGCATCCATCCGGCATCGAAACCGGTCTTCAAACACATACATATACGGCTTGAGCACCTGCCAGGTCGTGGATTGTGCCCCGGGATTCACCAGACGCTCAAAACCAAAAATCCGCCGAACCTGCCGCGTCTGGGGGTCCAGAATCGTATAGCGTGCCTGATTGACCCCGATAATTTTAGTTTGGTTAATCTGTCGGGCCTGCAGGTCATCCGGCAGATCGGGAATATCCCGTATCGACGACCTCTGCTCGGTCGGTAATCCCTTGCTGCCCGTCAGCCGCAGATAGCCCCAGAACAACAACGCCACAATGACCGCGGCCACGATGCCGATGATCAGCTTTCGCACCATAATCCATTTCCTTATTTACACCAGATACCGCTCAATCGCCTGTTCCCATCGACCCGTCTGACGCAAAATATACTCAATCACCTCCGCAACCGCCCCATTCCCGCCGGCAGCTCGCGTTACATAATGGGCATACGGCTTGATTTCCTCGACCCCCTGTGCCGGCACCACCGCAAATCCCACCCGCCGCAGCAGCGGTAAATCCAGCCAGTCATCACCAATATACGCCACCTGCTCGGGCGTATATCCCGTATCCTTCAGCAATTGCTCAAAGGCCGGCAGTTTCTGCTTGCAGCCCTGCAGAACATATTTAATTCCCAGCTGTTCGGCACGAATTGCTGTGGCCGCCGTCTGGCGTCCGCTGAGGATGGCACTATCCAGACCTGCCCGATGCCACAGCGTCACCCGCTGGCCGTCCAGCACATTAAACCGCTTGCTTTCCGAACCATCCGAATGAATAATAATCCCGCCGTCGGTCAAGACGCCGTCCACATCCATAATCAGCAGTTGAATCCGGCCCAAATCCGCCTGTGTTCCGTTCATAATGCACCCGTTGAAGCTTCATCCCACAATCTTAATCGCCACGATATCCTGAACGTCAATCAGACCAATCGGGCGATCATCATTATCCACCACCGGCAATTCATCAATTCGGTACCGGTGAAAAATCGCCATCGCCTCTGCTGCCAGTGTATCTTCCCGCACGCGCTTGCAGCCGGCGGTCATAATCTCCTCAGCACGTTTGCCGAACACCTCTTTGTTGAACCGCGTCATTGCCCGCCGCAGGTCGCCGTCGGTAATAATGCCGGCCAGTTTCCCCTCGTCATCCACCACCATCACAGCACCATGCCGTTTCTGCTGACTGGTCAAATCCAGCATCTGCTGGACCGTCTGGCCTCGCTTGACCAGCGGCAGGGCCTCGCCGGGCTTGAACCACATCGTCTGGCCCACCGTAATCAATTTAGCTCCCAGCGCCCCGGCCGGATGGAATCGGGCATATTCTTCCGTACTGAACTGCCGGGCCTTCATCACCGTCAGCGCCAGCGAATCCCCCAGTGCCAGCATGCAGGTTGTCGATACACTGGGCGCCAGTCCCAGCGGACAGGCTTCCGCCATTTTCCCCATGCACAGCGCCACATCACTGTGTCTGGCCAGCCGGCTTTGACTATCCCCGACAATCGACAGCAGGCGGATTTCACGCTGCTTGAGCGGCTCGATGAGCCGCAGAATCTCGTCGCTGCTGCCGCTGTGGCTCAAGGCCAGCACCACATCATTCTGCCGCACCCGCCCCAGGTCCCCGTGGACCGCTTCGGTCGGGTGCAGAAAATGACTCGGCGTTCCCGTGGAGGCCAGCGTACCGCTGATTTTATTGCCGACGATTCCTGCCTTGCCCACCCCCGTTACAATCACCGAACCGCTGCAAGAGAATATCATCTCACAGGCTTTTCGAAATGCGGGCTGACCGACAATCTGTTCCAGCGAAGCAATACCCGCCGCTTCCGCCTGCAGCACCATCCGTGCATAATCCAAATCAAACATATTCTGATCCTGCTAAAATGTCCTGGTTCGTCGCGGCTCAGAACGCCGTTTGAACCTCGTATGTCTTTGGCTCATCAATGCATTGGGCCCATCAGGGATATACTCGATACCCTTTCTGACCCACAGTCGCCGTTACACTTTCACAACGCTGCCCCGTTCATCATAACAGACCATCTGCAGACTCTGCAAGTCTGCCAGAAAGTCTGACTTAATCACAATTTGCACACCCGATCCCTGCTCCAGTTCAGTCAGGCTGCTGCGCCGCTGATTGAGCAGATACTCGGCCACCGGTGCAGCCACGGTGACTTCCACCCGCTTGACTTCCTCATGGCTGAGTGCCATTCGCACGGATCGCAGAATATCTGTCGCCTGCGCCATCGGACTCTTGACTGTTCCAGTCCCGCGGCAATGCGGACATCGATAGGTCGTGCTGGACTGCAGCGAAGGCCGCAGACGCTGACGCGTCAGCTCAATCAGACCGAAAGCACTCATCTTCAGTGCCCGCGTCCGTGCCCGGTCGGTCTTGAGTTCCTCCCGGAAGGCCTTTTCCACCGCCTGCTTGTTTTTACTCTCACGCATATCAATAAAGTCACAGACGATCAGCCCCCCCATATCCCGCAGCTTCAGTTGCCGTACAATCTCTTTGGCCGCTTCCAGGTTGATCTTCAGCGCCGTCTGCTCGGCATTATCAGGCTTGCGGTATTTGCCGCTGTTGACATCGATGGTCACCATCGCCTCAGTCTGTTCAATCACCAGCGAACCGCCGCATTTAAGCTCCACCCGGCTGGATTGAATATTTTCAATCTCCTTTTCAATGTTGTACTTGTGAAACAACGGCGTCTTTTGATCATAAAACGACACCCGGTTTTTCAGCTTCGGCTGAACAATGGACACAAAATCCCGAATCTGCCTGGCGATCGCTTCGTTGTCGCAGACGATCTTGGAAATGCGCGTATCAAAAATATCACGCACCGTCCGCAGAACCAGATCAGACTCCCGGTACAACTCCGCCGGAGCCTTTTCCTTTTCAATCCGCTTGGTAATCGCCCCCCACAGCCGATTCAGATACGACAAATCATTTTGCAGATCGCGTTTGGTTGCCGTCAGCGCAGCGGTGCGGACAATCACCCCGGCATTCTCCGGCAGCTTTAATCCGCTGGCCGCCTCCCGAAGCCGTTTACGCTCAGATTCATCCTCAATCTTCTGCGAAACGCCGATATTATTCATCCACGGCATCAGCACCATATACTTGCCCGGCAGCGACAGATACGTCGTCAGGGTCGGCCCCTTGGTATTGATGCCCTCTTTAATAACCTGGACAATCAGATCCTGACCCCGCTTCAGACACCGCTGAATCAGCGGACGCTGTGTTACACTCTTGCGGCGACCGATATGTTCTTCTGTGTCCTTCTGCCCCGTATAATATCGCGGATGCAGATCGCTGATATGAAGAAAACCGTTCTTGACCACACCAAAGTCAATAAACGCCGCCTGAATCGCCGGCTCAATATTCACCACCTTGGCCTTATAGATGTTGCCCACAAGACTGGTCGTTCCGGCCCGTTCAATATGAAGTTCCTCCAGCACATTGTCGCACACTACCGCCACACGGGACTCTTCACCCTCGCTGACATTAATAAGCATTTCTGTATTCATTGTTGTCCCTGTTTTTACAGTTCCTGTTCCTGATCCTGTCCATCCATCACATCCTCGGATGGCTCCGCCTCTTCTCCTTCGTCTCCATGCCGGGATGCTGTTTGCCATGCAATTCCGGTCCGTAGCACCGGCCGGCATAAATCCTCCCGTCGCAACCCCAGCCATCCCAGCAATTCCTCGACCCTCGCCGTCCCCTGCCCGCTGAAGCGGCAGCGGACCTCAACAAACCTCTCATCCCAGCCGACTCCCTGCAGATAGACACCGATATCCACTGTCCTGCCGACACGTTCATCGGGACGCTGACGCACCACCTCCACCCGGCCTCCTGCCTCAAGGTGTTGCCGGCAGGCCTGGAGCCTCTGCTGGAAAACTTCTGTCCGACAGCAGGACTTCGGCTCAAACCGATACAAAATACTGCCCGGATACCGGCGGACCCGCCCTTCCAGAATCTCGGCATGATACACCCTGCAGCCTTCCGGAAGCTGGGCATTCATCCTGCACTGAAGGGCTTGAGCTTCGCCGGCCAAATCCGCTGTTTGCACCATCAGCAGTTCCTGATCACCGTCCACCCCCACCGTACGCGGCAGCGGAAGAGAAATCTTCGGATGCGGATTAAATCCCTGAGAATAGGCAGGCTCAATCCCTGCGCGCACCAAAGCCCGGCTCCACATCGTCAGCGTCTCCTGCTGCGACAGATAGCTTGGCCCCCCTGTGATTGAAAAATAAAACAACAGTGTTTTGATCGGCTGCATGAGTCCTTTTCCGGGTCATCCGCTGACCGGCCTCCCGGCAGCAATGCCCCAGCTTTCCGAATTTTGTTATGCTCTTCCGAGCCATCTGGCTGGAGGATTTCTGGGTCCTGTATTCGTCGTCGATGAATCGGACACTCACAACTGCCCGGGCAGTATCTGGCTGGCCGCATCCCGCAGCAGATTCTTGATCTGCCGCTGCGAATCCAGCGTCGCCACACGGCGCGCCAGCATATTGCAGTCCTCAATCGTCACCGAACGAATTATTTTTTTGATCTCCGGAATCATCGGCGGCGCCAGAGACAGCGTCCGAACACCCATCCCCAGCAGCAGCATGATATATTCCGGATCCGACGCCACCTCGCCGCAGACACTCAAGCCGATTCCCGCTTTGCCGGCATCGTGAATCACGCTGCGCAAAATGCGGACAATCGCCGGCTCCGCCGCCGAAAACAGCGTCGAAACATGTTCATTGCCGCGGTCCACGGCCAGCGTATATTGAATCAGGTCATTGGTCCCGATACTGAAAAAATCACTCTCCGCCGCCAGATAATGCGACGTCAGCGCCGAACTGGGTGTCTCAATCATAATCCCCACGGGAATCTTCGCATTATACGGCACTGCATATTCATCCAGGTCTTCCATCACATCGCGCAGAATCATCTTGGCCTGCCGAAGTTCCTGAAGATTGGTTATCAGCGGAAACATCACCCGCACATCCCCAAGCACCGACGCCCGCAGGATTGCTCGAAGTTGCGTCTTGAAAAGCCCCAGATTCTGCAGACAGTACCGAATGGAGCGAAGTCCCAGAACCGGATTGGCCTCCGGCGCCTGACGAATCGTCTGCGGCAGCTTGTCTGCACCCAAATCCATGGTGCGAATCACCACCGGCTCATGCGGAAACACCTTGACCGCCTGCGCATAGGCCTGATAATGGTCTTCTTCGGTCGGCTCCGCCCCCCCATACAAATACAAAAACTCGGTCCGATAAAGCCCAATCCCCTCACCGCCCTTGTCCCGAACCATCGCCGACTCTTCCGGAAATTCGATATTGCCCAGCAGTTGAACCTTCACTCCGTCCCGCGTCTGGGCAGGCTTGTCCCGCAGCTCATCGAGCTGATGGACAAACAAACTGACCTGCTGAGCATAATTGCGATACTGCTTGAGCGTCTCTTCATCCGGGTCCACCACCACCACACCCCGGTTGCCGTCGATAATCACCATGCTTTCCGAGGTGATCCCCGAAGTGATATCCCCCAGCGCCACCACCGCCGGAATTCCCATCGTCTTGGAAATAATCGCCGTATGACTTGTCCGTCCCCCGGCTTCCGTGGCAAACCCCTTGACAAATGTGCGATTGAAGCTGGCCGTCTGCGTCGGCGTCAGATCATGAGCCACAATCACCACCTCGTCCCGCAGATGTTCCACTTCTTCCTTGACCTTGCCAAGCAAATGAACCAGCAGACGCCGTTCAATATCGTAAATATCCGCCGCACGCTCACTTATATAAGGATCGTCAATTCCCTCAAAATGAGATGCAATCTCGCGAAGAATGGTCGACACCGCATACTCGGCGGTGACACGCTCCTTGTCAATATAATCGGTAATCCGCTTGCGAAAGGACTTGTCCCGCAAAAAACGCATATGAACGGCAAAAATATCTTTAATCTTGCCTTCGTCAAAATGCTTGCGTTCACTCAGCTCCGTGAGGTCTTTGATGGCAAAGGCAAAGGCCCGCCGAACTCGCAGGATTTCCTTGGCCCGCTGAGAATCCAGGATGCTGCGGCGGGGAATCCGGTAATCTTTCGAGTCGATGACCATACATCGCGCAATCGCGATGCCAGGTGATACGCCGATTCCCTTCCTGATTTCCATATCCTGTGTTTACCCTTTTTGTACGCCGGCTGGTTTTGTGCCCGGAGGCTCTCCAAATAATTTTTCTTCGACCAGTTCGCGGATGGCTTTCAGAGCAGCCTGGGCATCTCGACCCTTGGCACGAACACGCAGCTTCGAACCACAGGTGGCCGCCAGCATCGTCATCTGCATAATGCTTTTGGCATCGGCAGTCGTCATCTCATTACTGACCGAAATGTCAGACTTGAAGCTGCCCGCCAAATCCACAAACTGCATCGCAGGCCGCATATGCAACCCTTCGGCATTCTTGATTTCCACCTCTATCTCGTGGACTGCTTCGTTCACCGCCAATAATACCTTCTCTGTCGGACCAGGCACATCTGCACCCGGCCCAAATTAATCTTACGGACCTTACCGAAATCTGCCGTTATACCACAGCAAGGCAGGAACTCTTTATGCCGGGATACCCGCGGCACAAAAACCGTCCCTGGCTACCGCGGAAAAATCATCTCAGGGATCTGTTTACTCCATACCGTCGCCGTCAGCATCCGTAATAATTTCCATGATCTCCTGGCACGTCTGGGCCTGACGCAGAAAACGCCGGAAATCATCTTTCTGCAGGTTGCGGAACACCGTCTCCATGGCCTGCAAATGACGATCCGGATTGGTCGTCGGACTCACCAGCAGAATCACACTATACACCGGCTGCTTATCCAGCGATGAAAAATCAATCCCCTCCGCCGAACACCCAACCGCTGCCACCGGCTCGCTGACATCAGCACTCTTTACGTGAGGCACTGCAACGCCCTTGCCAATCCCGGTGCTGGCCTCATTTTCACGTTTAATTACAAGTTTGCTTACCGCTTCCACTGAATCTTTCGGAATCTTGCCGGCCTTACCAAGCACACCCACCAGTTCTCGAATCGCCTCATCGCGCTGCTTGGCTTTAAGACGAGCTACAATTGCATCTGAACATACAATATCCGAAAGTTTCATATTGTCCTCTCAAACAAAATAACCAGTTCTTCATCAAGGGGCCAACCATCTCCCCGAAACTGGATGATACATATCTCCTCAAGTGGTTTATGGTTGTGTAGGGAACGGAATGCCCGCCTACTCAGCTTTGGGCAACTCCACTTGAGGCACAAATTTATTATCACGCTGCTTTTCTTTAATCTTTTTCAGTTGTCGCTCCAGTTTATGCACCGCCATATCAATACACGTATAAGCATCGGGACCGCTATCTTTGGCTACAATATCACCAAAATGCTCCGCCCGGGCAATGATTTCCACTACAGGCAAACTCCCCTGACTGGCATCCAGCAAGACATCGACATGGGATATCTGATCAAAAAACCGAGGCAGCTTGTCCACTTTCTCTTTGGCGTGGGCGCGAATTGCTTCCGTTATTTCAATGTGTTTGCCGCTAATTGTAAATAACATAACTACCTCCTGAATCAAAAGAGTATTCCTGTTGCGACCACCACTCGTTTCATACGTTATATATATCCCGAATCCAATTCCCACGGTTCGGGCAGCAACACCCATGTTGCCCTGATCCCAAAAACTCTATTCGACTGCTTTCACAAGGTATTCTATCTCGCAGGTCTGCCGCGGTTCGACAGGAATGCGAAAAAGCCAATCGTTCATCACAACTTCCGACCCTTTAGGCGATGTCTTATTTGTGTTATCCTGTTCAATTTCAACCCTGATAAGATTGAATGTCCATTGAATTTGATACTGAAAAAACAACCGGTTCAGCCAACTCAGCAGACTCACTCATGCCGGCCAATTTGGCCTGGTCGCCCCCCAACAGATGCCTCATAAAGTCCCTCAATGCTTGCATTTGGCGGTCTTTACGACACGTTCAAAATATTGTTATAAAAATCCCAATACGATTCAAACGTTCCTACATCTTTAACATTGCCTTGGGTCCACACCAAAGACCACATAATTGTCACTAAGTCTTATCAAAAACGAGTATTTATACCCTATACACTTTAGTTTATTTCCTGATTGTCGTCAATAGAAAATCGCCCCCCAATCTCGCCGGGCAGGTGTTTTCCAGACAAATGAACACCCAGCCCCGGCAAGGACGCTATGATCCATACCACTCGCTGGAAGAACACCAAGGCTCCCACCGCAGCTTTCTGTTCTTCTGTTGTTGCCCCGCCAAACTGGGTAAATAATACAATTAATCCTCCCTCCATAATCCCAATCCCGGCAATGCTGATCGGCACAGATCCCACCACCCACATCACCGGTAAAAAGACAAAATACCCCTCCATTGGGGTCGGGATCCCCATTTCCATCCCCAAAAACCACATCGACAAGATCACTATCCCCTGCAGCAGAAACGTCAACAGCAACACCCCCGGCCCAAGCAGCGGTTTTTTCACAAACAGCATCCCCGCCTCCAGCAGATGCATAAAAGCACTCTGGATGTGCTGTAACATCTTGTCATATAGTTCCTTAAGACGGATTCGAACGGCTGGAACAGCCGCCAAAGCCCCGGCCATTACCACCATAACCACAAGAATTGTAAGGATAAGACTTTTATTTTCTTTTATCAGACCCAGATAGTCTTGTTTTTTGTCGCGGGCGACAAACAATTCCTCTTGCCCCGCAAGCATCACCCCCGTCAACGCCATCAAAATCGTCCCCACAAGGGCTAATAATCGGTCCACAAAGACGCTGATGATTGCCGCCATCCGCCGGTGGGTATGTTTGGCCACATACCACGCTCGCACAAGATCACCCCCGATGGATCCAGGAAGAAAATTATTGAAATATAGACCCAGAAATGTCAGTTTTATAGCCGACCACAACGGAATATGGATATTCGAACTCCGCATAAATAGCCACCACCGAAATGCAAGAATCACCTGGCTGACCAAAAATGCCGCAACCGCGACGACAACTCCTAAAACCCACACGGAAATGTTGGAAAAGACCTCCGCTACCTCCTTGAAATCCAGCTTTATCACAATCAAAAAACAAGCAATCAGCGCAACCCCACCCCGCAAAATAATACTGATATGGCCGTTTTTTATATGTTTATCGTCCTGCGTCACGCAGCTATCCCAAAAAAACCTTGTTTTTCCCGAGCATACCGTGTATAAAGTCCCCCTGCAAGAATTTCCAGCGGGAAATTACACTACCTTGTATATCGTCAATCAATGCAGGAAAAGATAACCAAGGTTTCAGAATTAGAAGACTGATTTTCACGGAGTGCATTATGGCAGCCAATAAACAGATTGAAGAAGGCCTGGAGTTTACCCCGAAATTCGATGCCAACGGCCTGATCACCGCTATCGCCCAGGACGCCAAAACCAACGAAGTCCTGATGGTGGCCTATATGAACAAGGAAGCCCTCGACCTGACCCTTAGCACCGGCAATGCTGTCTATTTCAGCCGGTCACGCCAGAAACTCTGGCGCAAAGGCGAACAAAGCGGCCACGTCCAGAAAGTCCAGCAGGTTCTGGTGGATTGCGACCAGGATTGTCTGATTCTCAAAGTCCTCGTCGATGAGGGCCAGTGTCACGTCGGCTACCAGTCCTGCTTCTACCGGGCTGTCAAAAAAGGCTCCATGACTGAGATGGAAACCATCGCCCAAAAAGTCTATGACCCTGAACAGGCCTACGGAAAAAAATAATCCTGGCCACTCTTTAAGCCCACCATTCAAAGCCCCGTCCGGCACACCCGCCTGACGGGGCTTTTTGGTACAATCCCCTTGACCATCAAACCACTGTTTTAGCTGGAAATCCCTTGACAAGACTCAATTTGAGACTAAAACTGGTGTAGGCCCTATATGAAAAGGACCTACAGGAATATCTCTGATAGCAGACAGAGTCAAACCTGTACCACAATTTCAAATACGGAGCGCGAATCACAATGAACACATTTATCAAGCCGGCGATTATAATCTCATTATCCCTTTTAGTAACCTCCCCCGTGTTTGCTCAGGCCTCCCAGCAGGACAGAGAACGCATCAACCAATTGACCCAGGAAGACCACAAACTCATGATGGACAAGCTGGGCATCGAATCCATCCGGCGGGGACCCTCTGGAAATCCCCAGGCTCCGGACGCTGCCAATACTGATGAAGCCAAAGTCCAGCCCTATTTTCTCCCGGATCCACTGGTATTCAACAACGGAACCCGCGTGACCAAGCCCCAGCAGTGGCCGGCACGGCGGGCAGAAATTGTCGAATTATTTGACCGTGAAATCTATGGCCGGCTCCCGGAGCAGATTCCGCCGGTAACCTGGAAGGTCGTTGACGTCAACGAAACCACTGATGGCGATTTCCCGGTGAGGATCAAACAACTGCAGGGGACTGTCAATAATTCCTCTTATTCCGCAATCAAGGTCGTAATTCAATTAACCGTCGGCACACCTGCAAAGGCTAACAATCCCGTTCCTCTCATTATGGAATTCGGTTTTAACTTTCCAGGACGCCCCGGTATGCCCCCGCAGGGCAACAGCAATATCCTGACCTGGAAACAGCAATTGCTCAAGGAAGGATGGGGCTATGCCATCCTGAATCCCACCAGTTTTCAGGCCGACAACGGTGCCGGATTACGCGAGGGGATTATTGGCCTGGTCAATAAAGGCCAGCCTCGAAAACCGGACGACTGGGGCTGCCTCCGAGCCTGGGCCTGGGGAGCCAGCCGGGCTATCGATTATTTCGAAACGGATAAAGATGTCGATGCAAAACGCATCGGCATCGAGGGGCTTTCACGCTACGGCAAAGCTGCTGCCGTTGCTATGGCGTATGAACCTCGGATCGCCATTGGATTCATCGGCTCCTCCGGCGCCGGCGGCGTCAAGCTGCTGCACCGTGTGTTTGGCGAGCAGGTGGAAAACCTCGCCGGCTCGGGCGAATACCACTGGTTCGCCGGCAACTTTATCAAATATGCAGGCCCTTTAACCCAGGAAGACCTCCCTGTCGATGGCCATCATTTGGTCGCCCTGTGTGCCCCGCGTCCGGTCTTTATCAGCTCCGGCTCCGCGTCTGTCGAAGGACAGTGGGTCGATGCCAAGGGAATGTTCCTGGGCGGTGCCATGGCCGGCCCCGTGTACGAATTGCTGGGCAAAAAAAGTATGCGAACGATGCTGTTTCCGCCCCAGGAAACCCTGGTTGATGGGGATGTCGCCTTCCGCCAGCACGAAGGAGGCCACACCACCGGTCCCAACTGGCCTTATTTCATCGAATTTGCCAAACGGTATTTCAAAAATTAAACGCCGTCAGTCCAGAATACTACAATAATAAGCTGCAACACACTGCATAGCCAAAAAAATCAGCCATAATCAGACAAAACGGATGCAGTAAAACAAAAATCGATTTCAACAAAATCTAATTAAAACAGATATGAAACAACTACAATATTTTCTTATCTTTTGAAAATCGCTTGACATAGAAGGTTGCGTCAGGTAATCTATCTCCCTCTTGTCTGCCGGCGTTGGCAGACAGGGAACCTATAACTTTTTCTAATTTGGAGGTAAAGTTTCTGTGAATAAGGAACTGGCCCGTGAACTCATCAGTGCGGGCGTGCACTTCGGTCATGCCGCCAGCCGCTGGAACCCCAAAATGGCTCCTTACATTTTCGGCAAGCGCGGTATGATTCACATCATCAATGTCAAAGAAACCCTCAAAGGTATCCTGATTGCCAAAAAGCTGATTGCCAGCATCGTCGCTTCCGGCAAGGATGTGGTGTTTGTCGGCACCAAGCGTCAGGCTCAGAAAGCCGTACAGTCGGCTGCCGAAGCCTGCGGCATGCACTATGTCAGCGAACGCTGGCTGGGCGGCACTCTGACCAACTTCCGCACCATCCGTTCCCGTGTGCAGCGTCTGGAAGAGCTGGAAGGTATGATGGCCGGCGGTCAGATGGAATCGGAAAGCAAAAAACAGGGTTCACGTCTAAAACGGGAACTCAAAAAAATCACCGAAAACCTCGGCGGTATTCGCAAAATGAGCCGCGTGCCGGGTGTGGTTGTGGCCGTGGATGTCCGCAAAGAATACATTGCACTTCGCGAGGCCCGCAAGCTGGGCATCGCCACCATCGGCATCATTGATACGGACGCCGATCCGGATACCGTGGATGTGGCCATCCCCGCCAATGACGATTCGCTGAAGGCCATCGAAATCATTATGAACGAACTCGCCCAGGCTGTCGCCGAAGGTAAAACCATGATCAAGCCCGAAGACATGTCCGTCCAGGCTCGTCAACCACGACAGCGTTCCCGTCGCCGGGTTCTGGCCAGTGCGGGTGAAGGCGGAGAAGCAGAAGAGCAGGGCACTGAGGCGGCGGATACACCCCAGACCGAAACGGCCCAGTAACCTCTGTGTTACACTCGGGAATCAAAACCATAAATAGCTTTTGCAGGCCGGGACTCTGATTGTCCCGGCCCGCATCCAAAATAGGGAGAACTATACCAATGACAGAAATATCTGCTTCCGTTGTTATGAAGTTGCGCAAGCTCAGCGGTCAGGGTATGATGGACTGCAAGAAGGCGCTGGAAGAGACCAACGGCGATATGGATAAGGCGCTGGACCTGCTTCGCAAGAAAGGACTTGCCACCTTAGCCAAGCGTGCCGACAAAGAAACCTCCGAAGGCCGTGTAGTGCGTGCCATCAGCGCCGACGGCAAAACCGTTGCTCTGGCAACATTGTGCTGCGAGACAGACTTTGTGGCCAACAATGATGATTTTAAGGCCGCCTGCGAAAAATTGTCGCAGTGTGCCCTGACAGTCGCTGCGGATGAAGGTGCCCAGGCCCTGATGGACTGTGTTTGTGAAGGCAAGAAATTCAGCGACCTGCTGACTGAACTGGTCAGCAAAACCGGCGAAAAAACCCAGGTTGGCAACTATATCCGGTATCGCCTGACTGGCCCCGGCATCATTGGCAGCTATGTTCACTTCAATAGCAAAGTGGCCACCATGGTCGAAATCGAAGCCTCCAGCGAGGCCGTCGGTCAGGCTCTCAAGAGCATTGCCAGCGATATCGCCATGCACATCACTGCGATTAACCCGGTCGCCCTGGATCGTAATTCTGTGGATCCTGCGGTGGTAGCCCGGGAGCGTGAAATCGCTGCCGAACAAGTCAAAGACAAGCCCGCCAACATGGTGGAAAAGATTGTTGATGGCAAGATGGCCAAATTTTTCAAGGACAACTGCCTGGTTGACCAGCCCTTTGTCAAGGATGATAGCAAAACGGTCACTCAGGCCCTCAACGATGCGGCCAAAGCCGCCGGGGGGACTGCTAAGCTAAAGCGGTTTGTCCGATTTGAAATCGGCTAAGACCTGTGATAAAATAAGGCAACGGAAACGTTGCCTTTTTTGTTGGAATGTGATAGTATAGCCGACGTAAAAGGTCTGTTGGATTGAGATTGTATCTGTCAGGTACAATGCCCGCGAATAATAAGCCTGAGGCTAATGCTGCTGTCGCCGGCATCGCGGATAGATAACGATATCAAGCTGAATTGAATAAAGTCTCTGAAAGCCGTCTTTATATGGATAAAAAAATACAGTATAAACGAGTCCTTTTGAAGTTGTCCGGCGAAAGTTTCTGCAAGCCCGGCGGATTCGGTATCGAAGGCGATGCCCTCGAATCTATCGCCGAGCGGATTACCCGCATCTGCAAGCTCGGGCCGCAGGTCGCCATTGTTGTCGGCGGCGGAAATTTCCTCCGCGGCGCCACATTCTCCCAGAACAGCCATATTCCGCGTACAACGGCCGATTACATGGGCATGCTGGCCACGGTCATCAATGCCTGTGCCCTCCAGGAAACGCTCGAAAAGCTGGGCCAGCCAACCCGTGTCTGCAGTGCCATCGAAGTCTCGCAGATTTGCGAGCCGTTCCTTCGCCGGCGGGCTATCCGTCATCTGGAAAAAGGACGTGTCACCATTCTGGCCGGCGGGACAGGCAATCCGTTTTTCTCGACGGATACGTGTGCGGCGCTGCGGGCCTCGGAAATCGGCGCCGACTTGATGATTAAAGCCACCAAGGTCGATGGCGTTTACACTGATGACCCCAAGAAAAACCCCGACGCCAAAATGATCGAGAAGCTGACCTATCACGAGGTCCTGCAGAAAAATCTCAAGGTCATGGACCCGGCTGCTGTCAGTCTCTGCTGGGAAAACAAAATTCCAATTGTGGTTCTGAATATCTTTGTGGACGGCAATATCACCCGTGCCTTTCGGGGTGAAAAGGTCGGCACAATCATAACCGAATAAGACAAAATTGTCCTGTATGGACAGCACCTGATTCCTGGAGTACAGATTATGTCTGCCAAAGCAATTTTAGCACAGCACGAAAAGAACATGGAAAAAACGATCGAAGTGATGAAAAATGACCTTCGGCAGATTCGTACCGGCCGGGCCTCGCCGGGGCTGGTGGAAAACCTGATGGTCGATTATTACGGCACCCCGACTCCGCTCAAGCAGCTGGCCGCCATTGCCTGCCCGGAGCCGGCGATGCTGGTCATTAAGCCTTTTGACGTCGGCTGTCTGAAGGATATCGAAAAATCCATCAAAGCCAGCGAACTGAGTCTGGCCCCGATTATGGACGGCAAGATGATTCGACTGAATATCCCGCCGCTGAGCGAAGAACGCCGCAAGCAGATCGTCAACCAGGTCAAGCAGCTCGGTGAACGGCACAAAGTCAGTGTACGCAACATACGCCGTGACGCTATCAAACAGCTTGAAGATGCCGAAAAAGCCAAGCAAATCACCGAAGATGAACGCGACAAAGGCAAGAAGGAAGCCGATGATATGACCAAAAAATATGTGGATCAGCTCGATCAGATGGTCAAATCCAAATCCGAAGAAATTATGAACAGCTAAACCATTCCGGCGGCGCGGCGGTCTTTCCGCTGCGCCTTTTTTCCGTACCGGTGGCGCTGTTGGGGAAAATGCGGGAGGTCTGTCATGGAAGAAAAGAAGAATTCATCCGAAACTGTCAAGTCCAAGAAACATTCATTCCTGATAAAAATCATCTGGGCCGTCTGCATCCTGCTGCTGATTCTGGTTCTGCTGGTGGCCCTGCTGCCGACGCTGATTTCCACTTCGCTGGGCAAACAAATTATCGTCAGCCAGATCAATCATGCCACCGATGGCAACATTCAGATTAACACGCTGTCGCTCGGCTGGTTTTCCGGCCTGAAGCTGTCCGGCGTAACCTTTAAAGACAGCACCGGCGACACTTCCGTCAGTGTCAATGAAGTCCGTCTGAATCCGAAATTATCGTCTCTGCTCCGCGGCCAGATCAACCTGACTGACGGCCTGATCGATAAGCCCCAGGTGGATATTCTGGTCAAACAGCTGCCTCCGAAGACAGCCTCGACCGAGCCTGAAAAGCCGTCCGGCCCATCCGCACCCGCGCAGCCGATTGCGCTGCCGCTGGAAAAGCTGGCCCTCCAGTTGCGTGAAGGGACCGTGGCGATTCGCACGGATAATCCCCCGCAGAAACTGGAATTCAAGAACATCTCCTCGCAGGTCGATATCAACCCCCTGGGCCAGACCTCGACACTATCCCTGGCCATGGCCGTGGGAGGCATGGGCCAGCAGGGTGATGTCAAGGCCCAGGGAAGTGTAACACCCGCCAAGGACCTGGCCCTCAAGGGTACCAGCGGGGATGTCCAGGTGGAGCTGGTCAACCTCAAACTGGAGGATTTCAAGCCGCTGCTGGCGCTGGCCGGGCAGAAAATCGATATCGCCGGCCTGCTGAACGCCAAAGCCGATGTCAAGCTCAACGACGGCCAGTTCGAAAAAATCGCCGCCGACGCCACCATCGAGAATTTCAAACAGACTCTCGACGGCAAGACCACGACACTGGAAAAGCCCGTGAAAATCAAGGCCCTGGCCGCAATGATTGACAATAAAATTCGCATCGACAATGCCAGTGTTGATTCGTCCTTCTGCACGGCCACCTGCAAAGGCGATCTGGAGCAGCTGACTTACCAGGCCAAGGCGGACCTGGCCGGCGTCCAGGCCTTCGCGGCCCAGTTTACGGATATGGCCGGCTACAAACTAGCTGGCTCGCTGAATGCCACAGGCTCGGTTACGCTCAAAAACGAAACGATCGCCGCAGCAGGTTCAGCCGATTTCCAGAATTTAGCCATAGCCAAAGGTGCCAATAAGATGCCTCCGTCGGCGGTAAAGATTAATTATGATGTCGTTCACGACGGCGCCGCCAAACTATTGAAAGCCAACTCTGTCGACGCCTCACTCGATGCAGGAAAGGTGGTTGTCAAATCTCTGTCGATGCCGCTGGATCCAGAGAAAATGACCCAGCTTTCTGCTCAGGCCGATATAAAGCTGGACTTGAAAAAAGCCCTTGATTTAGCCAAAGTCTTTGCCGCTGACAGTCTTCCGCCAGATTTGACACTGGCCGGTAATTTAAATTCAATCATCGATATCAAACCACAGGGGTCTGACATTGCGTTCCGTACCGATAAGACTGAGATTCAGAAGCTCGCCATCGGACAGGGCACGGAGGCACCATTTACACAGGATACCCTGACGCTGGTGGCCAGTGGCACGGTTAATCCTGCAACAAAGGCATTTTCAACCCAATTTGATCTGGAGGGCAAAAAAGCCCAGTCACTGATGATCTTCAAGGGGACCGTCTCGCAGAAGGCTGAGCAATCCAAAACAGCTCTGGCCGGCAGCATTGAAGCCGACTACGACTGGAAAGAAGTAACCGCCATGGCCAAACCCTTCCTGCCGGAAGGACTGGCAATGGAGGGCAAACGCAGCGACAAAATCACCTTCGCTTCAACGTATCCATCGAATGACCCCAACGCGATGCTGGCCAATCTCAATGCTGACGCTGCACTCGGTTTTCAGAAGGCCGATTTTAAAGGTCTCAAATTCGGCGCCACCGAATTGAAGCTCAACATCAAACAGGGACAGGCGGCGATTGACCTGCCCGATGCGGACGTCAACGGCGGCAAGGTCCGGTTTGCCGGCGATGTCAACCTCGCCCAGAAGCCCATGGTGCTCAAGCTGCGTCAGCCTGCCGCCGTGGTCGAAAATGTCAAAATCGACGATGTCCTCAGCGCCAACCTGCTGCAGTATCTTCACCCGATTTTTGCCAAAAGCTCCAATGTCAGCGGCACGGCGAATCTGTCGTGCAAAACGCTGGTCATCCCCCTGGGCGGCGGCTCGCCCAAAGATATCGATATCGAAGGCACTGTAGGCATGACCGATGTCAAGCTGACCAGTAAACTGCTGGCCGTCGTCAAAGAAGCCATGCGGGATGATGGATTGAATCTGTTTTCAATTCCCGCCTCGCCTTTTACCGTCAAAAACGGCCTGGTGAAGTATGACGATATGCCGCTGATGTTTGGGCGGACCTGGGGAATTCATTTCGGCGGCAGCATTGACCTGATGAATAAAGCCTTGAGCATGAATGTCAAGGCTCCCACCAGCAAGGCGGCTGATGCAAAACTGGTGGTGGTGCCGCTGGCCGGAACGATCGAAAATCCTCAACTGGATGCCGGCAAATTCCTGATGGGTAATATTACCGAACAGCTCAAAGAGCAGATTCCCGCCAAAGATGAAAAAACCAGGGAAGCAATCGAAAAAGGTCTGGATATTCTGGACGGTATTTTGAAAAAGGGTCAAAAATAATGGCCGAACAAACATCCCCCTCTCAGGCCAACCCCCACCCCAAAAACAGGTGGTTTGGCTGGCTTTCGTTCTGGTCCGCCGACTCAGCCCATGAAAAAAGCCGATTCGTACTGCTGCTGCATGTCCTGCGGCAGTGTATCCGTCTGCTGATACTCAACCGCTGCAGTACTCAGGCTGCAGCGCTGGCCTATCATACCATCTTTGGGATAGTCCCGCTGGCGATTGTGATGCTGATGGTCTTCCAGATGTTCCCCGCCTATAAGACGATGGGCGACAAAGTCAAGCATCTGGTTTATGAGCAGATGAATCTGACCCAGATCACCTATCCTTCCGATGTCCCTGGCCAGACCCCGATTACCCTGGCGGCCAAAATTGACGAAATCACGGGGCAGGCAATCGCCAATCTCAACACCGGTGCGATTACCTTTATCGGCGGCGTGCTGGTTATCTGGGCGGCCATCGGGCTGTTGACAACCATCGAAAAAGCCTTCAACAGCATCTGGGGCGTACCGCGAAGCCGTGATTATCTGCATCGCGTCATCAACTACTGGACGATGCTGACACTCGGGCCGCTGCTGCTGGGGTTGGGCATTTATCTGAGTACACATCCAACCATTACCAAAGTCCTGGAATTCAGCGTCTTTCATTTTGTCCGTCCCTTGTTCAGCTTCATCATCAGTGTGGTCCTGATTTTCTGTCTGTATGCCTTTATTCCCAATGCCCGGGTCAAACCCCTCCCCGCATTATTCGGCGCATTCGTCGCCGCGGTCCTGTGGACGGCGGCCAAATTCGGATTTGGCATCTATGTAACTAAACTGATTCCCTACCAATCCATTTACGGCATCATGGGGTTGATTCCTCTGACGGTCTTCTGGATTTATATCATCTGGTGGATTGTCCTGATCGGACTTCAGCTGACCTACGCCTCCCAGCATGTCCATTCGCTGGACCGGGCCGAGCAGTTGGCCTATCTCCGCCAGCGGCAGGCCAGCTTCGTCGCCACCGAACAGGCCGTCATTCAGATTATGCAGGAAGTGCTGGCGGCTTTTGAAGATAAAAACCGCAAACCCATTACCGCCATCGAAATTGCTGAGGTGACCACCCTCGATGCCGAATTTATCGAGCGGATTCTGGAAAATATGACCCGCTCCGGCCTGCTGTGCAAGACCACCGAACCGATTGTCGGCTATGTTCCTTCCACCGACGGGACCCATATTACGCTGGCCGATATCAGCCTGGCTGTCGAGCAGTCGTCGTTCAGGACCCAGAACCCCAAGCTCCAGGAAGTGTTTGCCCAGTTGCGTACGGAATTATCCAAGCATCACCTCAAAGACATCCTGTAAGGGCAGGTGGCAGCAGCGGGGCCTCATGTGTAATCATCAGGTAAATGGCGTCATAGATAAATTTGACTCCGAAAGACGCCATCACAACCCCGCAGAAGGCAAGAATGACCTGTTGTTTTTTGACACTGAGCAGGGTTGTTCCGTGAAAAGCTCCGAACGATAAGATCGTCAGCCACACCAGGTCGCAGGACCAGTGGATGAGGGTAAACGCGGTCAGGACCGTTGTTCCGGAGTCGTTGGCCTCCATAGCATATTTAAGCCCAATCGTCGCCCACCACAACAGGAAATAAGGATTGCTGGCCGACAGAAACATCCCGGTCAATACGGGTTTTGACAGCCATACCGAGGTTGAATGTTGCGGCGGACGCGACATCTCGCGGATCGTCATAATCCCCAGGTAAATCAAAAATAATCCGCCAATGAATCCAATGATAATCTTGCCAACGGTAATTGCATCCGGATGGGTTTTCAATAGCGTCCCCAGCCCCAGGATCAGCAGGAATATCAGCGGGATCTCGACAATCCCGTGTCCGATGGCAATCCATGCCCCTGCCCAGCGATTCTTGCCCCCCTGGACCAATGTTGCTGCCGTAACGGCACCCGGCGACATCACGCCGGATAACGATATTAAAACAGTTTGCATCATGAAGGATAACATCAATGTATTCTCTCCCTATTTCGCTATCGTTCCGGCGGCGTGGTCAGGTTCGCCGACGCCCGAAGTCCCGCAGACACTTCCGGCAGAATCCCGAGTTTCACATAGACCGGCCGCATGGTGTGCCGCAGCTCAGGCAGTTTTTGTGCAAACAGCGCCGCTCCCGCGACACAGAATACCCCGCCGATGATCAGCGTTTTCGGCGCCCCGATATGCGTGGCAATCGCCCCGGCCAGCAGGCTGCCGAAGGGTGCCGTCCCGATAAACGCCATCACATACAGGCTCATCACCCGACCACGCTTGTCATCGTCCACCATCGTCTGGATCAGGGTGTTGCATGCGGCAATCTGCATGATCATCCCCAGCCCCGTGATGACCATCAGTGGCAAAGACAGCCATAACTGCCGCGACAGCGAAAACGCAATCAGCCCAAAGCCGAAAACCGCAGTCGCCATCGGCAGGATTCGCTCCAGCCCCCAGAC
Source organism: Anaerohalosphaeraceae bacterium (assembly GCA_040306945.1). Lineage (GTDB taxonomy): Bacteria > Planctomycetota > Phycisphaerae > Sedimentisphaerales > Anaerohalosphaeraceae > Anaeroglomus. Next base: position 31,996 of record JAWRKM010000088.1, read on the forward strand.
GCTTTTGCGGGATGCCAGATACATCGCCCCAGACAATGCCCCGATCCCCGCCGCAGTCATCAGAAAGCCGAACGTATGTGGTCCGCCGCCCAGAATGTTCCCGGCAAACACCGGCATCAGCACCGAATACGGCATCCCCACCAGGCTGACCAATGCCAGCAGCAGGATAATATAGCGCAGTGGCTTGAAGCCATAAACATAGACAAGCCCTTCCCTCATCTCATGCAGGACATGGCTCTTGTGGGTCTTGGGCTGGTCGGTATGGATGTTCATCATCAGCAGCGAAGCGATCACAAACACAAAACTGACCCCGTTGACCAGAAAACAGATGCCCTCATTGGTGACTGCAATAACCAGCCCAGCCACAGAAGGCCCAATCAGCCGGGCACTGTTGAACATCATCGAGTTGAGCGCAATCGCGTTGCCCAAATCCTCCCGGTTGTCCACCATCGTAACCACAAACGCCTGTCGCGTCGGCATGTCAAAGGCATTAATCAAGCCCATCAGTACCGTCAGGAGGATGATATGCCAGACCTGGATATGGCCGCTGAAAAACAACGCTGCCAGCAGAAATGCCTGAACCATCAGTAATATCTGTGTGACAATCAGGATGTTATACCGATTCCATCGATCCGTCAGCACCCCGGCGAACGGCGTCAGGATAAACACCGGAATCTGTCCGGCAAATCCGACAATCCCAAGCAGAAAGACCGACCCGGTCAGACGATACACCAGCCACGGCAGCGCAATCTGCTGGGTCCAGCTGCCTATCAGCGACAGCATCTGCCCAAAGAAAAACAATCGGTAGTTCCGATACCGCAGCGAACGAAACATCACACCTATGCCCGTCTGTGTGTTGCCTTGAATGTGACTGAATGTCATTCTGGATAATGTAATCCTGTTTCTATTATTGATTGTTTTTTTATGATTTTTAGTGGACAACGGACCCAAAATCCGTACAATCCGCCGCCGATGATTATACCGGTAAGAACTGTTTTGACCAACGCCAAAATATTGAGCTGATAGAATATGCAGGATATCCAGAAACTAATCAGCGGATTTCGACGTTTCCAACGGCAATTTTTCCACTCGGACGATACCCTTTTTGACCAGCTCCGCCGCAAACAAACCCCCAAAGTCCTCGTCATCGGCTGCAGCGACTCCCGTGTGGACCCGGCCATTATCACCGACTGCCGTCCCGGAGACCTGTTTGTCATCCGGAATGTCGCCAATCTGGTCCCGCCCTATGAACCCGACACCCACTATCATGGCGTCAGCTCCGCCCTCGAATATGCCGTGCGGTTTCTGGAAGTGGAACATATTATCATTCTGGGGCATTCCCACTGCGGCGGCATCGATGCCCTCATGCGAAGCAGCGAACAAACCCCGATTGGTGAATTTATCGACCGTTGGGTGGACATTGCCCGCCCCGCCAAAAACGCCGTCCTCAAAGACCTGTCCAAAAAAACCACCGAACTGCAATGCCGTGCCTGTGAACAGGCCGCGATGCTGATATCTCTTGAAAATCTATTGACATTTCCCTGGATTACCGACCGCGTCGAACAGGGCAAACTCGCCATTCACGGCTGGTACTTCGACCTCGAAGCCGGCGAAATGCTCTCTTATAACCCTGAAAAAGGCCTTTTCGAAAAACTGGTCGGCAATATCCGGTAATACCGATTACTCCCCGATTATCTTGACCAACACCCGTTTTCGCCGCATCCCGTCGAATTCCCCATAAAAAATCTGTTCCCACGGTCCCAGGTCCAGCTTGCCCTCGGTCACCGCTACCACCACCTCCCGCCCCATCACCTGCCGCTTCAAATGGGCATCGGCGTTATCCTCATATCCGTTATGCTGATACTGAGAATGCGGTTTTTCCGGCGCCAGCTTCTCCAGCCACACCTCGAAATCATGATGCAGCCCGCTCTCATCGTCGTTGATGAACACACTGGCCGTGATATGCATCGCATTGACCAGCACCAGCCCCTCCCGAATCCCCGACTCGGCCAGACATTGCTCGACAGTCGGAGTAATATTGATATAATCCCGCCGGTTCGGGGTGTTAAACCACAGTTCTTTGCGATACGATTTCATGCTGTTCATCCTCAATAGAACTTAGCACAGTGGGAGCATTGGAACAATTCCACAGGAACTGATTGAATATATTTTACCCTCACTTTTGTTTCTTTGGTGGCAACCGAGAGCATCCGGATGCAACTATTGTCCGGCAGGAGTGAGAAATCCCGACAGCTTCATCCACTCCGCACAGCGGTCGATCCAGCCTTCAGCAGGGCCGACACCTTTTCGCATCCCAAAACCATGACCGCCCTTAAGATAGATATGCATTTCGGCAGCCACTTTGACCTTGCGGCAGGCCTCGTAAAACATCGTACTGTTTTCCGGCGGAACGGCAGTGTCGTCATTGGCATGAACTAAAAAAGTCGGAGGAGTGTCTGCGGTCACCTGCAGATGGTTGCACAGGCTCTTGACCAGCTCTTCGGAAGGAGTATCCCCCAGCAGATTCCGCCGGGACCCGCTATGATAATACGGCGGCTCCAGCGTAACAACCGGATATACCAGCACCATAAAGTCCGGCCGACAGGAGACCGCATCGATTTTATCTTTGGGCTCGTAAGCCGATTTTTGGAAATGCGTTCCAGCGGTGGATGCAAGATGTCCCCCTGCCGAAAATCCAATAATGCCTATCCGGTTAGGGTCAATCGCCCGCTCTTTGGCATAAAACCGGACATAGCGTATCGCCCTCTGGGCATCAGCCAGCGGAGCCGGATTCTGATACCCCTTGCCGTTATGTCGGTAATTCAAGACCAAAGCGGTAACGCCAAGACCATTGAGCCACTCAGCCACCTGTTTGCCTTCGTGGTCCATAGCAAGATTACCATAGGCACCGCCGGGACAAACCACAACCGCAGCGCCAGTGTTATTTTGGGTCGGCACATAAATATCAAGATATGGTTTATCTTTTTCATCTGTACCCTTGGCATAGGGAGCCCCCTCGGGCCAGAGATATTGTTTCTCAGGTTGGGCTCCAAACGCACTCCATAATCCGCCAAACAAAGCCATGATAACCAGTCCTCGCATTCCCTGAATCATTGTCATTAACCTCCTGTTGAAATTGAATTGAGCTCCACATTAGCCATTATCAGTATCACTAACCGCCTTTTCCACGAAACTCTAATCGTTTGCTCATCCGCCGCTCATAAAGTTCGTTCAAAATCCGGCTAAATGATCAGTATAACATGGAAACCGAAAGGGGCAACCATGAGTCCAGTAAAAAAAGAAGAACGATTGGTTCGGTATGAGCGGATTGAAAACCTGATGCTGATTGCAGTGCTCAGTGAAGAACCCTATCGCAGCCAGGCGATTGAAGAGCTGAAAAAACGACGCCTCCTGACCCATCCTGAATCCTTTGTTGACAGCTTTATGACCAACCTCGGTGTAGTCTGCTAAAGCAGATGCAGCAATTATTCCGTTTCGTGTATCAACGAAAACGGGCCTGTCGTGGACAGGCCCGTTGGATTGGCTAAGTGTAAGTAAAACCAAACTACGCAGGCTGTACTTTGATCGCTTCCATCCCCTTGCGACCCTGAGCAGCTTCGTATTGAACTTTCTGCCCATCGTTGAGGGTGCGAAATCCTTCGGAATTGATATTGGTGTAATGGACAAACAAATCCTCACCGCCATCATCCGGAGTAATAAAGCCAAAACCTTTCTTCTCATTGAACCATTTCACTGTACCGATGCTCACAATTGCTCTCCTTGGCCCATATTGAGCCGCATTACAAACCCCTCGTGTTACCAAGCTGCCCGCGTCCCGAGGGAACTTGACGCGGCCTTGTTCCATTGGAAAGATTACTCACTTTTATCGGTATTTGTCAAAAAGGAAATCATCGTTTTTGTTAAATTAGGTATTTTTCCGGATATAGTGAGTCTTCTGTATTCGTATCGTAAGCACCTGCAAAATAAGAATTTATTCATCAGAGCCAAACACTCGTCCTGACCGAGTTTTCTTGATATCAGATCGCATTTTTTTGGACCTTAAACGTCGCTGTTTGGAGGCATACGTCCTTTTTGTAGGTTTGCGATCTTTAGGTTTGATAAGGGCCTGAGCAATTAATCGCGACATTCGATCCAGTACATCCAGACGATTGGATTGCTGCGAGCGGTAACGATTTCCCGTGATTTGCAAACAACCGTTTTTGTCGATCCGATTTGCCAGCTTTTCTCGTACCACCCTTTTCTGCTCGTCACTGAGAAATCCGACATCTTCTATATCCAGAATTACTGTAACCTGAGTATTGACCTTGTTGACATTCTGCCCGCCTGGCCCCGACGAACGAGAAAAGATGAATCGGACAAGCTCTTCTGGAATCTGGATATTGCTCATACAAATAGTATCGTCAAAATCACATCCCCTTCTTCATTCCCAATGTCATTACCGCGGAATGAACATAAAAAAAGCCGGGCATAAAACCCGGCTTTGGAGTTCCTTCATCATTTTATAACTGCAAATCCGCAGGATAACGAATCTGATCGGGCGAAACCGAAAACGATTGGCTCAGCAACTCAATCAAAGCTGAAATTCGCTTCAGCTGACTGCCGGTAACCGGACTGCTTTTGCGGTCGGCTATGACACAAATTCGAATCACGCCATCCGAGCCTGCTATGTAATTCTGGTTGACCCAGTTCTGGGTATATTCAATCTGACCGTCTTCAGCACCATTGCCGTTACAGACCAGGAAATGAAAACCGGTCAAGCCCTGGCTGCGAAGCTCTGCCAGATCACCCTGATTGGTATGACTGTAGAAGATTTCAATCCCATTCCAGGCAGCCTTCCGGGCTTTCATGGATTGCAGGGTGACAGCTTCAACAGAATCCAGTCTTAAATAACTGGCCAAGCTGTAAGCCCCCCGTGCAGGCTCATGGTTGTCCAGGGTCATCAAGACGACTCCCCCTACCGTCATCGATGCCATCAACGCGACTAAAACCTTAGCTGTTCGTGCCTGATCCTTTTTCATAATCCATGAAGAACCTAAAGACAATAAACTTCTTACCTCCGATCTCATCCCTGAAACCGGAACCACTATAAAGCTCTTCGGCTTTCCCAAAACACTTACTATAACTTTTACAGCAAAAAACCACTGACTCCAATAAATTTTAACATATTTGTCTGACGATTGTAATGACTTTTCCGACTTTTTTCCAAATTCCGTATTCATCCTGATATAACGCCTGTAACACGTTCCGGAGCACTATCTTAGCAACGTCTCATAAAAATCTATCCTGCTATAGATTCGGCTCTGATTTGAGCATAAAATCCTTGACGATAGACCCAAAAAGTGAGATAAGAAAATAAACGATTCCAAGGAGACTATTTTTATGTCGGAAATGGATGTAATTCGTCAAATCGCTGAAGAAACGATGAAGGTGCCCACCTTGACAGGAGTCAACGACAATTGGCTCTGGGACAGAACCCTGCGAATCCTCCGCAACGTCGAACACATCTGCCGGATGCCCGAATTACTCGATAAAAGTGTGCCGGTGGACCGATTCTGCCTGATTGCAGCCACCTATTTTGCCGATGCGGGATTTGCCCGGTGGGCTGATGCGGAGGATACCTCCAGCCGGCTGGTATTATCCGACGTCAGCCAGACCGATTTAAGGGACTTTTCCACCCAAATTGTGACCGACCGCCTCAGCGGGGCCCTGGCGGGACCCAAAATCGAGAAAATTGACAAAATCATTGTCGAGTCCTCCAATCGCTTTACTGAAATGATTGAGGCCATGATCCTGTCCGATGCCCGCAACCTCGAAGACATGGGGGCTGTCGGGCTGTATCACGAATTTCGCAAATACGTTATCCACGGCAAAGGCGTGGCAGAGGTTCTGGATAGCTGGAAGCGGAAAATCGACTACCGCTACTGGCAGGCCCGGCTCAAGGAAAGCTTCCGGTTTGAGTCTGTCCGTAAGCTGGCAGAACGACGGTTCAGTGCTGCGGAATTCTTCATGAACCAACTGCAGGTCGAACACAGTGCACGCGACCTCGAAGAACTCCTGCTGGAATCGCTGGACAAAGGCGGCAAATAGACTCCTGAATAAGAAACCCGTATCACATGACACATAAATCTATCATTGCTATCTACCCCGGCTCGTTTGATCCGATCACCAATGGCCATCTGGACGTCATCCGGCGGGGAAACAAGATGTTTGACTCCCTGATTATCGGCGTCGGCCAGAATCCCGGCAAAGCGGAACTGTTTACCATCCAGGAACGTGTCGAGATGATTCGGGAACTGGTCCAGGATATGCCGCGGGTTACGGTAGAGAGTTTTGAGTGCCTGACGGTGGAGTTTGCCGCCCGCAAGAAGGCCGACGTGATGCTTCGCGGCCTGCGGAATTTGTCGGACGTACAGTATGAATTTCAGCTTGCGATGACCAACCGGACCGTCGCGGGGATCGAAACGGTCTTTGTGATGACCAGCGAAGAATACGGCTATGTCAGTTCCACGATTGTCCGGCAAATTGCCACTCTCGGCGGCGATGTATCCAAACTGCTGCCGCCATCGGTGTGTTCACGCCTGCGAAAGAAACTGGCCAAAGAGCCCCAGCAGGCCATCAACGACCTGCCCGAATAGCCCTTTTACGGATTGCAGGTCAGACAGGGACGACGTCCCGAGGCAACAGCATCGTCCCGTTTGCTGAATGTCACTTTGGTATTGTCCTTCATTCTCCGGACATGGGGACAGCTGGGCTTGTGAAACACTTTGCCGTTCTTGGCAGCGACAAATCCTTCTTCCTGGGCCTGTGCAGATGGGGTTTGTGCAGCAGGATCCGCTGAGGGGGCCTGTCCCTCGGATAAAGCAGACGTTTTGGGCACAATCAGGCGTTTGGCGTAGCCTTTTTCGACCAGCATCTGGCCCAAATCCCGTCCCTCGACTTCGACATCTGCGACCAGACAGAAACTCTGGCCACGCTGAATATGGTTCAGGAGTACCTGCGGCGTTTGAGGCTGATTGGGGTCGGAG
>JAWRKM010000089.1:0-2533 GCA_040306945.1 Anaerohalosphaeraceae bacterium
CGCAGTGCCTCGGTCGGGTCGGTCAGTGAACTGACGCGCATCCTGGCTCAGGCGGCCGAGACAGTCGTTTTCAACTTCGTCGAGACCATCGACGGCTGCCCGGAAAAAGCTGCCTGTGTGCCTGCCCTGTGCGAAGCCTTCGGCAAGGCCTGTACCGGCAACAGCACCGCCGGGTTACTGCTGTCCACGGATAAGTGGCAGAGCAAGGCTGTTCTGGCCGCCGCAGGCTTGCCCGTTCCGCCGGGCATCGTTGTCGAGCCGGGTCAGAAAGCCAAACCCGATTTTGCCGGGCCGTATTTTGTCAAGCCTGCTGCCTCCGATGCCAGCGAAGGGATTGATAACGGCAGCATTGTCAAGACCAAAGGCGCCGCCCTCGACAAGGCTGTTGAGCGGATTCATACGCAGTTCAAGCGGATCGCCCTTGTCGAACAATATATCGAAGGACGCGAACTGAATATCACGGTTCTGTATAAAGATGGCCAGCCGGTGGTTATGCCGCTGGCGGAAATCGACTTTTCCGCGTTTACGCCCGACATGCCACGTATTGTCGGATATGACGCAAAGTGGAAGCCCGACAGCTTCGAGTTCAATAACACCCCGCGGATTATTCCTGCTCCCATTCCGGCCAAACTGGCCCAGAAGATCCGTGATATGGCTATTAAAGCTTGTGCGGTGCTGGGATGTTTTGATTATTGCCGGGTAGATTTCCGCCTTGATGAAAAGCTTAATCCCTATATTCTTGAAGTCAATGCCAATCCGGACATCAGTCCGCAGGCAGGTTTGGCTGCGGCGATTGATGCTGCCGGCATCAAGTATCATGCGTTTATCAAGCTCTGTCTGGATAATGCCCTGGCCCGTATGGAATCAGGCGGTAAACCTAAAAAGAAAAGAAACGTCCAGGTCAAATCGCAGAACGAACCCGGCACACTGGTGATTCGTTTTTCAGAGCCGAAGGATGTTCAGCCGGTGTTGCAGTTTCTGGATGAAACGAAATTCTTTCGCCATGAAGAAATGCTGATCGCCGAAGAGGTGGTTGCCGATGCTGCCGCCAAAGGTGAGTCCGGACATTACCAGTCTTATGTGCTGGACGTGGACGGCCGGACCGTCGGTTGGGTCTGCTGGGGGCCGACGCCTTGTACGGTGGGGACATATGACATTTACTGGCTGGGTGTGGACCCGGCCTACCAGGGTAAGGGTTATGGTAAAAAACTGATGGATTTTGCCGAGCAGAAAATCCGCGACGCCGGCGGCCGGCTCTTCATCGTGGAGACTTCGGGACGAGAAAGCTATCTGCCTACTCGCAAATTCTATGAAAAAATCGGCTATACCGTTGCCGCCTGCGTGAAGGATTTTTATGCTGTCGGCGACGATAAAATTATCTATACCAAGACGAGTTAATCAAGGAGACAGCGATTCTTTGGCAGGGGGGGCTTGTCTCTATGGCAGGGCAACTAAAACAAGATATAATAACGCCATTTTGGTGTTATCGTGTATCAGCCGGAATGATTCCGTTGCGGGAATATGGGGCTTGTCAGCCAGGATACATCCATTTTGCTGACGGCACGGAAGGACTGAATGATTATGAAGACCCAAGGGTGCATTTGTAAGTCTTTGTAAAGACAATAGATAGGTGGATTTTAGAAGTGCTCTTGTGCTGAGCCGGATTGTATCGTATAATATGAATTTACATCGGGGGCGAAAGGCTTCGACCGGATAAGTTGACGGTCGGTTGGCGTGTCGAGGATGACGGTTGGCCTCGTTAAATATCCGTTAAAAAACTTAACTGGCAACTACCAGTACCAAATGGCTGCGTAAATTACGCAACCCGCATCGGCAGGTTTTCCCGCGAATTTGCCGTTTGCGACGACCAGCGGGATAGCTGAGGTGCCTTTTCGCAGTGCCGAGGCGAAATCCTTTGCGAAATAGCGATGCGGCAAGCCTGTCGTTGGGCGTGCCGTTGGGCGAATCCCAAAATAACGACTACACATGTAGAAGACCGGCCTGAAATATCTCGGGACAGGGGTTCGAATCCCCTCGCCTCCAGTGTATCTGACACGCCTTGTGCTGTCTGGCGGGACTGTGTAAGTGTTCCTGACAGACAGGGTCTGTTCATTTAACTGAAATAGCCAAGACTTAATCTGACACTTCGGATAGACTATTAACCGAAGGATGTCAGGACGGAACGGGTGTCGGTGCGGCCGTCGCTGTGTTCGTAACGACCCGCGTTGCACAGCCGATCCGCTTCCTCATCCAGCAGTTTGTTGAGCGTCTCTTCAACCGTGCTGCGAACCATCGAATCCAGGTGCGAATGAATCTGGGCAGCGTCGATTTTGATTACGCCATTCAAGTTTTTTCCCACATTTACCGATGCTTCTGTGTCACTCATAATAGACGATGACGTACAATATTTTTCGCTCTTTTGAAAGTTGATAAAAGAAGTCCTTTCTCTGGTCGATGGGAAGTTATTGGATTACGAACCCCATTTACGAAAGAAAGGACAAAAAAGATGCAAAAGAAAGTATCGGCCAAACCG
>JAWRKM010000090.1:0-4915 GCA_040306945.1 Anaerohalosphaeraceae bacterium
ATGAATATGAGGCATTCACAGGCAAGGGCTGCCTTGATTCAATCCGACAAATCAACTCGGGAATCCAATATTAGTATGAAAACAGAGGTTTATCAGTGGAATAGTCCCCAGCAGGAAACGATCGTTCGTGCAGCCGTAAAAGTGCTGGACAGCGGCGGTGTGGCGGCGATCCCGACCGAGACGGTCTACGGACTGGCGTGCCGGGCGGAGCCGGAGGCGATCCGTCGGCTCGATGCGGTCAAGGCCAGAGCAGAGGGCAAACGCTATTCACTTCATATCGGAAAGCCTGATGATGTCTATCGTTATGTACCACAAATGCCGCTGCGGGTTCGTGCCCTGGTACGCAAGGGGTTGCCGGGACCAATCACGCTGGTCTGCCAACCAAACGAAGCCAATTTAGAAGAATTAAAGAAAAAACTGGGCGACAAGGTCTTTAATATCCTCTATGAAAATGGCTCGATTGGGATTCGTTGCCCCAATGAGCAAGCAGCTTTAGCTATCTTATCACGGACAGTCTGGCCGATTGTGGCCCCCAGTGCTAATCCCTCCGGGATGGCCCCGGCTACCAGTGCTCAGCAGGTTCTGGAGTATTTCGATGGACAAATCGAGATGGTTGTGGATGGAGGTCCCCAGGCTTGCCGGTATCAGCAAAGCAGTACCGTCGTCAAAATATCCGATGCCGGGGTCGAGATTTTACGCGAAGGTGTTCTGACGCGGGCGGCTGTCGAAGAGCTTGCCACGGCTCAGATTTTATTTGTCTGTACGGGCAACACCTGCCGCAGCCCGATGGCTCAGGTGTTGGCTGCAAACTATTTATCGAAGAAATTGTCCTGTAATATTGACGAACTGCCCGCATTTGGATATAAAATAGAATCATTCGGCGTCTCGGCATATGACGGTTGCCGGGCGAGCGAAGAAGCCTGTAAGGTATTGCGTAAAAGAGGTTTATCGCTGGACCGACACAGTAGCCGCTTGCTCCGACGCCAGGATATACAAGAGGCGGATTTGATATTTGTCATGAGCCGGCATCATCGGGATGCGGTGCTGGCTCTGGATAACCAGGCTGTCGATCGGGTGTTTTTGCTCGATCCAGACAGCGAGATTTCCGACCCTATCGGGTTTGGAGAAAGTCAGTATCAGGCTTGTGCAACTCAGATTGAACAGGCCATAGAAAAACGTTTTAAGGATTTACTATGAAAATTGCGCTGGCAACTGACCACCGTGGCGTAAAAACCGTCGAGCAAATTAAAGCTATTCTGGCTCAACTGGGCCACGAATATATTGATTTCAGTGATGGGAATTCAGATACCCCGATGGATTATCCGGATGGGGCTTATGATGCAGCATCAGCAGTCTCCAAGGGAACCGCTGACCGGGCAATCCTGGTTTGTGGAACGGGTATCGGGATGTGCATCGCAGCCAATAAGGTCAAAGGTGTACGGGCAGCACTGTGCTATGATGAATTGGCAGCCAAAGTGTCGCGGGAACACAATGACGCCAATGTCTTGTGTCTATCCGGTGATTTGCTTGGGCCAGCAATGCTGCAAAAAATGGTCGAAACCTGGCTTGCGACTGAGTTTTCCGGCGGTCGGCATTTGCGGCGGATCAAAAAAATCAGAGCCATTGAAGAGGGACAAAACCCACGAGAAGTTGTAAGCCAATAAATGACAAGTCGTTGCGATAAACAAGGCGGCCTTCGGGTCGCCTTTTTTTATGGCCTTAACAGGCCGCAGTTCCGGCCATATTAAGGTTTTCAGAGCAAATCGTGTAACCGCAGACCGGGGTATGGGTATTACATAGTGTAGGTTCGGGCCCATAAATAAGACAAAAAACGACTATTAAGGAGTACAAGCGATGAAACGGATGGTATTTGGATTATGGATTGCATCTTTGGTATTGTCATCGATGGTATTTGCGGCACCCCTGGATAAGACCAAAGTGATGAAAGAAGCGACCTGGGCGGTGCATCTGGATATCGAACAATTCCGCCAGAGTGTACTGGGCAAGGAAATCATCAATGAACTGACAACCCGAGGAGTCATGGGTAAGCTGGATAACTTTGCGAAGGTATTTTCCTTCCACCCGATCAATGACATCCACGGAGTAACGCTGTTTGGCCAGGATAAGGACCCGCAAAAGGCCGCAGCGATTATCCGCGGGACCTGCAATCCGGCAACCTTGATTGCTATGGTCGGAATGAATCCATATTATGAGAAAAGCGAATACGGCACCTATACGATTCACAGCTGGATAGACGACAAAAAAGGTCCGGACGGGCCGCGGCAATATGGCTGCTTCTACAATCCCACAACCCTGGTGATGGGGATGGGCAAAGATACACTCCAGCAGACCCTGGATGTGCTGGATGGCAAACATGCCAACGCCGCCGACAATGCAATGTTCAACCAGTATGCCGAAGGGTCGCATGGCGTAATTATGTCGCTGTTTGCTGAAAAGACCGGCGAGACCGTCAACGGGATTCAGGAAGCGGCCATTCTGCAGCAGACCAACCGCATTGCCCTGATGTTCGGCGAAAAAGACAATGCTTCGTATATCGATATTCTGCTGCAGGCCCGTAATGCTGCAGAAGCCACCAAGATTCAGCAGTTTGTCCAGGGGATGCTGGCGATGGTATCGCTTTCGGTCGCGGATAAAAATCCGAAGCTGGACCAGCTTATCAATGCCGTTAACCTCAACTGCACCGACGATGTGGTCCGCGTGCAATGCAACTGGGACAGCAAAGACCTGCTCGCTCTGCTCAAACAGCTTGAACAAACAAATAATATCAAGATTGCCAAATAAAACGGATGGTGTATTACAGCCTCTATGGCCAGATACCACACAACGTCTCAAACAGCCCTAAGCAATGACCTGATCCGTGCAGCCCAGACCGGCTGCACGGACAGTTTTGCGCAGCTTGTGCAGACCTATTCACCGCGGCTGTTCCGGTTTTTATATCAGCGAACGGGGAATCGCCAGGATGCCGAGGACCTGCTGCAGGAGACGTTCCTGCGGGTGTATCAGCATCTAAACGAATTTGATACCGAACAGTCCTTTTCAACCTGGATTTTCACAATTGCCTGGCGGCTGGCAGCCAATCATTATCGCAAGAACACCCATTCGCCCAGTGCGGCTCTTCCAGAGGATTTCTGTGACCTCTCACAGGCTGACCAGACGATGCTGCAGGAACAACGCGACAGCCTGTGGGCGGCGGTCAGAAAATTGCCCCCCGCCCAGCGGCAGGCAATGGAACTGCGATATCTGGGCGATTTATCAGTGCGTCAGATTGCCGAAGTAATGGGGCTGCGCAGGATTTATGTTAAGGTACTGCTGTTTCGGGCCAGAAAAAGACTGGTTGGGCAACTAACCGAATCAGCCGGCAAAAATGCGGATAGGGTTGAGGCCACCCCCATGGTGGAATTTCAACACGTCAAACCACGGGAGTGTATCCAACGGCTATGATTGACTGTCAAGTAAAAATCAAATGCCTCGGGCATGGCTATCGGCTTCAAACGCGGAGGCTTGAGCTGCCATCCGTGAGGAAATGAAACTCTTAATCAGGGTCATGACTATGTGGTGCAATTATTATCAATGGAAGCTGTCCGCGGCAGCGGATGAACAAAAAGTTGTTTCGGCCTCCCTGCTGCGGCATCTAAGGCGATGTGCCCGCTGTCGTCAGTTTGCTCATCATCTGGGGACGCTCGACGCCAGACTTGCACAGGAAGCCGCCGAGTGGGCTGCTCCCAAAACTGTCTTGATCCCCCAATCGGCTCATGCTGCCGTTTTGCCTGACATCTATCACCGCCCTGCTTATCCGTGGGTGCTTGCAGCGGCGGCGTGTGCGGCGGCTTTGTTGGTGGGGACATTCGTGTGGTTCCCATCGGACACCCATGGGACTTCTTCGCCAAATCCGGTCGCTGAACTGCAGCGGTTATGGTCGGAACTGCCGATTTCAGCATCCCAGGAACCGCTTCATCCCGCCGCCGTGCCGCGATGGATTGACCATTATTATTATCAGGAGTTGTCAAACCTTGCTGCAGATACCAAATCCGCGGCGACGCTGGCCTCGGCCTGCTTGGGCGTGGATTTAAACACGCTGGCATTAGCCTATGCAGATACCTCCAATTAAATGCGCCGACAGCCGGCGTCAGCTCTATGCACGTGCGGCAAACAGAAAGGCATTTAGCATCGCGGCGATAATGTCATAAAAGGCGTGAACCCCCGCCACAATCCCAAAACCGCGAACTGCAAAAATCACCGCAAAATAAATCCCGGCCATCATCCGGAAGATAAACGTCATCCAGACAAACGGCTCGCCCTGCCCAAAATGGCCGTTGACATAGAAGAAATGGTGATGCACACTAAATAGAATCGCGGAAATCAGAACCGAAATCATCACCGCCACATCTTTTTTCAGGCCCAGTAAATCCTGAAACAGAATCATCAGCAGGCAAATCAGAAACAGGCGGAAGACCAGCTCCTCATAAATTCCTGCACCGATCCCCGTAATAATATCCCCCCACAGGCCCGGGCTCTGGGCGGCAGGCTGTGCAGCACAGGCAATCAGCGGCATGGACAGCGCCGCAGCGGGCTGTTCCGGGACCGCGGCCGGACGATTCATCGCCAGACTGAGCACAATCAGCGGAATCGACAGCAGGACACACTCGATGGTCATCGGCACAAAATCGCTGACGCGAACCTGCCATTTGGTGCCGCTGGTGATTTGCAGCCAAACCAGAATTATTATCACAACAAACGGCGGCGCTATCCAGGTCATTCGCTCGGAAAATCCGACATATTCGAGCAGATTTTGTACCCAGACAAACGCCACGACACGAAGCTGCGGCTGATACAGGCTTTGCGACAGAACATCCGGGTGGATATAAAACGTGCCCACTTCATACAGCAGCAGGAA
>JAWRKM010000091.1:0-35853 GCA_040306945.1 Anaerohalosphaeraceae bacterium
TCGAGTTGTCATTACGGGCCTGGGCTGCATAACTGCACTGGGTGAAACTGCTGAATCTTTATTTGACGCTGTGTGTCAGGCGAAAAGCGGTATATCGACTATCGAAAGCTTCGATACGTCTTTGTATCCGGTTAAATTCGGCGGCGAAATCAAACAGTTTGAACCGGGCAAATATATCGATGTCCATGAAGCCAACCGAATGGACCGGTTTACGCAGATGGCATTCGCGTCATCTGTTGTAGCGGTCAAGGACAGCGGCCTGGACTTCGAAAAAGAGGATAAAACCCGGGTTGCGGTCATCGTCGGAACAGGCATAGGCGGCATCAAGGAAATCGAAGACCAGCACATTCGTCTTCTGGACAAAGGCCCCCGCCGGGTATCGCCATTTTGTGTGCCCAAACTGATGGGGAATGCCGCAAGCGGCTGTATTTCCATTCAATGGGGATTGCGAGGACCTAATTTCTGCGTTGTTACAGCCTGTGCTTCGGCCAGCCATGCCATTGGCGAAGCCTTTTACAATATTCTGAACGACCGCAGTGACATTGCCATTACCGGCGGTTCGGAAGCCGCTTTGACGCCGATCGGACTGGCTTCATTCTGTGCCCTGAAATCGTTGAGCACACGAAATGACGCCCCCCAGAAGGCCAGTCGCCCGTTTGACAAGGATCGCGATGGCTTTGTACTGTCTGAAGGGGCTGCCATCCTGGTGCTGGAAGAATATGAACATGCCAAAAAACGCGGCGCCCGAATTTACGCTGAAATGCTGGGTTATGGCGGCACAGGGGACGGACATCATATCACTGCCCCGCTGGCCGACGGTTCCGGCGGCGCTGAAGCCATGCGGTTAGCACTTAAACAGGCAAAATTGAACCCCGACCAGATTGATTATATCAATGCTCACGGCACAAGCACTCAGCTCAATGATGCCGCTGAAAGCATTGCGATCAAGTCGGTTTTTGGTTCCCATGCCTACAAACTGGCTGTCAGTTCCACCAAGAGCTGCCTGGGGCATACCCTTGGAGCCAGCGGTGCCATTGAACTGGTTGTTACGGCCAAGACCATCGAAACTGGAATCATCCACCCAACAGCCAATCTTGAATCCGTAGATGCTGAATGCGACCCAAAGATGGATTACGTTCCGGGCTCAGCGAGAAAGACCAATGTGCGGTATGCCCTAAGTAATTCACTGGGATTTGGCGGTCATAACTGTGCGCTGATTATCGGTAAGATTTAACAATATTCTGTTATAAACCAACAAAAAACCCGGCTTTTATAGTCGGGTTTTTTTTGGTTCCCACCCCCGAAACCTTCATCCAATCAATTTTTTTGAAAATATCCTATCTTTTGAGGAGATTTTTATTGCCAAGCGAAAAAATCCCCTTAAAATCCAGCCACATCGACTTAAAAAGACTAGCACATACGCCCCCTCAGGACGTATAGACTAATAAAGAGTTTTCTCCCCTCCGGAAGGGTTTGCCTTCGGGCAACCCTTCTCTTTTTTTGATATTATGTACATATACTCCACATTGGCCTATGGCGTTTACCTTTTTTTTAAAAATCCGTATTAATCCGGATATCAATTCGCCATAACGGATTACTGTATCCAGAGTATTCACAATGAGTTACACGTTTTTTTACAGACTCCGTCGCCTGCGTGTAAAATACGGCTTTGGGGCATGTTACTGAACAGAAAAATTCAGATATGATCAATATCTAAAAATATTCTGTAGCCGATTGGGAAATCACAACATCCTACAAGAACCATTAACACAATGGAATATTGTACTAAAGCGGGCCATAAACAGGTAGTACCGCTAAAAACCAAATTAATCACTTTTATGTAAGGAGACAAATGTGACACGACTTATTGTTGCCCCCCTGCTGTGTGCCTGCATTCTGCTGGGCGGTTGTCAATCCGCAAAAACCGCTCAATCCGATGGATGGATCAGTCTTTTTGACGGAAAGACACTCAATGGCTGGACTGCCAACGAAAATAAAAACACCTTCACAGTTCAGGATGGCAAAATCGTCGTCAACGGCGAACGCAGCCACCTGTTTTATACCGGCCCGGTTATGAATGCAAATTTTAGGAATTTCGAGTGGAAAGCCGACGTGATGACCCTGCCCAATTCCAACTCCGGCATGTATTTCCATACCCAGTATCAAGACTCCGGGTGGCCTGATAAGGGATATGAAGTCCAGGTCAACAACAGCCATGGAGACTGGCGTCGTACCGGCGGGCTGTATGCCGTGGTAGATGTCAAAGAAGCTCCCGCCAAAGACAACGAATGGTTCACCCAGCATATCATTGTCAAGGACAAGCACATCATCGTCAAGGTAAACGGTGTGGTTACCGTCGACTACACAGAACCGGAAGGCATCAGCCAGACCGGCTATCCAGGGATGCCCGGCCGAAAGCTGTCCAGCGGCACATTCGCCCTTCAGGGACATGATCCCGGAAGCACGGTGTACTTCAAGAATATACTGGTCAAACCTCTACCCTAATTGACCACAAAACAAATGTTTGAAACAGGCCCTGTCGATAAGGCAGGGCCTGTTTTGTTTGAGCTGTATTTCTTGATTTCTGGTCTATTATGAGCCTGTACGGGCAACGGTCAGGGTATATTCTTTTTCTCGACTTTCCAGCCGGGCATCTTTGCCACTCCACAAGGATCACCAGTGAACATTTTTGCGGCCTCCTGATCCCCCTTCAGCTGCCATTGATACCAGGCCGTGGCAACCACAGCAAATTCACCGCCATGGGGTTGGCGATAGGTTCCGCCGTGTCCCACATTCAGATTGGCCGCAAAAACCGGCACATGATTAATCCGGCGAAAATCATCCATCCCGTTATTATAAGCAATATCTGACTCTCCGCCCAGAATGTATAATGTTGGCGAATGCAGTTTTTCAAGATGCTCTTTGTTCAGACTGGGCATACCCGGCATGCCGCTTCCCGGCGTGCCCAAAATGCCGCTGTTACAGATAACCGCAGTCGTGATGCGCGGGTCGGGAGCCACTTCCAGGGTCTGCAGCCCGCCGCAGGACATTCCGCTGACTGAGATTTTGGTGGTATCGATCTTGCCATAATATGGGCTTGTCTTTTTGCTGTTTTGAGCAATTGCCCAGTCAATGGCATCGATCAACTGCGATGAGGTTGACCGTCCGCCGCCCCGCTGTCCTTCCTGCGGCATGGGCCCGATTGCTATCACCAGAAAGCCGTGCGAGGCCACCTCAGACAAAAAGTTCACATGTTCCCACGGCGAATTGGCACAAGCTCCATTGCCCCAGGCAATAATCGGCAGCTTGTTTGTTTCGCCGAAAGCGCTGAGGTCTTTGGGGCGGAAAATCGTATGTGTTGCCAGTGTGCTGTCGGTCACCATCACCGCAGGCCAGGGACCGGTTCCACCATCTTCGACGGTTCTGGAGGCCGTTTCCGTCGAGACGACAAGCGGCTCATCAGACTCCTGGGTTTCAGAGGCTGGATAACCCAGCAAGGACAGCATTTTCCAGGCGTATCGCTTGCCCAGCAGGCGATATCCGGCGGCCGTAAAATGCAGATGATCCGGATGACAGGGGCACCCTTTTGAAGAAATGACATGTGCATTCGGAATCGTTTCAGGCAGCTTGGCCAGAATCGAGTTCATACTTGCACACGCCCCTCCCTGATCCGCATGCACGACTTCGCCGGCCAGCAACGGGACTTGTTCAGCTTTGAGGTTCAAGTCTTTGATGAGGTTGTCATAAACACCTTTGACCTTCGAAGGCCATTGCATATCGTTGGTGTTGGATTCTCCCTGATGCAGGAGAATTCCCTTAATCACGCCGTCTTTCTGAGCCAATTTGGCCATATCCACAAGGTACTGATAGGGATTACCGTTGTATGCTTTGATAATATTGGCCATCCACGACGGAGCCGTTGACGCGTAATCCGCATACGTGTTTTTGTCGAATAGCTCAATTTTGCAGCCAGCCACGGACACATTCACTACACCAACACGAATGTCTTTCGGAAGGCCTGCAACGAGAGTCCTGCCAAAATAATCAGCAGGGCAAAGCCCTGAATTAGGCCGGCATAATGGCGGCACCGCATCGTACCAGGTCCCCTTGGTCCTGTTTAACGATGGAAAATCAACCGCCGCCAGGACCTGGAAACGACTATCCACGCCAGTTTTATCCTGTGATTCTATGCCCGGGAAACCTTCCATATTGGACTGCCCAAAGCATAGAAAGATGAAAAAGTTTGGATCGGAGTCCGCAACACTGCACGCAGTCAATACCAGGAAAGCGGATACAATAATGAATCTGAGTCTCATAACGGCAACCTCCTGTCATAAATGATGTTCGTTATCCATCCTGAACCGCAAAGCATCGCTGTTTTTTGCGGAGGATTAGTATCTTATAGGGTAAACGGAATTGGCATAAGAACAAGTTTGTTTTTCACCAATATCCTTTTTTGAACAGCACTACGGAGGCAAAAAAACACCCGATGTCTAATAGGGATTCGCCCCCTATCCCCTCCGAAACTTGACACCTGACCGCCATGTCCCCCCATCCCGCTGATGCAGTGCCCCCGGCAACGCTTTTTGTTTTTGCCTTTTTCGCCACATGATTGGTGCTGGTACTGGACGCTGGCAGCTGGATACTATTTCGCCGCAAAGAAACTGGACATTTCAAGCAGGATCCTTAACCTCGCATGCAGCCGGCACACATTCATTCTTAAGTCTTTGCCAAAAAACAACTTAACAACGCGCCCGGAGAGATTCGAACTCCCGACCGACGGATTAGAAATCCGTTGCTCTATCCAGCTGAGCTACGGGCGCAACACCAGGAGCAGAATGACTGCCTCACGGAGCAGTCATCCAGATTAAAGAGGTATAATATTATCGGCAAATACGATGATTGTCAATCGAAAAAGGCATTTGGGGCGTTGGATTCACTGGCGGCCTGGCCCAGGCGATAAAAAGCCGTTTACTGTCGAACCAACCGGGTTTTTGCTTGCAAATCCGTATCATCTTACTATACTTCAAAGTTTCGTACACAGGCACAATACAACAGGTTTCGATTTGTCAGGGAAAAATTATGCAATGGATTAAATGGATTCGTAAGAATCGTCAGACCGCCATGACCGTCTTTGTTATCGTTTTAATGGTCGCATTCGTCGGCGGTTACGGTCTCGAAGAACTGCTGATGCGAATGGGGCAAAGCGGCAAACAGACCTTTGCCACCTATGGCAACGGCAAAAAAATCACGCATCAGGATATTGCCCGTTCCTCGCAGGAGCTGGAAACCCTCAAGGCCATCGGTGCCAATCAGCTGCTGTTTTCCAAGCAGACCCTTGTTGGATCCCCTGACGTAACGTCCATGATGCTGGGATATCTGTTGTTTGGCGATTCACAGATTGCCGGACGCCTGCGTCTGCAACTGCACCAGCTTGCCCAGCAGGGCCAGATACCGCTGACCGTATCGCAGATCGATGAGTTTTTCACGCATGATATGGACCGGCCCGATGTCACCTGGATTCTGTTATCCAATGAAGCCCAAAACGCCGGCATTGTCGTTTCAAATGAACAATCTGCCGCCGTACTGCGTCAGGTTGTCTCGCAGATGTCGCAAAACCAGGGTGATCCGAGTGCCATTATTCGCTACATCTCCTCCCAGATCAAGGTCGAACCGGTTGAAATCATTCGCACGTTCGGAAAACTGCTGGCCGTGCTCAAATGGGCGGATATTGTCTGCGACAACGAAAATGTTACGACCGCCCAACTCCAGTCTGCCGTTGGACGGATGATGGAACGCATTGATGTCGAGTGCGCCAAATTCCCTGCGGAGTGGTTTGTCGAGGCGTCCAAAGCACCAGCCGAGGACCAGATTCAAGCACATTTCGAAGCCTATAAAAATGTTCTTCCCGGTGACATTTCTGATCAGAATCCGTATGGATTCGGGTATATGCTGCCGCACCGAGTCCAGATGGAATATTTCATCATCCTGTCGGATGACGTGAAAAAACAAATCGAGAAACCCAATGCCGAAGCTCTGGAAAACTACTACAGTTCCAACATTGATCGCTATCGCACACAAATCCCGGTGGATCCCAACAAACCCGACGGCGAGAAGATCACCAAGACACGCACCTTTGCTGAAGTGTCCAGCGAGATCTATCGAACACTCGAGCGGGAGCGAACCCAGAAACTCATGCAGCTGATGATGAAAGATGCGAGGGACTGGCTCGATGAAAAAATGCTGACGCTGGATATGGAAAAGGCCACTGTCGACCAGCTGCAGCAGGCCAGCGGCGATTATTCCCAGGTGGCCGCCCGCATCACGGAAAAATACAAGGTTCCGGTCCATGTCGGACGCACTGGACAATTGAGCCAGAAAGACTTTGCGGAAGATGACTGCCTCAGCGATTTGCAGGTCCAGCCGGCGATGAATCTGCGGCTGGCTGATGTCGTCTTTGCGGTTTCCACGGACCCTCTTCCGCCAAAGTCAAAAATCGCAAACTATGTCCCTCGGATGTGGGAGAATATTGGCCCCATGAACGGCGGGTATTATTCAGCCAAGGAGGCTAAATATACGGAACTCAGCGTCCTGTGCCGTGTCATTAACATTCAGAAGGCTGCTCCTGCCGAATCAGTGGATATCGAGTATAATATTGCCGGGGCCGTTCTGGACAAGACCCAGGCGGACCAGAAGGTCTTCCAGCTGAAAAAACAAGTCGTCGAAGACCTGCAAAAACAGCTTGCCATGGCCCAAGCCGCAGCCCGGGCTGAAGAGTTCAAACAGCTCATCGCCGCCAGCGACTGGGACAAGGCCTTTGAGCAGTACAATGCCAAATACGCCCCCAAAGATCCCAACACCGTCGGCAGCGATGCCTTCAAAAAACTGACGGTTACCTCGCTGCCGCGGCAACTGCTGATGTCCGACAGTGATTTGGCGAAAATGCGTCAGATCGCAGCCGGCAATCCGGACTATATGAATTTTGTGACCGAACGCGCTATCAATAACCTGCTCAATCGGAAATTCTTTGCTATCCTGGGCGACAAGGAAGAAACCGGTGTAATTGCCGAGATGTTCGAATTCAAACCCGGCATGGCCTGGTATGTAACCAAAAGCATCAAACGTCAGCCTGCCACCAAAGAGGACTATCTTGACCGCAAGAGCATAACCGCCATGCAAACCAATCTGTCGGATACCGCCGGACTGGGTCTGGTTCATTTCAATCCGCAGAATATCCGGAAACGCCTGAATTACGTCCCTGTCATCATTCCGGAAGCCCAGAACAGCTCAGATTCCTCTGCCGATCAGAGTTCCACGAAATAAGGACTCCTCATGGCGTACCGAACCAAAGCTGATTTTCTGTTGTGGCTGGCGATTGTGGGGCTGGCGGGGTGGATTGTCCCCGGCGGCGGCCATTTTCTGATTCAGCAGCCCAAGCGAGGTATCGTTATCTTTGTGACGATAACCCTGACTTTTTGTCTGGGCCTGTACATTGGTTCGATTGGCGTCATCGATTCAGTCGGCGGCTGGGCCTGGTACCTGGCTCAAATGATTGCCACACCCGCAGTGCGGATCCTGGATGGGATGACCCGCAGCGGAGCTTATGTCAGCCGCGGCAGGCCCTGCGACCTGGGCCAAATCTATACTGCCGTAGCAGGCCTGCTGAATCTGCTTAGCATTATCAGTGCCATGTATATGGCTTACAGCGGTCGCGGTGAATTGATTGGCGAGGAGGAAGAAAATGCCTGAGTGGAACACACTCCTGGCCTCGTTTACCACCCCCGAACCGGTAGGCACCACAGCCCTGTCGATGGTGCTGATGTTTCCCCTGCTGCTGGCGATTGCGATTATATACAAAACGACCAAGCTGCGGGCATTCTTCTGGAAAACCATGCTGCGGGAAACAGCCATTTTATTCGGGGTGCTCAGCGGGTTTATGATTCTGGCGATTGTCGTGCTGAATCTGGTGGTCTGGCTGATTACCAGCTGATCCCGGACGATTTAGTCTTCTGGCGGCAATGGTTCCAGCAGGCCCAATTCAACCAAGGCGTTGCGGGCGGCTCGCTGTTCGGCATCTTTTTTGGTCACTGACCAGGCACTCGGATATCGCCGATGATGAATCACAGCGGCCACTTCAAAGCATTTATTGTGGTCCGGCCCCTTTTCATCCAGCAATTCATATGACGGTGTGGTATTGTACTGTTTCTGGCAGTACTGCTGCAGGAGGGACTTGAAATTATCCTGATGTTCGTTGGCATCGGCCTGCCTAATAACTGGCTCAAAAACCGACAATATAAACCGTCTGGCCGCTTCCAGACCTCCATCCAGATAAATCGCCGCAATCAGTGCTTCCAGCATTCCTGCGGCAATCGAACCAGTCATGGCCCGGCTGTTATCGGTCCCTTTACCGACGCGAAAAAAATCAATCAGATTCAGCCGGGCGGCCACCTCCGAACAACTTTTACGGGATACGACCGTACTTTTAAGCCGGGTCATTTCCCCTTCCAGATACGAGGGAAAAGTCTCATACAGGAATTGACAGATCACCAGTGACAAGACCGAATCCCCCAGAAACTCCATCCGTTCATTGCTGTTGCGGCGATCCTCCGCCTGCGAGGAATGCGTCAATGCCTCTTTCAATAATTCCTGGTGCTCAAAATGATAACCGAGCACTGCTTCTACCTGTGCGATATCTTCCGACCGCATGATTACATTTCCTTAAAAAACATACAGGCAGATTGCGAAGACCGCTTCCACAGCGGTTTTCGTAATATGCCTGGAATCCATTTGACAGCGTTATTATACGCCGTCCGATGGAAATGTCAATTCATCCGATTCAGATGGGTTTTCGGCGCAACCGGACAGGATTATGTGGAACTGATCTGCAACCCGGCCAGGGCCAGGAACTGGTCGTCCACAAATTTAAACACGGTATCCAGTCCTGTCAGCCGGAAGATCCCTTTGGTCTGCGGCTTCATCCCGCACAGCACCAGCTGACGGCCGTTCTCATAGAGCACCTTGCGAAGTTTGAGCAGTTTGGCCAGACTCGAGGACGTCACCAGACTAACCCCGGCAAAATCAACAACCACGTCATTGCCTACGGTTTCCGAGACCATCCCTATAACCGTCTGCAATTCCTCTCCGAGATATGGCTCTTCGGCCAAATTGACCAAAATGACATTTTCAGACCAATTTTGAATTCCCATAAGTTCCACTCCACAAAGATATTCCTTCCGAGGCCGAAATCCATAAAGCCATCGTCATGACCGCTATATCGTCTGGATCGCCTTGTGGATTTACCAGCAGATAAAAAAGTTTTGTCGTTTCTTGCCTTATTAGGACATAGTCACTCTATTATTTATATTACTCGAAAACAGCGGTTTTAGTTGCTTTTGACAGGATAAATCGCTATAGTGAATGTCAGTATCGCGGGGGAATCTTGAGACCGCAGCCGGACTATAGCACCAAATCATTGACCCCAAAGAAGTTACAAAATTAAGTCTGGCTGATATCCAGTCGATAATCAGGATGTGTTGACAAACGGCCTGTTGATATCCGGGAGGCCTAAAATTGAGGTGGATTATGAAAACCAAACGTACAGGAAAAACCGCATCGTATTTATTTATCGGACTGGTTTTGTCGGTAAGCCTTTATGCCGACCCGGTGGATTGGCGTATCTCCGGCGGCGGTAAAATCAAGGAAATCCGCTATTTGAACCCGCCGGCTGCTGCCGCCCCCGCTGCTCAGGCAGCGACCGGGCCGACAACAACCGCACCAGCGCCGGTTTCCAGCTATGTCATTGATTCGCCTCCTGTGGATGGATTTGTTCCGTGGATTACCCTGTTAACCACCAACCGCCGTGAGGAAGAGCTGGTTCTGGATGCCGTCGTCGAACCGTCTATCCGGGGCACACTGACCAATCCAGCCTACCAAACTCAGTATGCCATAGGTATTTTCGATACCGGGGCCAGTGCTCATGTGCTGGGATATCAAAATGCACAGATGCTCAAGTTGTTCAACAGCACCTATAAGACCAATAACGTCTCGGTTGTCAGCGGCGTTACCGGCGAGGTAGATGCCTGGGTCAGCCAGCCTTTGGGCTTGTTTGTCCAGGGCTTGTGGGTACTTGAGCCCAACACCCCAACCGATCCCAGCCCTGTGCTTCGCTCCACCGCTCATTTTGTCGGCGAAAGCAATGTATCGGTCCTGCTGGGCAGCTATCCCGGCTCCAGGCCAGACCTGGTCACGGCCATTGGAACTCCGCTGAGCGTTTACTATACGACCTCTATCAAACCCGGCAATACCATAACGATCACCCGCAATGGCACCACCTATACCGCCCCGGAGGTACGCATCTATTCACAGAATGACCCGGCCATTCCATCCTATCCCAACAAGCTGCCCCTCGAATTAAGACCTTTGGGCGCAGCGTATGTGCAGTATATTGCCTATGACCTGGAAGGCATTATGGGAATGCTGATAGACCCCTGGGGAGGAAGCATGCTGTCATTTAATCCCACCACCCCCTCGGTCATTATTGGCACCGGCACACAGAGCCTGTTTTTTGTTCACAGCGTGGATCTGGCTGAAGGAAGCTATTCTGCGGTCGATAAAACCCGCTTCATGCTCGACACCGGCGCCCAGATTTCCGTCATCAGTTCCCGTATCGCCGCACGGCTCAAACTCGATCCGGCCAATCGGGATTTTGAAGTCGAAATTGAAGGCGTTACCGGTGAATCCATCATGGCCCCGGGATTTTATCTGGACTCCCTGAAGATGCCCGCTATTGGCGAATGGCTGGAATACACCAATGTCCCGGTGGTTCTGCTGGATATCTCCAGTCCTGAAGGCGGCAAGCTGGACGGCATCATTGGGATGAATCTGTTTACGCAATACAATATTGTCATTCGCGGCGGCGGCATGTTCCTCCAGGATGACCCTGTGCTTGAATTCGAGCGGATTACCGCCCCGCTGGCCGGGGATATTGCCCCCGCCCCGTCTGGAGATGGAAAAGTGGACATGCAGGATCTGGGTGCCTACAGCAGCGTATGGATGACCACCAGTCAGTCGGCCACCTGGAATCCCCAGGCAGATATTGCTCCGCCCGGCCAGCCGGACAACATCATCGATATTCAGGATTTATCCCAACTGGCTGATAACTGGCTGACTGGTTCCCTGTAAGCCAGTTACAGCGTCCTGAGCACCAGCGCCAGGGGTGTTTGAACATTCAGAATATCCTGCGGCAGAACGAACAGCACACGGTCGCCATGAGCGGCCCAGCCGTTTTTCATAATAATGTCGGAGGTTGTCGCGATGAAATCATCGAAATTGCGAGGACGGGGCTGACAAATGCTGACCACACCATAATGCAGACTCATCTGTCGGGCGATCAGCGCATCCGGACAGACCGTCAGAATCGGCACATCCATCCGGGCCTTGCTTAACAGACGCACACTATGTCCGGCCTGTGTCCAGACGACCGCCAGCTTGGCTTTGACATGATCCAGCATCTGGGCGATCGCACGTGCCACTGCCGCAAGCTCGCCCAGCCCCGGCTCAGTCTCAATCATGGGACGTTCAATCTCCTGCTGGTCCTGCCAGGCTTCAATACGATGGCAGATATGAGCCACTGCCTTCACCGACTCGACCGGATACTTGCCCACCGCCGACTCGCCGGACAGCATAATCGCATCGGTAAAATCCATTACCGCATTGGCTATGTCGCTGGCTTCGGCCCGCGTCGGCGAGGGATTCTGAATCATCGACTGCACAACCTGAGTGGCCACAATCACCGGCTTGCCCAGCCTGCGGCACATTCGGGTGATACGCTTCTGGGCCAGCGGTACCTCGGCAATATCCATCTCCACGCCCAGGTCGCCCCGGGCAACCATTGCCGCATCCGCCGCTTCCAGAATCGATTCCAGATTCTCCAGGGCCTGCGGCTTTTCGATCTTGGCAATCACCCGTATCCACGAATCTCTGCTGGCCAGGTATTCCTTGAGATGGTGAATCTCAGCCGCCGTCTGCACAAAGCTCAGCGCCAGATAATCCAGGTGGTTATGAATCGCCCAGTCCACCCAGCGCCAGTCCTTCTCCGTGATAGCGGGGATACTCAATTTGGAATCGGGCAGGTTAATTCCTTTATTGCTCAACACCGGCCCGCCGACAAGCACCTTGCAGCGAACTTCGGTAGCCGTCTTTTCCATCGCTGTCAGCACAAGCTGCCCGTCGTCAATCATCACGCGCTGGCCGGGCTGGACGTCCTGCACAAAGGCCGGATAGTTCGTGCCAAATCGGTGCAAATCTCCAACCGGACAATCCGAACAGATGACCACCTCCTCGCCGGGCTGGAGAACCTGTCCTTCCGGCTGAATCTTGCCGATTCGCAGCTTGGGGCCGCACAAGTCGCCCAGCACACAGATTTCGTAAGTCAGGTGCTTGCGAATCTGGTTAATCCTATTCAGCCGCTGCTGATGTTCTTCGAAGGTGCCGTGTGAAAAATTCATACGGAAGGTTGTCACGCCGGATTGAATCATCTCCAGCAGGACCGACTCGCTGCTGCAGGCCGGCCCAATCGTTGCCACGACTCCTGTTTTTGTCAGAATCATCTGTGTCCCCTTTGTCCTGTGATCCGGCCCGGCTCGCATCCTGTGCGATACAGCCCGTCCTGTTTAATCCAGCCATCAGGTGTCCCGATGGCGGGTCAAATTATATAACAAGGCATCGGTTTTGTCCAGTTCATACGCGTCGAGGTGTATTCTCAGCACAGCAACCTCGCCCACAGCCGGACTGCCTCAGACGTTACCCCGTGTCTATACCACGGTGGCCTGGGTTTATTGTGAAAACGGAACGACTTTTGGCAAAGAATACCCTGTTTTAGGGGGGGAAATATGAGACTCTTTGACTCTTTGGATTTTTAGGCTAAAAACCCAAAGAATAATATATACAATAATATTCTTTGGATTATTGAGCTAATTTCCCAAAGAATCAAAGAATCTCAACCTCCACACCCCAGGATAGTATGTATATCTTTGCAAAACCTGTGAAAAAGGTGCAACAAACTATATCCTGAATTCTCCCGTTTTTGGATTCCGGCCCTGCGGGGTTCATTTTCCTTGACGTTATGGCTAAAGTAGGTAACAATATCCCTGTTTTTCTCTGTCCGAAATCGTTGCATTCGAAAATGGTGGTATAGAATGACTGAAATAAACCAATCAACGGGCAAAGCCCGCTTTGGATTGCCGGCCTGCCTGATTATCTGGGCAGGCATAACCGTCTTTGGCTTTTATGCCTCCACGCACATGGTGGCCGCGGGAGATACCTGGGTCGCCCTGGCCTGCGGGCGGCACCACGCCAATCACGGCGTCAATGTCGTGGAGCCATTCAGCTTCAATTCGCACAAGCCCGGCCCCACCGACGAGCAACTGGAAGGCTGGCCTGCATGGACGCATGGCCTGATTCGCACCATCCACCCCACCGGCTGGATTAACCAGAACTGGCTGACCCATCTGACCTTCTACGAACTGGTGCATCGATTTGGCACGGAAGATAATCCCAATTACAATATGCTGATTGTCTGGAAATTCGCTCTGTTCATTGCGACGGCTTTTGTCGTCTATGCCCTCGGGCGGGTCATCGGAGTCAATCCCCTGATGGCGGGGATTGCGGCCTGCTTTGCCATGATTATCGGCAGGTCGTTTTTCGACATTCGTCCGGCCTGCTGGTCGAATTTCTTTGTGCCGCTGTATCTGCTGGTGCTGGCACTGGCGACGTATCGCAATATCCGCTATATCTGGCTGCTGATTCCGCTGGTCGTTATCTGGGCCAATTTCCACGGCGGCTATATCTACGCCTATATGATGATGGTGCCCTTCTGCGGACTGCATGCGGTTTCGCTAATCAGCAGGACCCGCCTCCGTACTATCCCGTTCAAACAGACCCTGACCATCGGCTATGCGGCCATTGTGTCCTTTATTGCGATGGTCATATTCAATCCGTATCACCTGACCAATCTGACGCACACGTTTGAAATCAGTGTCAGCAAGCACGCCGAATCCTGGCGTAATGTCAACGAGTGGCGTCCGGCGTTCGACTTTCTTGATGAGAAAACCAAGACCCAGGGGCCTAATCCCGTCGGCGACGAGGAAGCCTTTGGTGTGATGTGCATCCTTTTGTTTGTGGTACTCATTGTCTGGCTGATAGGTCATCTGCTGCGACCCCGGCTGCTGACAGAGAAACGCCTCAAGCCCGCCGAAATCGAAAAACAATACACCCACTGGCCTAAAATCGACCTGCCCCTGCTGGCGATTGCCCTGTTGACCACTTTTATGGCAGTCCAATCCCGCCGGTTTATCGCCATTGCAGGCCCGGCCGTCTGTCCGGTCATCGCCCTCCTGATCCAGCAGGCCTGGCAGGCCATCACGGCGGCAACGCGTTACAAACGGCAAAACACGCTTGAGCCCCTGCCGGTTCCCCAGTCCTATCGTCATCTGAGCCTTAGTCTTTACGGAGCGATCTGTCTGGTCCTGGGACTATATTGGGGCAGCAGTTTCTATCAGATTTACCTGGCCCCGTGGCCGGAAGACAGCGTTTATCACTCTGTTTTCATGCGGATGACCGCATCCAATGTCAAGCCTATCGATGTCTGCCGGTTTATCAACGACAACCAGATTTCCGGACGAATGTTCAACTACTGGACTGAAGGCGGAGCGATTGCCTTTGGCCAGAAGCCCGACCCCGTAACCGGCGAAATCCCGTTGAAGCTGTTTATGGACGGACGGGCACAGGCAGCCTATAATCACGATACCTACACCACCTGGCAGGTCATCTATGGCGGCACAGAATGCCCCGCCGTTAAAAACGCTTATCTGGCCGGCAGAGCCATGACCGACGCGGACTACCGGGCCATGGCCGAATGGATTAACCAGACCCTTAAACCTTATGAAGTCTGGGTCGTCCTGGTCCCGATGAGCCAGGGCAATTCCGACTTTATGAAGGCCCTGTCGTACTCCGGCAACTGGAAGACTGCGTATTACGATACCTGTCAGTGGATGATGGTGGACACCCGCTATGCAAAGGGTGAAGCACTCATTCGCAGCATTATCAACGGCACCGCGGTATTTCCCACCGAGCTGTCGCGTCATATGACGCTGACGAAACTGCTGCCGACGATCTATACCAGCAGTCTGGCGGGGACCCTGGAGCAATCTGCCGTGGAAGCCTTCCGTATCCGTCCCTGCACAGCCACCCTGATTGAACTGATCAACGCTGGCATGACCACCGGCAATCACAAGCTGATTCTGGAGCAGTTGACGCATTTCATGACAGACTTCGAGGCCAATCGTGCCGCGTACCGGCAGAAAAACGGATACCTGGAACGCCTGCGATGTGCGATTATCACCGCCGACAACCTCAGTCGAAATAACCCGGCTCGAAAACAGGACTATCTGAATCTGTCCAGTGATTTCAAGGCGGAAGCAAACGCAATCCTCAACCGTGCGATGTGGTAACCTATGGATAAACCCGAAAACACATCCCATCCAGCCGCAGAAAAACGCCATTCCATCAGCGCCTTTTTTCCCTGCTTCAATGAGCAGGCCACCGTGGAACCGCTAACCCGCAAAACCATAGCTGTACTGCAGACACTAACCGATGATTTCGAAGTGATTATCGTCAATGACGGCAGCAGCGACCAGACCGCCGCGATTGCTGACCGGCTGGCCCGGGAAATCCCACAGGTTCGCGTCATCCACCACCCGCATAATATGGGATACGGCAAGGCTCTTCAGTCAGGCTTTCGGGCAGCCACCAAAGAGCTGGTGTTCTACACCGACGGCGACAGCCAGTTCAATGTGGAGGAGCTGGCCGACATCCTGCCCCTGATTGAACGCTGCGACATCGTCAGCTGCTATCGTCTCAACCGGCAGGAAGGTCTGGGACGCCGATTCAATGCGTTTTGCTGGACCCGGCTGGTCTGCCTGGTCTTCGGCCTGCGGCTGCGGGATATTGACTGTGCCTTCAAACTCTACCGCCGCTGTATATTTGATAGAATGAATCTGATCAGCACCGGTGCTCTGATTGATACTGAAGTTCTGGCCCGGGCGGCCAAACAGGGCTGCACCATCGTCCAGAAAGGGGTCCACCATTATCCCCGCATCGCAGGCAACCCCACCGGCGCCAAACTGCGGGTCATCCTGCGTGCATTCCGGGAATTGTTTGATCTGTACGGACAAATACGTCATGACACCAAAACGATGTAACCAACTTAGTTACGCCGCAGGGCGGCTTGCAAAACACCCTTTTGTGTCTCTGGTTTGCCTTCCCCGGCGGCTCCATTCAGGAATAGAGTAAATGATGAATACCACTCCATTACCTCCATTGATACGCCCTGATCTTCAGGCGCATATTTATTCCGAGCAGTTGTTAACCAACGTCCGCAACCTCCGCACCTTCTGCCCGGCCCGGACGCGGTTCTGTGCTGTCGTCAAGGCCAATGCCTATGGGCACGGCATCGGCGAAATTGTCAGCATTCTCAAAAATTATGTCGATGCCTTTGCCGTGGCAACCTTTTACGAAGCCCTGCATATCGAACCCCTGGCCGGCGGCAAACCCATCTTGATTCTCGAACCGGTCAATCCGGCCTATACTCCCGAACAAATCACGCTGTGTGCTCGGTATGGCTTTCACTGTGAACTGTCTTCGCTGGAAGGCATGGAATATGTCCATCGTGTCCTGAAGGGCTCAGACCTGCGGATTCATCTGCATTTGAATGTCGAAACCGGTATGGGACGCTGCGGGCTGGACGAACCCATCTGCTCGACCATCCTCCAGCGACTGCCGGACTGTCCCAATATCAGACTGGCGGGGGTCATGACCCATTTTGCCACAGCCGATGAAGAGGATTTGTCTTACGCCTATGAACAGTTGTTCCGTTTCGAACGATTTCTGACCGAGCATCAGCTCAAAAATCGCAACGATATCATCATTCATGCCTGCAATAGTGCCGGCACCCTGAAAATCCCCCAGGCCCATTACGACATGGTCCGCTGCGGTGTTTCGATGTACGGCTATTACTCCCGGCCAATGAAAAATCCGCCGGTTCCGCTGACGCCGGTCTTGAAACTGCAGGCCCCGATTACCCAATTAAAGAAGATTCCCGCCGGCCACTCAGTCAGCTATGGACGGTCATTTATTCCCAAACGCGACACCCTGGCGGCCATTGTGTATCTGGGATATGCCGACGGATACCGCCGCTGTTTTTCCAACCGCGCCCAAATGAAAATCGATCAGTGGCTGGCCCCCGTCGTTGGTCGTGTCTGTATGGACCAGGTCATCCTCGACGTCACCGATGTCCCCGATGTCAAACTGGGCCAGATGGTTACGGTCCTGGATAACCAGCACGATTCCCCCTGCGGAGCTTATGCCCTCTCGGAACTGGCCGATACCATCTGCTATGAGATTCTGACAATGATTCATTCCCATGTCAAACGCATTGTCCATTAAGGATCCACGGGCTTTATGTCCAGCCGAACCAAAGAACAAACCGTCTATAACTTATTCGTGTACGGCTCCCTGCGGGAACCCACGATTTTCGAATCCGTCTGCGGGCTGAGCTTCACCCTCAAGCCCTCCCGCGTCTATGAGCCGCAGGTTCTGTTTGCGGAACTGGCCATGCTCGACGGCTACCGACGAGTCAGCCCCGACAATGTGTATTTTTACGCGATTCGTGAACCGGATTCCAAGATTCAGGGATTCGTCATATACAATATCCCGGCCTCGGCAATGGCAGTCATTGACAAATACGAGGGCAAGCTCTACACCCGTGAGACGGTGACCGTCAATACCGCTGCCGGGCCTGTCTCGGCACAGGCCTATCTGAACCGCAACCGCGATATGAAAAAGCAGTTTGGCGACCGCTTTCATGTTAACCTGATTCACGAACTGTGGCTGCGCAAGCGCATCGAAAACTTCTTCGCCAAGCACACGCGTCCCGGGGAGACCTCCCCGGATGCCGATATCGAACGCCGGGCCAGACGTGAACTCATCGGCACCACCGAACGCGATCTGGTCATCAGTCATCTGGGGCAGGATGCCGTCAGCGATTTTTACCTCGAACACGAACTGTCGCGTCCGGTGCCGTCGATCAAGGATTTATTTGACGACGATCAGGCCCGCCCGTATATCGAAAATTATCTGACACTGGTGGTGCGGCAGACACTGCTTAACCAGTTTGAATATTATCTGCAGTCCCGCTACCGGTTTGAATTGGACCGGATGGTTAAATCGACTCGCTATTACACCCGTACCATCCCTCTGCTGATTGCTCTGCGGATGCTCAACTCGAATACCGCGGCGGTGGATTTACTGCTCAAACGATGCTTTGAGGCCCTGCCGCTCAACGGCAAGCATGATCTGCTGGACTATGTCAAATTTGCCGTCGCCGCCGCTGAAAGCATGTTTGACGGCCGCGTCGCTCAGAGCAGCATGCAGATTCTCCGCTACAATCTCCAGCCCGGATTGGTTCCGATGGGCGCAGAAATGGAATTTAGCAACCTGGGCTATCGGGCCGTACTGAAAAACATCTCTGATAAAGATGCGGCCTTTGACGGCTTTCGCTGGTTTGGACGGTTTGCACTGGATGTATTAACCTGGAAACTCGGCGGCTACATCGACGACCACTCCGGGGCATTCCGGCCAGGCACCTGCGGCTTTTTTGAACTGGCTCCCGGACGCCTGACCACGCAGGGTGAAGTCTCCAAGCCCGCCACTGCCGACCCCTGTATGCTCAGCCAGCTTATCCGTGAAATTGCCGCGTTTTACCCCATTCAGCCTCATAGCCTGCACTTGTCATTTCAGATTCGACGACGGCACATCGGTCATCAGACCGTCCTGCCGCTGGAGTTTGTCAAATGCCTGTTCGTTTTGGGCGGAGGGCTACAGCTTTCCGATACCGGACGGGTCTTCATTACCCGCATGAGCCAGGATGAAATCCGGCGCGACCAGTACGGCGAGGAACTGGTCTTCGCCCGCACTAGCAAACGGCACTCCACCATGACCGGCGAGGATGAACTCGGAACCGAACCCAAATTCCAGCCGACCAACTATGTCCAGCAGTATAAATTCATCCGGCTGGATGCCCGCGCCAACTACGAGCCGCTGATTCTGGCATTGAAGGGATTGCAATTGTCCATCAATCCCGGCGACTACCTAACCCCCAAACAATTGGCCAGCAATCCGCGGTTACAGGACGAGTACGAAGAACTCAAAAGCTGGGCAGCCAATCCCACAGCCATACCTCCACATACCCTGCGGAAATTCTTGAGCACCATCCGTGACGGTCTGATGCAGGAAGGACATCACAAACCCTACCATAAGCGGCATTATATCGAGTGGGCCATTGGGGCTCTTGAAGCTCAGATTCTGCTGTTCAATCAGCAATTGGAAAAAAATCACTAACCTGCAATCCGAACACACGGCTCTTCGTCGGATTGCAGGTTAGCTGATCATTGTATATCGGGGGCAGCTTGCAATATTATCCTACCCGTCGGGCATTAAATCATGTCACGCACTTTGGCAACCAGGGCCTTGACCCGGCCCACCGAAGCATCCAGCATCTGCTGTTCTTCGTCCGTCAGTTTCAATTCAATGACCTTTTCGACACCGTTTTTGCCCAGAATCACCGGCACACCGACATAGGCCCCGCCAATACGATACTGTGCATCACACCAGGCACAGCAGCTTAATACAGCTTTCTTGTCCTGAAGAATGGCCTCTGCCATGCGAACTGCTCCGGCCGCAGGGGCATAATAGGCACTGTAGCCCAGCAGATTGACAATTTCAATACCGCCATTGCGAGTCCGATCCACCAGCCGCTGAATCGTCGCAGCGTCCATCAGCTCCGGCAGCGGAATCCCCGCCACGGACGTATAACGCGGCAGCGGCACCATATCGTCACCATGACCGCCCATCAATACGCCGGTTACATCACCAACACTGACCTTCAGCTCCTGAGCCACAAAATACGCAAAACGGGCCGAGTCCAGCACCCCCGCCATGCCCATCACCCGGTTCTTTGCGAAACCGCTGACCTGGCCTGCCACGTCCACCATCACATCCAGCGGATTACAGACAACGATAATGAACGAATTCGGGCTGTACTTGACCACCTGTTCGGTTACGCTTTTGACAATCTTTGCATTGGTCGCCAGCAGGTCATCCCGGCTCATACCCGGCTTGCGGGGAACACCGCTGGTAATAATCACGACATCGCTATTGGCCGTGGCCGCCCAGTCCGTCGTACCACAGACCTGGCCATGAAACGGATACACCCCGCTCATCTGGGCCATATCCAAGGCTTTACCCTCGGCAAGCCCTTTGACAATATCCACCACCACTACGTCCCCCAGGTTGCGCTGGGCCGCGATATGGGCCGTGGCTGCACCGACATTGCCTGCACCCACAACAGTAATTTTTTGTCTGCTCACGTTATTCTCCATCGTTAAAAATCTGTTTTATGATGCTGCATACCATTCCAGATAGCCTGGAATGCAATCCATATATCTTTTTATACAATCTACATCTTTATCCAGAAGTATTAATAGACCCGTAATTATAAAACACCCGCCGGGAAAAGAAAAATATTTTCCGAAATCCTCTTTTCCTCATCAGAAGAAATAGATTTTTTCTTGCAAAAACAGCGCAAATCCGGTACTTTTTGTTGGTCATATGAAGCTTACGGCGACGTACCCAAGCGGCTCAAGGGGACGGTTTGCAAAACCGTTATTCGTCGGTTCGAATCCGACCGTCGCCTTTCTCCCTTTTTCACCTCTTTTATGTCCCATAATAATATTATTTTCATTTGACTTTTCACGGTTCGATTTCTAAAATGGTTTCCGTGTTGAGGATAAAACACGTTTGTTGAGGAGAGGTAAAAATGAAAACTCTTTGGATTACCTCATTTATAGGATGCCTTCTCAGCGTTATTGTATGTCCAGTGTTTGCGGATGATTTTCCAACAATGAATTCGTATGATTATCGCATCGAAATTCCGCCTGAAATCGAAAATTCCGCTGACCTTTTGATTCACACTCGTTTTTCGATACCTGAACCGGCCACGCTGGCACTCTGGGGAATCGGGCTGTTGATTATTTCGCCCCATAAGGATAACATACCCCGGCTCAAATGAGCCTGAAAATGAGATATAACCGGAGGGGTTGTACATAGCATAAGGCCGCGGTAAAGAGGCAGTTCCGCGGCCTGTGTTTTTATTGGCCGTTCTTATTTTCAGCCCGGCGACGCTGAAAGAATGCCTGCAATTGAAAACGGCAATCCTCCTGCAGCACCCCACTGACAACCTCCAGCCGATGATTAAGCCGCCCATCCTGTACAATATTGTACAAGCTGCCGCAGGCCCCTGCTTTGGGGTCGTCGGTCCCGAAAACCAGCCGGTCCACCCGTGCCAGCACCAGCGCCCCGGCACACATCGGGCATGGCTCCAGCGTCACATAGATCGTACAGCCATGCAGCCGCCAGTTGCCCACCGCTTCCGATGCCTGCGTCAGGGCAATCATCTCCGCATGGGCAGTGGGATCATTGAGCAATTGCCGCTGGTTATGCGCCCGGGCAATCACGCGGTTTTCATGCACAATGATCGCACCAATCGGTACATCGCCGTTTTCTTCGGCGATATATGCCTGGTCAATCGCCATTCGCATGTATCGCTGGTCCAGATTGTCTTGATCAGAACTGTCCATTGAGCCTGTAAGCCGTTATAAACCTCACCCAACAATGTCCTTTGACACACAATCGAAATTGCAACCCTAGCCTTGATCGGAGGATTACCGACCTGTATTATCCATCCAGCCCATTCCTTGAATCTGTCAATCGCAATAATTTGATCTATTCAGGTTTAAAGCGACGGATTGTACAATAAGCCCCGGTTGTCGGCAATACGAAAACCGCGGTATCGCCCCAAATAGCATTTTTATCTGGGTAAAAGAGCAGCGGTTCCATGGTGGCCTTGTTGCTCCCTCAAAACAACAGTTTAACCGCTAACTCAAGTGAAAACATAGACTTATACCCTTCTTGCCGGACCATAGAACAACCTGGGATTTTGGGAGACGCTTTGTACTATGGGCCATTGCCCTCTGACTTTATTGTCTGGAGCCTTTGTCTGATTCATCCGGCAGAACGGATATTTCAGCTGCACTTGTCCAGCCGTTTCCGTGTATCTCCCGCAACGCAGTAAAACGGAAGAATCGAGCATCAACAGGATCAAACGTGACTTTCTGGAGCGAGGGATTGTTCCAAATATTGTCAAACGTTCCCAACGCGACATTCGTTATCCAGTTTATACCATCCATGCTGGTTTCAAAGCGATACCGCCAAACGGTCCCGTTGGCGTTGTTATCCTGACGCGGCAGGTAAACAAATCCCTTAATCCGGTGCGAAGCCCCCATGTCAACCGTGATAAAATGGGGCAGTTTCAAATCGTTGTGCCAGCGCGTATGCCAGACCGTCGCAGAGTTGTCATCAATCGCATTGGCCGCAGCATTATTGACCTGCCCATTCATTTCCTGGCTGTCAACGTCGATAACCTTCCAGCCAATCGGCATCATTCCCGCAAAAGACTTGGAACCCTCAATCCCCGGTTTTCCATCCGGCAACAGACAAGCTGCTCTGATGGTGCCGCCCAGCGGCATAGCAATTGGTGTGGTGTAAATCGTCGAGTCCGATGTCGGTGAAGAACCATCCAGGGTATAAACCATCTTCAGGCCGCGATCGTTTCGGAGAGTCACTGTGCCCTGGACATCACGATCTGAAATCACAGGAGGCAATAAGGCAGCAGGCTGTCGGTAGAGGCCGATTTCCGCCAGCGTCGGCTCCAGACGGGACCCGGTGATGCGAATACGCACCTTGTCACTGGTCAGAGAAGCCTTCAGCCGTATCAGACGCTTGTGACCAATGGTGGTCAATTCATCCGATGCGATAGGTTCGGCAGCAAGCCAGGCCAAGCCATCCCAGGTTTCAATAACAAAAGATTCGACCCGCTGACTGCGATGATCCACAGCTTCCTGGAGTGAAACCACATCAAAAGTAACAGGCTTTGGCAGTGTCAGAGTGATGATGGCACTGGTCCGGCCCGGGGCGGCTTCCCACCAGGTATCCAAATTTCCATCCAATGCCAGCGACGGACCGTATTGCGTATTAGAGTCATCCGCTGTCAATTGACCGCCCGAAGCCAGATTGACCGCAAATGTATCCCGGATGACCTCCGCCATCCTGCTTAAGGCATTGAGCTGATCATCCGGAATCAGGCCGCGGTCATCCGGAGACAGATTCAAAATCAGATTTCCGTTGCGGCCAATTGACGTGTAATAGATATCCACAAGCTGGGAAACGCTTCTGGGTTTCTTGTCGGGGGCCCAAAACCAGGCCCCACGGTCAAGGATGGTAACATTGGTTTCTGTCGGATACCACCACAGACAGGAACCGGGTGTCAGTTTGGCGCGGCTCCCCAGATCCCCGGCCTGCATGTCAGGCCAGTAGAACTTATCCGGTGACATCGGCAGCGGAATGACGCTCCATTCCGTGGTGCGTCCGACCCCGCCTTCATTGCCTACCCAGCGTCCGTCCGGCCCTTTGCCAAAAATGATCGCTTGCGGCTGCAGTTTACGAATCAAGTCAAACCATGCTGCATAATCATAGCTCTCCTGGACACTTGGATCCGGGTTGGCACCATCGAACCAGACTTCATGAACCGGCCCGTACTCGGTCAGCAATTCATACAATTGATTTAGAAAATAGCGGTTGTAGTCATCTACCGTATAAGTAAAACTGCCAAATCCCGGCGCCGGTTCACGGCCTTTGGCGGGATCTGTTTTGAAAGCATCCGGAGCGGTGGGAATGGTCGAAGGCACTTTGCCGCTGTTGTTGCCATAGTAGCCTTTGGGATTCTTCGGATTGGTCCGCAACTGATACAGGTCGGCCGGTGAAAGATAGACACCCAGCTTAATCCCATGCTTGCGGGCCGCATCAGAAACCGCCCGCACCACATCACCTTTTCCATTCATCCAGGGACTTGACGCCACCGAATGCGAGGTATATCGGCTGGGCCACAGGCATAATCCGTCATGATGCTTGCAAACCAGCACAATCATTTTACCGCCGGCGTCTTTGATCGCACGGACCCACTGTTCGGCGTCAAAGGATGTGGGATTAAAATCCGAGGGGTCTTCACGTCCGCTGCCCCATTCAACGTGGTTGAAGGCATTCGGGCCATAGTGAAGGAAAAAGATCCATTCCAGCCGCATCCAGGCCGTCTGGTTGGGACGGGGTAAAACCTTGGCCGCCTTTTCCACCCTAACAGCCTCGGAATCATCCGGGCTAATGACATGCATTTCGGCATAAGGAATCAGGTCGGAGGAGACCGCCTTATCTGCGTTGGTTTGTCCGTTCCCCCAGGCCGGCAGCATCCATAACAGAGGGAGCAATATACTTCCAACGTATGCCTGTCGAGTGTGTATGATTTTCATTTTATTTTCGCTTTCAGTCATGGTTTACCGAACAACAATGGCATCCACCGCCACAGGACCGGAGCCGCGATTGACGATATTGATAGTATGTTTGCCCGAAGGCAGTCCCGTCAGCTTATACACTGTCTGCTGAGCCTGACGTGCACCTGCGACAGACAGATCTGCCGTTGCGCGGGTCTGGCCATCAATTTGGATCTCGATCTTTCCCGCTGCTGGTTCCCGTGGCGCAATAACCTCGATGCTGCTGCCGGCAAATTCACAACTCCAGACGTCACCTGGTATGCTGCTGGTGGTCAAATCGTTATTAAAGTCACCGGATCCAAGATTGCAGCGGCGAAGCCATCCGGGGTAGGTCGCTCCTGGGTCATCATCATTGAACCAGCCTTTGTCATGGGTGATGCGTAAAACCCGGCATTCTGATGCCAGCGACGGGTTGACAAAACCCGGCAGCGGCTCAACCACTCCGCCGGGGGTTACCTTCAGCCCCTGCTCATCCTGAACAAATGTCAGCGGGCTATCCGACCCTAGAAGGTCAACTTGGGATACCTTGCCCAGGGTTGCCCCGCCGGCGTGCAGAGCCTTTAGGGTAATCGGGCCGCCTTTCCATTCCAGCAGCACGGCGTACACATAACCTTTATTGCGTGTAAAACACACCGTATTGTCACCACAGACTTCAAATGGGCGAGAGCCGTACACAGCTTCCCCGTTGACTTTCAGCCAGGCGCCAATATCTTTGCAGATACGGATGGCTTCAGGATCCAGATCGCCCCGCCCTCGCTGTGTAATGTTAAGCAGCATGGTTCCATTCCGGGACACATTCTCCATCAGCAATCGGATGACTTTTTTGGCATCCAGGTATTCCTGACCGGTCTGGTAGTGCCAGTTCTGAAGCGTTGTTTCCGTCTGAAAGGGATAGGGCATAATTTGCGGTTCAATGATCGCCTCGGTACTCTTGACCAGGGCGCGTTCCACGATGGGGATTAGTTCGGGATTGTTTTTAAAACTGTTGTAGTGTCCGCCAACACACTTCAGATTGATCACTGCACCCATTCTGCCGTTATTCCAACGAATAGACTTATTATAGAAATTGGCCACCAGCGGCGGAGCGAGAAAATCCAATCCCATATGCACCCCTAAATCCCAAAGGGAGTTTCCCGCGGCCTCATCAAAATAAATCACGTCCGGATGATACCGCGTAATGGCATCATCTACCCGCCACATAAACTGGTTGGCAAAGGGTGAAAGCAGCGGCTCCTTCGCGGTATGAACCGGCCCATACAGATCCACCGGATCCAGACCTTCCCACCATTTGCCCTTACCGTCCCGAACGGTCAGCATCGCATCATAAGGAACACCCTGTCTGGCTCCTTTTTTATCACCTGTATAACGTACCGGCATAAACTGCCCCCAGGTTCGAGGCGGCGAGTTGTGAAATCCAATGCCGAATCGCAGACCATGCTCTCGAGCTGTTTTTTCCCAGATGCCGACAATATCCACCTTGGGTCCGACTCGGACAGAGTTCCAGGGCTGATAGGTCGAGTCCCAACAATCAAAATTGTCATGGTGAACCCCCATGGCCATAAAGTAACGGGCACCCATTTCGACAAACAGCGCCATCAATTCATCAGGTTTCCATCGGTCAATCACCCAATTATGACAGATATCCTTATAACCATATTCCGACGGATGCCCAAAATGCCTGAGATGATATTCATATTGAGGACTGCCCTCCATATACATCCCGCGGGAATACCAGTCCCCCTGTTCAGGCATTGACTGCGGATCCCAGTGAGCCCAGGCCCCAAACTTGGCTTCACGCCACCAGGCCGGTACGGTATACAGTCTGCTTATCGCCATCCAGTCGGCTGAATAAGGGCCCTCCGCCACCGGCAGCGGCGGCAGATTCCATATATCTGGCGGTAATCCCAAATCTCCCTGGCCTACCACGATATAATCAATATTCACTGCGACATCATCTGCTGTCTGATTGATAGTCAGTCTGGTGCCGGCAGAAATTTCGATCTGTATGACTGCATCAAGAAACGAACCGATAACAGCCCCTGAAGAATGTACGTTGACCTTGCGAACCGGTTGCTCATTGACGGCAACGCTGATCGTACCCGTTTCTATCGACGCATAGCGAATCGCTAATTTACTTGCGGCAGGCAGGCCGGAAAATTGGATGCCTTGACCAGGTTTGCCCAAGCTGACTGAATACCCTTTGGAAGCAGCAGGATCCGCTGTTTGGGATGCCCCGCCGATCAATTCGGCAGCTTCGGCCTCAAATAGATTTCCCGGGGCAGCCTTGCACAAAGCACAAGCAAAATAGAGGATTATGTAACCAGCCAAACATATCCGGATTTGATGGATCCATGATATCCGCGTCATCCTGTTAGACTCCTTTTTCACCATACGCTACTGATTAATTCAGCACCAGATTGTCCGGATTAAACAGAAACACCAATCCCTGTCAAACAAGGCTAATCCAAGGAAAGCCCCTCCGCTGCAGTCGGTCTAAGCAGGCGAACATCATACAGCCCTCCGGCCAATCCCCCGCTGGCAGCAAATCGAACCGTAAGACGGCCGTTTACAGCAGCCTGCAGTATCTCAGAGGAAATCGCATACCGTTTTTCAACAAAATGATTGGGTTTTTCGCCGGTCAGTCTCTGGGTAGCAATCCGTGTGCCGTTGACCAGAATATCAAATTGTCTGCCGCGGTCATCGCCGGAATAGGTAACAGACAAAATGACCTCCCTGGCACCTCGCGAATCAAGGGTATACTGAATCCAGGAGCCGTGACGCCAGCGGCGGCCGTTGTGAATGCCTGTTTCCATACCTTCACCCTGAAGGTCATGTTCCACCTCAGGCTGCTGCTCGCCAACCGCTATCCAGTCAATGGTCGCCGCCTCGCGTGCCAGGCGGGCACGTTCCTCGGCAGCAAGTTTTTCCTTCCTGGCTGCAACCTGTTGGGCGGTTGTCAGTTCCCAGTACATCTGGTAGCGGCGCTCATGCAGCCTGAAAAACGGCATCAGCGGCAGACCTTGGGGATCAGCCGGCTCGATTACATCCATAATACGGAAGTTCAGCGGCCCGGCGGATCGATCAGGAACCACGTGCGCAAGCAGCTCTTTTTCCGCTGCAAGCAGGACCGGAACCTTGTCAAGCGAAACCATCGGACCATTTGCTACCTGTGACATGCGGCCTTCGTCGGCAAACAGACCGTCCATATTGTCAACACCGTCGGGCTTGGCCAACACAATCGGGCCATACAGAAAAGCCACCCAATTGGAGCCATCAGGCAGACGCTCTGTATGCAGATGCATGGGAAGTTCCACATCCACCGTATCACCGTCCCTCCACTCCCGTCGAATCGCAGCATACGAAGACGGGGTTGATTTGACCTC
This sequence comes from Anaerohalosphaeraceae bacterium, assembly GCA_040306945.1. Taxonomy (GTDB): domain Bacteria; phylum Planctomycetota; class Phycisphaerae; order Sedimentisphaerales; family Anaerohalosphaeraceae; genus Anaeroglomus. The sequence goes on from JAWRKM010000091.1 coordinate 27,938, forward strand.
CATGGATTGTCCGTTGACCTTGACTGCGAAATCTCCAGGATTGACCCATACAGGATGGCGGATATTGAGCGTAAAGGCGGCTGGTTTCGAGAGTTGAAGGCGAAGCCGCGTTCTCGGCTCATCCGGAAACTTCGTCTCCTGCCTGAGCACCCATCCGTCTGCGGCACAAGACAGTTCCGAGGGGATGAAAAGATTCACATACAACTGATCTTTGGACTGAGCATAAATAAACGCTCCGTACCGGCCTGGATTCTCCATACCTGTTCCAACACAGCACCAAAAGGCATGTTCGGGCTGGGAATACACCCGATAATGATCCGGACGAATGGAGGTAAAATAGACATACCCGGGCTTGGTGGGATGGATGGAAGCCAGAATATGATTGTAAAGTGCCCGCTCATAATAATCGACATAGGCAGCCTTGGGTTCGGCCATAAAGAGCATCTCAGTAAGCTTGAGCATATTGTAGGTATTACAGGACTCTGGTCCTTCCCGGTGCGAAATCATAACGCTGAAATCTTTGGGATCATTAAAATGCTCGCTGACACTGTTGCCGCCAAAGACCACACTGCGGTTGTTGACAACGGTTTCCCAGAAAAACGCTGCCCCGGTGTGCAGGGTATCGTCGCTGGTCAGTGCCGCAATCCGCTGCATACCAATAATCTTGGGAATCTGGGTATTGGCATGCATGCCGGTCAGCTTGTCCTGATGATTCTCGAGGGGTTCAAAAACAGACCGCTGGTTGAACCGTTTGGCCAGGTCCAGGTATTTTTTGTTGCCGGTCATCGCATAGACATCAGCAAGTACTTCATTCATACCGCCATATTCAGTACCCAGCATCTGCTGCATCTGCCGGTCGGTCAGGCCAGAGATGGTTGCTTCACACCAGTCTGCAAAGCCAATAAGCAATTCGCGTGCCTTTGGATTGCCTCCGTACAGATAAGCATCCCGAAGTCCGGCAAACATTTTATGGAGGTTATACCAGGGGGCCCATCTTCTCCCGATAAGCTCAACATGTCCCTCGGCGATACTTTTCCAAAATTCTCTGCTCCCCTGGATACCTCCAAGATATCCGTTGCCATTGGCTTTTTGAACCTGATCCAATTCGTTAATCATAGAATCCAGACGCTGACGAAACAGGCCTTCCGGATCAGCGCCTGAGGCAATCATCAGCGAAATCGCCGAAAGGTAGTGGCCAGCCGTATGTCCTTCAAGCCCCATGCTCTCCCAGTTGCCATACGGAGGAGCCTTAGGCTCAAACCCTGCTTGTCGCCGATACGGTGCAAGTAATCGGTCCGGGTTATGAGCCAGGAGATATTGATAATTGGCTTGAACCGCCTGGGAAAATGGGCTTTCCAGCAATCGGACGTCTTTCAAGGGGACAAGCTGAACCGCCTGCTGAGGGGATGCGGCCTGACGGGAAATGCCTTCCTGAGTCTGCGTAATCGGTTTGATGGTGCCGTCGTCGTTAAAATAAAGATATTCCAGACAGACGCTCCGCCGGCAGTCACCGCCGGGCATCCCATTCAGCGAGGTGGAGCCATCATGGTAAAAGAAATACCACTGCCCCTTGAATTCGATGACAGCCGGATGAATGGTAAAACCCGCCTTGGGGGAACCGGTTACCAGTCCGCGATAGGTCCACGGGCCGGTGATTTTCTCTGCTGTGGCATAGGCAATCTTTTCCGGCGGATTGCCGGGAATATCCGCAGCATAGACATTGTAGTACAGATTGCCTCGCTTGAAAAGCCAGGGACCTTCTGCCACATTCTCAAATGCCATCTTTTGGATTGGCCCATCGAGTTCGATCATGCTGGGTTTGAGTTTAACCAGATAGAAGTCGCCATTGCCCCACATCATCCAGGCAGTACCGTCGTCGTCAAGAAAAACCGTGGGGTCAATGTCGGCGTTGGGACGACTCGAATCCGGGGTCATCTCATCGGTAATCAGCGGAGTCCCGCGGGCATCCCTGAATGGACCTGTCGGGCTGTCGCCAACAGCCACACCGATACAGTGTTCATTGTTGTTCTTGCGACGCAATGTTGCATAAAAATAGAAACGCCCATCCTTTTGGATCATATGAGCGGCCCAGGCAACATTGGCCCGGGCGTATGCAAAATCCTCGGGCCGCAGAATGGGACCGTGTGCCGTCCAGGTCTTCATGTCCTTGGAGGAATAACATCGCCACTCCGGCATGGTAAAAAACTGCCCCTCTTTGGCGTTGTCGCGACCGACATAGACATAGACCGTATCGCCGACAACCAGAGCCGCCGGGTCAGCCGTAAACACATCGCGAAAGATGGGATTCTCCGCATAGCACGTTGCGCCAGCGATAATCAGAATTGTTATGAATCGCAACCTCATCATGGAACTCCTATTCAATATGAGTACTGTTTAATGGCTGAACTGCCAGGAATCAAAATTAAAAAGAGGCTTCCCTTCATTGCCTTTGAATACAAAGTAAAGGTCATGTACCCCCGTCACCTCGGATACACTGGACGTGACGGTTTTCCAGGTCTGCCATCCGCCGGTGTTGGCAACGGAAACGGTCCCGATGCATTTGCCATTGAACTCATCAAGATGCAGTTCGATGCTACCGCCTTCCGAGGCACTGGCAACACGAGCAGCAAAAGTTGCTGCCGGGGTATCACCGAAATCGACCCCTTTGACTTTGATAAAATCGCCATGATCTATCTGGCACACATTCATCCCTCCTGCACTGCAAGGTTCTGTCTTGACACCCGATGACCAGCAGATCGTTTCGGCCTGGATGGTCTGGTAGGGATTAAGATGGCCGACCTGAGGCACGCTCGGTATCGCCGTACCGTCTCCCCACCAGGCAACTTTCTGAATCGTACCATCGGGATTGTAGCTCATTGTTTTGACACAGACCGAACGCCTCTCCAGTTTCCTTCGATGGCCCTGAAGGGTAAAAAACAGCTCGTAATTTAAGCCGAAAACATAGGATGTTCCCTGATAATCAATAATTCCAGGATGATTGCCGTCCGAGTGAGGGTGCGGATCCATAATCGTCCCTTTGCACTTCCAGGGGCCTGTAGGGCTGTCACTCATGGCATAGCCGATACCTTCGGGACAGCAGCGGGATGCCCAGGCCAGGTAGTAGTGATTATTCCTCTTCCAAAGCCACGGGCCCTCTGTGTAAGACGCCTCAGGGGGAGTGCCTGTAAAATCGATGGAAGCAATCTGAATATCCCCCGACGTAGAAATCATATCCTCATTCAGCTTGACATAATAACAGGGACCGTTTCCTCCCCAATACAGATAAGCCTGCCCATCATCATCGATGAAGACAGACGGATCGTAATCGCCCGGATTGCCGCGATAAATCAGAGGCTTGCCCAGAGGATCAACAAACGGACCCAACGGACTGTCCGCCACCGCTACACCAATGGCCATTCGGCCTTTGAGTATTGTGGGACAATAGAAATAAAACCGATTGTTTCGGGCAATACACTGAGGCGCCCACGCACTATGACCATCCGCCCATCGGAATGTCTTATTCGGCTCCGCCACGCTTGCGATAATCCCATGATCCGTCCAATTGACCATATCCGTTGAACTGTAAAGCAGCCAGTTAAACATTTTAAAACCCGTCGCATCGTCTTCGTCATGGGTGGTATAAAGATAGACTGTACCCTGATAAACCATCGGAGCCGGATCGGCAGTATATTTGGTTTGAATGATTGGATTGTCCGCTTGACATAAACCGGTTAGGAATACGATTAAAGTTGTTCCAAACATCTTTTTCATAGTATACTCTTCCTCTTTCATATGTTCAGTATCGATGCGGCGAAACTGCTTTGGGGACCACCGCGAAACAATCTTGTTCCTGGAATATCGTTTTGCTTAGGATGCCGCAGACGATATGGCTCACTTGTGCCAAACGATCATTATATAGTGTAGGGTACCCTGAAATGGAATAAGAACAAGTTTGTTTTTCACCAATAGCTCTTTTCGAACAGCCATGCTCGATAAAAGACCAAATAAGTCAACTAAGTTATAATGCTCCCCGAATTTAGTACCACGGTGTAAGATGGAGGTTGTAATATCGTTCTGTCTTGTAATAGCATGAAAGGAATTCAGGATTATGACACAACAGAGGCTTTTTCCTGCGGCTTTCAAGGCCGGCCGCCATCGAGGCCTTTAAGGGTCAAAGACCCACGTCACCCCTCTATGAGGTTCACCCCACGCAGGCGGCCCAGTAGAAAAAGAAGGCGTGTGAATTACTGCCGGCAGACAACTGCTGGCAGACTGCTACCAGAGATTAATGGCTTGCCAGAAGCTAATCAGAGACAAACAGAGTCTTTTTTCGAGAAATCTTCTTATCGCAATAATCAAATAATATGAACTACTCCATCACGGCTTTTTTAAATTCCAGCGTGACTTGTCACTGCGGGGGTCGAATTTAGTCAGCGACGGTGTACTGACGCCCACCGCACTCAATGCCAGCGGTTCCTTTGAATCAGACTCAGCCATCGGGATAATGCGATATGTTCCATCAATTAACTGGTCAATTCGCCATAGCTGTTCAGGCTCGCCGGTAAAGGCTGCAACCACCTCAACCTCAGCGTCTTTTGTTGCCGCCAGAGCGCGATCCGTACCGGCAATGGTAATCTTGAAAAAGGGTGAACCGAGATACCCCCCAACATTGGGGACGGGAGTGATAGTCCACTTTTGATGAGCCTGGAGCATATAATCACCCAGACGAAGGCCAACACTGCCGGCCGGCCAGTTTACCGACACTACAGCGACATCCTGATCCGGAATCGGAGTCACTGGCCCGCTGTATCTTCTGCCCATCATACCGGGGCCACTCGGGCCAGCACCTGGACCACGAGGGCCTGCCCCGCCACCGGGCCCGCTGGGACCCGGAGACATTTCACGGATTCTTCGATTTTCACTGAGCGGCACAGCCTGTACAGCGAGTTCCAGGCAATAGCCGCTGCGTTCAGACTCGATTTGGAAAGTACCCCCATTAAAAGCTTCCCCGGCAACCGGCCAGCCGTTTTTCCAAAGCAATGTACGAATGTCAAGGACGCTGCGGCCACCGCGATCCATATCGGCTTCGTAGTGGCAGGAGAATTTCTGGACGTCATTGCCAAGGTCTATCAGGCCGAAGTGGCCGGGACCGACGAGGCGATTATTGGCGGCCACAACAAGTTTGCCGCCGCCTCGGAGCATATCCACGCCCATGTGGTCAAGGTAAGGGCCAGTCGGCTTTCTGGACCGTCCAACTCGGATGTTATAGGTAGAGTGAGTGCCGCTGCAGCAGGTGCCGTGAGTACCAAAAAGGTAGTACCAGCCGTCACGATAGATCAGGGCTGTCGCTTCACAATCGATAGCAATATTGACTGGTTTGTTGCCTTTGATACGCATGCCTGTTTTGGGATCAAGCTCGACAATCCTGATGTAGCCGAAATAGGTCCCGTAGGTACACCATAGTTTGCCATCAGGCCCCAGACACAGCGAAGGATCAATGGCATCACAATCCTCAATGCCGTCGCTCGATGCCACAAGAACCGGTTCGGTGAATTTAAAATCGGGGGAATTCGGGTCGAGGGTTTTATTCCACATCGTCAGAATTCTGCCGTTATGTCCCCCCCCAAGACCACCGCCGGTTGCACCATAGACCACCAGATAACGGTCGCCAATCTTCATAACATCGGGGGCCGCTCCGCCGCCGGGACGTACGGCGCCGCTTCGCCAGGTCCAGCCGTCATCGGATATCAGCCCCCCCCCGCCGGTGCCGAAGGTGTAATACTTGCCATCGCACTGCACGATAGTCGAAGGATCGTGAATATAGGGTTCACCATTCAGGGTCATTGCCGGACAAGACGGCTGCAGCAAATACAGGCCCAAAACCAATGCTGCAAAAGAACGTGATTTCATGGAACCTCCTGAAATAATAACAGGCAATTAGGACATATTTAACCAGACAGGACGAAAGCCCGGAAGAATTTACTCCGCGGCCTTTTCAAGATTCAGGGCAATATCCTTGATCGGTTCACCCTCCTCATTGATAAAACGAACGCAGAAATCGCTTAATCCCGGGCCGTTAATGACAGCACCCCGAATAATATTGCGGCCTTTCTGGAGCGTAAGGCGTTTGGAAACGCAGTCATCCATCACCATGCGCCGATCACCAAACAATCCCACGGCCTCCTTGCCGTTGAGCCACCACATGGACGCGGAATTGGAACCGACAGCCATACGGATATTTTCTATCTGACGCGGGCTGTCAACCACTGTCACGGCCCAGAACAGGACTCCATATGTCGGCTTATTCAGGCCATAGGCAAAACGAAACAGTTTGACATTGAAGTTGGTACTATCCAGTGCATGCCATGTGAGTTCCGTATCAGACACTGTCACCTTGTCGCCGTCACGCGGAACGACGGTAAACTGGTCGGGAAAGTACTCGGTACAGATAGTATTGCGGACATAGCTTTCTGTAAACCCGGCATTACTGCGGATGGGCAGCGAAATCGGTTCCAGAAGCAGCCATCGCTGGAGGAAGCCGTCAGCATCCGGCGATTTAGCACCCGATGTGGCCGCCGTGAAATAAGGTGCAATGCTGCGAGGAGCTTCACTGGTTTTGGGACTCTCGGAAGCACTGCCAGACGCGGCAGAACAGCCTTCAAATAACATTACAAACAGGATACTGAACATCAGTAGTATGAGATTGCGAAATGTATTCATGGCAGACCCTTCACTTAATTTCGAAGTTACGCAGGCGAAACAAGAACATTTTCTTACTTAAAAGACCGATATACACAAACCATACCACACTGTCAAGTATTTTAATCAAGCGTTGGTCGAAAGGGAAAGCCAATAGACATTCCATCCCTCACTGCCGGCTTAGTTTGTCCGGTTATTTGAAGCTGGCCCCGTCAATTTCGAGATTGTTCTTCGGGCATCCTCGCACGAAATTATCGCCTGGCAAGGAATACATCGCTGCGACAGGTTGTTCAAACCAAGCTCAAGACGTACTGGTCTCGCGGAACCGATTCGCGATACAGTCCAAGACGAAATCCGCCTGAGTCAGATGTTCCAATACGGCCGCACTATAGCCGCTGGCCATGTCTGCGGCCACCGCTTTGATTTTCGCCCTGGACCGCTTCAAACGCCGCCAAAAGTCCCAACAGAGCATCTTTACCCAGGCCGACAAAAATCACACTCCACAAATCACCGACTGGACAGCGTATCCATTTGGGATGCAATGACCCTTGAAAAACCGTCTTGCCGTCAAAAAAACGCTACGGAGGTATGGTACAGACGAATGCCAAAGGGATGATATAAAAGGCTTGTTGACATAGCTTTATACTCCAAATAGGGGGGTTGATTTTCCCCCTGTCCTACTATGTCTTTTTTTACAACAACCTATCCATTTGCCGGATGACCCAATCATGCAAATAGCATAGGTCAAATTTTGTTTTTAAACGGCTGTTTTACACTAAGAATATTAGCCCAGCACTTCACAACAAAATCTATAGGTCTTTGCAAAACAAAGACTTAAGAATACCCCCAAGGGGATTCGAACCCCTGTCGCCGGGTTGAAAACCCGGTGTCCTAGGCCTCTAGACGATGGGGGCATGGGCAAAACCCTTGCCACATCAAACTCCACGTTGTTAATCAAGCTGCTTTGTTACATTACACAACCCGCAGGTTGTGATTTTAATTGTTTTGAGGATAAAGCCTTATGGCATTATTCCATAGCAATCGCTTCGACCGGGCACTCATCCACGCACACGCCGCAATCGACGCATTTATCAGAATCGACGAAAGCTTTACCATCTTTCATCGAAATGGCTTCACTGGGGCAAGCTTCGACGCAGGATTCGCATCCTGTGCAGGTCTCGACATCCACTTTTGCTGGCATAGTTCATCCTTTCTTT
>JAWRKM010000092.1:0-75915 GCA_040306945.1 Anaerohalosphaeraceae bacterium
GCGATGTGTCACAAGCCCAATGAATATATCGCCATTGATCAGCTGGAACAGGCCAAAGAGGCCTATAAGCGGATCATTCGGGAAGTACTGGGGTAACCCCCACTACTTGATGTCAATGACATAATTTTTTTCAAAGACCGAGGCAAAATCATACACATCATCGAAATCTTCGATGCGATCATTTTCCTGCGAACTCATCCATTCGTGTTCAATCATCAGATAGACGATGTCGCCCCAGTCGCGCGTGCGGCGGACGCCCCAGTGATTGAGAACCATTGCCGCCAGACGGCCCCAGCGTTTGCGGGCCAGGTCGGCCAGTCCCCAGGCCAGTTCCTGGCCGCTGACATGACGCGGCTGGTCGGCATCTTCATCCAGACGGAGTTTTTCAATCGTATGCCCCAGGCCTTCAAAGACAAACTTCACAGCCCGGGGATCATACCGTCCATCATCGCGGGCGACCTGTTCGATACTGAGTTTGGCCAAACCAATTCCTCCGAAAAAGTTAGTGGACGCGCTGGCCGGGTTTGCCGCCGGCATCGACACTGAGCAGGAAGACTTCGCTGCCGCCGGGGCCAGAGGCACAGACCATGCCTTCGGACAGGCCAAACCGCATCTTGCGGGGTTTGAGATTGGCCACGCAGACGACCAGCCGACCGATAAGGTCTTCGGGTTTATAGGCCTTGGCAATGCCGGCAAAGACATGGCGAATCACATTGCCGCCCAGGTCCAGTTCGAGACTGAGCAGTTTATCGGCACCTTCGACGGCGGAGGCCTTGAGCACGCGGGCAATCCGTAAATCCACTTTGGCAAAATCCTCGATGGTACATTCAGGCGCCAGGGGCTCGTCCCATCCGGCGGGCAATGCGGGTTTTTGTTCTTCTGCGGCGGGGGCTGGCCCAGCAGCGGGCTGCTGCTCGGCAGGCTTGCTTTGTTCAATCATGGCTTCTACCTTTTCTTTATCCACACGTTCCACAAGTCGTATAAAGTTTTTGATCGGTCGGTTTTCCAGCGTCGTTTCCACATCGGCAAAGGTCTGGGCGGGAATATCGAGAAACCGTTCGATTTTGTCGGCAAATGCCGGAAGAACCGGCTTCAGATAAATCGTCAGAATCCGGACGGCGTTCAAAATCGTCGTCAGCGTGATGCGGGCTTGTTCCGGGTCGGTCTTGACCACGACCCAGGGCTGGTTATCTTCGGTGTATTTATTGCAAACATCGGCCATCGCAGCAACCCGGCGAACGACCGAGGCGTAATTCAACTGTTCATAATCGGCGATGATATCCTGTTTGACCGCAACCAGCGAGGCCAGGAGGTCCTTGCCGGCAGCGTCGAGAGAGCCAAGACGGCCATCGAGTTTGCCAGTCAGCATCGGACCGCAGCGACTGGCGAGATTGGCCAGTTTGCCCACCAGATCGGCATTGACGCGATTGATAAAATCATCGAGATTCAGGTCGATATCGCCGACATCGCCGGACAGCTTGGAGGCGTAGTAATATCGCAGATATTCCGGGTCCAGATGCTCAAGATAGGTTCGGGCCATAATAAAGGTCCCCTTACTCTTGCTCATCTTCTGGCCGTTGACGGTCAGAAACCCGTGAACAAACAGCTTGTTGGGCCTGCGAAGATCGGCGGCAAACAGCAGCGCCGGCCAGAACAGGGCATGGAAATACATGATATCCTTGCCGATAAAATGGTAAATCTCGTAGTCGCCGCTGTTCCAGACCTGATCGAAATCCAGACCGTTGCGCTGGCAGTAATTCTTGCAGGAGGCCATATAGCCAATGGGAGCATCCAGCCAAACGTAGAAAAACTTATCCTTGTGGCCGGGGATTTCAAATCCGAAATACGGGCCGTCGCGGGAAATATCCCAGTCCTTCAGGCCAGCAGTAAACCACTCCTCCAGCTTGTTCTGGACCGAATCCTGCACGTAGCCGGCAGCAAACAATTGCCGCAGACGGTCGGCGTAATCGGTCAGGCGGAAGAAATAATGCGTGCTTTCCTTGAGCACCGGCGGCTTGCCGCTGACAGCACTGACAGGGTTAATCAATTCGGAGGCCTGATAATGCGCCCCGCAGACATCGCAGGAATCGCCGTATTGATTCTCGGCCTTGCATCGCGGGCAGGTGCCCTTGATAAAGCGGTCGGGCAGCCACATTTTTTCGTGGTCATCATATGCCTGCTGGATACTCTTTTCCACAATCGACCCCGCAGCTTTGGCACGTTCATAAATCAGACAGCTCAACTGCCGATTTTCGGGTGAATGAGTGGTATAATAATTATCAAAGCCAATATGAAAGGCCGTGAAATCCCGCAGATGTTCGCCGTGCATCCGGGCGATAAGGTCTTCGGGGCGGATGCCTTCATTTTTGGCCCGAATCATAATCGGGGTGCCATGGGTATCATCCGCACAGAAATAATAGCAGGTATTGCCGCACAATTTCTGAAAACGCACCCAGATATCCGTCTGAATATATTCGACCAGATGGCCCAGATGAATCGGGCCGTTAGCATACGGCAGTGCCGAGGTTACCAGTATTTTTCGCGTCATGAATTTCCACCTTCCGGCTGCGGAGGGCGATGGGGCTGCTGATTCTGGTCAGGCGTCGCCCCGCCGTCATTCCGATCGCCGGGATTGTTATTACCATTGTTGCTTTGAAAACGCTTTTTAAATTTTTTATTGCGGTTTTTACCGCCGTTGGGACGGTCGGATTTTCCGCCACGGTCCTGCTGGGCCTGCTGCTGAGAACGCGGCTGGGGCTGTGAGTCCCGACGGGGACGCTGTTGACTGCCGTGCGAGCGTTGTTCTTCGCGGCGCATCTGACGGCTCAGATCTTCGATTTCCATGGCGGCCTCATCGACGGCGGTCATTTCCTTGTCGGAGTTTTCAGGCTGGGGCTGGCTGGCGATTTCTTTTTGCACTTCCTCAGCGGGAGCGAGCTTGTTGAGGGCATTAATTTCATCGACGGGCCAGGCCTGTCGGTCGCCGTTTTCATACTGTACAACGACAAGCTGAGTTAGAATCTGGACATCCACAACACGCCCGACCCCCTGAGCGGTGGTTACCGTCTCCCCTTTTTTGGGCAGCCGTTCGCGGAGTTCCAGATACGTCGCGTCTTCATATCGGAGACAGCATTTCAGGCGTCCGCAGTGGCCGCTGATTTTGGATGGGTCCAGGGTCGCTTTCTGCAGCTTGGCCATCCGCATATTCACCGGAGCCAGGATTTTCAGGAAACGCTTGCAACAGCATTCCTGCCCGCAGGTTTCGTAATCGCCGACCAGTTTGGCTTCATCACGGGAACCGATTTGCCGCAATTCGATACGGGTCTGATATTCGCGGGCCATGCGTTTGACCAATTCCCGGAAATCCACCCGTCCTTCGCTGGTGAAATAAATAATCACGCGTTCACCGCCAAACAAATGTTCGGCCTCGATAATCTTCATCGGCAGATTCAGTTCGGCAGCCAGTTTTTCGCAGGTTTTGGCTTCCTGAGCAGCGGAAATTTCCAGATGCTGCTGTTCCCGCAGGTCTTCTGGGGTAGCAAAACGCACAAACGTTGCAGTTTCGGTGATGACCGGCTGGCCGGTCTCGGTGGGGCCGAAATACGCTTCGACCTGTTCGGGGGTGCTTTTGAACTGGCCCGAACGATAATTCCCCACACCCACAAGCTGCCCCAGCTCCAGCCCCCGGCTGGTCTTGATGACTACGTGGGGGCGGGTACGAGGGATGTTTGTTTCGTTATGTTCACACCAGCCCAGCGTTCCCATCTTGCCGAATCGAACCAGCATAAGCTTTCGAGACGGAGGCGTTTTCTGCTTGGCTGAGTTGTCTGGTTGCGTCATTTCCATTCTCGCTATATTTTATCGCGTTAGTCGTCTTTGTCGAGTCCAATTTGACTTTAATCAAGACACAGAGGTCGATAGTATATCCACTCCGGCCAGATTTAACAATAACCCTTCAAAAATCAGTTTCTCATTTACGCTGCTGTCGATCCATTGTATCTTTTGTTGACATTGCAGAACCACTTTTGCGGCCCGGTCATAATCGAGCCGGCCAGCCAGACTTTGGATGGAATCAGCCTGATCGCAATTGACCAGCCCCTCTGACAGGCCCAGCAAAAGCCGCATTGCGTCATAGACAGCCCATTGAACCATCTGGATAATCAATTTCTGGCCGCGGCGGTTGATGTCGGTGGAGCTGACCTGGCCTGCTGTTTTGCTCAGGGCCCCGCTGACTGCCTTGGCCGCCTGGGAAAGCCACTCGGCCAGCTCAATGGTATCAGCCAGGCGATACTCACCCAGCCGCACGACAAGTTCTTTTTTGATGTCGTACACGTTTTTGCCATCACATTCGAGCTGTGCCCAGGTCAGAGCCTGCCCCAGTGAGCCATCACTGAACCCCGCCCAGTAGCCGGCGGCTGCGGAAGCAATCCCATGCTGCTTCAGAGCAGCCATGATATGTTCCCGGTCCACGGCACCGAAGCGGACAATCTGACAGCGGGAGTGGATTGTCGGCAGCAATGCTTCGACTTTGGAGCACAGCAGGATAATCACACAAAACGACGGCGGCTCTTCGAGAGTCTTGAGCAGGGCGTTCTGGCCGGGGATATTGAGTTTTTCGGCTTCGTGAATCACATAGACAACATAGTCCGAATCCTGGGGTTTGGAAGCCACCTTTTCAATCAGAAATTCACGGATGACGTCTATCGGCATATCCAGCGGGGGCTTGCGATTTTTGCCTTCCCGCGTAAAAGAAAGCAATTCCTTGTAAATCGAGACATAGTCGGGGTGTCCCTGGCCTTCGAATAGAAGACAGGAAGAACAGACGCCACAGCTGTCATAGAATGGGCCGGCGGGGGTTTGTTTGTACAGGCGGTTGCGGCACAACAGCATTTTGGCCCAGGCTTTGGCCGTTGTGGCCCGGCCAACCCCGTCGGAACCGGCAAAAATATAGGCATGAGCCATTTTCCCGGCAGCAAAGGCATGCTGAAGCTGACCGATAGCCTTATCCTGACAAAAAATGGACTGTAATGAAACGGCTCGTGTTGTCATTCCACCCGCCCGCCAAAACAGCCTTCCAGGATGACACGAATATGGTTTTGTACGTCCACCGCGGAGCGTGTTGCATCCACTCTGAAAATGCCGCTGTAATGGTTACATAATTCAAGAAAGCCCTCACGGACGCGCTGGTGGTAGCCGCTTCCTTTTTGTTCCATGCGGTCCAGCGGGCGATTCATCCGGGCCGCGGCAGTCTGGATATCGACATCGAGAATGATGGTCGCGTCCGGCCAGACCCGCTCCAGCGATTCTTCAGCGATACGAACGACCTTTTCGACACCGAAACCGCCGGCACGCCCCTGATAGGCACAGGTACTGGACAGCCAGCGGTCCATCAGGACACACCTTCCGGCTGTCAGGGCCGGAGCAATGCATTCTTTCCACAACTGAGCGCGGGCCGCCATATACAACAGGACTTCGACATTATCCCCCATCGCCGTGTGAGCGGGGTCCAGCAGAATTGTGCGGATTTGCTCGCCGATGGCCGTCGTGCCGGGGTCGCGGAAACAGACCACCTCGGCACCGCAGCCCTGAATCCACTCCGACAGCAGTTTCTGCTGGGTAGTCTTGCCGCAGCCATCCGGGCCGTCCAGGACGATAAATTTTCCGTGAAAATCAAGACTCATCGTTTTCGCCTTCCGTTTGCTGCCGGGAGGGTTTGGGAATCCGCCGCAAGACTTCCAGCATTGCCGACAAAAAGACCGCAATGACCCCTACCGACATCACAATCGATTGCAGCACCAGCAGAGGATAATACAGCAAATCACCCCGATTCACAAGCCCCGACAGCAATTCCACCCCCCCCACGGCCCCAAAGAAAAGGACCACCATCGAAAGAAAGGGTTTCATTTCCCACAGATTCAGCAGACGGATAGCCCGGAGTGATTCCAGCGGGCTGATATCCTTGGCCAGAACAACAGCGGGAACAAAATAAAAGGGCTTCAGAAATATCACCCAGGCGGTCAATAGGCTGATGATTTGAACCCATGCCGGACTGTGATTCACAGCAGCACTGCCATACAAGGACAACGTCAGTACCACCTGCAGCACGGAGGCAGCCAGGATCAGCAGCAGCATTAAAATAATCTGAAAGGCAAACAGCTTCCAGAAATACCACCGTCCCGCAACCAGCAATTGTCCGGGAGGAATCGGCTGGGCCTGGCTGACCGCTACGGTACGCAAAAAGCCCCAAAGCATCATCTGGCTGATAATCGCCATCGCAGCAATTCCCATGCCCAGCAGGAACTGCGTGCCAGAAAACGGCTGCTGGTCGTCCGGCGTCTGCGGCAGATCGATATCCCCGAACAGAAACAAGGCGCAGGCATGAAACCCCAGTATCATTAGCAGTTCCGGCCAGCGGAATTTAACAATATCCATAATTTTCATGATTTATACTAATCCTACTTATCATTTTCCAGTTCCTGGCGGCCAAAGAGCTTTCAGCTTCCAGCAGCAGATTATCATCGCGGCTATGCAGGGTAACTTGACCCAGTGAATACGCGCGGCATAAAAGCGGCCTATGGCCGCCGCGGAATAATCATACCCGTTGGGTATATGATTACTTGTTTCTATTTCGCCGGGGGGAAAGCCCGCAAGGGCAATTCCTGTAATTCCACATACGGCGGGCAGCAAACCGAATGATGCATAGAGTGCCCAAAAACCGGCCAGAAACATCATCAAAGCATTCCGCCTACTCTATTATTATCATTCCATTGAACCATCCAGGCCCCAATTAGCCTTAGAAGATTACAGTTTTACACTATCGAATTAATTCGACCTGAGCCTCACTTTGCCGGCACCGATGACTGATTCGAGCTTATGATAAAAATCCGCATCCGGCCGGACCGACAGGCTCCGATCGGCCATGGCGACAATCTGAAAACCGCCGGTCTGAACCCGGACATAGAGCGGGCTTTTACCGCGATAGGAGCTGCACAGGCTCTTGATGCGATTGATTTTTTCCTCGCTGATTTCGTGGCTGAACAGGTTGATCCAGACCTGGGCGGCCAGTTTATCGACCACTTCGTCCAGACCAATCAGTTCATCGGCCAGGATATTGGGGTTTTCGCGGCGGGTATCCACCTTGCCGCGCACAAAGACGACCTTGTCCACCCCAACCATGGCCCCGTAATTTTCGTAGGCCTTGGGAAACAGCACCACTTCGCACTTGCCCTGCAGGTCTTCCAGTTCGAGTACAGCCATTTTCTGTCCGGCGGTCTTGCCGTTGCGCGTCAGCATCGTCCGGACCTTACTGATCATACCGCCGATGACCACCTCGGCACCTTCCTTCATTCCCGACAGACGGGCGGTGTTGCAGGTCGAATAGGCATCAATCTGCTCGGCATATTTGCTCAGCGGATTGCTGGTCACATAAAAACCGAGGACTTCTTTTTCATACACCAGCATCTGTGTTTCGGGCCATGGCGGCACATCAGGCAGAGTCTGGACATCGGATTTGTCATCGCCAAAGCCGCCGGCACCAAAGAAATTCATCTGGCCGCGCTGGGTATCGACCTGCATCGAAGCTCCGGCCTGCATCGCTTTTTCAAGGGCGGCCATCATCTGGGCACGGCTGCCGCCGAGATTGTCAAACGCGCCGGCTTTGATGAGGGCTTCTATCACCTGTTTGTTCACGGCCCGTAAATCCACATTTTCACAGAAATGGAACAAGCTCTTAAACCGCCCTGCTTTCTGGCGGGCAGTAATGATTTGTTCAACCGCCTTAGCCCCAACCCCTTTAACGGCAGCCAGTCCGAATCGAATCACACTGCCGGCGGCGGCACCATGTTCCTTATTATACACCACGGTAAAATCCACAAAACTTTCATTGATGTCCGGCGGCAGGACTTCAATACCCATGCTTCGGCATTCACCAATATATTCCACAATTTTGTCGGTGTCGCCCATTTCATAGGTCAGCAGTGCCGCCATAAACTCAACCGGGTAATAGGTCTTCAGCCAGGCGGTCTGATAGGCCACAAAAGAATAGCGGGTTGCGTGACTTTTGTTAAAACCATAACCGGCAAATCGCTCAATCAATTCAAAGATTTCTTCGGCGACCGCTTCGGTCAGGCCCTTTTTGACACAACCTTCGACAAATACTTTTTTGGCCGAGGCTATTTTATCCAGCATCTTTTTGCCGATCGCCTTAATCAGCCCATACGCCTCACGCAGCGGGATATCCCCCAGCCGGTTGCAGATCCGCATAACCTGTTCCTGATAGACCATAATGCCGAAGGTTTCTTCGAGCACCTCCCGCATAATCGGATGCGGAACGGTCCATTTGCCGCCGTGTTTTCGGTCAATATAATCAGGAATCAGAGCCATCGGGCCGGGACGATACAGTGCGTTGGCTGCAATGAGGTCTTCCAGCCGGTCAGGCTTGAGCTTGATCAGCATGTCCTGCATCCCGCCGGATTCAAACTGGAACACCCCTTTGGTCCTGCCTTTGGCGAAGACCTCCTGATAGACTTTCTGGTCGGTAATGTCTATTTTTTCGATGTCGATTTTTTTGCCGTGAATCTGTTCGATCAAATCCACCGCTCGCTGGATAATGCTCAATGTCCGAAGGCCCAGAAAATCCATCTTCAGCAAGCCGACTTTTTCGACCATGGGACCTTCAAACTGCGTAATCAAATCATCCGAATCGCCCTGCTTGTACAGCGGCAGAAAATTGGTCAGCGGGGCATCGGCAATCACCACGCCACAGGCATGAACCGAAGCATGCCGACAAAGCCCTTCCAGCTTCCTGGCCACGTCGATCACTTCCTGATAATGCGGATTCTCATCGTAGGCCTTTTTCAGATCCGGCTCAACTTCCAGCGCCTTGTCAAGGGTCATCTTCAATTCCATCGGCACCAGCTTGGCCAGTTTGTCCGCCTCCGACAACGGTACATCCATCACCCGGCAGACATCGCGAATCGCCGCACGGGCCTTCATCGTTCCAAAAGTGATGATCTGTGCAATATGACCGTATTTGCCGCGGACATACTCCAGCACCCGCCCTCGCCCGTCCTGACAGATGTCAATATCGATATCAGGCATTTCGGTTCGCTGCGGGTCCATAAATCGCTCAAACAGCAAATCGTAGCGAATCGGATCCACATCGCAAATCCCCAGACAATACCCTACCACCGTACCAACGGCACTTCCCCTGGCCCCCACAGGGATATTGTTGGCACGGGCATAATTGCAGAAATCCCAGACAATCAGGAAATAACTGGCGAACCCTTTGCCCGAAATGACCTCCAGTTCGCGTTCGATGCGTTCCCGGATTTCGGGGGTGACGGTACCATACTGTCGCTTGGCGCCCTCGTAAACCAGCCGGGATAAATAGTCTTCCGGCGTGCTGCCATCGGCGGGGGTATATTTGGGCGCGTGGCGGGTTTTCAAATCCAGCTCCACATTGCACCGTTTGGCAATCTCCAGCGTCATATCACAGGCATGAGGCGCATACGGGAAGAGCTGCCGCATTTCGTCGGGACTTTTCAGATACACATCCGGCGGATACACCATCCGATCGGGGTCGTTGACTTTCTTGCCGGTACTGATGCAGCACAGGACATTGTGAGCCTTGTAATCCTCGGCTTCCAGAAAATGCACGTCATTGGTTGCAACCACGCCAACACCCATCCGCTGGGCAAGGTCTGCCAGCATTTGTCCCAATTGCGGATGTTCATTGGATTCATGTTCCTGGATCTCGACAAAAAATCGTTCGGACCCGAAAATGGTCAGATATTGTTCAATCGTCCTGCGGGCCGCTTCTTCGCCGCCCTGAAGCAGCTGCACCGGCACTTCGCCGGCTATACAGGCTGAGGTACAAATCAAGCCTTCGTTAAACTGGGCAAGCACTTCCTTGTCGATACGCGGACGGTAATAAAAACCTTCAGTATATCCGATACTGCTTAATTTCATCAGGTTTTTGTAGCCGGTGTTATTTTCGGCCAGCAGCAACAGGTGATAGGCATTTTCCTTGACACCGCCCCCTTTTTGTTTTTCAAAACGTGAGTCGGGTGCAATATAGGCTTCGATTCCCAAAATCGGTTTGACACCTGTTTTTTGGGCCGCGGTATAAAACTCAACAGCGCCAAACATATTGCCGTGGTCGGTCATCGCCACCGAATCCATCCCGAGCTGCTGGCAGCGTTTGAACAGCCGGTCGAAGGAAATCGCCCCGTCCAAAAGCGAATATTGTGTATGTAAATGCAGATGGGAAAAACCTTTATCTGCCATAATGTCTCCAAAAGTAAACGTTGCTTTTTATCGCGGCAATCATAGACCTTTTCCGGCCTAAAGTCAATTACAGACTCCGGCGTGCAGCAATATCCTTCTGCCATTTATCAATATAGACTAATTCAGGCTGGGATTGTCGGTTGGATGAGCAATAGAAAACAAAAAAGCCCGCAGGCACAGAGCCAGCGGGCATTGAAAATCCGCAAAATCACGTGGTGGCGATGCGATGCTAATTCGTGGTGGTTTCAGTCTTTGCAGCGGTATCGGTTTTGGGGGTGTTTTCAGCGGCAGGGGTCGTTGTATTCTGACCACCTTGTCTTGTGCGACCCGGACGATTCTGCCCCTGACTTTGTCCCTGACCTTGTTCCTGCTGCTGCCCTGCGGCACCCTGCTGCTGGCGCTGTCTCATCAATTCGGTGAATTGGGCACGGCGACGGTCTGCTTCTTCGGTCTGCTTTTTGTATTCTTCATTTTGCTTGTCAATCATTTTCTGGATCGCAGCGGCAGTCTTTGTGGCATTTTCACTTTCAGCCAGTTTTTTAAGCTCTTCCAGTTCCTTGATGGCTTCGTCATGCTGCTGCTGACGACGCTGCTGGGCATTCTGATACAGTTCCTGAGCAGTGCCGGCAGCCTGACCGCGTGAGGCCGGATCCTGCCAGGGACCTCGACCACGAATTTCCTGGCGGGCACGCTGTTCCTCGGGGTCCATATTGGTAATGATGGGACGATTTGGATTGGTACGCGGCCGAGCCTGCTGGGTCGTTGTCTGGTCTTTGGTTTCTGTGGTTTGTTCCTCGGCCGCCCAGGCTGCCAGTGATAAGGTCAAAATAACTACGCCGGTTAATCCCAAAAGCATCTTTTTCATACTTAATTCTCCATGTTTTCCTGTCTTGAATTTTCTTTTCGTTGACACCAATAAAGCCCTCTTTGGCTGTTATTGACTTTTCAGAATGTCAGACGCCCGAAAAAGGAGGCCTATTGCTGAACATTATTATTTTATCGACTTTCTGTACCCAAGTCCCTCAAAAATCGCAATGATTTGCCCGGTCTGGTCGGTGATTTTGGCTTGATAGGAGCCTACCCGACCATCTTCATTGATTTCCCGAACCTCGGCATACAAGGTCTTTGAATCTGTGCTTTTAAGGTACGATATATTCACATTCAAAGCAACCGTCGGAATTCCTCGATAATTGGCCGCGGCAGCAAAGGCCACATCAGCCAGCGTAAAAATAATTCCCCCGTGAGGCATATTTAACCCATTGAGATGCCAGTCCGCCAGCGTCACTTTGGTTTTGGCAAATCCCTGGCCAACCTCAATTAACTCGATACCACAATGCCGGGCAAATGTGTCCCTGCGGATAAACTCCTGTATCATCCTACCACCTTGTTTGCGGCAGTGTTAATCGAATAACGCCGCCTGCATGTCAATGCTTATTCCAGCGGGATTACGACTCGGGATTGGCCGTATTTACAACCACCGTGGAATCATCCATTTTCTGATCGGTTTCTATCCCTTCAAATTTCAGGTGATCTTCGTCCTGAACACTGATGCGAATGAGCTTCTTGCCTTTGAATTTGCCGCGCAGCAGGTCTTCAGACAGCGGGTCTTCAATATAGCGTTCGATTGCCCGTCGCAGCGGACGTGCGCCGAATTCCGGATTATACCCCTTGTCGATGAGGAATTCCTTGGCACCAGGATCCAGTTCCAGATGCAGACCATGTTCCAGCAGCCGCTTAAAGACCTTGTTCAGTTCGTAATCCACAATAGTCTGCAGGTCATTGCGGGTCAGCGGACGGAAGACAATCTGGCCATCCAGACGGTTGAGGAATTCGGGACGGAAATGCCGCTCGATTTCCTTGTCCAGCATTTCTTTCATCTTTTCGTAATTCGCCTGCTCGGTCCGTTTACCGAAACCGAAGCCGGATTGATTTTTAATCAGGTCGGCGCCAATATTGCTGGTCATAATCAGGATGACGTTTTTGAAATCCACATGGCGGCCGAAGGAGTCGGTCAGGCGGCCTTCTTCCATAATCTGCAGCAGCATATTATAGACATCCGAATGCGCCTTTTCAATTTCATCCAGCAGCAGCACCGCATACGGCCTGCGGCGAATGCGTTCGGTAAGCTGGCCGCCTTCTTCGTAACCGACGTATCCGGGAGGAGCACCAATCAGACGGCTGACGTTGTGCTTTTCCATGTATTCGCTCATGTCGATCTGGATCATCGCATCGGCATCGCCAAACATAAATTCAGCGAGGGCTCGGGCCAGCAGGGTCTTGCCGACGCCGCTGGGACCGATGAAAATAAAGCTGCCCATCGGCCGATTGGGGTCTTTGAGGCCGCTGCGGCTGCGACGAACCGCCTTGGCGATGGCGTTGATAGCCTCGTCCTGGGAGACCACTTTCTTGTGCAATTCGGCTTCCAGCTCCAGCAGTTTCTGAGCTTCTTCTTTTTCCAGACGGGTCAGCGGCACACCGGTCATCTTGCTGACGACTTCAGCGACCACTTCGATATCGACTTCGCCGATGACTTCATCGTTCTTTTCCTGCCATTGCCGCTGAATTTCGGCTTTTTCGTCGAGAATCCGCTGAATATCATCACGCAGTGCAGCCGCTCGTTCATAATCAGCATTGCGAACGGCTTCATCTTTTTCAAGCTGCAGTTTTTCGATGCGGGCCTCGTACTCCGCCAGGTCCGGCGGCGGCGTCATATTTTTCAGACGTACGCGGGCTCCCGCTTCGTCGATGACGTCAATCGCCTTGTCCGGCAGGCAGCGGCCCGAAATATAACGGCTGGACAGCTCCACCGCCTGGAACAGGGCTTCATCGGTGAATTTGACACGGTGATGCTTTTCATAGCGGTCACGCAGCCCCTTGAGAATCTGCACCGCTTCATCTTTGCTCGGAGGTTCCACAATAATCGTCTGGAAACGGCGTTCCAGTGCGGCATCCTTTTCGATATACTTGCGATACTCGTCAAAGGTTGTCGCACCGATGCACTGCACCTCGCCGCGGGCCAGGGCGGGCTTGAGCACATTGGAGGCATCGATGGCACCCTCGGCCCCGCCGGCACCAACCAGCGTATGCAGTTCATCGACAAACAGAATCACATTGGCCGCACGGCGGACTTCATTAATCACCGCCTTGATACGTTCTTCAAACTGACCGCGATACTTGGTCCCGGCCACCATCATCGCCAGGTCCAGCACTACAATGCGCTTGTCTTTAAGGATTTCGGGCACCTGGTGCTGATCGATTTTTTGAGCCAGGCCTTCGACAATTGCAGTCTTGCCCACACCCGCCTCACCCAACAGCACCGGATTATTTTTCGTGCGGCGACACAGGATCTGGATCAAGCGTTCAATCTCATTGGCTCGACCAATGACTGGATCCAGTTCACCCTTGGCAGCAAGCTCGGTTAAATCACGACCAAAACTGTCCAGAGCCGGAGTCTTGCTCTTGGGCTTGACACCGGCCGTCGTTCCGCCATTGGCCGGAGGATTCATCTTCATCCCCATGGGAGGATAGGTCCCCGCATTGTCTTCCACGCCGGCCCCCAGCAGGTTCAACACCTCCTGACGGACATCTTCCAGTTTCAATCCCAGACTCATAATGACCTGGGCGGCGATGCCTTCGGTTTCCCGCAAAAGACCCAGCAGAATATGCTCGGTACCCACATAATTATGATTGAGCGAACGGGCTTCCTCGATAGCGTATTCAATCACCTTCTTGGCACGGGGGGTCTGGGGCAGTTTGCCCATGGTTACCATATCCGGACCGCTCTTGACCAGCTTTTCAATTTCCAGACGCAGTTTCTTGATGTCGACATCCAGATTCTTTAACACCTGTGCACCGACGCCGCTGCCTTCTTTAACCAGGCCCAGAAGGATGTGCTCGGTGCCGATGTATTCGTGGTTAAAACGCTGAGCCTCCTGATTGGCCAGCGCCATCACTTTTCTTGCACGGTCTGTAAAACGTTCGAACATAGATATTTCCTTATGATTGCCCGGTTGCCCGGCGGCAAAATTCAGGCATTTTCTGCCGTTTTTTACCGCAATTATTCCATTTCCACGACAATTTCTGCTCTTTTCTGTCCACTTTTAATCACACAATACACTATTGTAGGCCATTTGGGCAGAGCTGTCAAATTCTGCTTTATCCCCCATTTGAACGGCCTCAATATTATACCCCTCCATATCAATCTTGTTCATTCCTATAAAATCGGACTTTTTCTGCATTCTGCTGCTTTCAGAGGAATAAAGATTTTTGATTAAAACCACATTCCGTACCTGACATCCTGTTCTGAATTTATATTGAAAATCCACTCTTTGTATCGACAAAAAACAACCCCCACTTTGAATTCGAAACGGCAAAATTTGAAAATGATTCTGTCTAAATTTTGGAGATAAATGATAGCCTGTATAACCACAGACAGAAGGCAATAGACTCCGGTCGATGTTATTGTGCCGGAAAAATTGATTTTCCTGTTTTGTTTTCACATGCCGGAGAAACCATCCGGCTCCCAAAGGGACATTATTCGGTACTTCGTTTGGTTTCATTGGGGTTAAGTATTACGGCATTAGCTCCTTTGGGCCTGCAGAATAATCAGCCCCGTTTGGATATATAAAAAACCGGGCTGTCAAAGATATCGACAGCCCGATTTGGATTTTAAAGCCAGCCTTGAATTGTTATTGCACAATCGGCTGTTGGGCGGACAGGACTTTGCCGGCGATATAATCGGTAAAACGTACTTTAACGGTCAAGCCTTTTTCATTCCCCGTGATGATGCCATCCACTGGGAAACTGAGACGATAGAAACTGCTCATCAGCGTTCCGGCCCAGAGTGTTTTCAACTGCTCCGGCTCAATGACCCATTGCTTGAGCAAAGCCCCCTGCGGATTGGAAGCATCCAGATTCCACAACTCCACCTCCACACGTCCGGGAACCTTGACGCGATCCTGCGCAGAGTCAATTGGCTCCAGATAGATCACCAGCGTCTCTTTGGAACCATTATTGTCTTTATCATAAAGACCTGAACGTTTGCCGATTTCAATTTTGGCCAGCGTATCCAGAACCGCCGCCCGCTGTTGTGCATCGACGGCCTGCAGCGTCTGAATCTGTTGACGGAGCTGCTGATTTTCCTGGTCAAGCGTTTCGAGACGGGTCGTCAGCATGTCCCTTTCGCCACCAAGGCTTTTGATCTGACTCCACAGCGAGTCGTTCGGGTCGGAACTCGAACATCCGCCCAGAACCAGCCCCATCACCGCTGCAGCCCAACACGCTTTGATCATAGTCCCGCCTGCAATGGAACCCGCTTGATTATTCTTCAATAGCACTGTGCTTAATCTCAGGCTCTTTACGCAAAATCGCATCGGCCAGGCCATACTGGACCGATTCTTCCGCTTCCAGCCAGAGGTTGCGGTCGCAGTCTTTCTGAATCTGTGCAACATCCTTGCCGGTATGCTCGGCCAGAATCTGATACAGCCGACTGCGAAGCCGCAGGATTTCTTTGGCTTCGATCTCGAGGTCCGTTGCCGGAGCCACCATTTCGCCATGCAGCAGAGGCTGATGCAGCAGAACACGGCTGTTGGGCAGGATATACCGCTTGCCCTTTTCACCGCCGGCAAACAGTACCGCGCCCATACTGGCAGCCTGTCCGACACAGTACGTCGCCACCGGACAGCGAAGGAAACGCATCGTATCATAAATCGCAAGGCCGGCCGTAATGGAACCGCCGGGCGAATTGATATAGAAGTGAATATCCGAATTGCTGTCTTCGTTGCTCAAAAACAGCATCTGCGCGATAATCAGATTGGCCGAATCATCATCGACCTGGCTGCCGAGAAACACGATACGGTCTTTCAGCAGCCGTGAATAGATATCATACGCCCGCTCACCGCGGCCGGTTTTTTCGATTACAATCGGTACCAAATTATTGGAAAAGGTCATAGTCGCCTCGTTATATCAAGCCGGTGTTCGGCGGTTATTTCTTGTCTTCTTTGGTTTGGTCCTGCTCGCCCAGTACATCATCAATCAGCCCCCAGGCCTTGGCTTCTTCGGCGGACATATATTTATCGCGTTCGGTCTCTTCGGCGAGTTTTTCCTGGGTCAGGCCGGTATGTTTGGCAAGAATTTCATTGATCATTTTTTTGGACTTGATGATTTCCTCAGCCTGAATGCGGATGTCTTCGGCCTGGCCGGTTACACCGCCCCAGGGCTGATGCAGCATAATCTTGGCATGAGGCAAAGCATGACGCCGCCCTTTGGTTCCGGCCGCCAGAATCACTGCACCGCCGGATTGAGCACGACCGATGCAGTAGGTTGCTACCGGCGAGCCAATAAAACGCATGGTGTCGTAAATCGCCATCGTATCATCCACCGCACCGCCGGGAGAATTGATATACAGACTGATTTCAACACCACGTTTGAGATTATCCAGATACAGAAGCTTCATAATCACTTCAGCAGCAAGACGATAGGATATCTCACCTATCAGGAACACAATCCGGTTCTCCAGCAGGAGGTCGTCGAGTGTCATTTCACGGGTTCGCTGGTACTGAACCTGAAGGCGAGCATCGGGTATCAGCAGTTTGCTGTCGTGCTCGAACTTGTTTGAGGGCTGATAAATCATCCAGACTCCTTTTTGGCTTTTCTATTTGCTTATTTACGTTTTTCTCGGACGAGGGCCTGTAGAGACCATGCATTCCGGACAGAATGTCCTGTCTTTAATATCGGAAAAAGACGTCCTTGACTTTCCATTTTCTTCAAAATCAGTCGGGTTTTCCCGACCCCACAAAGACAGGATAGTATAACACAAGATGCGCACAAAAAAAGCCTCCCGTCTGGATCGGGAGGCAAAATTCTGGGGAATAGGGACTCGAACCCCAACTAGATGGTCCAGAGCCATCCGTGCTACCATTACACCATTCCCCAAGGATCTTCATCCTCTTTACATGGCTGCAGGAAAACCGCTTTGTAACCTCAAGAAAGTGATAATATAGCGGTATTCTGCGGGAGCGTCAAGTATGAAAAATGACCAAAATGGGAGAATATGCCCTAAATTTACGGGGTCACATCGGTAAATTGGGCATAAAACGCCGAATGGTCATAAAGCCGCTGCAAATCGATATTCTGGAGTTTCATAGCTTGCTGAATATGAGGCAGGTATTCTTTGACCACAGCGACATGCAATCGCATAAGCTGGCAATATTCGGACAAACGCTGTCTGGAAGCTGTCAAGCCCTCTACCGGGCAACGTCCGCCACAATAGGGATGGACCCCGCACGAACCGCAGCCCAGGTCATTTTTGTAGGCAATCAATTGGGATAATTCTTTGGGCTGTATTTCCGGATTGCCGTCAGGCCCCACCAGGCCAAAGACCCATTGAGGGCCTAAATCCGCACATGCCATAATTTTGCCGCCGGCAATATCGTATTTTTTCCCCAATTCCACACCGCAGGCCGTCGAACCGCGGAGCTTGCCGGACAGCAGATACAACACCAATTCAGAGATGTGCACAATCGACAGGATTCGCCCAAGGCTTAGAAATTCCAGGTAGATATGCATCACTTGGCGAAGCTGAGCTTCATACTCCTGCAGATAGCGGTTGAAGTCCTCGAACGGCTTATCGGTTTCTATCCAGTGAAAAAACCAGTGATCGGCCAGGCCGTGTTCATAGAGATACAAAAATTCCTCAAAGCAATCGGTTAATGACTGCCCTTCACGCAGCGTGGACCACATCAGCACTGACGCCGTTGGATATTGTGACAGATTTCGCAATCCGCGATGAATCCGGTTCAAATCCGTACCGGGACGACTGGCGTTATGCTGTTGGCTTTGGCCATCAATCGAAACGGAAACCAGCCACAGCCTGCTGAATAATTGCGGATACTGGCGAATGGAATCCTCCAGAAGCTGACCATTGGTATACAGCATATACCGCAATGGCAGCGGCGGATTGCTCGAAAGCAAATCGATAGTTTGCTGGATTTTTTCACATTCCAGAAGCGGTTCGCCGCCATACAGGCAAATCACGGCATAGTCTTCTTTCCTGTTGGCCAGAAGCTGGCAAATCGCCATACTGTCCCGCTGCGGCTGGACATCAAAATCTCTGGACTGAGGTTCGGATGGATTCTCTTTAAAGGTGATGGATGAACTGATACAGCCCACACAGCGAGCATTGCATCGCCCTGTTACCGACAGGTGGAGCATATAGGGGTTGTCTTCAAAATAGGGGTCTTCCTGCGAAAGATGATGACGTGTATCGACTGAACTGGGAACCCCCAAATCACCATATTGAGGATGGACGTAACCTGAACCTGTCCCTTCTGGATTGCCGGAATTTGCCTGTTGTGATTGTTCCATAGTCGAACCTGCCATTCAACAAGTCATCTTCTCACTGTGTGGGTATTGTACCAGACAAACAGGCTCGGTTAAAGGAAAAAATCTTCCAATTAGCGACTCTGCTAATCCAGAGTATGCAGCTGCGGTCCAACCGAATCCGGCTGGATTTCCACCGTCGCATATCGCCCCTGCTTTAACGGGCCGGGATTAACCAGGATCGTCGAGCCAATTACGTCTGTCCCAAAAGCCTCGTGAATATGTCCGGAAACAGCCAAAACCGGCTGATGGGTTTCGATGAATCTGCGAATCGAAGGGCTGCCGGTGCTGCGTCCAGCAACCGTATCGACGGCGGTTCCAAAGGCCGGCTGATGAGTCATCAGAATCAGTTTTTTTGATACTGAAAAGGAGCAATTGGCTTCGTTTCGATATAATGCCTTGCTGAGAATCGTCTCAAAATGGCTGTCCTTGCATTCGTTGGGTGTCATACCCGGGCATGGAAGACTGCCGCCTGCCCCAACAAAAAGATATCCTCCCACCTGTATTGAACGCCCCTGCAGGCTGATTTGTTCGGATTCAAGATATTGCTCCACTCCTTCCGGGTCACAATTGCCGGGAACTGCTAAAACAGGGACCGACTGGGACAACAGCGGCTCAAGGACGGCCGCGGCATGCTCTGCGCCGCCGAAAGTCGTGATGTCCCCCGCAATCAGGACCAATTCTATCCCCTTCAATACAGAGGTAAGTCTCCTGACATTATCCATTTGACCGTGAATATCTGAAATAATCAAAAGTCGCATAAAAAAGTCCTCAACGTTAGTCTTCCACTGGAAAAACCGTACATATCCGGTATAATCGAACGTTTACTGTAATAGCATGGTCAGCTTAGGAAAAGGCAAGAATATGATTATTGTAATGAAACCCGGTTCCGGCAAGGAACAGGTTCAGCATGTGGTTAAGCTGGTACGCGAGTACGGCCTTAAGGAACACGTGATTCAAGGTACCGACCGTACCGTCATCGCCTGTATCGGCGACAAACGCGGTATCGATAAGGGGGCTATCGAAAATGCCCCTATGGTCGAAAAAATCGTACCGATTCTGGCGCCGTATAAAATCGCCTCGCTTGAGGTCAAGAAAGAAAAATCACAGATCGTCATCGGTCCACAGGCATTTCCGGTGGGCGGCAAAAAAGTAGGGGTTATCGCCGGTCCCTGTTCGGTTGAAAATCGAAAACAGCTGATTGAGACCGCCAAGGCCGTCCAGGATGCCGGCTGCATCGGGATCCGGGGCGGAGCCTTTAAGCCGCGTACCAGCCCATACAGCTTCCAGGGCTTGGGCAAAGAGGGACTTGAGATTCTGGCCGAGGCCCGGGAAGTCACTGGCCTGGCGGTAGTCACGGAAGTGGTTGCCGTTGATCAAGTACTGCTGGTTTCTCAGTATTCCGACGTGTTGCAGATTGGCGCCCGCAATATGCAGCATTATCCTTTGCTGGAGGCAGTAGGCAAGACCAGTCGGCCGGTTCTGCTTAAACGCGGGATGAGTGCTTCGCTGGAAGAGCTGCTGCTGGCAGCGGAATATATCATCAATGCAGGCAACAAAAATGTAATTCTCTGTGAACGCGGCATCCGGACGTTTGAAAATTATGTCCGCAACACCCTGCCGCTGGCGGCCGTGGCTGAATTGCAGAACTTGACACATCTGCCGGTGATGGTGGATCCGTCCCACGGGACGGGACACGCCCACCTGGTACCGCCGATGTGTCTGGCAGCCGTGGCTGCGGGTGCAGACGGGCTGCTGATTGAGTGCCATCTGGACCCGGAACATGCCGCCTCCGACGGAGCACAATCCATCACTCCGGCAACGCTGAAGAATTTGATGAAACGGCTCAAACGCATCGCCGAGGCCGTGGACCGGGACATTTAAAGAAAGCCAGCACAATACCCATGATCGATTTGCAAACCACACAGCGTTTTTTGCATGAGATGATACTTCAGGCCGGACAGATCGCCGCGGAGTACCAGAAAAATCTCAAGACCCTGCACGTCAGCCGGAAGGCCCGGCGGGATGATGTGACCGAAGCGGATATTGCGGTTGAACAATTCCTTGTCGAGCACATCCGGCAGCGGTTTCCTGAACATGCCATTTATGGTGAAGAAAGCGGACAAACCGTCGGCAATGAGTACCGCTGGGTGATTGACCCCATTGACGGAACAACCTCTTTTCTGCATGGACAGCCATTTTACTCAATCTCTATCGGTCTTGAGTATCACGGCAACACTGTGTTGGGAGCCGTTTATCAGCCCGCCATGCATGAATTGTTTGAAGCCGTCCAGGACGGCCCCGCCAAGCTCAATGACCAGCCCATTCACGTGTCCCAGCAAGAGGAATTGAGCGAATGTATGATGGGGACCGGGTTTGCCTGTCTGCGACAGGCGGACGCGTGCATTAATTTGCGTTGTCTGAGCCATATCCTGCCGCGAATTCGGGACATTCGCCGATGCGGATCGGCAGCCATGGATTTATGCTATGTGGCCTGCGGCCGGTTTGACGGCTTCTGGGAATTCAATCTTAACCCCTATGATATTTCCGCAGGCGCATTCATTGCCGAACGGGCAGGAGCCACAGTCAGCGACATGCGAGGTACTCGCGACGGACTGCCCAAAGAGATTCTATGTACCAACGGAAAGGTGCACGCCGGGATGCTCAAACTTTTTGAAGCAATCCTGTAGCAGACCAGGACGCATTACAAGTTGTATTCTTTAATCTTGCGATAGAGGGTGCGTTCGCCGATTTTGAGAATTTTCGCCGCTTCGGTGCGGTTATTACCGGTCATTTCCAGAACCCGACGAATATGCTCCCGTTCCATGTCTTCCAGAGAACAGCCGGACGCCATATCCGGCAATCCTGCCGTCAGAGTCCCTGCTGCTGTCTCCGTCGGAGCAGCCAGCTCTTTGACCCGGGCGATTTCCGGCGGCAGGTCCCGCAAATCCAGGGTATCATGATCGCACATAACCACCATCATTCGCACGGTATTGCGTAATTGACGGATATTGCCCGGCCATGAATAGCTCATAATCGCCCGCATAGCCGGCTCGGTAATCAAATGAATATCACTGCCGATTTCCTGACAGGCCTGACGCAGGAAATACCCGAACAATTCAGGAATATCCTGTGGACGATTTCGTAATGCCGGCAAGGTCACGCTGACTCCTTTGATGCGAAAATACAGGTCCTGACGGAACTTTTTTTCTTCGACCATTCGTGCCAGGTCCTGATTGGTGGCACTGATGATGCGTACATCCACTTTGACAGCACTGGTGCCGCCGACCGGCAGAATCAGCCCGTCTTCCAGCACGCGCAGCAGCTTGGCCTGCATCGGCAAAGGCATATCACCGATTTCATCGAGAAACAGCGTGCCTTTGTCGGCCAGCTGAAACAATCCCTTGCGGTCATTCAAGGCCCCGGTAAAAGCCCCTTTGACGTGACCAAATAGCTCACTTTCCAGAAGGCTTTCGCTCAGGCCGGCACAGTTGATCGGCAAAAACTGCTTATCGGCCCGATGGGAATTTTCATGAATCGCCCGCGCGGTCAATTCTTTGCCGGTCCCGGATTCGCCTTCAATGAGAATGCTCAGATCCGTTTTGCTGACACGACGCAAAACGCGAAACACACTTTGCATCACCGGAGAACGGCTGATCACGCCGGGAAAGACATAATCCAGCGACGCCCCCTTGGGAACCGCAACCGAGGGAATAATCCGCTCCGCCAGAGCGACAAGACGTTTGGCCTCCACCGGCTTGACCAGAAAATCCCACGCCCCACGACGGATGGCATCTTTGCAGGCTTCCAGGTCGGGGCTGTCGGCGGTCAAGATCACCGGAATGGAAGAAAAATCCCTGCGTACGGTGTCCAAAAGCTCGATCCCATCGGGATTTCGACCGGCAAATAAATCGGAAATAATCAGATCAACCCGTTTCTGGGAAACCACTTCAAGGGCATGCGAAATGGCATCCGAACGAACGACTCTGACGCCGGCCTTAGTCAGGGCCTCAGCCATCGCTTCGGAATGATGTGAATCCTCCTCGACAATCAGTACAACCGCATCTTTTCGCATAGGGTATTACTTTAGGGTTCCTGTAATCAGTCAATTGGGCGGACAAAGGACTGTTGTTGTCCCTGACGGCGTCAGGCAAAAGCCGCTTGATTATCCAAATCAAACGTATCTGGCCTTCCTTGCCGGGGAGCAAAAATTTTCTCTTTGCCGCTGGAACGCAATGTTTGGAGCCACCCTTTATTTTTGCCACGATCCGGCCGATAGTTAAAATACACCATATCCAACGACATACAATAACGAAGTACAAACTTGTCTGGTCTATCGTATTCGACGTCGTTGAGACGACATCCGCTGTTATTGATGTTTATGCGTGGTATTATCCTTCGGACTCGAAGGACCAACCACCTGGACTTCTTTGCCCTGCAATCCCTTGGAGGATTTTAATTCCGCATATTCAACCACTTGCCCGGGCCGGAGTGTCCGGAACCCGTCGCACTGAATATTGCTGAAATGGACAAACACATCCAATCCCTGTTCGTTTACAACAAAACCAAACCCTTTTCGATAATCAAACCATTTCACAGTCCCTTTGGGCATACAACCTCCTTGCGCAAAGCACAATCCGACCTTTGTTTGTACCGCACAGATGCAGTCTCGCACCTTATGGTAAGGGGACTGACAAGCCCCCTTATATTCCATCAATCACCCATCTCTGACCACTGCTGTCGGCTTGACCCCAAGGAGTTCAAGGGACACACCCGGCGGCGGTTTGGACACCGCCGGATGCATTGGATGCTGGTTTTTACTTTTTGTCTTTATTCATCTCGAGCAACGCGGCTTTGCGACTCAGTTTGAAACGTCCCTGGTCGTCGATCGCCAGCAGCTTAACCGAAATCATATCGCCCACTTTACAGACCGCATCGACAGTCTTGACATAAGAATCTGAAATTTCACTGATATGACAAAGGCCTTCGATGCCGGGAGCAAATTCCACAAATGCCCCGAATTCCTTGATTGAGACTACCTTGCAATTATGATAAATGCGACCCACCTGAGGCGGTGTTGTCATCGCTTCGATCATATCGCGAGCCACAAGGTGACCATTGCCGCCGACACAACTGATGGCCACTGTGCCGTCTTCTTCGATTTCAATCAGTGAGCCGGTCTGCTCCTGGATACCTTTGATGGTCTTGCCGGAAGGTCCAATCACCTTGCCGATATATTCCGGATCAATCTTGATCGTCACAATCTTGGGGGCATACACGCTGAGCTGCTCGCGCGGTTTGTCGATGGTCTGCTTCATAATCCCCAGGATTTTCAGGCGCGCCTGACGGGCTTTCTCCATGGCAGCAACCATGATATCATGCGGCAGGCCCTCGGCTTTGATGTCCAGCTGAATCGCCGTAATCCCTTTTTCGGTTCCGGCAATCTTGAAGTCCATATCCCCGAAATGGTCCTCGTCGCCGATGATATCGGTCAGCAGCTCATAGCGGCTGCCTTCGGTAACCAGCCCGATGGAAATCCCAGCCACCGGCATCGTAATGGGCACCCCCGCATCCATCATCGCCAGGCATCCGCCGCACACTGACGCCATCGAACTAGAGCCATTGGATTCGGTAATATCCGAATTGATTTTAATGGTGTAAGGGAATTTCTCTTCGGCAGGACGAACCTGCTCAAGAGCCTTTTCTGCCAGGGCCCCGTGCCCGATTTCACGGCGTCCCGGTCCGCGTATCGGCTTGACTTCCCCAACCGAAAACGGCGGAAAACTGTAATGCAGCATAAACTTCTGGCCATATTCTTCCATGAGACCATCGACTAACTGCTCATCTCGCCCGGTACCAAGTGTACAGGATACGAGAGCCTGAGTTTCACCGCGGGTAAACAGGGCTGACCCATGCGAACGGGGCAACACCCCCACCTCGCAGCTAATCGGGCGAATTTCATCATAGCCTCGGCCGTCAGGTCTGCGGCCTTCCATCAACAACCTGCGGACCGCTTTTTTCTGGACAATCTCCAGAATCCGGCGAAGCTGGACGTTGGTGCATCGGGGTGCAGTCCCTTCGGCAGCAACACAATATTTATCGAACAATGGCTCGGTAATATCGCTGATGGCCTTATTCCGATCCGCCTTGACCTTAATTTGGTAAGCCTTATAAAGCGGTTCATAACAGGCTTGCTGCACTTCATCAATCAGTGCCTGTTCCAGTTCAAACAGTTCAACTTCTTTGGCAACCCCACAGCGTTGAACCAGCTCATCAATCAGATCGCAAACCTGGCAAATAGTCGCATGGCCCGTCTTGACTGCCTCGGCGACAATCTCCTCAGATACCTGCTGGGCATCCACTTCAATCATATTGATCGCATCACGCTTGCCGCCCAGGATGAGGTTCATTTCACTGGTCTCGACTTCTTTGTATGTCGGGAACAGCACATACTGTCCATGGATCCGGCTGACACGCACCGCTCCCAGCGGCCCCTGGAAAGGAATCTTGCTGATAGACAACGCCGCACTGGAAGCAATCATCGCCAGCACATCGGGGTCGTTGTCGGTATCGGCACTGATAACCTGGGCCATGATCTGGACTTCATTAAAATAACCATCCGGAAACAGAGGACGAATCGGACGGTCAATCATCCGAGCGGTCAGCACTTCCTTCGTGGAAGGACGCCCCTCACGCTTCATAAAACCGCCGGGGAATTTGCCCGCTGCACTGTATTTTTCACGATAATCAACGCTCAGCGGAAAATAATCGATTTCTTCTTTTGGGGGAGCAGCAACACAAACCGTAGCCAGAACCATGGTCTGACCACATGAAGCAATCACGGCTCCATGAGCCTGACGCGCAATCCGCCCGGTCTCGAGTGTGATTAATTTGCCGCCGATTTCTTTTTGTACTCGATGCACATTAAACATATATCTGGTACCTTCTAAAGTATGGTTTTTATTTTATATCTACAACGTCGTGTTTTTGGCCGCAATAGAACCGGCCGTCAACATCGCCATTGACGGACCGCGTGCTTATTTGCGAAGTCCGAGTTTGGAAATGATCTGACGATACCGATCCAAATCCTTATTGCGTACATACTTAAGCAGCGATGTACGGGTACCGACCATCTTCAGAAGGCCTCTGCGAGAGGAATGATCTTTGGGGTGAACCTTAAGATGTTCCGTAAGTTCATTAATCCGGCCCGTCAGGATGGCAATTTGCACTTCCGGCGAACCGGTATCATTGGTTGCGGTTTTGTAACCCTCAATAATTTGCTGTTTTTTGTCTTTTGTTAACATACTGTAAAAAAACCTTTCAGAGACTTCAAGCCGCCCCATGCGGCTCATTCAATTTCCCTATTTTCAACAGGGTTATCATTATAACAACCAGGATTTGGTTTGCAATGCTTTTTTTGGGCAGAACAGGAACGATTTTGGCGACAATTTGTGTTATATCTGGCCTTCTAATTCTGGACACCATGCATCTTTTTGTGAAAAACACCCATCCGTCTGAGATTGCTGGGATATCATTAAGGCTCAACCACCCCCAGACACACCTTGACACGCTGGTTTAAGCGCAAGAAAAAAGGCAGGCAAATAAGGGAATTTGCCTGCCTGATGGCAATCGGGGCGACAGGACTTGAACCTGCGACCTCTTGACCCCCAGTCAAGCGCGCTAGCCAAACTGCGCCACGCCCCGGTATAAGGCGGACATTGTACCACCCCGTCATACTTTTCTCAATACAATTTTTCAATTTTACCCATTTCAACGAGTCAACTCCTCTGTTTACGGGGCATTGACCCCATTGCGTCTATTCGCAACACGAAAAAAGGATCCCCAATAAAAAGCTCCGGCAGACCTGACCGCCTGCCGGAGCAAAACACATCACATCAAACCCGCCGGGTTAGTTGCAGGCACTTTGCGGATAGAGACCGCAATCGAGCCACTGTCCAGCCAGGATAGCAAAATCATCCAGAGTCACTTTGCAATCGTTGTTATAATCCGAAGTCGGCTTGGCCAGACATGCCGCCACACCGGAATCCGCATAATACTGAGCGGCGATCTGTTCCGGGGTCAGAGCATAGTTGTACACGCGAATTTCATCCAGCAGCCCTGTGAAATAATTGTCATTCCAGGCACTCTTGCCGATGTAATTATTCACGCGTGTTACAAAGTTGGGCAGCGGAATGGTGGCCGTGGGAATAACCGTCGTTCCGTCGTTGTTGTAGTACTTATACAGAACACCGTCTCTGTAAATTCTGACCACACCTGCAGTGTCCAGTGTCACCGTAAACATCTGCCACTGATTCAGAAGCATTGCGGCGTTGGCATTGATCGCCGTATTCTGAGTGGTGCCATTGGCAGTCCTGAACTGCAGTGTAGTGGAGGTACCGTTGCGGCAGAAGAAGATATTGTTATTGGGCGCACCATTGGAGAACTGTATAAAGTTGGCCCAGCTTCCGGCGACTGTCGCATAAGCCCACAGATTGATGGTCAGGCCGGTTCTGAAATCATCAAAACCATCCGGCAGATCCACATAGTTGGCATAGGTGTTTGACAGGCTGATTGCCTGACCCACTTTCCCGGCCGCAAAGGTCGGCAGAATGTTATTGGGAGCCGTACCGAGGGTTGCCAGTGTGCCATTCAAGTTATTGCCAGATGCATCATCGGCATTGCCTTCAAAGGGGTAGTAAGCCAGCAACTGTTTGCAAATGAAGTACGCCGAGGTGGATGTTGCTACACCGCCGGTGTTGGAGGCCGTGGCATAATAGGCGCCTGCTTCCTGTTTGGCCATCGCTTGAATGGTCAAGGTACTGGTATAGGTGGTGCCGACCACAGTGGTATTGATGAGAATATGGGTTCCATCCGGAATGACTTCCTGGGCCGGGGTTCCCGCCTTGTACCATTTGAGGGTCAATGCACCGCCGCCGGTATCTTCCGCAACCGCAGTCATCGAGACTGTTTCACCAGCGAAGTATCCCTGGTTAGCAGGATTGGTCGTGAAGGTCGGGGCGTTGGGAATCGTCTTGAAGCTTCGTCCGATACCCTGATAGGTAATTCCGTTGATGACAGCATCCACTCTCCAGTAATAGGTTTTGTCCTTGGTCAGCGTCTGGCCCGCGGGGACGGTATAGCTGGTCGTAGTCAAACCCATCTGTTTGATAATCGCAAACGGCGTCAGATCTACCACAGCAGGGTCGACAATGTTGGGATCCACACCTACATACAAATTATAAGCCGTGGGGCTGTAGGCCGGGTCAATCGTCCAGGACAATGTGGGATTGATGGGTACATTGATTTGTCCCTCGGCCGGATTGGTGCTGACGATGAAGAACGGACTGACGGTATCGGGGCCTTTGGCGTAGTTAAAAGCCAGCTCACGAGCGCTCAATGCCGTATTATAAATACGAAATTCATCCACTTTGCCGGCAAAAGCGGGGTCGCCGCGATAGGTTGAACTGCCGATATAAGCAAAGCTGCGTCCCACATTTGTCAACAGGTGGCTTGTTGTGGAGGAATTGATAAACTTGCCGTCCTGGTACAGGCTGATGGTAGACGTCGCTGCATCATACACGCAGGCAACATGATAGGTGGTTGACGTTGTCA
The DNA here is from genome assembly GCA_040306945.1 of Anaerohalosphaeraceae bacterium. Classification (GTDB taxonomy): domain Bacteria; phylum Planctomycetota; class Phycisphaerae; order Sedimentisphaerales; family Anaerohalosphaeraceae; genus Anaeroglomus. The sequence continues at coordinate 28,279 of JAWRKM010000092.1, forward strand.
AACCCGTGCCAATCGCCATATTTTCGCCGTAATTATAGCCCGGAATACCGCCTGTGCTGATCACGAACCGGGAATCGTTGCCGCCGGAGGATGGGGTATAGAAAATGTAATTGCCGCCTGCACCGTTGGTTCCGCCGGCTGAATCACCAAAATCAAACAGACGCTGCCACTGAGACAGACCATCCAGTGAAAACCAGGCTTCAATGGTAACGCTGGAGTAATTCTTCAGAACATCGGCCGGCAGGGTCACACACGGCGCCGAATAACTGGTCCCGCCAGTCAGCACCAGCTTTCCATCCGAAAGATAGGCCCCGTTGGTAAGGACTCCGTTGGACGTCCCAACCAAATCGTTGGGGTCCACATTAAAGTTGTAGCGATTGACCAGTGCCCCCCATGCTGGCAGCGACATGACGAGCATGGCCAGAATCATGACAGTACCACTTACTCTTCTCATAGCGTTAGACCTCCCAAAATAAAGTAATAAAATGGTTTTATATACGCTTTCACGTAACGTGCATCGTTCAAACGTGCAATTGCTTTCGGCTACTCTAACACTAAAACAGGATTCCAAAATACACACCAGTCACTATCGATACTCTTCCACCGCGAACCATCCTCAGAGAAACGGTTATCCGAATCACCGCCATCGGTGGCGACCAGAGTCAAAAACCGGTCTTCCGGACGCAGGGGAATATGTATCGCTTCCCGCTTTCCTATTTCGGTCATATTTTGTTTGCTGTATCGCAACTGTCCATCCACCAGAACCCAGGTGTCAGCATGGGGGATTCGCGGCGCCAGGGTACTGATATCCAGTTGGGCCTTAAACGCCGTAATATTGATACGGGTCAGTCTGGAGCGAACGGCGTCCAGATCAAAGGTAATGCCGAGATTGGCATGCAGCAGGAGGCTGGGCTCCCTGGACAGACTGGCCGCCAATTCCGCATCCAGCACACGAAATTGAGGACAATAGGCAATCTCTGTGTAATAATTGCCCTGGGTTTCCGGACAGGCCTCAAAGATATGCCCGCGGGAGCTGATTGTTTGCGGCGTTTTGCCATTGGGGACAAACACCCCATCCACAAAGGGGTTCTCAGGCACCCCAATATAGGTGTTATCAGCATACCGGTCAACGGTTCGAATATCCGTGCGTTTTCCGGTCGTTGGATCAATGCCGCAGTTGGTTGGGCCGGTTCCGAAACCATCGCCGCCGCCAATTAACTCGGCCAGATTCAGCGGTTCTCCCCGCCAAACCAGGTTTATGGATGAATCCAGGCGGCGGACAAACAGATTTTCGCCAAGCCGTATTTCGCGGGTTCGCCCCGTCTGGTACTCCACAGAACGGGCCATCCCTGCAGTTAAAAGAACGGTCCCTTTTCGTTCACCCTGCTGGCCGGCCAGCAGCGATGCCTTGCCATTGAACAAGGACACACTGCTGGATCCGCTGGATTCCACCTGGACACCAAATTCCGTCCCGAGGTCCACGACACCCGCACTGGGCGTATCCACAACAAATCCCACCGCCTGGGGCGGAATCCAGGCCAGCACTTTACCACAATACAGATAGAGGTTCTCTTCCGACAACACGGAAAATTCGGCCGGGCCTTCAACAATAATCTCAGAACCGTAATCAAAGACGATTTTGGCACATCCGGACAACAGCGACATTCGCCTGCCGTCATCATAGAGCCTCTGGCCTGCCTGCAACGACCCGGACTCCCCCCAGACCGCATGGACCGAATCCGCCAGAACCGCCACGGGACTGGATGCCACACGGGGATAAAATGTGGCATAAGCTATCATCAGCACCAGCGCCGCAAGAGAACCAATAACCGTCCAGAGATTCCAAGGGGTTACTTGCCCCCACAGGCGTCTGTCCGGAATCTCTTGATTCCCTGAAACAAGCGGTGCCACATCGGGCTTTTCAATTTTTGGAGCCCCCTTTTCATTCTCGGCCAGCAGGTTAAACAGAGAATTATAACAATCCAGGGAAATATCTTGCGGTTCGGATGAAAAAGAGATTTTACCTGGCTGAGACAAGCCCACATAGAGCATGGTAAAATCCATATAATAACAGGCGGCTTCCGGCTCGTGATCAAGCCATTGCACCAATTGCTCGTACTCGGCCGGAGTGATGGTGCCCTCCAGCTTCCGGAGAATCAATTCGTCCAGTTCGATGGGCCAGCGACGGTCGTTCATCCCTGCATCTCCCAGGCATTCAGGGTCAGTCGAACACAGCGTATCAGCGAGCGATGAATTCGCGCCATGACTTTATACAGCCCCGTAACCGGACGCTGCATTTGTTCTGCGATTTGCTTGATCGTCATCCCTTTTTCGTATCGCACCTGAATCAGCCCGCGATCATTATCCTGAAGTTTCAACAGACACTGCTGAAGCGCCCTGACCTGGTCGTCCATCTGCTCCAGTTTCTCCGAGGCAATATGATTTAGGTACTCAACGAGGTGATCCGAGAAAAATTCATATTCGCTCTTTTTTCGCCGATGATATTCCAGCACTTTATGGCGAGCGATGGTGATACCCCAGGCGCCAAAATTCGTTCCCGGCTGAAATTCATCAAATTTCTCCCACATCAACGTGGCGACATCCTGCATCAGGTCTTCGGCATCTGCAGGACGATGAACCATCGCCAGCAAATAGGCATAAATCGGCTTTTGATGAACAACAAATAGCCTTAAAAACTCCACACTAAAGCTATCTTTTTTTGTTAATATATCACCCATCGTTTTTACCTATCTCCTCTTGCCACATAATATATATGAGCAAATAATCATAAATTGGAGCAAGAAAATTTACCTATTTGTGATTTTTGGGAATCTTATCAGGACATAACAAGTCTGTTATTGATGTTGGCGTGGAATGAAAAATCCGCCGGATTCAAAAAGAAATATGCGACAGTGATTAATGATTAGGTGAACAGCGCAGAATTATATTAACCCCTGGATGTAACCAGGGTTTTAGATGTATCTATTTCAGAGTGACAAAAAAACGGCTTTTTCAGTATTGAAAACGAACCGTCGAAATCAGATATTCGCTGTCGGAAAGGAATTGCAGATACCCCTCCATCGCGGCGGGCACCAAAAAGGTATCACCGGCCTTGAATGGAATCGGCTGGAAATCCTTGCCCATCCACTGGCCATGGCCGGTCAGAAATACAACCGCCTTCATCATGCCTGGATCGATGAGGACCTGCGCACCGGCAGTCTGATGTCGTTTATGCACCTGAAATTCGTCTGCATCCACCAGGCAGCCGACCGAGCGAACCGGCAGTTTGTCAGCAGTCAGGTCAAACCGAATACTCTGCATCGCTTCCTCAATATGGAGCTGGCGGGGTTTGCCGGTGGTGGAATCCACGCGGTTCCAGTCAAATACACGGTAGGTCGTGTCGGAGGGCTGCTGAATTTCTGCAATTAAAAGGCCGGCGCCAATGGCATGACAGGTACCTGAGGGCAGAAAATGGCATTCGCCAACCTGTACCGGCACCCGCTCCAGCAGCTCTGCACAGGTCCCGTTTTGAACGGCCTGACGGAATTGCTGCAGTGTGGTTCCGGGCTTGACCCCTTTATAAATAGCTGCCCCGGGCTCGGCCTGAAGGATATACCAGCATTCGGTCTTGGGGTCGCCTTTGCCCATTTTTTGGCAGGTTTGGGCATCGGGATGGACCTGGACACTAAGGTCTTCGCGGGCATCGATGAATTTAATCAGCAGCGGCAGCGCACCTGTAAACTCTTTATGCCCGGTGATTTGATGCGGATAACGACAAAGGACCTCGGACAGCGTTAATCCGGCCAGAGGACCATTGTCAATAACGGTTTTATCGTTGGGCAAATCCACCAGCTCCCAGCTTTCACCAATAAGCTGGTCTGCCGGCAGAGGTTTGCCGAATACGTCCTGTAATTTCGTCCCTCCCCAGATACGCGATTTGAAGAGGGGTCTGCATTGTAACGGATATAATTTCATAGGCGGACATTATAGCAATCTGGGTTGGGATGTCCACAGAATTAGAGCAAAACCATCGTATTCGGTCTATGAATGATCTCACGCCTTACAACGCAGACCCTTTGGATTTGAGTGCAATCCAATTCCGGCTTATTTGATCATTTTGTAGTGATTTTCACCGCCGTTGAGCAGATAGACCAGCGGCTGGGGACGATCGATACCTTCGATAAAGGCCGGGCGAGCCGCCCACGGAGCTACACTCAATACGCCTGTCAAATCCATCCAATATTGCAGACGGGAAACCGGCAGATTCCAGGTCATGTGGAAATGGTTGGCCGGGGCAAATTGCTTGTACTCGGCCATGCTGGCGTATTTGGGAATAACGAAGGTATGCGGCCAGTTCCAGTTGGTCAGATTACACATCGCCTGGCCCAGCTTGGCCGGCACACAGGTCGTATAAGCTTCATCCCAGATAAGACTAAACTTATTATTCAGGGCGCTGTAAGCCATACGTCCTGCAATCCCGGTAATACCTTCGGGCGTCATAAAGGTCACGCTGTTGCCGCCGCCGGGGAAGTAGCCTTCGTCAGCCAGAGGCATGGAGATGGCCTTCATAATCTCTTTCTGACTTGCACCGGGTTTTGCCGCCCAGTCAAAGGCAGCGCTGCCGGAATTGTCGCCATCCACAAGCCCTTTGACGATATAGTCGGCCTTTGGATTGACTTTGACGCCGATTTTTTTGGCCAGAGCATTGATTTCCCAGCCCTCCCAGACCTTGCGGAAGTCCATAAACAGCGGCGGATTGCCGCCAGACAGCCAGGTCATAAACAGCATGGTCAATAATCCCTGTACATCGGCTTCAGTCGCATAGGGCAAGGGGGCCTTGGGGCCGTTGTGGTCAAAGGTGCTGTTGAACATGGATTCCATCGCATCGGCCACCGGCATCGGAAGACCCCGTCGGTCGCTGCCCCATTCCAACTGACTCATGAATCCGCCGCCGACGGCGTTCAAGTCGGCCATCAGATCGCGGTTAATCAGATACATCGCAAGGCTCTGATTAAACCGCCGGCTGTCAGCATCGGTTTTGATTTCCAGACGCTTGCCAATATGGCTGTCAATCCAGGCACGCAGTGCTTTCAGCTCGTTCTTGTCATAAGCCTCCTTGTTCAACATATCGGCCAGCAGCTTCATATCCAGGCGGGTGATTTCCAGACCGAAGGTGTTGCGTGTCGGCAGGACATGAGCCAGAGCAGTTTCCATCCCCATGGAATCATGGCCGAAGACCATCACACGCCGGCCTCGCAACGCCACCGCTGCTACCGCCGCATAGCACCAGTCAATCAACGCCGTCGCGGTTGCGTCGGTCATTTGGGGATTGAGTCCCGTATCCGGCCAGTTCCCGACATTCAGATGAACCATTTTGCCGTACTGACTGATGGCGCCGGCAGCAGCGTGAGCGTACACCACACCCGGCTTGGGACCGCTGTTGCCGCAGGTGATATTCAGCGGCGTTTCTTTGGGAAACTGCTGGAGCACAGAGATGGCGGTCAGCTGCGGGAACGCCCAGGTATCCGGTACACAGACCAGGATATTGACACCCGCCTGACGGAATTGTTGAGCAACGACATCGGCCTGCGATTCACTGTCCACCAGAACCGATGAATAGACCACCGGCACGGGGGTTTTATCCGGCAGAACAACCTGGCCGGCAATCGCATTGGCAACCATCCCAATAATGTTTTGTGCCCGGGTTCGGCTGTCCTGGTCGATCCGCGGATCACAGGGAGCAAACACACCAATCACGGGGATTCGCGGTGTGGCCTTTTTAATTCTGTCAAGACATTGTGCTTTTAAAGTACCCATCGAATATACCCTGCCTTTCATTTGTGATGTTATGGTTTTTTTACTTTGCCGGTTTCAATGTCAGACTGCGGATATTGATCGGTGCCCAGGCATTTTTGTCAGGCTTGATCTGCAGCAGATATTCTCCTGAGGTCTTCAGCTCGATCTGTCCGAGATTCTGGTCAACAAAGGATTCATAGCCGCCGGTTGACATCACAGTTGCATTGAGTGTCTGATTATCCACCCGAATCTGGAATTGGCTTTTCTCGTTGGCACAGGCAGTACTGGCAACAAGATCAAATCGTCCGGGCTTTGTAATCTTGAAATTCCAATCCACCGTTACGCCCGAAGCCGTCCAGAATCCAATATTCGGTATGCCGCCCTTTTCTTCCACCTGGGCATTGGAGCCGTTGAAATTGTGAATATTGGCCTGTATCGCCGATAATACGATGGTGCCGTCTGCGGCTTGAGACAATAAGGCTTTTTCGACTTTTAATTCGCCTGAAAGATTGACAACTATGACCGTCGCAATCGGATCCAGAGCCTGGGCCGGGAGCGTGAGGACAACCCCTTCCTCCGTGGCCTGGGTTTTCAAGGCAGCCGAGTCGGCCAGCAGATACGCTTTTTTCACCTCACTCTTGAGGCCCGGCAGCAGCAGTTTGCCATCCTGCGGCCAGGTAAACACATGCAGATACAGTGTTGTCCCCTTTGCAGTCACTTTCTTGGTGCAGCGGCCCCATTCCAGTTTGGCAAACGGGCTGGCGGTCGTTCCGTAGATGGCTTCGCCATTGACTTTCATCCACGCTCCGACTTGTTTGAGACGTTCGATGCTGGGCTGAGGAATTTCGCCTTCTGCGGTCGGCCCGACATTCAGCAGGTAGTTGCCGCCCTTGCTGGCGATATCAATCAGATTGCGAAGCAGGGTCTGGGTCGATTTCCAGTTTTGATCATAACTCTTGAAGCCCCAGGTATCGTTCATCGTCATACAGGTTTCCCAGTCACGATCTTTGTAACCCGTCGCCGGGATATGCTGTTCGGGGGTTTCCGTATCGCCGGGATAGCCCCCACCCAGACGGTTGTTGGTAATGATACCCGGGTGTTGAGACACGACCGGCTCAAACATCTGGGCACGCTCCTTGGTCATCTCGCATGGCGTATCCCACCACAGGACCGCAATATCGCCATAGTTGGACAGGATTTCTTCCACCTGTGGCACAGCAATATTTTTCAGGTAGGCATCCATACCAGTATTCTGTGCGGCCGGGTCCCAGTATCCGCTGCAGGCCGAACCGCCCTGGCACCAGTCCTGGGCCTGAGAATAATAAAATCCCAGCTTGATGCCATGTTTTTTACAAGCCGCGGCCAGCGGTTTGAGCAGGTCTTTGCCATACGGTGTTGCATCGACCACATCCCACTTGGAAACCTTGGAATCAAACAGGGCAAAGCCGTCGTGGTGCTTGGAGGTAATCACAATGTATTTCATACCAGCTTCTTTGGCCAGTTTGACCCAGGCTTCGGGATCATATTTGACGGGATTGAACTGAGCGGCATATTGCTGGTAATCCGCTACGGGAATTTTGCCATGGCACATAATCCACTCGCCGATGCCGCCGACTTGATTGCCCTTATGCGTACCGGCCGGAACGGCATACACACCCCAGTGAATGAACATCCCAAAACGAGCCTCACGCCACCATGCCAGCCGTGCATTGCGCTGTTCGGCAGTCTCGTTCTCATAGGGCCATCGGGCTTGGCTGGCCGCTTTTGAGGCGCAGCCGGTTACCAGCACCATAGCAATTTGAATACATACAGAAATGACAAACAATGTTCCTTTTGTTCTCATACAGACTCTCCTTAAATTGGGTGTTTCCTGGAATACGGTTTTCAGTGCATAGAGAGTAAACAGGCCCACCTGACAAAACAATGTAAAATTAAAAGTTTTAATGGATTATTTACAGATTTTTTATTATGATTCGAAAATGTTCGGACTCAAACACATAATCGATAATGTCGATATCAATATCCTGAATATTGAATATTACACGGTGGGGAAGGAATGGAATTACCGCAACGTGAATAATCCTTATTCCAGGATTTACTATATTACCAGTGGGTCTGGGCTTATCGAGCATCATAACCAGGCATTTTTGCTTGAACCGGACCATCTATATCTAATTCCGTGTTTTACGCCTGTCCGGATGTATTGTCCGGAGCAATTCAGTCATTATTACATCCACTTTACGTGCAGAACCCCGACCGGTATGGATATGCTTTCGATGCTGGATTGTCATTACCACATCCCCGCGCCTTCGGGTTTGATCAATGAAGCTCTTTTTAAACGCCTGTTGGAATTAAATCCCAATCGCCAATTACCCGAATACGACGCCAACAAGCCGATTTATCAGGCCGTGCTGGAAAATGCCAAGCAGTTGGATAATGCCAAGTCCCCTGCCAACCTGATTGAAACCAACGCCCTGATGCGGCTGCTGTTGTCAGCGTTCTTTGCGAATTATTCAGATACTGAAGTCCAGGCTGCGTTGTACGGATTATCGCGGTTCAACGCGGTGGTTGACTACATTCATAACCATCTTGATCGGCAGATAACCATCCTGGAACTGGCCAAAATTGTCCACCTGAACCCAACTTATTTTTCAAATCTATTCAGCAAATTGATGGGGATATCGCCCATTCAATATATCAACAAAAGACGAGTGGAAAAGGCCCAGTCCCTGCTGCTGACCACCGATGCCACCCTATATACCATCGCCCGAAAAGTCGGCTTCCAGGATGAATATTACTTCTCACGCATCTTCAAGAAAATCACCGGGATTGCTCCGCAACACTATCGCCAGCAAAATATCCTGCTCCACCAGCGGGACACCCGTGTCTAACTAAAAAAGTTCCAGCCTATTGCTGCCGGCGAAATCAGCATCGGGCCAGGCAGACTAAAATCCACCGGTTTCCTATCACCGTTCAAATGATATCTAGGACGGATGGAACCACCCGCGATGGATGAGACCGAATCTAAATTTGGATTATGTTATGACGTCGTATCAAATTGCCGCTGTACAATAAGCAAAACTTATGGTAATATACCATCCCGTTGTTAACGTTATACTCAATGGACGGTAAATTATGGCAGAACAAGACAATACGAACACAAACAACGGAACGTCAGAACGGATCGACTTCATCCGGCAAATCGTTATCGAAGACAACAAAACCGGCAAATGGAACCATCGGGTTCATACCCGCTTTCCACCTGAACCCAACGGCTATCTCCACATCGGCCATGCCAAGAGTATTTGTCTGAATTTCGGCATCGCAGCCGAATTCGGAGGCAAATGCAACCTGCGGTTCGATGATACAAATCCCTCCAAAGAAGAGCAGGAATATGTTGATTCGATCATCTATGATGTCAAATGGCTCGGCTGGGATTGGGAGGACCGGCTGTTTTTTGCATCCGACTACTTCGAGCAGATGTATCAATGGGCCTTGGATTTAATCCGCAAAGGACTCGCTTATGTCTGCGACCTCAATGGGGACCAGGTTCGTGAATATCGCGGTACACTGACCCAACCCGGCAAAGAAAGCCCCTATCGCAATCGCAGTATACAGGAGAATCTGGATCTGTTTGAGCGAATGCGTAAAGGGGAATTTCCAGACGGCTCTCGGACCCTGCGCGCCAAAATCGACATGGCCCATCCGAATCTGAATATGCGTGATCCGATCATGTACCGGATTATGCACACCAGCCACCACCGTACCGGCAATACCTGGTGTATTTATCCCACCTATGACTGGTCGCATGGTCTGGAAGACTCCATCGAAGGCATTACCCATTCGATTTGCACGCTGGAATTTGAAAATCATCGGCCACTGTACGATTGGTTTCTGGACCAACTGGGTATCTATCATCCCCAGCAGATCGAATTTGCCCGGTTGAACCTCACGTACACCGTGATGAGCAAACGCAAACTGCTGCAACTGGTCAAGGATAATTATGTCAACGGCTGGGATGACCCGCGTATGCCCACTATTTCAGGGATGCGGCGGCGCGGCTTCAGTCCTTCGGGCATCCGGTCCTTCGCCAAGGTCATTGGCGTCAACAAGACCAACAGCACCGTCGATGTCGCCCTGCTGGAACACTGCATCCGTGAAGACCTGAATAAGACCTCTCCCCGCGTCATGGCCGTGCTAAGACCGCTTAAAGTCATTATCACCAATTATCCGGATGGCCAGGTGGAATGGATGGATGCGGTCAATAACCCCGAAGACCCCACAGCGGGAACCCGCAAGGTGCCCTTCTCGAAGGTTCTTTATATCGAACAGGACGACTTCATGGAAAATCCGCCGAGCAAGTTTTTCCGCCTATCCCCAGGCAAAGAAGTCCGTCTGCGGTATGCCTATTTCATCAAATGCGAAAAAGCAATTAAAGACGCCGCGGGTAATATCGTCGAGTTGCACTGCACCTACGACCCCGCCACACGCGGCGGCGATTCACCCGATGGCCGCAAGGTCAAGGCCACCCTGCACTGGGTCGCGGAGTCCCATGCACTCGATGCGGAAATCCGGCTCTATAACCATTTGTTCACCAAAGAAAATCCGGAAGAAACTCCCGAAGGTGAACATTTTACCGCAAATCTGAACCCGGATTCGCTGCAGGTTCTGACCGGCTGCAAGATCGAGCCGCACGTCAAAGATACCCAAGCCCTGGACCGCTGGCAGTTTGAGCGGATGGGCTATTTCTGCACGGACCCGGATAGCCAAAACGGCAAGCTGGTCTTTAACCGGACCCTGACCCTCAAAGACACCTGGGCCAAAATCCAGCAAAAAGGATAATTTCCCAAAATCGTCATAAACCGCCGCAATTAATCAGGTTACTGGTTATTTGCGGCGGTTCCTTGAATCGGCCTGTGCCCAAAATTACAAAACACCTTGGCCCATTGTATACACTCATCTCAACCCGTCACGCAAACTTTTGCTGTATTGACTTCTCTGATCCATTTTGCTATTTTTACAGTAAGGAGTAATTTGGCCCAGGGAAGGTGCTGGAATTTCCGTCTATACTACCGCATGGCATATGCATCTTTGTCGATAAAAGTGATGGAATCAGGATGTTTCTCGGGAGATTGCGTATGAAGACAATGATGCTGGTACTGCTTTGTTCGATTCTTGTCGCGATGTGTGGTGCTGTTCCGGCCTTCCCCGGTGCCCAGGGATATGGTGCCATTGCCACAGGCGGACGGGGCGGCGAAGTCTATGAAGTCACCAACCTGAACGATTCCGGCCCAGGCTCTCTGCGGGATGCCCTGAATCACAATACCCCGCGTACCATCGTATTTCGTGTCTCGGGCACCATCCACCTCAACTCCAATCTAAGCCTCAAATATGGCAATGTCACCATTGCCGGCCAGACCGCTCCCGGCGATGGCATCTGCATTGCCAACGGCAGTCTCTACGCAGGTTATGACAACGTCATTATCCGCTACATCCGCTGCCGGCTGGGCGATCAGTGGCCTGATGGAACCGACAACGACGACGCGGACGCCACATGGGGCCGGTATGGCAACCGGATCATCCTCGATCATGTCACGGCAAGCTGGTCGGTCGATGAAGCCTTTTCCTACTATGCCAATACCAACTTCACTGCCCAGTGGTGCCTGATTACCGAAAGCCTCCGCTATTCGCATCATGAAAAAGGTGCCCACGGCTATGGCGGCATCTGGGGGGGCACCAACAGTTCCTGGCATCATAACCTGCTGGCGCATCACAGTTCACGCAACCCCCGGATTGAAGGTGATGTCGCCAACAATATCGACCTGTGCAATAATGTCATCTACAACTGGGGCTTTAACAGCTGTTATGGCGGCGAGAAAGCCACGGTCAACATCGTCAACTGTTATTATAAATACGGCCCCGCAACCGATGCCGCCAAACGCGGCTGGATTGTCAATCCCAGCTATACCACCGATTCTGTGTCCGGCGCTCGCATTTACGGCAAGTGGTATATCGCAGGCAATTACGTCTACGGCTTTCCGGCCATCACCGCAGATAACTGGAACGGCGGGGTTTGGCCTCAGGGCGGCACAGGAGATATTTCGTTATGCAAATCCACCACGCCCTTTCCGGTGGCCGCAACATATCCGGTTACGGTACAGACTGCCTTGGAGGCCTGGGATGATGTTCTTGACAATGTCGGATGCAGCCTGGTCCGAGATTCCGTCGATACCCGCATCATCAATGAAGTACGAACCGGCACAGCCACCTATGGCGGACAGACCGGGGCGAACAAAGGCATTATCGATTCCCAGACAACCGTCGGCGGATGGCCGACGCTGAATTCAATACCGGCCCTGGATGACAGTGACCATGATGGGATGCCCGATGTCTGGGAACGTCCGCGGGGGCTGAATCCAAACCAGCCCGCAGACCGCAACGGCGACCGGGATGGAGACGGCTACACCAATCTGGAAGAATATCTCAACTGGCTGGTCACGCCTGCTGCCAGAGCAGACATCAACCGCAATTGTATGATTGATCTCGACGATTTTCGTATTCTGGCCGCTGCATGGATGAGTCAATCGGACAGCTCGAACTGGAATCCGGCCTGTGACATCGCCAGACCCGCCGATGGCCTCATCAATACCGCAGACTTAGCTATCCTGGTTGATCATTGGCTGTGGCCCAATGAATTCTAACGATTCTGCAGGCAGACAGGCAAGACCTGACACGGCCCTGCGTCTTCAACCATCGCATCACTGGCCTGCTCTGACTTTCTTTGTTTTCCATGGAGGAGGTCATCGCGGTTTGACCAGCAGCAGATTCCAGATCGCTAAAATCAGAACCACAATAAACAGTATTCGCACCACATTACGCGGCAATCGATGCATCAGATGGCCGCCGATATACCCGCCAATCAGGCCGGTGGGGATAACCCACAGGGCAATCTTCAATGATTCCGTCACCATAATCCCGTGCTCCGGTAATGTCCCATTCTTATAAATTGCCCCCAGCCACGAAATCCCAACAATCGTCGCCGCTGAATTACTCATCGCCCTCCGAATGGGCAGTTTCAGAATCACCTGCTGCAGCGGTGTAGAAATCGTACCCGCACCAATACCCAGAAGTCCTGCAGCGAACCCGGTAACAAGCCCAATTCCTGCCGACCAGAAAGGATAACCGCTGGGCAGGTGAGCCTCCGCGTTTTCATGCATCGGCCGGGCTGGCTGGAACAAACGCCAGCAGTTATAGATCAGCACATAGATCAGGAAGACCCCAAAACACCGAGCCAGCCAGACACTGTTGCGGCCTTCAAAAAAAGACACATTACTGATTGCTACGCCCAGCAAAATACCCGCTATTGCCGCTGGAATCAGGGATTTAAGAATGGGTTTGACTAAAGCCTGTGACGTCCAATGCGGCACCAGCGAGGAAATCCCCACGACAAAATTGCAGATCATCGCCGCCGCCTGATAGAGATGCTGATTTTCCCCAAAGACCATCACCAGAGCAGGAATCATAATCGTCGAACCGCCCAGCCCCAGAAGCCCGCCAAACAGTCCCATCACAACTCCCGTACACAACAATTGAATACTTTCCAGCATCATTTTACGTGCAACTGAATTCCAGATTCCTCTGGTTACCGCTCAGGCTCAAATAATTCCCGGAATTTATCTTCAATACTGTAGCTGGCACACAATGTCTCCCCAATCAGCACCGCACCCACCCCAATATGGACCAGCTTTCGTACATCCTGACGCGTTTTGATGCCGCTTTCGGAAACCAGCTGGTGCCTGTCCTCCACCAACTCGGCCAGGCGGCTGGTCGTATTCAAATCCACCGTCATCGTATTCAAATCGCGGTTATTGATGCCCAGCAGCGTGTAATGCTTTTGCGGAAACCCCACCATGCTGCGAACTTTCAGCAGGGTATCAGCCCCATGGGCCTCAATCAGGACCGACAGAGTCAGCTCATTGGCCAGAATCAGCAAATCCATCAGATGCCCTGCCGGCAACGCTTCGGCAATCAGCAAAATGGCATCCGCACCCGCAGCCTTGGCCTCATATACCTGATACGGATCAACGATAAAATCCTTTCGCAAAACCGGAATTGATACCGCTTCCTTGACGGCGGTCAGGTAGTCCAGACTGCCCTGAAAATATTTCTCATCGGTCAACACACTAATCGCATCCGCACCGCACTGTTCATACGTCCGGGCTATCGCCACCGGATCAAAATCTGCCCGAATCAGGCCCGCCGACGGCGAGGCCTTTTTCACTTCTGCAATCACATTCAGACCCCGCGGATGGGTTTTGGTTACCGCCTGATAAAAATTCCGGCACTTTGGCAACGCCATCGCTTTGTCACTAACCACCTCCAGCGGAACCTGCTTTTTGCGGAGCTGGACTTCCTGAACCTTGTCACGAATAATTTTGACCAGTATGGCACTCATGCGGGTTTGACTCCTGTGGCCTTGAAGAATGTATAGTTAAACACCCCATCCGCCTCAGCGGTACGATATAGATCCGCAATCGCTTGTTTCCAACTGCCCGGATCTATCAGGCCGGAGGCGAGGGCTTGGTTTTCCACACCTTCGACCATCGCTGTAAAGGTATTTTTGGTGAATCCCTCGACCCATTGAGGACGAGACGAATCCACATAAACCACACGCGGCGAGACCTGGACTTTTTCAAAACCAGCCTCTATCAAAAGCGGATATAGCCTCCGTCCAATCAGGGCATCTCCTCCTGCCGATGCCTGTAAATCCACCAGACATTGGATAGCTCGACGGGCAAAGGCACTGTCGGGATAAAAATAGGCACTGCCATGGTCCCCCTCAATCGCGGTGATGGTTTTCCCCGGCTTGACAACGCGTTTCAATTCCACCAGGGCCTTGAGCGGTTCAGACAGATGCTCCAGCACAAAGCAGACAAAGACCGCATCAAATGTGTTATCAGCAAACGGCAGATGAAAAAGGTCGGCCTGCTGGAATTGCACATTGCCAAAGCCAGCCGCCTGAACCGCCGATTGAGCCTGTCTGAGTGACTCCGGTGAGATATCCACCGACACAAACGAGACTTTGGGATTATTCCCTGCCAGAAGAACCGTCTGCGCCCCGACGCCGCAGCCCGCCTCAAGAACCAGCGAACCCTCGGGGTACCGCTGGTCATGGTGCAGCAGTTCAGCCAGCGTCGTCGCCTGATCCTCCAGACGCAGTGATTCCCGCTGCGAATACCCATGAACATAAGGTCCGGATGTCGCCATAATCAACTCATCAGACGTTGCGAGACAACTGGACAAATATCATCCGCAACTGGTTAAGGCTGCCCTGCAGCATTTTCTGCTCATCATCAGTCAGGTTGCCTTTGCACTTGGTTTCCAGCATACCGAGTAAATCGATATTGAATTTGGCCAATTCAAAATCCGGCTCAAAGTCCTTGTCTTTGTCTTCCTGCGGCCGGATTAGGCCCAGTGCCAGATAAGCCTGCGTTGTAAAAATCGAAACCAGCCCTTCAAAATCGGCTGGCGGAAGCTGACGCGAAGACTCGGTCTCTTCGGCCTGCTCGACCTTCTCTTCGAGAGCTTCCTTTTCTTTTTGGGCCTGATTTTTCCAGTCTTCGTCGATAATTACTTTTTTGGGTTCGTTTGGTTCGGCCATGATCCCGCCTTTCTTTTTATATTTAAAGTCTTGATATATCAGAGGATATCTGCTTTTTAGAGGATGTTGGAGGCTCACCAATTGACTGATTGTACATCCAAATCAATCCTGTCACAAATATTTCCTAATCCGCCCCATATCCCGTTTCTGGTCTTTATCCTGTATTTTCTGACGCTTGTCATATTGCCGTTTACCCCGGGCCAGCCCCAGTTCACATTTGGCAATGCCCCGGTCATTGAAATAAATACGCAAGGGAACCAGCGTATAACCCCGCTGTTCCAGCTTGGTTTTGAGCTTTCGAATCTGGATTTTATGCAACAGCAGCTTGCGTTTACGGGTAGGTTCATGATTGGCAGCATTTGCGGCCTGGGCATATTGGGCAATCTTGCAGCCGACCAGCCAGACCTCGTCACCGTTAATCCGGGCATAAGCAGCATCCAGTTCGCACTGTTTATCCCGCAAACTCTTGACCTCGGTGCCCACCAGCGCAAGCCCGGCCTCGACCTTTTCCACCAGTTCATAGTTGAAAAAGGCCTTTTTATTCTGAATCACCGGCCCAGACTGTTTTTTATCCTGTTTTTGCGTCATAAGTGTCTATCTTACCTGAAATTCCGCAATTTGCAAGACCGGTATTCAGGAAACATTACTCCCCATCTTGTAACATAAAAAAGGCCGGGGTTAGATACCCGGCCTGAGGATTCATTTTGAATGGTAAGATTATTTTACCAGCCGCAGACAGAGGGGATACTTATAATATTCACCCTTGGATGCGGCCAGGGCAGCAATAATACAGAAGATAAGATCCAACAAGCCAAGCACAGGAATAAGAAATGCGCCGATCATGCAGATGATCGAAACACCAGCTACGATATATGCAATTGCCAGCGTAATCTGGAAATTCAAGGCCTCCTTGCCATGATAATCCACGTAAGGCATGGTATCTTTTTTAATCAGCCAGAGGATCAGCGGCCCCACAAAGCTGGTAAAAAAGCCCAACAAATGACATAACATCCCCAGGTTTTTGGCATCGTTGGAAATGTCAGCCTTTTGTGCCTCCACTGGCTGGACAGGTGTTTGTTCGGGCTGCCCTGTTGTATTCTGCTGTTCCATGGCTTTACCTCCTAAATCAAACTTTCATGGTCTTGTTTCATCTATATATCTACCACCCTTTTCTGGCTTGTCAAAGGAAAAATCCATGAATTACACTTGACCGATCGTTACTCCGGCTTACGCACTGAGGCACAGAACTGCCCCATTTTCATCATCGCATCATTGAGCTTGTCCATCGAGCCGTCAAGCTGGGCGAAGGCGTCTACCAACTCCAGCAATTCCGGATCCGCGGGCTTTTCGCCGTAATGATGCTCAATATTGACAATCCCCGCATCAAGACCATATTCCATCGCCTTGGCGACATACGCCCGGCAAATACCGATTTTCCGGCCGGGCAAGTCGCGGCAGCAGTTGCTGACACCCAGCGAGAAATGACACCCTTTCATCTGCGGGTCAGATTTAATCTTTCTGATGGTATTAAAAGCCCGATAGGTATAACCCGGCACACCCGGCTCCATGGGCATATCAATGGCCAGCGGAAAGACCGTCGAATCAAAAAAGATTTCCTCGGGCTTGAAGCCAAAGGTCATCGCCTTCTGGAACAATTCCCTGGCCAGCCCGAACAATTCATCCACGGAATGTGAACCGCCGGGGCCGGTGGGCTTTTCTTCACTGACCAGCAGGCCGATGAATGAAAAATGGTATTCCTTCTTGAGCGGCATCATTTTGTCGGCGGTATAGACTTTAATCGAATTCATCAGCGGCGCCTTGACCGGCTGGTCGGTGTTGTACCATTCCTTCAGGCCGGCAATCAGCATATCATCATTGCTGCTGTCTAAGCAGATTGGCACTCCCATCCCCCACTTGCGGACCAGCCGAACATACTGCTTCATCATCTCCACCGCCACGTTCGCATCGGATTCGCCAAAAGCATCCAGATTCACGGCAATATAGCTGGCCCCGTCCGAGGCCTGGGATTCTATCAGTGCGCGGATATAGTCCAGCTGCGGGCTGGGTTTGTCATACGCATCCGCCCCAAGCTCCTGCAGTTGCTTCATAATCGCTCCGGTCTTGGGGATCGAAGCGTGTATCGATTCGCCGATTTCAATCAACGGCCGTTTCATTGTATGGTCCCTTCCAAACAGATAATTCACAATTGAGCTGGTATGCTCCAGTGCCGGAATCCGGGGACGATTGATCGTCTGCCGCAGCCGCTGCCGACCGCCCACCTCAGCCGCCGCCGAACCATACACCTTCTCGCCAACACACTGACGTTCCAGATTGTTGCCGCAATAGCCGGTCACCGTGGCATCCCCGCAAGGGACATTATTCAATCCCTTTTCGCAGCCGCCGATGGTGCAATAGCCAAAGTTTTCAGGCAGGTAACAGTCGCCGCATTCCTGACACTCAAAAGCAAGGTATTTAAAGCCTTTTTCTATAGCATTAAATACCTTGTATGTACAGCTTTTTTCCCTGTCAGCCCGCGCCCAGTGCAAGCATTTGCGAAATGCCCGAAAGCCGCGGTATTGGGGATCCAAAATCGCCCGGTGCATAAAATGAAAGCATTTCTCGTTGAACCGTTTCTTTGGCCTGGATAATTCCACCGCCCTGCCGCTGTCATCATACAGATAAAAGGCCTTCTCTGCCGGCCAGTACAGATTATCCTTATATTGCCGCCACTGGTCGCCGATGTGTGCGGCCCGCTGCAGAATTTTCACAAACATATCAAAATCGTGCACCCCGCCGATATCCACACCAGCCGCACCAATCGACCGATACATCGCCACCTGCTGAGCCGCCCGTTCGATATGCTCATCCACCGTTTCCGACTGCAGCCTGGCCAGCAAGGCATCGCTGACAAAACAGCCCGGCAGCTTAATATCGTGCATCAGCCGGGGGGCCGGTGTCAGTGTCGTCAGCCAATAGACATTGCCCAGCACAGGCACTTCAATTCGGTTGTCCCTGAGATACTGCATCAACTCCATCGACTTTTTCCAGTCCCAGCCGACCTGGGTTACCAGAAACTCCGCCCCGGCGGCAATCTTCTTTTCCATTTTATAATACTGCTGCATCAGAGACGCCTCGGTGTACTTAAAGGGGGACACCGCCGCCCCCGCGAAAAACTGCCGAACCTGAGTCAGCTGCTCGGGGGCCGATTTAATCAGGGCGATATTGTTCATCTTATGAATATGATTTAACAACCCTATGGATTCGATCTCAAAGACCCGCTTGGCTGTCACTGGCTTATCGCCGGTCAGAGCCAGCAGTGTTTCCACACCGCGCTGACGGTACCCAACCAGCGTACTGGTCAACCCATCCAGGTTACTGTCTTTGCAGGTTAAATGCGGCACAAAATCCAGGTCTCCCAGCAAATTTTTCTGCGTGAGCACCGCCAGCACATCAGACGGGTCGATATTCGCCACACCGCCTGGATTTTGCGGCAGCATAATACCTGTAAAATCAAAGCCCTGGGGAATTGCTCCCGGCCCGGCCTGCTGATAGCCTGTCAGGAATGTCTCAATCGGAGTGAAGCTGTAAGCCGGCCCCCCCGTCAGCTCAGCAACGATGACAAAATCTTTTTTTGCCCGCAATTGCGACTTCAATCTCTTTTGAGCCACCGTAGAATCTCCACCAGGTCTATGGTTTATGGTTTTTATGTACCTGTGTATCCATTATAGAGAAAACGGAACCGCAGAGTACCCGAAAACAGTTTGTTTTTTGTCTTTTTTTGCTGTCAACCAACAAAACGACATCACGCATAGAAAACCGGTTTTTTCTTGAACTCGCGAACTGTCGGCAGCAAAGCGTAATCGCAAATACGGTATTCCTTAGCCAGTCCATCGATAAACCGCTGTACATCCTCCATCCGCCCGGCATGAATCATCGCAAACAGATTATACGGCCAGCCGGCGAAGGGCTTTCGCTGGTAACAATGGCTGACCGCCACACGGGACGCCATTGCTTTGCCTACCGCATCCATCCGGCTGTTCTCCACAACCGCTGCCAGCATCACATTGACTGTATAGCCCAGCTTACGGTGGTCCAGGACCGCCGCAATACGCCGGATTATACCCTTGTCGGATAACTCCTGTGCGATTTTCAATAAATCCCGACTCAACGGGCTTTGGGTCAACGTAATATCGTCCTGCAGGAGCCGCAGTGCCCGCCGCTGGTCAGCCGTCAATTCCACGACGCCTGCCGCCTCGGCCACAGGCTGGTACTGTCCTGCCAGAAAATCCCTCGCTGAAGGTCCGGATGGGTCAAAACGGACGTCCAGTTTATACACCGTCTCAGCCGGCAAAGCCCGAAACTCCACCCCGGTTTGCTGCGTCAGTTTGCCCAACATGGCTTCGATTCGCTCAAACGATTCATCCTGACAAGTAAACCACAGATTAAACCGGTGATTCCGCAGATAATTATGCGACACTCCATCCAGTGCATTCACGGCCGCTGCCACTGCGTCCAGCTTCTCTGTCGGCACACTGGCGGTAACCAGCGTCGCCACACGCCCCAGCCGCTTATAATCCAACTGCGCCCGGTAGCGGCGAATATAGCCCTGTTCTTTGAGCCGCCGGATAGCCGCGATCGCTTCGGCCTCTGAACAGCCTATCTGCTGTGCCAATCCCAGAAACGGCCGCTCCGTCAGCGGCAAAGGGTTTTGTACCCATCGCAATACGCAGTTGCCGAACTCTGATGAACCGGTCATTTCACTTCATCCCTGTTTAACTGGCCCAGTATACACAAAGGATCCTGCCCCAGCAGGTGGCCGTTTGCAATCAGCGCCCTCGCCCGGCAGCCCCGACAGTCAGCCAGGAAACCGCATCGTCCGCAAAAATCCCGATATTGTGATAAGTCCCGTATTGACTGCAGCAGCGGGCTGTTGTGCCAGATATCAACCAGATTATACCCGTTTTGCACCAGATTGCCCGCCGGAAGTTCCAGGAATCCGCAGGTCTGCACATCCCCCTGATAGCTGATAAACGCAAATCCGCTGGCCGCCAGACACCCTCGAACATGATCGGCACCCCGAATGTTCTTCTGCCGGGCGACACGGGCAAACTGCGGCCCGCAGGTCACACGCAACTCAATCGGATACGTCCCCTTCATCGTTGCAAGCTTTTCCAGAACCTGTTCATACCGCCTCGGCTCCAGCAGCAGTAGGGTATCCTGCTCGGCTCGTCCCACCGGTACCAGCACAAACGGATTCCAGCAGGACGCCCCCAGTTCCACCGCCAGCCGGGCAATCGCATCCAGATGGTTCACATTCACGCCGGTTAATGTCGTGTTGATTTGAAACCGCAGATCGGCCTTGCGGGCCTTGTCGATGGCCTTGAGCGTCGTATCAAACGCCCCCGGCACCTGCCGAAACGCATCATGGCTGGCCGCATCCGGCCCATCGAGCGAAAATGAAAACGACAGCAGTCCCGCCCGCTTGAACCGCTGGACTGCCGCATCATCCAGCAGCGCCCCGCAGGTCGCTATTGCCATCCGCAGACCAAGCGATTTACCGTAATCGGTCAGCTCGAAGATATCCTGCCGCATCATCGGCTCCCCACCAGTCAGTACCACCACGCATTTTTTCAATTCGGCTATCGCATCCAGAATTTTTCGGCACTGGTCCGTCGAGAGCACATCCTGTTCACGGGTCGTCGCCGACGCCCGGCAATGCCGGCATCGCAGCACACAGCGGCGAGTCACTTCAAATGCAATAATCGTTGGTTTTATATTTTCAGCCATAACATTTCTCAAGGTAAAGGGCAAAAGGCAAAACGATAATGAAAAAAAGTTTAGCCCGAAGGGCTATCCACACTTTTTCCCTTTACCTTTTTCCTTTTCACTTTAACATCTTCGCTGCTTCCGGGGCAAAATACGTAATAATAATATCCGCCCCCGCCCGCTTGATCGACAGCAGGCTTTCCATCATCGCCGCCTCATAATCCAGCAGGCCGGCCTTGGCAGCAGCATGAATCATCATGTATTCCCCCGACACATTATATGCGGCAATCGGCACATCAAAACGATGCCTCGCCAGGGCAATCACATCCAGATACGGCAAGGCAGGCTTGACCATCACGATATCGGCCCCCTGCACAATATCCTCTTCCATCTGACGAAGCCCCTGCCTGCCGCAGGCCGGGTCGATCTGGTGCGTCCGGCGGTCGCCGAAGCTTGGCGTGCTCTGGGCGGCATCCCGGAATGGCCCGTAAAACGCCGAGGCAAACTTGGACGAATACGACATAATCCCGCATTCGACATAGCCTTCGGTGTCCAGCGTCTCACGAATCAGCCCTACCCGGCCATCCATCATATCCGACGGCGCCACGACATCCGCCCCCGCCCGGGCATGGGCCAGGGCCATCGACGCCAGCACCTCAATCGTGCTGTCGTTGTCGATATGGCCTTCGTACTGCTGGACCGCCGGCGTCACAAACGGCGAGGACTTGCGTTTGCGTTTCGCATCCGCCGCCATAATCAGCCCGCAGTGGCCGTGGTCGGTATAGGCACACAGGCAGACATCGGTCATCACCAGCAGTTGCGGACACTTGGCCTTGATCTTGGCAATCGCCTGGCAGACCGCCGAATCCATCGCCGAGGCCCGTGAGGCGACGGCGTCTTTTTTCTCTTTGGTCCCAAACAGCAGGATGGCGGGAATCCCCAGGTCGGCCATCGCAGCCGCCTCTTTGGCCGCCAGGTCGGGCGAAAACCGATAGCAATTGGCCATCGCCTCAATCGGCTCTTTGACCTGCTTGCCCGGACAGACAAACATCGGATAAACCAGATCATCGACCGACAGCCGAACCTCGCTGACCATCCGCCGCATCGTCGCATTCACCCGCAACCGCCGAAATCGTGTTTGTGGAAAGGACATATATACTCCTGCTTTGTATTAATTTAGTAAAAGCAAACACTCACATTTCAGATGACGTAGGTAATAGATATTCTTCTGTTTCTCGATTCCATCTAATATCCCCAATACTTTATATTGAAGGACATTTCTAGTGTTTCTTTTCCATTTTGGAATATTCGACGTTGGGCTCTGGGGTTCAAAATCTTCATGATCCAATTTGGCGTGATTCTCAACAATACTATAAATTTTTGTTATGTGAAGCCATTTGTTGCGGGGCATAAAATTTACTAATAGTGTCCAAATGTCTGGTAGTCTTTTCATAAGCAACTCCATTAAGGTATTACGCTATTTGATTTCTGTTTATACTGTATCGCAATACCCAGCTTTTCCTTCAGCTTGCCGGCCAGGTCCGCAATCTCGACGCCCAGAACCGGACAATCCACACAGTATAATCCGCAATAAGCGATATCATCGGCTTTGTTTTCAAGCATTTTAAACTCCTGAACAATCCTTTGCATATCCATTGTAATGCAATCACAGGTTATTACTTCGAGTTTATATAAAGCCTTATTTTCGACTGGATTATACGATAAATCCCCCGCCCTGTTCCAGTTCTATCTTGAAATCCGGCCTGAAAACTGGGATAATCCCGATATGACACAACCTCAGCGATTGACACTGCCCGACTCCGTCCTGGAGGATTTGGACGGCCTGATCGCTCGCTACCCGGCCCTGGCCGAGGCGGCGGCCTACGGCATCGATATCTCCCTGCTGATCGACAACCTCCGCCGTCCCGTCGAAGAGCGCATCCGCCGGCACCAGCAAGCCCTCAACGCCATCCAGCAGCTTCGAAAAGCCAAATCAATCGCCCCCAAACAGACACCCTGGCCCGGTTGTTGTGGATTCGGATTTAGTGTGCAATCCTCCAATCCGTCCGGTCGTTATTGACGGAAACAACCTCGGCATTGGTAATTCGCCAGATACCGCCGGCCTCTTTTTGAAACCCGACCGTCATCTCGGCAAAAAACAGCCCGCCGGCAGCAGCATACGAGCTTTTGGGGTCCAGAAACACCGCCATATCCAGTTTCGCCTGGGCCGTCCCCTGAAAGATATTGACAGTCAGTTCCTGAAACCGCACCTTGGAGATGGCCGCACTCCTGAAAATCCCATCGATATCATCCATAAAAACAGCTTTATTCGGATGCAGCACATCTTTATATCGCTGTGAAATCAGCGGCTCGATGGTCCTTGCATCACGGGCCACTGCTGCATCCCGGCAGGTTAAGATGATCCCTCGCACCTGCTCATAATCGGTCTTGACCAAATAATCCAGCCCGAATCCCGCCAAGACAATCACCCCCCCCAGAATCATCGCCAAAAGACCGTTTTTCTCCGATACGTTATTGCGAACCCATACACCGATAATCAGCGTAACAATACCCACAATCAATAAAAGCCAAGGGTCCTCAAACACATTCCACATAAGAACTCCTTCCTTTATTTATTTAGATTGTTTTATTCTCCTGGCCAGACGTTCATTCCCTGTTGGTTCTGTCAAATCCAGGCGAAGTGAGGTCAGCGTGATATATCCGGCGGCGATAGCCGTAGTATCCGTCCAGTTATTTTCATCATGCTGGTCGCGGTGGGTGCCCCCCGCCAGCCGATATACCGCTTGGTCTTCCTGTTCCTCCACAACCTGATAGAATTCATCAAATCCGCAGGTCGATTGCGGCACAACCTTAATTCCGCAGGGTTTTCCTCTGGATAGGCGAGGAATATTGATGCTGACCACTTCCCGCGGCTGAATCGGCAGAATCTGCCTGATTACATCGAGGGCCAAATCGGCGGCCTGCTCGCTGTCCCATGGTTCATCCATTGCCGCACTGACTGCGATGGCCGGCAGCCCATAGAATGCCCCTTCGATGGCCCCCGCCACGGTGCCCGAATAGAACACATTAATCCCCACATTAGCTCCGTGATTCATCCCGGAAACAAGCAGGTCAATCGGCTCATCCTCCGGAACCAGCTTATTGACCGCCACTTTAACGCAATCGGCTGGGGAGCCATCGACACTATAGCCGCTGAATTTACCGACAATATCCAGTAACTGACAGGTCAAATCCCGTAATGAAATGCTGTGGCCGGCGCCGGACTGAACATCGGCAGGGGCTACCACGGTCACTTTGCCCAGCGTCGTCAGCCGTTTATATAACGCTGCCAGACCCGGCGCAAAGATACCATCATCATTGGTCAGAAGTATATGCATAACAATCCCTTAGTCATAGGTCGTGTTCACAGTCCATACTGTACCGGCACAGTCATATAAAGTCAATTGACCAATCGGCAGACGTGCCATATAATCCGCTCTATGAGTTTCTGGCAGCCGTACAATAAAACGTTGCATCGCATCCTGACCCGTCAGCAGGTGCGGGATTACGATGCCTGGGCCATCCAACAGATGGGCATCCCCGGTGTGGTACTGATGGAAAATGCCGGACGCAGTGCCGCCGAGATCGCCCTGACTATGCTGGGTCCCAACCGCGATTCCGAAGTCGGTATCTTCTGCGGGGCGGGCAATAATGGCGGCGATGGGTTTGTGATTGCCCGCCATCTGGCCAACAGCGGCGTTACCGTGAAGATTATCTGCTGTGCTGTGCGCGAAAAAATGACCGGTGATGCCCTGATTAACCTGACCATCTGCGAAAAGATGGCTGTGCCGATCGTGTGGCTGGAACAACCTGAAAACACTCTCTATCCCCAGATTCATGGTTTGTGTAAGGGATACCATCTTATTGTCGATGCCATATTGGGTACAGGGCTTAAGGGGGAATTGTCCAGCTTTTATGTCGCTTTGATTAGCTGCATCAACAGCCTGAAAATCCCAATTCTTGCCATTGACATCCCTTCGGGTCTCGATTGCGACCTGGGCATTCCGCTTCCTGTATGCATTGAAGCCGCCGCGACTGTTAGTTTTGTCGCTGCCAAGCCAGGCTTTTTTGAGAACGGCAAGACCTTACCTGTCCTGGGGGACTTGTATATCGCATCGATTGGGATTGTCGACTAATCGCAGTTGATATGACCGTATTTTCGGGCCATTAGGCAGGTGTCTTTTGAGGTGCAAACACGCAAACCCGACCTTTGCCGGCCTGTTTGGCCGCATAGAGCGCCTGGTCTGTTGCTTTGGTCACATCCCCCGGCTGTGTGTCCGGGTCGTATTGCCCCACGCCCACGCTGATGGACAGCTTGATTCGCTGGTCTTCCCATATCATCGGATTATTGCAGACCATCTGAACCATCCGTTCGGCAACCACCGTCGCATCGGCCAGTGAGGTACTGGGCAGAATAATCGCAAATTCATCCCCGCCATAACGGGCCGCCAGGTCAATCTGCCGAATACAGGCCAAAAGCCGACGGGCAATCTGCTTGATGGCCATATCCCCCGCTCGATGCCCGTAGTTATCATTAATCGGCTTGAGGTTGTCGATATCGGCCATGATAATGGACAGCTTGCCGCCATAACGCTGGGCCCGGCGAAGCTCCACTTCCATTGCCTCGTAAAAAGTGCGGTGATTGAGCATCCCCGTCAGGCCGTCGGTGCGTGCCTGACGCTGGGTTTTTTCGAATAAATGAATATTGCCGATGGAAGCGCCGACAAGCTGCCGGAACAACTCGACAATCGCAATGTCTTCCTGGGTGAAAATGCCCCCGTTTTCTTTATCGCTAAGATTGAGCACCCCGACCACTCGTCCATGACATATCAGCGGAGCAATCACACAGCTCCGGGTCGAGTAATTTTTGGCAAAACTGCGATGTACATTTCCCACTCCTACGGACTGGGCATCATCCATATCATTGATAATCAGCAGCTCTTTACTGCGAACCGCTGCAACCATTGGAGATGGCGGGTTTTGATTTAACGATACAACATTATTAATCAGGAACGGGTGATTATGACGTTCCAGATGCAGTATATCGCTTGTCTCGTCGAGAATATACAATGAAGCCAGTTTGGAACCGATTAATTTGGGGATTTCGCTGACACAAATTTCAGCAATGCGTTTGACATCCAGACAATTAATCTTCTTGGCTAAAGGGGTAATGATATCCAGCCGGCAGGTACTACTCCCCGAACAGCTCTGCATTTGTTTGTCTGTTTCGCCCTGACTCATATTGTCTATCAATCCTTAGTATTCTATCGGACTTACGTTATGGTTTAATTTCAGATGTTCCCAGTATCGGTATTTTTTCTGTGTCGGTTAACATAGAAGCCTGCTGTAGGCTGAAACTGTTAAATAGATATAGAAAAATTTTCGAGATTAAAAATCGACAAAATGTGTATTTCCGGCAAAAGGACGGCCGCTGATATCCGGATTCTGAATTGAATCGTCTGGGTCTTCATAGCTAAGTAAGGCAACTTTAACCACTTGCTTCCTTCACTGGCAAAATCGTGTTATCTCCGACGGCTATGGCTTGATCTCCGCAATCAGGAAACACCGGTGGTGTTTTTCACAATATTTTCGTAGGATAAATATCCTTAAAATGACCCCTTAAATCACATTGAGATAGTCTCACCCTGCTTGTCCGTAACAATTTCTTTATTTTTTTCCCAATTTTGCTTGACTGGATTTGAAATGTGTTTTACATTTTATAAAACGTCAAATATGATTTGACGGGGTCGCAATTATATTTGTTTTTTTGTTCCAGCATATCTTTGCGAATGAACAGGGCTGGATTTATTTGCGACGTTAAGCAACAAGAATAGACGGGTAAAGAATCAATTGCAGGATACTGTGTTTGCCCAGAGGGTAAGTCGTTTGGTTGGGTTGAAGAATATACATCAAAGGTGTGTTTCGGGCTCTATGACTCAAAGCAGCAATCAAGGTTTTATTACACCACCCAAACTATATCGTATTGGGGATATCGTACGAAGTACCCCGTTTACTCGCCAGACAATCCACAACTACACGGTTATGGGACTTATCCAGGAAAGCGGCTGGACGGAAGGCGGACATCGCCTGTATGACGAATCCGTTTTCGAACGTCTCTGGCGGATCCAGCAGTTGCGTGAAACCAAAACTTTATCTGAAATTCGCGAACTCTTTCTATCAGAGCAGGCTGTAAAGGCCTCATAAACGGAGAACTCTTTTTGCCAAGGATGGCTGTATGAACCTGAATGTCTCCCCTGTTACGGACAACCTGACCGAGCTTTTAACTCGTATTATTGATTTTACCGAACGACGGAAAGAAGTATTAACACGAAATCTCTTTGATTATCGGTCCGCGGGCTTTGAACCGATGGACTTGCCAGTTCACGAGTTTGCCGACACCCTGACGCGGGGACTGGCGGAATATATTCGTAATAAACGCCTCGTGCTTGAAGACAGCCCCAATGTTCAGTTTCATGACCATGGTGAATTTGACGCCGTGGCAGTTGTGGATATTAAGTCTCAGGAACTGTTGCACAATGATACCCACGCTTATGTTCAGGAGCAGATTCATCGATTATCGGAAAATCTGATCCATAATCGTCTTGCCGTAGAACTGCTGCGACAGAAGCGTAAAAAGGAGGCACAGTTCGCTAATTTATAACCCTTCTGGAGTATCCATAGTCATTATTCGCCACACTATTCGCGTTTAAAACAAAAACCTGCATGGATGCAGGAATTTGAATTGAAAATAAACGCAACTTGCTTTATACATCGTGAGTTTTACAAGTAAATACGCATCTGGTTGTCGAGATTGCCGATGCGGGATGGGCAGCAGGAAATAACAACACGGTGGGAGCGGGCGATGAACCCGGGCCGAACACATTATTTGCGGCAGATCGTTGAAACCCGTCCGGAACGGGCTCAGGTGTTTGCCATAACCAGCGGCAAGGGAGGGGTCGGCAAAACCAATATTGCAGCAAACTTAGCAATCTGTCTGGCTCAGATATGCAGGCGAGTTGTCCTGATGGACGCGGATCTGGGGTTGGGCAATCTTGACGTCGTGATGAATCTCAACAGTCGGTTCAACCTTAGCCATGTCCTGAATGGTCGAAAAAGCCTTGAAGACATCATTCAACCCGGACCGGCGGGGATTGAAATCATCTGTGGTGGTTCCGGAATCGAAGATTTGGCCAATATCCATCCATTTCAGCGACAACGCCTTGTTGAAGAAATGGATCAGCTTCAGCATCGGGCAGACTTGATTCTGATCGATACCGGAGCCGGAATTCATTCTACTGTCACCGCCTTTTGTATGGCAGCAGACCATACGCTGGTCGTGACAACTCCGGAACCTTCGGCGATGACCGATGCGTATGCCATGATTAAGATTTTAAGCGGCAGAAAGTACCCGGGGCGAATCAGCCTTCTGGTCAACATGGCCGAAACGATAGCCGAAGGTCGTAAGACTTATCGGCAGATTTCGGAAGCGGCAGCGCGATTCCTGACGACTGCCGTTTATGACGCTGGCGTGTTATGCAGGGATGAGTTAGTGGCCAGCGCCATTCGTCGCCGGGAGCCGGTTGTTCTGGCTTATCCGCGTTCGAGTATCACAGAACGTTTTGCGGCAATCAGTGCCCGATTGGGTAATGTCAGCCGCAAAACATCGGAAAAAGACGGATTTTTCCGAAAAGTTGTAAATTGGTTATTTTAAGTTAATCTGCTTGTCAGTTTGGCCGAAATGAACGTGCTGAGGTGTATAACGCCACCCAGGTGCAGTTGAATGGTCAACCGTTATCGGACACTGACAAGTGAAACAAAAACGCGAATTACAGACATGGAGGTCTTTAAAGATGCGTGGGACCCGGTCACAGAACATAGAACAGGTCTGGCAGGAATTTTTCACGTCACGTAGTGATGAGGCCAGAAATATACTCATGGAACATTATCTGCCGCTGGTCAAATACACCGCGGACAGAATTTGTGCCAAATTGCCGGACAAGGTCGAACTGGATGACCTGGTCAGCGCCGGCATCTTTGGACTCAAAGACGCTATTGAGGCATTTGACCCGGAGCGAGGTGTAAAATTTGAAACCTACTGCACACCACGCATTCGCGGCAGTATCCTCGATGAACTCCGGAATATGGACTGGGTACCTCGCCTTGTTAGAGCACGCTCCCACCGTCTCGAAAAAGCCACACAGACACTGGAAGCTCAGCTGGGCAGACTTCCCAACGAACGGGAACTGGCCGAAGAAATGGAAATGCCGATGGATGAATTCCATCGCCTGCAGCGGGATGCCAATGCCATTGGACTGGTCTCGCTGAATAATAAGTTCAATGAAAACGAAGGCGAGAAAGATATTCGTGAAATCGACATTATTGAAGACCAGCGAAGTCAGAATCCGGTGGTGGAAGCGCAGAAACGGGATTTGAAGAATCTCTTGACCAAGGGGCTGACCCGGGCGGAAAAGCTGATTATCATTCTCTACTATTATGAAGAAATGACGATGAAGGAAATCGGCGCCACACTGGATTTATCGGAGTCGCGTGTCTCGCAGATGCATTCCTCGATTATTGCTCGGCTGAAAGCCCAGATGAACAGCCGAAAAAAGGAATTTGCAGTCTCCACTTAATCTGCCTGCAGCGTCTCAAGCGACCGCATCCACTGTTGTGCCATCGCTAAAAAATCATACAGATCGACATAGCAGTCCGGTTCCCCTTTCGGACCGCTTATATCTGCTGCAAATCCATTCCCCGCGTTAATTACACCAATACAGGTACTTGTGGGTTTGGAAATCAAAACCGCATCCGCAGCCACATATCCGTCAGTACCCGTATTGGAAATCACAACAGAACCGGTACCGGGGGAAAGCTGATACCGACCGAGCAGATTCCATTGGCCCCCATTTGATTTCTGGTTCACCAGATGAGTAGCCTTCCCTCCGTCATAATGAATCGTGACCGGCACATTGGACGCCCGGTTGGGATGTGAGGTCCATCGCAGATACACATCATAGCCCCCGGCGGCAGGCACGGTGAGCTGGAAGGTGACGGACTTTTGTCCCTTTGCCGCGTTATCATCATGAAGATAATTCTGGCCGTAATAGCCGGACACCGAATTGCTGGCTGGCCAGGCTCCCACCTTGACCACACCGTTGTCATCTTCCGAATCTATCACCGTGCCTTCGATCTCTTCGATCGGTTCCTCCCAATAAATCCGCTGGCCGCGAGCAATCAGAGTTTTCTGAAGCTGCGGAACATCCACCTGATGAAGGTCAATATTGCCGCGTCCAATCGCCTGAGCAATGGCCACGGCGGAGGATTGTCCCAAAATCATAAAGACCGGCTCCATCCGCCCCGAACCATAGGCAATATGGGACGCAGACACACAAACCGGAACAGCCAGATTAGAACACTGACCGCTGCGAGGAATGATCGCCCGGTATGACAATCGATAAGGCGTATTGCCGCCGATTTGGACATCGCCTTCATTTTTGACAAATCCGGACCCATTGACAAATCGACAGCAGTTATGCGAATCCATATTATAGGAGGCCAGTCCCACGGAATCTTTGGGTTGAGTCTTGCCCAGAAAATCATGTTCGGTAATTACATAATCCGATACCATCCGGCGGGCTTCACGGATATACAATTGACAAGGCCAATGGCCGGTTTCAGTAAATTCATCCGCTGCCAGCCCCCAGTTCTGCATTCTGGCCTGAATGGCCGGTGCCACCTGTCCCACTGCCGGGTCGTTGGCAACAAACCACCAATACCCCTGAACATAGGTGACATGCCGCTGAAAAATGGCTTCTCGTTCCTGATAACTGCCATCCGGCCAGTTGAGATTTTGCCCAATAAAATCGGTCGAGACCGCACCATGGTTATTCGTATCGGTTTTACCGTTTTTGATTCGGTCAAACTTGTTAAAGAAGTTGTCAAACTCGGTTCCGAATCCCGCCGCAAGATAGCGTTCCAGCAGAACATACCAGCTTCGGTCGTAATTGGCCGGCTTCGGGAAAGGCACACGATTGGCCGCCACATCTGTCATGCAAATCCGAAAGTTATAGGCCTGAATGCGGTGATCTCCCTGACCCGCGGTGGGAATCTCTGTTTCAATGCCCGGCAGCAATCCACTGCTGGAATCGCCGGCAACGACATAAGGACTCACATTCCGAAGAAACTGGTGCGTATTGCGGACCTGCTGGCCGTTATAGGTTTCACCATAGATCGAATTGCTTTCCCGTCCGGTAACATAAGTAACCCCCGCCGCCGCCATCAGATCCCCTTCATAGGTCGCATCGATATAATAATCGGCATTGACGGTCAGACCATTTTCAGTGGTAATCCGTATAATACGTCCATTGGACATTGCCACACCGCTGCTGCGATTCAGGAAAGCCTTGTAATAGACTTCCACTCCGGCTTCCTGCACCATATCCTGAAACACAGCCAGGGCCACCGAAGGCTCAAACGCCCAATTTTCGGCTTCGCCGTATTTGGCTCCTACTCGTTGATAGAATTCACGCGCCATACCCTGCACTGCCTGTTTGTTGCCAAAATCAGTCCAGCCCAGCCCCCCTGCCGACAACCCGCCCAGCCGGATACCCGGGTGGATAATCACGGAGCGAATGCCCAGCCGCTTTAATTCCAGTGCCGCAATCACGCCCGACGAGGTGCCGCCATAAATGCAGACCTGTGTGGTAATGGTTTTATCGAGATGGCGTTCTGGTGGGAAATAATAATGAAGCAAATCATCCGCCAGTGCCGATGAGGGCGAAAAGACCACCGCCACAAGGCTTAGGATAAAATACCTGAAGGCTCGTATTGAACGATTCAAACCCATGGTAACCCTTTCCTGATTGTTTAGTTCACTGGCAGCACATCCCTAATCCGGATAGCGCTGCAACTACTCCGTTCATACCGGAGTTCTGGGCTTGCCGTGTTTATGTCAGCAAATCCGCCAGAGCTGCTTGACTTTCAGAATGATACTGATCCTACCTGAAATGACCTGTTTCGTCACGGCCAAGTACTGTGGCTTCAACCACTTGCTTCTTTTGCTCGCGGAATAATCATACCCGTTGGGTATAAGGTCTGCTACAGCGAACAGGCTTCATTTTCAGGGTCGTTACATTCCAGCCATTGTGCGGCCAGAACCCACAGATCATAGATATTCACATAGCAGTCCGGCCTGCCTTCGGGACCACCGATATCCGAACTCATCAGCGGATTCTGGTAACGTCCGACAACTTGATTATAGACCAGCAAATCACTGCAAACCGGCTCATTGACGGTGATGATAATCTCATCATAAATATCCCCCTCAAGTCCGGCCTGCCCATCATGGACCGCCAGCCGCAGGGTATAGACTCCCGCCTGGCTGAATGTGGCCGTCGTCTGCACAGCATGGGGATTGCCAAAGCTGACAAAGGGAGCCATCTGGGGATTAGTCACTGTCCAGGTTCCTGTTATGGTATCTTCGGGATTGGGATCATACACATTCGCATTCAATGTGACGGTATTATTGAATTGTTTGATCAGCTCAGTCGGAATCCCCGGAACAATCGTCACTCGCGGAATCGCGTTGGCCCCCTGCTGAACGAGAGTTGCAATGGCACTGGGACTCAGGGCATAGCTGTACAGACGCACATCATCGGCCATACCTTTCAGCGAATGGCTTGCATCACGACGACCACCAATCGCAATCTTCGAGGACGCACTATAGCGAATTAACTCCTGCGTCTGCACACTGGCATCTTCCAGACCATCCACATAGAGCACCGCACGCTGCCCGTCAAAAGTTCCGGCCAGATGATGCCAGTACCCATCCAGAATAGAAGTCTTGCCGGTGACCCAGACTTGTGCGGTATCTCCCTGCAGAACGAATTCGGCCGTTTTGGCATTTTCCGTTTTACGCAAAACCCAGTTAAATGGAGCCGTTCTGCCAATTAATGTACGATAGCCTCCGGTTAATACATCGGCTTTAATCCAGCCTGCTGCGGTCATTTCCCACCGCAATCCCGACATATTGGGATCCTGGGTCGTCACATCATTGACATCCACGATTCCGTTGCCGCGAAATTCCAGTGCCCCATGGCCCACCCAGCCAGCCACCCAGCTCGGCACTGAATTCGGATCAGTCAGCCCCCCCAGATATCCATTGTCAGCTACGGTATTGCCAGCCGACGGGTCCAGCATATCTGCAGCCAGTGTCGCCTGCGGCATATCGTCAAACCCCCATCGCCCCAGCAGCACATCATCCACCGCTGAATCCTTGACCCGGATCGCCACAGTATCTTCGCCTGTGTAATGGTGGGCATCTGTAACAGAAACCTTCAGAACATACTCGCCTCGCCCGCCGATAAAGTTCACACAAGCATTCAGGTCCTGTTGGGTTTCGCCGGCAGCCGTGCCAAACGAGATCGCAGGTCCACTGACCTGAGTCCATTGGACAATCAGATTGGCCGCCGGCGTGTCGGTATTGGTCACCACCGGTTGCATCAGCCGTGAATGCTGTGGAAGAACCAGAGTTGTGTTGGGGCCCGCATCCACAATCGGAGCAAAGGGATTGCTTGAATACACCCCGATGTTATCAACCAGAATGCGATTGGCTCCCCGGCTCAAATCAAAATTAACCGCGTTGAATGAGGCAGCAGAGGACTGATAATAGCTTAAATCGGCCTTATCAAGAATAACCGAGTTCGTTTTGAGGTCAACTATTTTCAGCGAATAATTTCCCTTCCAGATCCCTTCCATCGTCAACCGATACGGATTGATCATTCCGCTGTCAAAATGACTGGCCGTCAGAAGTCCCGTGGAATCAATAGTGACCCAGGCACTTCCATTATAAATCGCGATAGTCGTTCCTTCATATCGGAGATTGAACACAGACGACGTCGCGGTGGAGGTATTATTCTGCAAATTGAAATTGATATCACGACCCGTTGGAGCATCCTCGAAGGCAAAATCAAACGTAACATAAAAATAGGCGGAAATAGGGGGCAATCCCTGCCGGAAAAAATACGTTGAAGACTGATTGTTGTTCAGGGATGTCAGCCGCACCGACGAGGTTCCGTTCAGCAGATTCGATTGAGCCAGCGTCACAGGACTGCCTTTGCTCCATCCGTCGGGAATACCAGCTGTCCACACTTCAAAATCCCCGTTGAAAATCAGGGATGCCGCCTGAGCCTGCGACAACAACCCAAGCAATACCATCATCAGCCACCTTACACCTTGTTTCATAATCATCGCCTCCACTAAAATTACTGGATTACATTCAACCACATGGATTTATTGTTTATTCCTTCGCTGACGCTTTGGATTGAACCCCCAAAACTGGCACGCCCAGGAAACAGCGGTCTGAATGGATGGGGTCCTTTTCAGAACCGACCCTATGATCGGTTGTGATAATGGTCAGAAAACGGTCTTGCGGCTGTATCGGAATATGAATCGCTTCAGATGAATCGATAGGCATGGCAATCAGGCTTTTCCGCACCTGGCCATCCACCACAATCCAGAAATCCGCCCGCCCGGCCATGGATTCTAACGCAACCGGCTGATTCAATGTTGGATTGGGAGCTATCGCACAAAGTGCATCCAATGAAACAATCTCCAAATCCATCAAATCATTTCGAATCGCATCCAGATCAAATGTAATGCCGGCGTTGGCGTGCATCACAATCGCTGGCAATCCCGCCGGGTAGCCATATGCCGTAGTACCAATCGTCAGGCGACCTCGTTCGGAATCATAGACATTGCTCAGGACGGAAATGTCTTTACGCACATTGCCTGAGGTATCCGGGCACTCTCGGAACAAGGTTCCTTCCGAACTGACCACAATCGGCCCTTCACCTCCATCCGGCACAAAGACGCCATCTACATACTTCAAATCATCCACTTTCGAATAGGGAGACTCCGCCTTACGAATGGCAGCACCGCGTGGAACATACTCTATGTATTGACCATTCGTGGGATCGATGACCATCTGCGGATTACCCCCGCCAAACCCGCTGCCCCCGCCAACGATATCCGCCAGGTCAAGTCCGCTGCCCCGCCAGACCCGTCCTGTTCGGGAATCCATACTGCGAACAAATACCCCGCTCTCAAAGGGAATCGGCATCACCTGTCCGGCAGGATTGACTCGCCGGGCTTCGTTCACCTGCAAAAGCTGGCTGCTGCTGACCGCTCGCCCTTTGGCCCCCGGAATCAAAGAGGCTTTGCCTTTGAACAAATGCACGTCGCTGGTCCCGTCATAATCCACCTTGATCGCAAATTCCGTCCCCAGGTCAATGACCGTTGCCATCGGCGTTTCGACCTTAAATCCCTGGGAACGAGTCGGCACGTGAGCAAATAATCGCCCGGAACGCAGCGCTATATCATCGGCGGAATTCAGCACAAACTCGGCGGGTGCCTCAATGATCACCTCGGCACCGTAATCAAACTCGACTTTGATGATCCCCTTCTGGAGCCAGAAGGATTCGCAGCGGCTCGCCAGCCGACTCCCTGCAGACACAGGGTGTCCGTCCGAAAAGACCGCACCAATACTGTCGGTTAGCGTGGCCACTTTGACCACACTCTGCGGGATAAACCGCAAAAACAGGATAATCAGCACCGTCGCAGCAACCGATGCAAATAGCGTCAGCACAGAAGACCGACTCATTTTGTAAACCACCTTTTGGCGTTTGACCTGCTGGATGAGTACTTGACTTGAATCCGTTTTGGCCTGGGCAATACACACGGTCGGAGCGATGCTCTCCTCACGGGCCAGCGATTGCAAAAGTGTCGTGTAATCTTCAGACTGCTCCCGGCCGGCTTGCGGAGTACCCGACAGACAGCCCGCATCCCCATACGGCGACAATTCGCCATACAAACGCATGAAATCTAGATATTGCTCTCGCGCCTCGGCATCCTCCACCAGCAGACGATTCAGCCGTGCAGCCTGCTGCTCGGTAATATCCCCCTCCAGAGCACGCAGCAGCAATTCATTAAACTGAGTGTGTCGGTCGTCGAATTTCATTGGGCATCCCACACCGAAAGGGTTCGATGAATACATCGCTGCAGGTTGGTATGAATGGCCGTCATGGTTTTATAAATCATCGCAACAGACCGGTTCACCTTTTGGGCAATGGTCTGGTAAGTCAGATTATCTTCATAACGCAGACTCAGGAAATATCTCTCCCGTTCGTTGAGTTTTTTGATGCATCCTTCCAGTGCCGGCAACCGGAAATCCGAATCACTCGGCATCCGGCTGGAGTCATTTAATACCATTTGAAAAGCTTCATCACTAAGAAAGAAAGCCTTTTCCCGCTGCTGCTTTTCACGATATTTAAGAACCCGAAATCGCGCAATGGCCATCCCCCAGGCCGTAAAATTCGACTCCGCCTCAAAATGATCAAACTGCTTCCACATCTCCATCATCGTTTGCTGAAGCAGGTCCTCGGCATCCTGCCGAATCGGCACAAGACCCAATATGAACACAAATATCCGTTTTTGATTAACGGAATACAGCTTCAAAAACTGCTCATAACGGTCCGGCTGAGATTTGTCCTGTTTTTCGACTTTCATTGTCCATTGGCTCTAAAATCTGTTATTTCTGCCACGATTATAGAGGAAAGACCGCCAAATCGAATCATTTTCACCATTTTCCAGAAAAAGTGGAAAAAAAACGGTTTCGGACTCACGAAATGGGTACTTTTCAGATATTAATCGGATGTTTTATGGACTCAAATCTACGAACCCGCCAATACCTTTGACGGTTGTATTGCCCCCCGTTTGCCGATACGGGGCTTTCACCGCAAGTCTCGAAATGAGGACATGATACTAATTCTTCTTGAAATGACCTGGTTTGGAAATGGACAAATGCTCTGAGCCTCCCGCGATAGCGGTATCCCCACGGTGTTGCAGAGGCTGCTTAACCCTGTCAATAACCGCAACACAAGACACCCCGCCCTGTCGCGGAAGAATCCGCCCCGCTGAATATAACCAAAGGTTCGGTCAACCCGCCTGCCCGCAGTTGCAAAACAATTTCCCTGCCACCTTACTTCTGGTTCCAGGTGTTGAAACACCAATCGA
This sequence comes from Anaerohalosphaeraceae bacterium, assembly GCA_040306945.1. Classification (GTDB taxonomy): domain Bacteria; phylum Planctomycetota; class Phycisphaerae; order Sedimentisphaerales; family Anaerohalosphaeraceae; genus Anaeroglomus. The sequence goes on from JAWRKM010000092.1 coordinate 65,633, forward strand.
CAGCCAATCCTATATTCGCAACCGTCTCCCGGCGTCAAACAGGATTGACACAAAACCCATTTATAGACAATTGTTGATGCCGGCTTATCATCGCTTGGGTATATAACCAGCAATTAACCATTTCAAATCCTGGTTATTCGCCGCATCCGGATCGGAGGTGATTTCGCCTCGCATCAGCTTGAGGGTATTGACATTTTGCCAGCGATGGCGTTCGGCATGACCGTCAGCAAAACCAATCGTACTGCTGTCATTATGAAAATAAGCCGGCCAGTCCCACCACCAGGGATTCAGCAAAACAAATCCCCCCAAATTAAAATATTGTCCCTTGGCGGAAACATCTTCCTCAACAAAAACATGTTTATTGCCTGGCGACGTAATATCCGACATTTTAATGGCAACATAGAGTGTTTTGTTCCCAAGAACGGAAGCCGTTCGATATTGGGTAATCGGCGTACGGATTCCACCTGCACGGCTAATGAAGTCTTCGCCGTTCATCAGGCCGGTAATCGCATAACTGCGATACACCGCCGCAGGCTCCGGCTTGGTAAAATTTTTGTCGCCGGGACAATGATATAACGCCTCATCCTCAGTATAAGGAAACAGTTTTCCAGCACGAATACCGTTCTTTCTTGTTTGAAGGGAATACTGAGCCTCGGGGGCGGGCGATGTCGTCTCGGGATTATCCTTGTCACTCATCAGAGGCGGTTCCACCCAGCGGTAAGGCGTCGCACGCGTACCTGAATAGTAGTTGGATCCGCCAACAAGATAGCTGTCGTAATCACTCGAATAGTTCATCCAGGCAAGAGCCAGATTTTTCTGATTACCCAGGCAGACCGAACCAGAGGCCAGCTCCTTGGCATTTTTCAAGGCCGGCACAATAATGGCCATCAGTACCGCAATAATTGCAATCACGACCAGCAACTCAATTAATGTAAAACCTCGTTTTGATTTCATAAATATCTCCTTTCCGCGTCGATCTTTGTTATTGATCCTTTAATTATTCATATCATTTCATTCATTCGACTCCACATCCGAGTTTGGCAGTATTCTATCCCATGTATCTTTCTTTCGGTACCTTGTATCATCACGGCCAAACCAGCCCAAACGCAGGCTCAGCAAAACCGCAGGTGTCCATATGGTTGGCCGGCCAGTATTTGTTATACACAATCCCGCCATCCGTCACCATCAGCGTCAAAAAGCGGTCCTGCTCAGCGATATTGACCTGGATATCAAACCCCTGATCGGCCCGAAGTGCCTTTCGACAAGACCGCAGCCGGCCATCCACCAGAACCCACACATCCAGTTCAGAATATGCCGGGGAACCACCATCAATACGAATCACCCCGGCAAACGCGGTGAAGGAATGGATACGAAGACCCGGGACAAGATTGCGGACTGCATTCAAATCGATTGTCAAACCCATATTACTGTGCAGATACAGTAATTCTGAGTCGGCATCGTGTTTTCGGGTCTGTTCGAAAGTTTTCTGGAGCGGACTATAAAATGTCCAGTCTTTCAGGCAGACAACGTTGGAATAATACAAGCCGCTGGTTTTCGGACAGTCGGCGAAGCAATGCCCTTCGGTGCTGACAACCACCAGCCCGGACTCACTGCCGGGAACAAAAATACTGTCGACACAGGGGACATTCCGTATAGGAACCAGTTTCCCGGGGCCTCGCCGATATAACCCCGGCCCGCATGCAATCACATCGCGGGGATCCGGACCAAATTCAACGGTTCGCTGTGCGGCTGTTCCAAATCCATTGCCGCCAAGCAGGATATCTCCCAGACGAATTGATTTCTGTCCCCGCCAGATTAACCCGGCAGTGGAATCAATATTCCGCACAAGAAGATCTTGTTTTAATGGAATCGCTTGTACACTCGAATCACGCCAATCAACCAGCCGGGCGGAACCTTCAGATAGAAGCTGTGAGGTTTTATTCCGATGTTTTTCTCCGGCAAACAGATTGGCCATGCCTTTGTACAAATGCACCTGAGTACTGCCGTCAATTTCACGAACAACACCAAATTCCGTCCCCAAATCCACAACCCTGGAATTAGGAGTTGTAACCGAGAAACCATACCCTCTTTCAGATACTCTGGCAAACAGCTTCCCAAAGCTCAAAGCCACCTCTGAGCTGGAGATAAACTCGAATTCGCTGGGCGCTTCCAGCAGGACTTCAACTTGATCATCGGTAATCAGTTTGACAATACCATGAGTCAGACGAATAGGGCCGGAGTGCGAACGGACGCGAGTTCCGGATTGAACCGGCTGGTCCGATGACCATTGGGCATCCATCGAATCCCAGACCGTTGCCACCGCATACGATTTCGGGGGAGCCAGATAAACCCAGACAATCATTAAAAACAGAGCCATGCTGGACAGCAAAGCCGTGAATATCGCGGTCTTATTGAGGGTTCCAACGGCCCGACTCCGTTCCACTTTCTGCACCAGGAGAGCTTTCGGTTTTTCGTTGATAGGCGCTATATCAATAGCCGGGGCGGTCTTTTCTTCCTCAGACAACAGACTCCAAATCTGGTCATCTAAACAGGAATCACACTCGGTTGTTTCGGGAAGCGTTGCCGCGAGGGCAAGAGCACTGTAATCAGCCATAAATTCACAATAATAGCGCTTCGCCTGGGGACCTGAGTTTATCCAGGTCTTCAATGTCCACAAGCCCTCATCGCTGATATCATTATCCAGCAATCGCAGCAGCAGTTCGTTTATATCAACCTGTTCCTGCGGCATTACATTTGCCCCCACTCTAATAACGTACGGTTGATACAATCATGAAGCACACTGTAAATCCGAGACATCTTTTTGTAAATGGCATCGGCTGAATATCTGGATACCTGGGATAGTTTTTTTACTGGAATACCCTGATCAAATCGCAAATGAATCAAATACCGGTTTTGCTCCGACATTTTTTGGATACAATTCCGAAGGGCTGTAAGCCGTTTGTCGGCATTCTCGGATTCAGCCTCGGCATATTTAGATATATCTCCATAGAACTCATCGTCAAATAAAGGTCTGGAACCTCGCTTGGATTTGAGGAAATCCAGAGCTTTATTTCTGGCAATCCCAATCGCCCAGGCTGCAAAACTCCCCTGCTGGTTAAACTGGTCAAATTGCTCCCAGAGAATGCTGGCCGTTTCCTGCAACAGGTCATCAGCATCACTGTGATTATGGACAAGCATCAAAAGGTATGCGTAAATCCGCTTCTGAGCGGCATTATAGAGCCGGAAGAATTGCTCACTTTTTAGCTCTTTTCGGTTCACTTCAAAATCACCTCGTCAGACTTTGAAATTCCTTTGTATTCTATCATAGTCAGGGCAAATTTTAAACCATATTCATGAGCAAAATCACAACTCTGCTCCATCTGGTTTTGATGGTTCCGTGACAGTGTCGATAATTACTTCGATTACGGCCATTGAGGTCATGTTCATCCAGACCGAGATTGCCTATAGAATACGTCCATCTACTTATTAGACATTAAACGAAAAACTGACACGAATAATAGAAAAAAATTTAAATATGCGACGCGACACAATCTAAGCCCCATTAGATTGCCCACATTAACTGGGATTGTTGAACATAGTGTTTTTCTCTCTTTGGCTTTGGCGGCAACAAAAAAGGCCGGGAGAGCGGTCTCCCGGCCCACATAACATCCATTCTGATAAGAAGTTATCGTAAATCAACACAGCCTGGACTATACGGTCGGGTGCAATCGAGCCAGTCGGCTGCCATTTGGCTCAAGTCTGTGATATCCACGTCACAATCCTGATCAAAATCGGCCCAAAGATATCCCCAGGCACCGCAATCATTTTCAAGGATTGTAACATTGACGGATACTGGAGCGAGTTCATCATATTCCTTGCCGTTGGTCGCTTTGAGATTCAGAACCGTGGTATGAGGATCGTTTTCCAGAGTGCCGTCATCCACAGCTGCAACAGACACCACTTGTGGCGTTTTCCAGTTGGTTTCATTAAAGACCAGCGATGTCGAATCGACGACAACCTGAGCCGGCGTGGACTGATCTGTAATCGCAACCGTGACCGCGGCCTGCGGTTTGATCTTCAGGCGAGCCGTAAAGACGTCTGCGGCCCCGCCTTCTTTCACTGCAACCCCGTCCTGTATATCCACAAACACTCCCGGCGTTTCAAAGAGCGTAATCAGGGCATCGGAGCTAATAAACAATCCATTCCAGTTGGGATCGGCACTGGACACCTGGGCAGCCAAAGTCAATTGCTGGTCTGCTTCACGAATGGCATCCACAACCGCTGTAACCTGAATCGGCTGCGGCTGAGCATACTGAGCAGCAGGAATCACAAACGTGTATGGCTGACCCGCTGACGCATTGCCGATTCGGATGTCATTCGGTTCTGAATTCGGGTCTGCTCCCGCAGCCGGAATCGCAGTCAGGGTCACCTGGATATCTGCCGCCGGAGCGGGAATATCCTGCGTAACGAATTGGAACTGAACGGTACCGCTGTCACCTTCACTTTCGGTCAGATACAGATTCCCACTGATATTTCCCCTGCCTTTCTTCAGAGAGAAATACTCGTATTCAACAAAACCAAGATCGGAGCTGAAGGTACACTGATACAGCCCGACTTGCAGTGTCGGCACATTCATGTCCTGGCGGACCAGCGGATTGTCCGGGCTGGCGGAGGGGAAGGCCTGCCAGTTCACACCATCTATGCTGTAATAGCAGTAGAAGTTGGCACCTTTGCGTACCACCTTCAAATAACGTCCGCCACCCCAGCCGGTACCCATATTATCGGTTTCGGTACGCGTCCCATTGTTATTATACCACAAAATATTACCGACACCCCAGATGGGGAAATACGTGGCCTGGATGTTGTCCTCACCTGCACCCCCGGCTGCCACATCACCCAGCCGAACCATAATACCGCCGGCATTATGCAATACACCACTCTGACTGGCAATGCTGTTGGCATATTCAGACACATACGTTTCCGCCTCGAAATCGCCGGTCACATTGACAAACAGGAATGGCCCGCTGTTGTTGTTGCTTTCCCAGTAGCCGTTTGCCGAGGCCAGACGCAGCACCCCATTGGTCGTCAGCGATGCGGTTGCATCGGTGGTGTTGCCTGCGGTATCCAGCAGGCCGCTCCACAGGGAGTTGCTGGTACCGGTAGCCATATAATCGCGTGGACAATCAAATTCATCGCGATACGCCCCATCCTTGAGTCCGGGCATAGGACAATCCGCATTGTCGTTGTCCATTACGGAAATACCAAGACCATTGATGGGAATCAGCGTCTTGCCGAGATAATCCGCATCTCCGGCAGTCACAACCGCTTTGACCCGAACCGTATGGAGACTTTCAATCACCGTATCATCCTCGGCTTCAACAGGGATCCGGATGGGAACATTGTAGGACGCAGCGGGAACCGTCACCACATATGGCTGACCAAACTCGGATGTGCCCAGTCTGACATCCACCCGACTGCTGACAAGACTCAGGGTAATCTCCAGATCTGTCTTGGGCCCCTGATTGGTCAAAGGATTGGCATTGATCTGCAGCGTCATATTGATCGGAACACCACCCTCACGAACCGATAATCCCTGCGGGCCAAGAGAACCAGCCTCAAACAGGCCTGCGAGTGCCTGGATTTGCTGTTTTGTCAGTGTTGTGTCGTGCACCTGAATCGATGCAATCGAACCGCTAAACGGATGCGTTCCCCACAAGTCCGGCAGCGCCCTGGCAATGCGCATATAATTGCCCGCATTGGTATTCAATGCCCGAGCCGCAACCGTATCATCAATCCCATTGACATAAAGCCGAACAGTGGTGCCATCGTAGGTTGCCGCCAGGTGCACCCACTCATTCGTCGCCGGCGGATTGGTATAAAACACATCATCCCAGAAGGTCAGCGCACGAGTGCCGAAATTGAAATGAGCCGTTCCGCCGCCGCGATCCCCCCACTGAAACAGGCAGTCCTCGCTGGTCGCCGAGGGTGCATACACCCAGATCAGCACTGACCAGGGTTCGCTGCCGCTCAATGCTGCCGGAGCCGGGATATCCGATTGCATCCAGGCACCACTGGGGAAGCTGACGGCTTTGCGATCGGCCACGATCTCCACAACCGCATTCGGGTCATCGACACCTGCTCTGTCAGCACTCAGAAAAACACCGCCGGCGGTGCCGGTATTCGCCCAGCTTTCAAGCTGGCCTTCCGGCAGGTTTGCCGCGCTCAAATCAATCAGAACCGCTCCAGATGCGACACCTGCTCCAAACAGCGCCAGCAGCAAATATATACATATCACTGTCTTTTTCATAATTTCATTCTCCCATAATTAGGTTCATCACTCATCTTGCATAATGATTCACGCTGCCGGACCGGTTAACGCATATCCACACACCCATCGGCATTCGGGAACGTGCACTGCATCCATTGCAGGGCCAGCTGTGCCATATCCCCTAGATTGACAGCACAATCCTGATTGGCATCGTATCGCGAATACCCCCAGGCCCCGCAATCATTTTCTTTGATCGTCACCACGACATCAAATGCCGTAACGCCCTGATAGGCCGGGTCGCTGCTGCTGGCAGAAAAACTCAGTGTGCCGGTATGCGGATCGGTTTCCAGAATCGCATCATCAACACCTTTGACGATTGCAATTTGCGGTGTATTCCAGTTGGCCGAAGTGAACACCAGTGGAGAGGTCACATTCGTCTGACCATCGGTCGAAATCGTGACTGTAACATCCGCGGTCGGTTCTGTGCTTAATACAATGCTGATGCTGTCGCTGAGGGTGCCATTTTCGTCAACCATCACGCCATCCCCATCATCCACCAGCAGCCCCGCTTCGTTATCGATGACATTGACAACAATCGACCCGCCCGGATGCCCTGCATAATTGGAATCGGTGCTGAACACACTGGCGGTTATCTTGACATTTTCAGGGCCTTCCTGCAGCAGATCATCAATCGCCTGAAGGGTGAAGGTCTTCTGGTTGATGCCAGCGGGAAATGTAAGCGTTACCGGACTTTGCAACCCGTTGATCAGCAGATCGTTGGGATCTCCCGCAGTAACCTCCGTTAAAACCACCTCCACCGGTGCTGTGGGGGCCGGTCCAAGCAGATCGACGGTGATCGTCACTGCCGATCCTCCCTCAGTCACTTTTTTGGTCCCGGAAAATGCAGTCACTTGTTCAATCAGCTTAAAGTACTCATAGTCAACATCCTGCTCGGCCCAGCCTCCAAAATTCTGAATCAGCCCCACCTGCAGCGTCGCCACGTTCATATCCGGACGCACCCGCGGATTGGCAGACGGCAAGGCCTGCCAGGTTACCCCGTCGGAACTGCGGGACCAGTAAAAATCGGCACCTCGACGTTCCACTCGCAGATACGACGGAATCACGCCGCCATTGTAGCCGGAATTATCGAATTCCGGACGCGCACCGTTATCGGTGGGCCAGAAAATGGTGCCGACATTCCAGAACTCCACGGGCCAGTAAGCAAGAATCATGTTATCTTCCCCCGCACCGCCGGCCGCCACATCCGCCAGACGAACCATCAGCCCGGCACAGGCAAAGTGCTCTGCCCCTGCTTTGGTTTCAGCGATGAAGTCTCCGGTGACCTCTTTATACAGGAATGGACCGCCAGCCCCCGTGCCGCCCCAATCCCCAACGCCGGTCATGCGAAGCTTGTCTGCTGCCGTGATCGACGCATTGAGAATCGTCGCGTTTCCGACATTCATTATGCCGCTCCAGCCTGTTCCGGCCACCCCGCTTGTCAGGTAATCATGGGCGACATTGAATGGGTCGATCAGATCAGCCATTGCCGTTGAACAGACAGCCAGACAAAACAACAGCGATAAAGATAGTATTTTCTTCATCATCAGTACTCCTTGAAATAAATGTGAATACATGAACATCGCCCTCGCCGGGCACGCCTTGCATAGAACTGCCGTTTTTGACCTCGCCTCTAACCTCCCATTCGAAGTATCATCATACACCTCTCCTTTCAACATATGCGTCCGTTTTTTTCGCCATCAGGCCTCTATCCAGGTTCCTGCAACACATCTGCATCCGCTCCTCTTCACCGGTTCATTGACATCCCCAGAGGACTCGGCCGGTCCTGGCATATCCTATGGTCTGACACGAATCACAGTCTTATCACGGCCAAATCCGTGCGTATCGTCTGCCATATAGTCAACAAGGATTTCCCGACCCTCACTGTCAATCAGGCCGGAATCCAGCATCTGATGAATACGCTCTGTTTTGTTGCCCTCTAAAACAAGAATCCCGTCAGCAATCGCAAGCATCCCCTTTTGATCAATTCGGATATCGAACGCTCGCACCAGCCCGCCATTGAGTCGAACAATACCCACACTTTCGGCGGCAGCCACCTCCAGAATACCGTATATTGCAACCTCCCCGCCATTGACAACAAGCGTCCCGTGGCTGTCTGTAAAGGTGCCCGTCCCTTCGTTGCATCCGACCCGGACCGCGCCAAACACCTCCACACGGCCTCCGTTGATTTCCATATACCCTTTGCATTTGTCTCCGATGAACAGCATGGTCCGATCCCTGCCCTTGAGGACCAGCTCCCCATCCGACATCAGCCACCGTCCTTCGGCCGTCTCTTTAAGCCCCATGCGTCCCACCCATAGCTGTTCAAGCTGAATCTGGCCACCGTCCATTTGGATCGTAACCGGATAGCGGCTTAGCAGTCCTACATCCCCCCGACGGGCCATAATCTTATTGGCCCCCGCTGTCTTAGCATCAACTATCACAGTTTTAGGCGAATCAGCTGCCCGAAACTCGGCAACCAGCTCCGCCCCGCGTACCAATCCATTATTCCAGAAGGCGGGATCGTGCCAGGATCCCACAGCTTCCGGACACTGCCACTGCACACGGATTTCACCGTTATTCTGGTATTGAGCCGGTTCCGTCCAGGATATCATCCCATCCGGAGCAATGATGCCTTTTTGGCCCATCGTCAGCTTCTGGGTGGTCTTATAGAGCAGCGGATTGGTACTGTCCCGCAGTTCCACAATCCCCTTGAAAACCTCAACTTCGGCCTTGCCTGTCCGATCGACTGTGACCGAAAAATCGGTCCCAAAATCCACCACGGATCCCGACGGTGTACGAACCGTAAACCCCGTTGCCGCCGGCGGCACCGCCGCACGCAGTCGGCCCTGCTTCAAATACAGCCGATCCACCTGTTCCAGTTCCATCACCGCCGGCGCAGACACATTCACTTCTGTTCCGTCATACATGGCAAATACCAATCTCCCCTCGGTGAGGGTCAAAGTCCCCTCAAAAAGAATCGACTGCGTCTTGGAGGTCCTGGCCTGCTGCCATCGGGCACCAGACGCATCGAGTACTCTGGCCACCGGATTGGGAATCACCCGCGGCGGCAGGAAGTAAATCGTTGCAATACACAGAACCGTTGCCGCCAGTGCTGTCAGCGCTGTATAAAAGGAATATTTATTAAATCGGTACGGCGTTTCCTGAATCGGCAGCTTCGCCAGACAGACCGGCTCTGCTTGGGGGGCTTTCACTGGAACCGCAGGCGCCAGAGATTCATACTCCCCCAGTTCCGACAGAAAGTGTTCCAAATCAAGGTCCGACTGCCCGGTTTTATCCAGATACCTCACATGTTTCATTGCCAGATAGACTTTGAGGTATCTGAAATACAGGCTCCGAACCTCGGGACGCTCCTTGATCGAACGATGGAGCGTCTCAAAGTCACCCTGCTCTATCGTGCCATCGAAAAGACGCAGCATCAAATACAGCATCTGTCCGGCCGGCTCCTGCATCATACCCGATCCTCCGACGAAACCGACCGTTCAATGCACCGCATCAGCAAACCGTGGATTTTTGCAATCTGATAATAAACCGTCCTGGCTGTTTTATTAAAACGCCGCGAGATCTCATGGATGCTGGCCCCCGAATAATACCGTAATCGCACCAACTGATAATCACTGGCCTTGAGCTTCTTCATACAGTCATGCAGCTTGCTCAGATAGGTATTGGCATCCCGCAATTCATTCCTGGCATCACGTGAAAGAATATCAAGAACCTCGTCATCAAAATGAAATTTCTCCCGGTGATTCCGGCGAAATTCCCGGACTTTGTAATAGGCAATAGCCCCACCCCACGAAATAAAATCAGTCCCCGGCTTGAATTCCCCAAATTTTTCCCACATCATCGCCGTCGTCTCCTGCAAGACATCATCGGCATCGGCACAGTTACCCACCAGACTCATAATATAAGCGTAAATTTGGCTCTGGTTTGCCGTTAA